>JAZDOW010000002.1:0-3305 GCA_043798185.1 Pseudomonadota bacterium | reverse complement strand
GATATACATGGCAGCGAGTGTGGCATAAAAATTATCATTTTGTCAATATATTTATGTATTTTATGGCACTATAAAGATTCCCAAAATTTTATGTGGTTGATATTACGGATTAATAATTTTTGCGGGAAATGAAAAATGCAGATTCTAGGGGAGTTTGAGAATCATTCGCAAAAAGTTGGGTTAGCTCAACGATTAATTCACCGTGATCTTCATAGGAAAGATGCCTGACCACTCCAAGGCAAAAACCGGATCGCCTGGCAAACTCTCTTTCTAATGGCTCGATCTCACCTGAATTGAAGGAAAAATTGCCCCAATTTTCTATTTGCCAATTCCATTTTCAAGATTGTGTCATACAGCTTCGGTAGATCTTCAATGACGACACTCCAGACTATTTCGAGGTCAATTCCAAAATATTCATGTGTCAGTAAATTGCGGAAGTCTTTGATATCTTACCAATTAACCTGCTTATGTTCGTTTTCAAATCATCCGGAAGCTTGCCAACGGCTTCTCCGATTATTTCAAACTCCCGGATTACCACGGAGTACCTCATCCTGTCGCTTATCAATGCATCAAAAGAGATGCCTTTAGTGTAGAGGAGGATGGCCTCAATTGATTCACGGATATCGGTAATATAGAGAATATCCGTTCGGCTAGACATAGATAATCTCTTTTTTTATCTGGTTTTTTATAGCAGGTTTCAAGGTGGCTTCGAGACCGAGGTCGATGGAACTGTTTAGGCTTATCTCAAGAAATCTTCTGAATTCCAGAAAATTATGGAGGTTTTTACGACCTGGCGCCATTTCTATGGCAATGTCAATATCGCTTTGCTCAGTCTGTTCTCCTCTCGCTAGGCTTCCCAAAAGGCCTATCTTTGATACACCGTATTTTTCAAGGAATTCAGTTTGATGTTCCTTGATAAAATTCGTTAACTCTTCTTTTGATATCATTCCCATAGCTGGTCTCCTAATAACTTTTATGAAAACAGGGGAACGGCTCAGATTTTCTGGCTTTCTTCAGCTACCGTGGACGGTTCCAGTTATGCTAAGAAGACCTCGACTCATTCTCCCGGGTATCCCGCTGCATATCATTCAACGCGGCACAGGCAGGCATGTTTTTTTTTGCTGAAAGACTATCAGTGATATCAGCGCTATCAGCGGATAAACAAAGGCTCAAAGGTGAGCCGCTTTTGACTAGAAGACCGGATGTACTGGGCTTTCATCTCCATGGTTTTGCCTCCTTTAATGATAATCTGTAAAGTTTTAATTTTATGTCTTTCTGGCAGCGATGACCGGACAAATAAAGCAGTGCTGCTTCTTGGGGCCTATCCTGCAAGGTTTTTGGCGGGCAAACCACTATAGCAGGTTTTTTGTTCTGAGCGAGTTTCCCAAAATTGTCTATTACTGGGTCTAGGAGTTTCACAAACACTCTCATGCCAACCAGTTTTCAATTATCAGATCAGGAATACGGGAAAATTCTTTTACATTTCCGGTAACGAGAATAAGGCCCAAGGCCAATGTCTGGGCGGCAATGAATAAATCGTTGCCGCCGATAGGAATGCCGGCACGTTTCAAAGCAACTCTCAGTAGGGCATAATGCTGCACAACATTTTGTTTGAGTGGCAGCACGGCTATTGTCTCAAGGAGTTGATTGACTTTGGTTGTCAGGGCTGGAAATGCTTTTTTCCGTGCGCCATAGTGTAATTCGCAAGCGACTATAATGCTTGTGCAATACACATCTTCATTTTCTAGAGCAGCTATTTTTCGAGCTGCATTGCCATCCGGTTGTTTAATGAGTTCCGAAAGAATATTTGTATCGAGAAGGTACTTGAGTTGTGCCATATTAAAAAATCTCCTCAGTCTCGATTGGGGGATCGTCGATTTTCGGCAATCCATCGAAAAGAGGTTCCCAGCTAGCTAAAAGGGCACGAATGTTTTTTTTCTTTATAGGTTCAATAATCAATCGGTTGCCATCTTTGCGGATAATGGCTTCATTTCGTTGTTGTAGTGAATCACCAGCTTGTATTCAGTGTCGTTTGCTGGTTCGACAAGGAGGTACTCAATTCGAACTTGACATGGCGGCGGATCGTATTAAACTAAGTTTAATAAACCAAGTCTAATCGAGGTGCCATTATGCAGACATACAACATTCACGAAGCTAAAACCCATTTATCTCGGCTGGTGGAGCAAGCCGCTAAGGGTGAGCCGTTCGTCATCGCCAAATCCGGTAAGCCGTTGGTCAAGGTTATTCCGCTCAATGCGCCGGGGCCTTCCCAGATCAAACGGTTTGGCTTTATGGCTGGACAAATAAGCGTGCCGGATGACTTTGACCAGATGGCCGAAGCAGAGATAGTGAAGATGTTTGAAGAGGGCACATGAAGCTGCTACTGGACACTCACCTGCTGCTATGGGCAGCACAAGGCATTGAATATCTACCATCGGATGCCCGGATGCTGATGAGCGAACCTGAAAACGAATTATTCTTCAGCGTCGCCAGTCTGTGGGAAATCGTTATCAAATGCGGTTTGGGCCGTGAAGATTTCAAAGTGGATCCACGCGTACTGCGACGTAGCCTATTGGACAACGGCTACCATGAACTGCCGATCCACAGTGAGCATGTGGTAGCCATCGGGGCCTTGCCGCCAATCCATAAAGATCACTTTGATCGCCTGCTCGTCGCGCAGGCCATTGTCGAGGGCATAACGCTACTGACGGCCGATATACAGGTGGCCAAATATCCCGGTCCGATACAACGCGTCTAACAATGGCATGGAAAAACAAGCTGCTGACAGTACTCGATAGCTTTATTGGTTAGAATATCGGCATAGGCCTTCTGTTGATCTTCAAAACCCAAGTCTTGAATTTTGGCGAGTAAGGTTCCCTGCAGGAAGCGGGTGGTGCCAAGGGGCACTAGAAAATTCCGACTTTCCCAAGACAGAGCCTTTTTTCTATTGTGCACCTCACTTGTACACATCGTCATGCCTCCCGATATCAAGCAGAATAAGCTCCTCTTGGGAAATGAGGAGTATCAGTGTCACCGCCGATCGATTATTGACCCACCCTTTGTCGTTGCAGCGCTGCAACATTTTTCTTTCAAACGCCCTCGTTCCTTATTGGGAGGGGATTTGAAAGAAAAATGTTTTCGTTAAATAGACACTGTGCCACAAAGTCTTCAACGCTAATCAAAACTGAGCCACCTCCGCTAACGAGAACTGAGCCACCGGCTCCATCTCTTTTTTTCTGAAAACCTGCATTCCCCTTCTTTTTATTTTCCCATCTGACTGCTGATCTGCTCAATGCAATTAATTT
>JAZDOW010000001.1:0-90035 GCA_043798185.1 Pseudomonadota bacterium | reverse complement strand
TGTCACCACCGATTAAAAACTGACCCACCAGGGGCTATTTTTCGGACCCACCCACTTTGTGGCACAGTGTCTATTTAACGAAAACATTTTTCTTTCAAATCCCCTCCCAATAAGGAACGAGGGCGTTTGAAAGAAAAATGTTGCAGCGCTGCAACGACAAAGGGTGGGTCAGCAAATCGTCGGTGGGTGGGTCAATAATCGATCGGCGGTGACAGTCCGGCACGATCCACAATGGCGATGTACCCTCGATTGCGATCCCGAACAGTGGCGATGAGCTCAATCCTTTCCGGGGGTGTCAGAAGGCGGCCGAGGGAAGGAAACCCAAAGGCCTTTAGCGTGCTCCTGCTATTATCGTCGTTTCTGACTAGCTGGGAGAAGGGGACCGCCCTGGGTTGTCCGCAGCAGATCGTCAAGTCCTGTAGCCGCTCAAGCAAGGCTGCTTTGTTCGCAGACAGGTATCGTTCGATTTTCGGGGATGTTGGATAGGCGCCGAAGCTTTCAAAGATGGCGTCGAGGGTCCAGCCCGATTCCAACAGACGCACCGCTTGCCTCGTCGTAAGGGAGCCCGTCAAACCGACTTCAGTAAGGGCGAGAAAACTTGGTACCTGGTGTGGGCCAATGTGGAAGCGGTTAGCAAGCGTGCCCACGGTGATCACGTCCGGTGCTGCCCCGTCGGGTGTCAGAATGACGCCGCACTGAGCACCGACAAGCTGCATCAATGATTTGTTCCGGGTGACGATCCACTGTTCTCTTTGATCGTGTAGTATTGATTGGCAGAGCGCCCCGACACGAATGTTCGGCTCGTGCAACACGTGGGTTCCGAGCGCCAGCAGGCATTCTCGAAACAGTAAAAAGCCAGTTTAAAGCCAAGTAATTTCCTGACCATCTTCGAGAAGACAACCCGCTATACGTAGCAAAACAGGTTGATTCCAAAAGTCCACATATTTCCAAAAGATGGTAACCTATAAAATGAGTAACATATAGAAGAATTGTTATATTTGTCTCATCACCGATGGAAATAGGGGACGCCTTTTTTATTGCATCAACGATGCTGATGAAGATTTTCCGGCCCAGGCTACGCGCCCCTTTTTCAGAAGAATGCCTTTTTCTCTCTGGGTATGGAGTGTCTGGCCAAGATTGGAGCGATTTTGGCCTATCGTCTTCAGGGGAAATGGAAATATTAGAGAGAAGCCTTTATCATGAACCTATTGCTATAAGGTGGCACTCTTCACCCGCCGCATGGTTTCATCGTTTGGTAGTTTTATTGTTTGCAGGGATGGTGCACCTCTTGTAAACTTTCATCAGTTGCAAATCCCATTGGCCCCATCGAGGGCGGTTAAAATCCCGAAGTTTTGGTGAGATGTTGGGCGTGGAGAAGAGCGCATTGCATGGGCAATTCCTGTCATTTGTGACAAATATTGTCAGTTCTCTGGGCGGCTAGTGTTGTTTTGCGGCCGAGTCAGCCAAGGATACTCAAAGGTTTTGCCTGTTTCTGTCTTACGCCAAGTATTAAACAAGAGAGGAAGATTGACCGGAAAGTGGTTTTTAGCCATTCAACTCCCATCTGGCGTTGTTCGGAATCGTCAGGGATACTGCCTGGTCTTCTGATGGCGGTGCCGGAACCGTTCAACCGTGAATCGATCCTAGCTCCCGAAAATTATTCAAGAAAATGGTCCGATATTTGCATAACTTAGTTGGTGGCATCGGGAAAAAAGAGACTGAAAAAAGTTAAAACAAGAAAATAATTATCTGCCGAGAAATAAGGGGGTTCGCCCCAAGATAATGGGGGAAAGACATGGATGCCCTCTTGGGCCATTACTTATATTTGCGATAGAGTGTCTTGAAATTGTAACCTGTTGTCTGCTATAAATGAGAGAGTACCGGAAAGCTGCGAACACTTATAAAAATGTATTATAATAGTCAAAAGATCATCCTGGCATCAGCTTCACCGCGGCGACAACAATACTTGCGGGACATGGGGTTGCAATTCAGCACCCATACTGCGGCAATTGACGAGCATCCTGCAGCCGATGAGGATCCAACTGCTTTTGTTATGCGGATGGCTTTAGAGAAAGCTGCGGCTATACGGGAACATTTTCCCGAAGCATGGATTGTCAGCGGTGATACTGTGGTCTGTTTAGACCGGAGAATCCTTGGAAAACCGGAAAACGCTGAGGATGCAGTAGATCTGCTCATGGCTCTATCCGGGCGGGAGCATGTGGTTCGAACCGGTTTTTGTGTCACCCATGGTGAACGACGAGTGCAAATTGTTCAATCGGTGAGTACTAAGGTGAGGTTTGCTGCATTTTCAGAAGATATAGCCCGTGCCTATGTGGCTACCGGAGAAAGTTTCGATAAGGCCGGGGCCTATGCTATTCAGGGAAGGGGAGCGTGCCTGGTGGAAGCCATTGAAGGTTCTTATTCAAATGTCGTGGGGTTGCCGATTTGCGAGGTATTGCAGGTGCTCCATGAATATGGCGTTATTGTGCCGGGTTTTTTGAGCAAAGCGGGAGATGGGTTGCAATGACATTTCTCGCTCTGGTGTATACTGGATAATTCTACATACCGGCATTGAAGTTTGTTTACAATGGGGAATGAAGGTGTTGGAACCATGTGCATTATATCCAGAAAACGTTTGAAACTGTCAAAATAAAACGGGTGCAGGCATTGATGAGCGCAAGTCAAACAACAGGCCGGATTTTGCAGCATGGAAAAAGTGTCGAAGCGCTGAAATTCCTCAATAACGCGATTGTGACGAGCCGTCTTTATCCTCCGGAAGCGCCCCAGGTCGCCAATGCAGTAGAGAGGGGCTACAAAGGTTTGAAGCTTTTTCTTCGCGAGAAAGGCCCACTGCTCTTTTCCCTCCATAATGATTCACCCTGTCTTTCCGGCAAACCATTAGATCAAGAAATTCTTGATTCCTTTCCTAATCTCGTTATTTTTCGACAATTACGCATGTTCGGTCTGTCAAAACTGCTGCTTATAGCTGAGATGGACCGGTTTGCATTTGGGCAGATTCTCCATGTTTTTAATACGCCCATTGAAAAAATAAAAAAAGCCGGCGGTGGAATGGCTTTCATTACCAGCCTTGGATTGGCGAGCTATTTCCCGGATGAACAGGAAGGACCATCGGAAAAGCAGGATGTCTCAGAACCGGTCAAATCACGATCCCATAAATTGGTAAAGGTTCGCCCTGAACTTCTGGCCTGTCTCTGCGGAAGAGACCAAAGATCGACAATTCAAGTTGAACTGCGAGAGAGGCTTGCCGCAACAGATTCCGCGGTCGAGCTTCTTGCCGCAGGTGTCGGTCATATTCTCCAGGATATTCTCAAGAAAGGCGAAATTGTCGCATCACCGCTCTTTCCCGCAATGTTGAAGGGCGCTGAGGCACTAATCGAGGAGAAGGAGCGTGAGCAGGTTATTCTTGGCCTTTCCCGTTTGCTTGTAGAAGGTCTTCGCGAACCGGCGCTATGTGTTCTATTGTCCCAGGAGTATCCGGAAGGTTTCGGGGAGAAGTTTTATGATGGTTTGCTCGGGTTTTTGACCCGCGAGAATCTCACCGCCATTTTTGTCTTATTCCGCGAGCAGTTGGCGAAAGCACGGCTCGTTGCGGGAGATAAATCCCCGCGGGTGGAATTCTTCGGCAAGGCTGCGTTGCGGCTTATGAATTCCGGCAAAGGTAAACAATATCTCGGCCAGGAAAAGGCCAAGGCGCTGATTCATGAAGGTGAGGCGGCGCGAAAGAAACAGCGTATCAATACGGGGATTCAAGGCTTGCTCAAGGGAAATCTGAACATGCTGAAAAATGATGAGCTAGTGCAGTATCTCCCCGAAGCGATAACCGAAATGCTTAAGGCCAAGGCTGAAAGCGATGCTGAAACGCTTATAAAGAAAATTGCCGCACAGCTCCGAGAAAAAGGCAAAACGGTCGGAGATACACTCTTATCGGTGACTATTTCCATAGGAGATAATCTTGTTGCCGATGGTCATCTCGCTTTTATTGACATTTTTCTTAAACAGTTCATGGATATTGTTCGGGAGGCCTCGATCGAAGAAGCGCTCTTGATAAAGGCAGTTGCTTTTCTGCATCAGGTAATGCAGGCTAGTTGGAATCTTGGCGACAACAGGCGCGGGGATGATATCCTTAATTTTTTTTATATGATTCGCAGTGGCCAAATCGGCAGGTCAACGGTTCTCAAGGAGGCGATTGTCAAGATTCAGGACAGAGGAATTCAGCGGGCAAAGCTTCCGGCCCTTTTGGCTGAGTGTTTGGCTTCGCCTTTAGATGAGGCTCTCGGGTATCGTCTGGTACTCCAGGGACCCGTCGCAATTCGGTTTCTCGTAGAGTCCCTCATCAATACTGAAGACACAGCTGATCGTATTAAAATCATCGATTTGCTTACCGGCAACAACAGTTTTATTACCTCCATAATCCAGGAACGGCTTTCTGAACATATGCCCTGGTACGGCAAACGTAATCTTCTGAAACTCCTGGGGGAGGCCGGCAGGGAGGAAGATGCGCAAAGTGCGCTGCCCTTTTTTAATCATGAAGATTTCCGGGTGCAGAGAGAGGCCTTTCTGTGCATTTATAAAATCGGCGGCAAGAGCAGGAAGAAATTGCTCCTTGCTGCCTTGGCCGATTCTTCCGAACTCATAAAAGCACAACTTATTGACGGGCTTGGGAGTGTTTGCGATAACGAGGTGGTGGCACGGCTTGTTGGTGAATTAGTGGCTGCAGGAGAAAAATTTAGCGACAAGAATCGCACCGAGATTCTTTTACAGCTCCTCGATACCTTGGGGCGCTGTGCGAATGCCGAGGCGTTTAAAGGGATTGAGTCGTTTCTCCAGACACGGGGACATCGCTCGATGAAAAGCATTCCCGAGCAAGTCTGGAATGCGGCGGAAAAAGCTCGCGATTACCTGGAGAACGATCTTCGGGAGGCTCGAAGAAAATATCAACAAGTCGGCCAGTTGCGAAAAAATGCTCTCAAACAGGCTGCAAAATTAAGCAAGCCAACGAAGGATCAGCGAATAATTACAGGCTTACCTCAGGAGCAAACAGTTCGTGCCCTTTTAGCTCGGGGAGATAACCCGGCGGCTATGGATCTGCTGATTCAAATGATTGAAAAAATGGCACGGATACGTAATTTTTCCCAAGCTGAAAAACTTCGAGAGTGGCTGATTGAGCTTGATGCGACCGCTTTCGGTCACATTATCCAAGCGGCGGAAATTATAGACCGGGAAAAAGTGGCGGCAATTGACAAGAGTCACTTGGAGATTTGGAGCAAGTTGTACGAATGCCTGACTACGGAGGAATTTGCGGCTGTATATCATGCCCAGAAACATAAAAAGTATCTGGATGGAGAGATCGTTATCAGCCAGGGGGTTATACAGACTTCGCTTTTTTTTATCAATACCGGGAAGGTCAAACTCTACTTTGCCGATAAGGATAAGGAAGTCTTGGTCAAAACCCTGGGAAGCGGTGAAATCTTTGGTGCCGGGGCCTTTTTCCAAGCCTCCGTCTGGACAATATCCGTCGCCAGCGTCGGCCCGTCCCAGATCTCCTCCTTGAAAATGGATAAACTCCAAGCCTGGAGCGAACCATTTCCCGATCTTGAAGGAAAACTTCAGGATTTTTGCAGTAAGTTCGAGAATATAGAGGAGTGCCTTAAAAAGAGTGCTCAGGATCGGAGACTGCAGGAGCGGCATAATATTGTCGGGAGGGTGCAAACGACTTTGGTGGACAATAGTGGACAGAGTATCGGCGTAGATACCATGGTCGAATTGTCCGATATTTCCGTAGGGGGAGTATCCTATCAGGTGCGGATCTCCAAGAAAGAGAATGCTCGCCTCCTCCTGGGGCGAAAGGTTGAAATGAAGTTGCCGACTGGGGAAAAACCTGGAGAATTTGCTCTGATTTCCGGTGATATTCTTGCGGTTCGCAGTACGTATGCGGTAGAGAGCGACTATTCCGTTCATGTCAAATTTGATGCGGCCTTGAGCAATAGAAAACTTCAAGAAATCATTAAAGCGGCGCATCGCAATGCGCCTGCACGATGATCCATATTAATAACGAAGGATCTTGCCGACAAAGGTTTGGCGAGGAATGCCATGACCGAAGGTAATGATCTCGTTTCTCAGTTTTATCTCAGGCATCTTGGGGGGGAATGGCAGGAAACCTTGACTGCCGACTGTCCCTTCTGTAAGGAACATGGCTTTGAAAGTGGTCGTTTGGTTGTATTTTTAAATCGCCAAAGTTTCTTCCATGGCTATTTTCGTTGCCAGAACCGTTGTGTTCCCGGTGGGTTTCCTCTGTGGTTCGCCCGTCTCGCCGCCATTGTCCTCAGTGAAGTGCCGGGATATATTCCGGAGCAGGGGACTACTGCCGCTGTGCAGCCTGAATTCCCGGTGGAAAACATTAACGATGAAATAGTCGCCTACCGAGACAGGATTACCGATGAACTGTATCGTTCCTTTAGAGACAGTGAAATAGGCCGGTCTGTTCTCCTGGAGATGCGGGTCGGGTTCAATGGTCGTTATCTGGTGTATCCGTATTTTCAGGATGACGGCAACTGCTACTCTGCCCGTTGTGTTCACCCGGACCGGGTGGAAGATTTTTTCTGGCACGGTAACCCAGACTTCAGTAAAGACCCTTTCAATGTTTTTAATATCGAGGACATACATCGTTGTGAAAACGGGGCTCTCTTCCTCTGTGAGGGCGAAGAAAACCTCCTGACCTTGAAGCAGCTTGGCTTTCCCGGAGTGGCCGTTGCCCATTATACGGCTTTGGAAAAGCTGTCCGCCACCTTGTTTGCCAAGGTGAAAACGCTTTTTATCGCCATTGGCAATAGTATAGAGTCTGAGAACGCGGCTCGCAATCTCGCGTCAAGGGTTGGCTATAAGGCAAGAATACTCACCTGGCAGCCGAATGCACCAAAATACTCTACCCTTCGTCGGTTGGCGAAGGATTCGGGAAAGGGGTTTGGTGGGAAAATTAGTGAGATGGTCAGGCAATCCCGAGCCTTCTCGCCCTTTACTTCGCCGCAGCGTGAATTTCAGTTGTTTCTACAAACCCTTGAGCAGGAGCAGGGCGAGGAATTCAAGAGCCTTACCTCCGGTTTTTCACTTTTGGATGAGGCGGTTGGTGGTATTCATGGAATCAATGTTATCGGTGGGGCACCGAAGGTCGGCAAATCAACCTTCCTCATTCAGATAGCCTCCGAAATGGCTTTGAAAAATATTCCGGTCCTCTATTACGACTTTGAAAACGGCCGACAGAAGATCTATCAACGGACCCTCTGCCGCCTCGCTCGCTTGTCAACCGGTCAGTTTCGGACGAAAACCGGATCGGAAGAGCAAAAGAAAAGAGCCCAGGCCGCGACAAAAAGTCTTGAGAAGATGCTCTTTTTCTGGAGAGTTATTAATGATCGCAAGGTTACTCCCGAACTGATGCGCAAACATATCGACTTCATTCGCCACGAAACAAGAAGTGCGTATACGGTGGTGATAATCGACAGTCTGCACAAGCTGCCATTCAACGAATTTACTGAACGGCGTACCGGCATCGATGCCTGGTTACGGCAAATGGAATCGATGCGCGACGATCTGCATGTCTCTTTCTTAGTGATATCCGAACTTTCCCGGGGAGTCGCCGGTTCCTACCGGGAGGAGCCACACCTCGGGGTCTTCAAAGGGTCCGGAGATATCGAATACAGTGCCGATAACGCCATGGTGCTGTATCCGGATATTCTCGAAACCGGTATTGCCACGGGGGATAAGGCAATGAAAAGCACTCTTTGGCTGGTGGCCAGTCGGGAATATAGCCCCGGTCGTGTTGCTGATTACCGCCAGGATTATCCTTATTGGGGGTTTACCGAACACCCGGTAGAGGAGAGTGAATAAGCAGCCTCAGATTTTCTCGGTTTCCCGCCACTGCTCAAGTTTTGCAAGTGCAAGCTGAGAGCGTTCCAAGCCCCGTATCTTCTTTTTGACCTTTTGCTCCCAACTAGGGAAGAGCCCGAAGTTGACATTTGATGGTTGAAATTTTTTTGGATCGCTTTCTGTAAGATGTTTGATCAGTGCTCCTAAAGCCGTTTCTTCCGGTGGAATCACCGGAACGAGGTTGGTGACGATCCGGGCGGCATTGATCCCGGCGATGAGGCCCATGGCCGCCGACTCAACATAGCCTTCAACACCGGAGAGCTGACCGGCAAGGAGGAGATCCGGCCTTTCAATAAATTGCAGAGTAGGTTGCAGGAGTGCCGGCGACAGGACAAAGGTGTTGCGATGAATCGATCCGAGTCTTGCGAACTCGGCGTTTTCCATGCCCGGGATGAGGCGGAAGATACGTTTTTGCTCCGGGTAGGTGAGTTTGGTCTGGAATCCCACCATATTATAGGTGGTTCCCTCCCTGTTTTCTTTTCGCAGCTGGACGACGGCAAAGGGATCCCGGCCGGTTTTGGGGTCGGCTAGTCCGACCGGCTTCATCGGTCCGAAGCGCAGGGTCTCATCGCCTCTTGAGCGGATGACTTCCACGGGCAGGCAGCCTTCAAAATACTTGACGTCCTCGAAGTCCTTAAGTGGCATATATTCGCCATTAGCCAGCTCGGTTATAAAGCGTTGATAACTGTCCCTATCCATCGGACAGTTCAGGTAGTCGCCCGGTCCGTCATCATACCGTGATTTGCAATAGACGATATCCATGTTCAGCGAATCGGCGTAGACAATCGGGGCGATGGCATCGTAAAAGGACAATCGTTCCTTGCCTGTGAGAGCGGCTAGAGCTATGGCCAGCGGTTCGGAAGTAAGCGGGCCGGTGGCGAGAATAGTGGGGCTAGCGGATGGCGGAGGAATGGTCAAGATCTCCTCTCTGACAATTTCAATAAGCGGATTGTCGGCGAGAATACTACTGATCCGGGCGGCAAATCTCTTCCGGTCAACCGCCAGCGCTTTTCCGGCCGGGACTTCGGTTGCTTCGGCCTGGGCGATGATCAGGGAATTGCAGCGCCGCATCTCTTCCTTTAACAATCCTACGGCCGAGGTCGGATCATTTGACCTGAAGGAATTGCTGCAAACCAGTTCGGCAAGATTGTTTGAGTGGTGGGCGGGACTATATCTGTGCGGCTTCATATCGATGAGTCGCACTTTGCAGCCACGCGAGGCAAGCTGCCAGGCAGCTTCACAGCCGGCAAGGCCGCCGCCGATAATGGTGGTTATTCGATTTACTGTCATATTCTTGTTGTCAGGTTGTTGGGAGTTTTGGCGCCGCTAAAAATCTGGCCATTCTTGTCTGTCTCGATTACGGATTTTTCTCCCTCGCAAGGCACTTAGAGGATAAAAGGGTCTGTCGGTTTGTATTGCATTCACCGGCGATCGTCAACAGCATATTACAAAAAGCCTGTGTCGCTCGCGAGAGGCTTCGTTTGGAGTGGGTCACCATACCGAGTTCGCGATGAAATTGTACCCCTGGCAGTTCGATGCAAACCAGTTCAGAGTGCAACATACTCAACGGCAGGACGCTCCAGCCTAAACCGGTCGACACGAGCATCCTGATACTCTCAAGGTAATTAGTCTCCACACCGATTTTTAAGCTAACACCAAGGGATTCGAAGCGCCTATCGATCAGGCGCCTTGTGACTGTGCCGGACTCAGTCAATATGGCCGGATACCTTGCCAGGGCTGTGAAGCTGTCATGCATCCCTGCAAGCGGATGTTCTTTGCTTACCATAATCATCAAGGGATCATCCCAGACTTTATGCAAGAGGAGTTTGGCTGTGGCGGCCTGAGGAAGGGTTACCACCGCCAATTCCAGATCGCCTGCTGCCACAGCCTCACAGCCGGTTTCCGAGTCGAGAAAGCTGAGATCGAATTCCACGAGAGGATAACGGAGACTGAAGTCACGCAAGATGTTCGGCAGCCGATGCAAGCCGATATGGTGACTGGTTGCCAGTTGCAGTACACCGCTTATCTCGGAGGAAAGGTCGGCGATGAGACGTCGGCCCTCATCCATCTCTTGAAGAATATGCCGTGCCTTAGGCAGGAGTGTCCGGCCGGCTTCGGTCAATAAAACTTTCTTGCCGAGCCTTTCAAACAACCTCGCTGCCAGTTCTTCCTCCAGAGTGGCAATACGCTTGCTGACTGCCGGTTGCGTCAAAAACAATTGTTCCGCCGCCAGGGAAAACGAACCGGTGCCGGCTACGGCGAGAAAGGCTTGCAGGGTATTTGTATCCATCCTCCTATTCTACATTGGAATCGGAATTATGAAAATAATGAATTTGAGTTATTGTGAATGAAGATCTATGCTGTTTCCAAACGGGGAGAATAAATCAAGCGGAAAAAATCTCTGCAACAAACAGCAAAAATTAGGAGGAGAAAGCTCATGGCAAAAAATCTCTATGACAAACTGTGGGATGCGCACGTTGTGAAGGAGAATGAAGATGGCACCTGCCTGTTGTATATAGACAGGCATCTGGTGCACGAAGTAACTTCACCCCAGGCCTTTGAAGGATTGCGTCTGGCCGGGCGACAACCTTGGCGACGGGAAAGTAGTCTTGCGGTGGCAGATCATAATGTTCCCACTACCGATCGGAGTCTGCCTGTTGCTGACCCGGCATCTCGTCTGCAATTGCAGACCCTGACCAACAATTGCCAATCATTCGGTATCACCGAATTTGGTATCAATGATCCCCGCCAGGGAGTGGTACACGTCATCGGACCAGAGCAGGGAGCGATATTGCCGGGGATGACGGTGGGTTGCGGCGATTCCCACACCTCGACTCACGGAGCCTTTGCAGCCCTGGCATTCGGAATTGGTACTTCCGAGGTGGAACATGTTCTCGCCACCCAGTGTCTGGTTATGAAAAAATCGAAATCGATGCGAGTTTCCGTCAATGGACGGGTGGGGCAGGGGGTGACAGCCAAGGATATGATATTGGCGATTATCGGTACAATCGGCACAGCGGGGGGCACTGGTTGTGTAATCGAATTTGACGGTGAGGCCATTTATGACCTGAGCATGGAAGGGCGGATGACCATTTGCAATATGGCTATCGAGGCTGGAGCACGATCAGGTCTCATCGCAGCGGACGAAAAGACAGCAGCCTATGTGCAAAACCGCCCTTTTTCACCTCGGGGCGATAATATGGTGCAAGCCTTGGTCGCCTGGCGAGAATTGCACAGTGACGTCGATGCATCATTTGATCGAACCGTCTCTCTTGATGCGACCTTGATCCAGCCCATGGTCAGTTGGGGTACCTCGCCGGAGATGGTGGTGCCGATCACCGGAGTGGTGCCTGATCCCCAGGCGGTAAAGGACGCAGTTAAAGCCGAGGGTATGCGCCAAGCCTTGCACTATATGGGACTTACGCCCGGCACTGCTCTTATGCAGATACCTCTCGATAAGGTTTTTATCGGATCATGCACCAACGGTCGCATAGAGGATCTGCGTGCGGCGGCAGCAGTTGTTCAGGGGCGAAAGGTGGCAGATACCATTAAGTTGGCACTGGTAGTTCCCGGTTCTGGAGGGGTAAAACAGCAGGCCGAGGCCGAGGGCTTGGATAAGATTTTTCGTGAGGCTGGGTTCGAGTGGCGCGAGCCGGGTTGTTCCATGTGTCTTGCCATGAATGATGATCGTTTGTCAGTTGGAGAGCGTTGTGCCTCCACCTCCAACCGCAATTTTGAAGGGCGGCAGGGGCAGGGCGGCCGGACCCATCTGGTCAGCCCGGCGATGGCGGCGGCCGCGGCAGTGGCAGGGCACTTTGTCGATGTGCGAAGACCTTTTTGAGGTGCAAACAAGTTCTTTCAGATAGTTATTTTCTCCGAAAAAAAATTAATAAAAGGTGTAAATATGCAACCATTTAATAAAATCAACGGGTTGGTGCTGCCTATTGACCGTGCCAATGTGGATACTGATGCGATCATTCCTAAGCAATATCTGAAATCTATTTATCGCAGCGGCTTTGGTGTCAACCTGTTTGACGATTGGCGTTACCTCGATCCAGGTGAACCTTACATGGACAACAGTAGGCGCCGGATTAATCAGGATTTTCTGATGAACGATGTCCGCTATCAGAACGCGGAAATTCTTCTGGCTCGGGAAAATTTTGGTTGTGGCTCTTCGCGTGAGCATGCGGTCTGGGCCCTGGTCGACTTCGGCATCCGGGTTGTGATTGCTCCGAGTTTTGCCGATATTTTCCTCAATAATGCACTGAATAACGGGCTGCTGACAATTGTGCTTGAGGCTTCCCTGGTAGAGCAACTGTTTATGGAGGTGAAAGACAGACAGGGTTATAGGCTGATGGTCGATCTGGAGGCGCAAAGTATAGTCACCCTCGGAGGTGAGATCATTTCTTTTGCGATTGAAGAATTTCGTCGCCACCGGCTCCTGCAGGGTCTCGACGACATTGGCTTGACACTGCTACATGCCGATAAAATCCGGAAATATGAGAAATCTCGTGGCCAGAGTGCACCGTGGCTTTTTTAAGTATTCATCAACCTGTGTCCAAGGAGCCATCCTGGACAGGACGTCATGAAAATAAGGAGATGAAAGATGAACCAAATTTTTGACGATAGCCTTATCTGTTATCATCATCTCCTCGGTGTTGAGGCTGGTGAGAGTTATCCCGTATCACATCTTTTCTTCTGAAGCACTTTTGCCGATGATGTAATGAGGTAATAGATAAGGCCAGCACCCTCCATGAAAAGCAACAAGCCGAATCCGGCATTGAACCCGACAGCAGTAAGTGGCTGTCCTGCTCCTGGTGAAAAGAAACCGACGATGGCACCGATAGCCCATTGACCGATAAAGGCTGCTACGAAGACCAGGAGGTTGAGAGCGGTTGTCACTCGACCGGACAAATGCACCGGAAATGTTTGGGAAAGGGCGGAATAGGCAATGACCCCGGAGGTGCCGAAAAATCCAAAGGCAAGCCATAGGGGGAAAATCCAGCCTGTGGGGTTTAGCAGGAGCAGGAGCTGTACTCCCATGAACAAGGACATGCCGATAACCGAGGTGGTGCCGACTCCCACACCTTTTCTGCTCAGTCTTGCCGCCAGACTGCCAAGAATAATAAACCCGGCAACCATGGCCACGGCAACCCAGAAAAGTACTCCGGCGACTTCCGGGCGGCTCTGTTTACCGATATGCGTCAACCATGGTCCGGCCCATAAGCCTTGAATGGACATGAAGGCGGCTTGGGAGGCGGTAGTCAAAGGTGCCAGGCCCCAGAAGATTGGGCTGGTAAAAACCTCCCGAATACCGCGAAGTTGGTCGGTCAGATTTTCCTTGTTGCCGCCGATATATCCTTTTTCGGGAACGATGAAAAACACCGCCGCCGCAGCCATCAAGGTGAGCAGGGCAAGACCGGTAAAAACGCCACGCCAGTCGGTAATCTGTAACGCGGCCTCAACAGGAGAGGTGGCAGCCAGGGCTCCGAGTCCACCGGCTGCCATCTGCAGGCCGTTAACCAAGGGCCATTTGTCCTTCGAAAACCACAGGGTGTAGGCCTTGAAAGCGGCCATCAAGCAGGCGGATACACCCAAACCGATAAAGGCCCGACCCAGCACCAAACCGGCGAGATGGTCGGCACGGGAAAAGATGAGGGCGCCGAGGGAAGCAAAAAGCAGCAGTACGGCCTCAACCTTTCTAGGTCCGAAACGATCGAGGAGAACCCCTAAGGGGAGTTGGAAGGACGCAAAAGTGATAAAGTAGATCGCCGTGAGCATGCCGAGGGCAGAGGGGCCGATGCCGGTTTCGGCAATCAGGTCCGGAGCGATCACCGCATTGACTACTCGGTAGAGGTAAGAGAGAAAATAGCCGGCGGCAAAGGGGAGAAAGACCCGTAGAATGGTGATGGGCAGAAGGGTCATATTGGAGCTCCATGTCGATATTTATCTTTCAATGACTGTTGTTAAGGGCGCTCAATAGTCACCCGCACCTTTCTTCTGCCCCATTGGAGAGCATCATCGTGGGAGTGGTAAAACAGATCTATTCGTGTAGGGCCTTTGATATTTTTCCCTCGGTCCTCAACCCTTCCCCAGCCATAATCGGGAACATACATACGGGTGCCGAATGAGTAATACTTGGTGTCAGCAGCAATAGTTCCGTCACTCGGCAGCAGGTACCAGGGGAAAAGGATTATTCGGAGAGGGATCATCCATGGTCGCGACAGACTGTCGAAGGAAAAGAGCCCCTCCTCCGGTTCATAGGGTACTGTACCGCTGGCTGTCAGCCCGTTGTACGGTCTGCCGCGGCGGGGACCGGAACTGACGTACCTATTCCAGAAATCCAGTTTCAACCATCGCCAGCTGCCTCGTTCCCAGCTACAGCAAATGGAGCATCCGCAGTAGGCTGTGACTTCCATCATTTTCGTCTTAGTTGGTCCGGCGCAACCGGTACAAAGAAGGAGTAAAACAAGAAGGGAGAAGGTTATTGACCGTTTTTGATTGGCAAAGAGGTAGGACTGCAAGGAAGAAGGCTTTCGGACCATGTGTTAGAGCTAAGCGAAGATTTAAAGAAGCCTCTCAGGTTTGAAAAAGACCTGTCGGGCGGTATGATTTTCGCTATTGAAGGTAACACGTTTCCCCTTCCTGGAATAGAGTTTAAATGATTTTTTCTTTTAGTACCTAAAAAATTCGTTTCTTGTTTTTCTTGAGCTAAGGAATTTATTCCCTCTCAAATTGAACACGGGCTACGATGATTTTTTCGATATTGCCTTCTCTTACCATTTTCCCAATGATGTTTACTTCCTCACCTATGATCATCGCGAAATCTCCACCAAGGAGGGGATAGACAGCTTGCTCGGTGTAGAGGGCGGTGCCGTCTCCGTCTTCGGTTTTTTGTACTGTACCGCGAAAAATGAGGGTTTCACTGTTTTTAGGTGAGTAGATGATCGTCGGAACGGGGGATCTTGAGGCCTCTGGAATAGTGAGGGAAAGAGCCTTGCAGGGGAGGGCAAGATATATCGCAATAATTATGGCCGGTAAGGTTTTGTTCATGGCGGTGTTCTCCTGTGGATGTAAAGATTAGAATCGTGAAGATAATAATTGCAAAGCAAAGTCCATGCCATGAGTGTAAGTAGCTGAAAATGTAAATAATTGACTAATGTCTTCAGGAAAACAGAGCCGCGCAATACCGGAAATTTCCCACCAGCCGGCAAGTGTTGCGCATTTTTTGATCTACTTGGATTGAGCTTCGATATAATACCTGGCCTCAAGTCCGATAGAACCATTTTTTGATATCATCCCGGGTGAACTGCTTGACTACCGGGCGACCATGGGGACAATGGGAGAAGAGGTCGGCATTGGCCATGTCGTTTAAGAGCTTGTCTATTTCCGGTCCGCTGAGGGATGTTCCCGCTTTTACCGCAGCTTTGCAGGCCATTGTCGTGAGGACGGTATCAAGGCAGCCGCCTTTGTCACCGCCACTGCTTTCACTGCCGAACTTTTCAAGAATATCAAAAAAAAGATCTCGCGGGCTGATGTTGCCGGCCAGGGCAGGGATGGCAGAAATTATCAAGGTATTGCCGCCAAAGTCACGGATGGAAAAACCCATGCGATTGATTTCTTCGCCGTTTTTTTCCACCAGTTGCGCCTGGAAAAGTGAGAGCTCAACCGTCACCGGGAACATCAAAGTTTGGCGAGTGATCTTTGCAGCCTGATACTGCTTGCGAAGCTTCTCATAAAGCAGCCGTTCATGGGCGGCATGTTGATCGATGACCATAAGGCCTTCGCTGCTACGGCAAAAAATATACAGGTTGTCAAATTGGCCGATAACCAGGAGATTGTGGGATGGAGGAGTCGGTTCTGCTCTCGTCGGAACCGGCGGTGAGACATAATTGCTCTGCCGGGAGGCGAGGTTGGGCAGTGGTTCAGTCGTACTCAGAAGAGATTGCCGACGAGGAGGCTGCGTCGCATCAGGCTTTGGCGCAGGTGGTGTCACCGGGCTTGCGGCTGATGGCACCGGCAGGGTGTCATCGGTGTAATCGCTCGATAACGATTGAGGCTCGGATGAGTATGATGACAGTATATCGACAAGGTCTACGTCAAGCGGAATGGCTGTTGGTTCGATACTGCGGTGTATACTAAAAATGGCCATTTTCATCTCTGCCTGATTATCGCGCATGGCCTTGGCAACGCTCTGATTGATCAGCTCGTGGATTTCCCTGCTGTTGCGAAAACGGACTTCATGTTTGGCAGGGTGGACATTGACATCGACTTCAGTCGGCGGAATAGTAAGATGAATGAGGCCTGAGGGGTTTTTGCCCTTCATGAGAAAGCTGCGCATGCCTTCGGTGACCGCATGGATGATCATTCTATCCCGAATGACCCGACCGTTGACAAAGACCCGGAGTCTGGCAGGGCCGAGGGTAACTTTCTCCGGTGGAATAAGATAACCGGTTATCTCGCGATTTCCCGCTGTTTCGGTTTTGTTGCCGACCTCAATAAAAGGTCCATTATAGTGCATGATCATGCCCAGACGCTCAGCGATGGACTGGGTTCGGTCAAGGGAGATGGTGTCCCGTCCGTCAATTCTGAGGATGAAGGTTGTGGCAGGGGAGCAGAGGCCATAATTTTTTACAACCTCCTCAATATGGCCGAGTTCTGTGCGAACGGTACGAAGGAATTTCCGTCGGGCTGGTGTATTGCCGAAGAGGTTGCGAATCTCGCAGGTTGTCCCGTAGCTGCAGCCGATTTCATGGGCTTTGACGAGTTTACCGTAATGCAGCACAACCCTTGTGCCCAATGGCGCCTCGGCCGGTCTTGAAGTAATGGCGAGGTGTGAAACCGAGCCGATGGAGGGAATGGCCTCGCCGCGAAAACCGAGAGTGGCAATGGCGATGAGGTCGTCTTCCGTTGTCAGCTTGGAGGTTCCGTGCCGTTCGAGACAGAGGAGCAGATCGTCTTCGTCCATTCCGCTGCCGTTGTCGATGACCCGGATCAGCCGGGTGCCACCGCCTTCGATTTCTACCTCAATGCGATCGGCGCCGGCATCAAGGCAGTTTTCCAACAGTTCCTTGACCACCGAGGCCGGTCGTTCCACCACCTCGCCGGCGGCGATCTGATTGGCCAGCTGATCTGGAAGAATACGGATTTTTGCCATAATTCAGACTTTCTTATTGATAGTTGATGATCAGATGTTAGAGTGCGGCTGGCAAGCAACTCTTGCCTTCTGCAAAGGTGAAATATTACCATGAGTGTTGCGAAAGTGTCACCAGTAAAACCAGACAATCCAGAGGGCAAAACGACCAAGGATGCTACAGGTCGCCCGAATGTCTATACGGAAAAGCATATTTCGATATTTTTAATTGTTGTCTGCCTGTTGCAGACTGCCTTTATCGGTGGGCTGCTATCCTTTCTAATTAGTCTGAAAATTCCCGATATCAGCGCCGTTGCGAGTTATGCACCCTCACAGGCAACGATTATTTACGATAGGCGCGGGCGGATTGTCGACCGCATGTTTATCGAGGACCGGACCGTCATCCCCCTGTCGGCAATGGCTCAGCTTTTACCCAAAGCCTTCATTTCTGCTGAAGACGGTCGTTTTTATGAGCACCCGGGACTGGACTTTTTCTCCCTCCTGCGCGCGGCAATGAATAACTTCCTCAGTGGAGCGAGGAGCCAGGGTGGTTCGACGATCACCCAGCAGGTTATTAAATCGTTGCTTTTAACCCCGGAAAAAACCTATATTCGAAAATTCAAGGAAGCAATTCTCGCCTGGCGGATCGACAAGCTCATGGATAAGGACGAGATTCTTCATATCTACCTCAGCCAGATCTACCTTGGTGAAGGGGCGTACGGTGTTGAAGCGGCTTCGCAAATTTATTTTGGTAAGCCCTCGTCCCGTCTGAGTCTCGGGGAGTGTGCCCTTCTAGCCGGACTGCCGCAGGCACCAAGCAGATATTCCCTGTTCGATCACCTCGATCGGGCCGTGGAACGGCAAAAATATGTTCTCAATCGGATGGTTGCCGACGGGTATGTCGGCGTTGAGTCAGCGCAAAGGGCCTTTGAAGAAAAGATTGTTTTGAATAGTCGCAGCCAACAGGCAACCGACGATAATGGCTATTATCTGGAAGTGATAAAGAAGCAGGCGAGGGCTATTCTGGGGGTACCGCTGCAGACTGCCGGCGCACGGGTGTATACCCATCTCGACTCGAGTATGCAGGACTTAGGCGCTGAGGCGGTTCGACAGGGAGTGCGGGCGAGTTTTTCCCGGCAGACCGTTGCCGGTAAAGATGTCGACACGCTTCTTCAGGGGGGATTGGTATGTATGGAAACGGCTACCGGGGCTGTTCTGGCTGCGGTCGGCGGAACCTCATTTGCCTTATCCCACTTTGATCGTGCCACTCAGGCACGACGTCAGGCCGGATCGACCTTTAAGCCCTTTGTCTATGCGGCGGCCCTGAATCAAGGTTGGACTTCTGCTTCGCCAATACTGGACAGCCCTCTAACGATTACCGGTAGGAATGGCAAGCCCTGGAGTCCGCATAACTATTCCGGTCGGTATTACGGTCAGACTACCTTGGCCGAGGCCTTGACCCACTCACTGAATAGTGCCACTGTGCGGTTGATGCAGATGATCGGCTACCCGGCGGTACATAAAATTGCCCGAAGTGTCGGGCTTGGGCCTAACTTGCCGGAGAATCTTTCTCTTGCCCTTGGCGCAACTGAGGTGTCGATCCTGCAAATAACCGCTGCCTACCTCCCCTTTGCCGGCAATGGAACGTATATTGAACCGTCATTTATCGATAAAATCGTCCTCGCCGACGGCACCCAGCTGTTGCCTGAAAAGAAGAGAAAACGAACGAAGGTGCTTGGTGCCGGAGTTTTAATGCAGATGCGAAGCATGTTGCGGTCTGTTGTAACCGACGGCACCGGTAAGGTGGTGGCCGAGGTACCGGGAGTGAGGGGTGGTAAGACCGGAACCACCGATGACTATCGCGACGCCTGGTTTATTGGTTACGACGACAGGTATACAGCTGGAGTTTGGGTGGGAAATGACGGCAATGAGCCGATGGGCTCGGGGGAGAGCGGCGGGGTTGCCGCCGCCCCGATCTGGCGAGATTTTATGCTGGCTACCCGCGAGCAGTAGCGGAACTCTTGGCGCTCGGGTGAAAGCGTCGGCGTTACTGGTCTGCGTGTTTTCGATCACGCAGGGTCTCGGACTGATCAGCCGAAAATGCCTTTCAATGTAAAGAAGATGAGCATCGCCATAAGAGCACCGGCCGGCAAGGTTACCAACCAGGAAATCACAATATTGAGCACTACCCGGAGGTCGAGAGCACCGATTCCTCTGGCTAGGCCGACTCCCAGGACCGCTCCCACCAGAATATGAGTGGTTGAAACGGGGAGTCCGGTTCGTGAAGCCACGACGACGGTAATCGCTGCCGCCAGTTCAGCGCAGAAGCCACGGGACGGCGTCAGCTCGGTTATACGCTTGCCGATGGTTTGCATGACCTGATACCCCAGGGTAATGAGGCCGAGGACGATGCCGAAGCCGCCGAGCAGCAAGATCCAGAAAGGGAGGGCTGACTTTTGCATAACCTCACCCCCGGAATTAACAATGCTGTATACCGCAGCCAAAGGCCCGATGCCGTTGGCGACGTCGTTTGAGCCGTGGGCAAAAGCCATGGAACAGGCGGTGAAAAGCATCATCGGCGTAAACACTTTTTCCACACTGGCAAAGCCGAAGGATCTGTTGGCGGTGGGATCGTCTTTAACCTTACGGATAAATGACCAGCCGATGAGAGTAGTGAAGAGGCCAAATCCGATTGCTGCGGCAAAACTCTCAAAGGTAGTAAGTTTGAGGTGGAGATGCTCGAGTCCTTTAAAGAGGGTCACTAGGGAGATGGTGAAACCGACAAGAAAAATGTAGGCAGGAGCATAACGTTTGGCATTTTTTAAAGGGTTGTCGGTGTCGAAAATCAGCTTGCGGGTACTCATCACCAGAAGAAAGGAGATGGTGCCGCCGACCAGAGGGGAGACAATCCAGCTCATCACCACAGTAATAAGGCCTTCCCATTTTACTGCTTCCGGACCTATGCCGACTACGGCAAAACCTACCAAGGCACCTATGATCGAATGGGTGGTGGAAACCGGCCAACCTTTGGCCGAGGCAATCATTAACCAGATTGCGGAGGCCAACAGAGATGCGAGCATACCGTAGACAAGTAATTCCGGGCGATCGGCAATACCGCTTGGATCGATAATTCCTTTTCTGATCGTATCAGTGACGTGGCCACCGGCCACTACAGCCCCAAGAAACTCAAATATGATGGCAATACAGATTGCCTGTTTCATCGTTACGGCACCGGCGCCGACCGATGTGCCCATGGCATTGGCCAGATCGTTGGCACCTACCCCCCATGTCATATAGAGGCCGAAGATAATTGCCAGAATAATGAAAACAGTGCCGTATGATGCAATAATTTCCATCGAAATTCCTATAGTTATTTAGAAAGAAAGAGGAGCAGGCGATCAGCCAGGTTTTCCGATTGGTCGGAAATAGAGCTGACAAGATCGATTATTCGGTACCAGAACATCACCGAGACCGGGTCGAGGTCTTTTTCGATGGTGAAGAGCTTTCTGCGAACCCGATGGACGATGTCATCGATATTATGTTCGCTCCTTCGGACTCCGGCAATCATCAGGCTCACTTTGGCCAGTTCTCTTCCGGCAAAACCGACCTCCAGCAATTCATCGAGCTCTTCGATCATCTGTTTGGCAGCGGCGGCAATCTCCATCGTCCCTTCAAGCAGTTCATCCAAAAGTACTTTGATTCCTTCCGGTACAACCATGTCTCTGAAAAGAAAGGTTTTCGCTATATCTTCTGCTGTGTCGGCAATGTTATCCTGATCGCCGATGAGACTAAGAAGGTCTTTTCGGTCAACTGGGAGAAACAGCGACTTGGGCATATTCAACCTGAAGGTGGACTTCAGTTTGTCGGCACTTGTTTCTATCTCTTTGATTTGATTCGAAAAATCGATAGTCTGGAGATTGTCTTCCCGATAAACCGCGTCAAACAGGGGTGGAATCAAGCAGACACATGAGAAAACAACGCGCATGTGCTCCTGTATGGGTTTGAAAGGCGACCCACGGAGAAGTCCGGAAAGAGGGCGATTAGATAAAATTGGCATAGAGCTGCAACCTCCTGAGCAGAATGATTTGTCACATGCTGGTGAATATCCTTAGCTGTTTATGCAAAGTATGGGCATGCGAACGAGCGGTGTTCATTTAGGAGACGATTCGTGGTAGAAGATGACGGTGTCATTAATTGATTCTTAAAAAAAGTCAACGTTTTTGTTGCCGGCTGTTGAATGTCCTTGCGCGAGGCATTAAATGACAGATTTGTAATGGGCATAATCGAGACTAAAGGGTTTATATAAGGTCATCAATGATATCCACCAGTGGTTCCGCAGGGAAACTGATAGGGTTGAAAGTATCTCCGGTACGAATGATTATACTTGGACCCTCGGCATGGGCACTGTAAATAATGTGATGATTTTTTATAGAACCGGCATGGAGCCAAAAACTGCCAAAAGGATCCATCGGGGTATGACCGACGATGAAACGGGTTTTTGGGGGGAGTTCGAGACCCTTTCTCAGCCTCTTGACGTCGCCCTTGGTGTATCCGCCCAGGTTGTTCGGTCGTTGCATGCGAGTGCTGACAAGTTCAGTAGCCAGATTCGGATTGCCGGCAATATTAATGAGGTCATCTCTGGTGATTGCACCCCGTGGCGGTCCGGCATGGCAGGCAATAAAGCTTTCTGAGCGGATAACGTAGGGCAGCGCATCATAAAAGCCTTGCATCTCCCGGACATATTCGGCACCCCGGTGTTTCTGGAGTGCCTCCCGCCACAAAACCCCTTGGAGGACCCCGTTTTTATTGATTTCCGGATCAAAGCTGTCGTGGTTTCCCCGGATGTAGAAGAGATTGCCGGGGAATACTAATTTTAAGCGGAAGATGAGATCCATGATGAGCATCGAAGAGTCAAATTTCTCAGTTTCATGGATCATTTCAGAATGGACGGCATCGCCTAGAATGATAAGGGCGGCATTTTTCATTCTGAGACAATCGAGCATACAGTTTTCACTGAGAACTTTCAGGAGGTTGTTTACTTGGGCGTGCATATCTCCAATGATCACCGGGGTGACATCAGCCGGTATCTCGACCAGTCCGCCGGGTCTCCCCTGGAGGTTTGTCGGGCGAAAAGGTTCAGCGGCCAGGAGTGCGTTTACTTCCTTGAGGGTAGTCAGAGCCAATGCCGGTGGTAGGGGACGAAGCTTTTGACCATACAGCCTGCCGATTTCCAATAATGCCTTGTGGCGTCCGCGTTCCAACTGTTCCCGGTAGTCAAGATCGTCCAGCCTTTGTACTTGCGTAAGTTGCTCGCTGACCATGGGGGTGAGGATGAGATCACCTTTTCGGTTGGTTACGCTGACGTGTTTTTCGGCCACATTTTCAGTTAGCTGAAAGAGCTGGCAAAATTCCTTATGGGCGCGGCCAATGACAATTGTTTCACCAACACGGATGCGGAGAAAACCGCTGATGGTTTTATGTGAACAGCCTTGGTGGGTATTGATGATCCAGTTTTTTCGGGCGGTATTTTTTTTGCTCCCGAGGGGAATTTCCGGCTGGAAGCGCAAACGTGTGTCGCCGAGAAGCAGTTCGAAGCTTTTACCGTCATGGGCTATGCGTCCGGCACTCAAGAGGGTCTCCGGTTGGCCCCCGAGGGTGATCCAGCGGATCGGATATCGACTGCGAACCAGCCATTTCCAGCCGGCAGTAGTTCGCAGGCTTGGTCGTCGAGGACTTTTGTCAAGGGTCCAGCGGGGAACGCTGGCAACACCCTTCTCAGCGATGATCATTGGAGGTTTGTCAAGACTCTTCCGGAGATAGACATTGAGGCCGGCCCGATGGAGATAGAGGGCAACTTCCTTATACACGGCAACCTGCTGTCTGACCATTTCAAGACTCAGGTTGTCGTCTACTGGGAAATAACCTTCGCTTTGCCGGGAAAGGCGCTGCTGATAAATAGTCGAGGCGGGAGGGATGAGAAATTCAAAAATATATCTGTTGCGCCAATCGGTTTGAAAAAAATACGTCTTGGCAGGGGGGATCTTGATCCTGGGGTAATCAATTGCCGGAGGCACGGGAGAGTGTAAGTATTCTTTATCGAACACCGTGACAGCGTCTTCGATCCCGTGAAAGGGTAAGCCCAGGTGCACTTCTCTTGGGCGAAAAACCAGGGATTGATTTTTCCACCAGTTTCGTTGTGTCAAATCGAGATAGCCTTCATTGGGCCATCCACGTATCTGTTCAATGTAATATGATTTGCCGGCGCCTGGTGGGCCGGTTACTACGAGCTGCAGAAATTCCAGGCCGATGGGCAGTTCGATGCCGCGAATATTCTGGAGTTCCTTTATTGGTTCGAGGATCTTTTTGAGTGGATCGGTCATAGTTCTGATTTCTGGCTGGCTAGTCACTAGTGACTGGCTGGTATCGTATGGGAAAAATGCTTAATGTTTACAGTCTGGAAAAACCGTTTTGCCGATCCTGCGATGGACCTTGGAGTGAACAATTCAGCAATAATACACGGTCTTCTATGGAAAAGAAAAGGATCAAGCAGAAGATATGGCAAATCCACCGTTTTCTGAAGCAAGCCATCCGGCATATCCATTTCGAGAAGGGTGCTCGGGATGGCCAAAAGAACGTATAACCAGGGTGATAACTTTTCTTGCTGTTTTTATGGTGGTGAGTTATTAATGATGGAACCGTTACAAAAGGAGTGTAGCATATGGAAATTATTATCGGTTCTATCCCCCCTCTGCCGCAGCAGGCTCAGAAGTTGCCGGCAAAGGGCGGGATCTTTCTGGAGGCTCAGTTATTGCATGTCCGGCCTCCCCGTAAGGGAATCGCCGGACCATCAGGACGGGAAAGACGAACGAAACAAGGGAGTGATCCACTGCGGGGAAGGGTGCTGACAATAATGGTGCCGGATGGAAGCATGCTTCCTCCAGATATCGATACTGCCAGATATGATGTGACTATCCGCCTGGTTCGTAGATGATTGAACAATAAAGGGCTTCAACTATCGGCTTGAAACCCTTCTCGTCAACTTTGCTCTTCTCGCTTTTTCGTTAAGCGAGTTATCCTATTGTCGTTGCTAAGTCTCGTCGGTTAGAAAGCATTCATCGTCCAGATACCGCAGGGACACGTATCGGCGCAGAAGCCGCAGGCGATACATTTGTCATCATCGGAAATATATTCATATGTCGTTGTAAGGGAAAAACGGTCGTCATTGTCCGAAACCATAATGTCTTTGCGGCTGATCGCTCCGGTGGGACAGATAGTTTCACAGAGATGACAGTCGCGGCATGAGGCGCAGGACAGACAACGATCGGCCTGGTCTTGTTGCGATTTCCCTGATTCTACCGGGATATAATGAGTTATCGTCAGAGCCTTCTGTAAAATAACCTGTTTGTCAAATGGCTTCCATTCAAGGCCCTTGCACTTGGCTATAATGTATTCAGCTGCGGTTTTTCCGGCTCCCAGAGCGTTGGTGGCAAGACCTGGCCTTTCGACGTCGCCCACTGCCAGTATGCGACCATTGGAGGTGACATGAGCCTTGTTCGTGGTAATCCAGGCAGCCCCGCCAACAGTAACGGTTTCAACGGTATTGGGGAGAAAAGACAAGGCCGGGACATCTCCAATAGAGATGATGACAGTCTCCGCAGGTATCAATTCGCCGGTATCAACGACAAGTCCTGCATCGGTCACTTCACGGGTCGACACCGGCCAGCGGAACCGGGCTCCCAATGCTTCTGCGGTAATTTTCTCCTTGCCGAATGCCAATGGTTTCTGGATATCGACCAGGGTGACTTTCTCGGCGCCCAGGCGATATGCCTCGCAAGCGACATCGCATCCGACATTGCCGGCACCGATGACTACTACTTCTTTGCCTACGGTCGGCGGCACACTGCTCTTGGCCTGTTTGAGGAAGTCGAGGGCGGTAAGTACCTTCTCATTGCCGGGGAATTGCAGCCGACGCGGGGTATGGGTGCCAACGGCGATGACGATGTAATCGTAATCCCGCTGGAGTTTCGTGAAAACTTCCTCGGTCATCGTTACGCCTAGGTTGACGCTGATGTTGGGAGTCGCGAGGAATCGTTTTACTTCCTGATCCCATATAGCCTGGGAGAGGCGCTCCCAAGGAATCACCTGGGCGAGTTTGCCGCCAATTTTATCATCTTGTTCAAAGATGTGCGCCTCGATCCCAGCCAATGCCAACTGCCAGGCAACGTTCATGCCCGCCGGTCCACCACCAATAATTGCAACCTTTTTGCCGATCGAGTCGGCAACCGGTGGAGGGGTGAGAGTGTTTACCGCCCGGCCGAGTATTTGGACGTCAATGGGTTCATCAACTCCACCGCGTGAGCAGTTTTCCATACAGAGATTGGGACAGACCGCTCCGCAGACCGAGGCGGGTAGAGGAGTATATTGGAGGATGAGTTGGTAAGCTTCATCAATTCGCCCTTCACGGATAAGTCGGAGCCTATCGACGGTGGGGATATGAACAGGGCAATAGTAAGTGCATGGGGCAGCCGATTCACAATTAGCCCAATAGGGTTTTTTTCGGCGCAACTCGCCGCTGACGATGACATCGATGCGGCTGCGATCGAGACCCGGTGCCAGATCTCTTAAAGGATCCCCACCAAATGCCTTGTTCCAGTGCTCGTTTCTGAATTCGGCCATTGGCATGGGACCGGAAAACATAAGAGCCCTTTCCTGCGGAGTAATGGGCATAAGAATATGCCATTCGTCCCTGACAGTGAGGGTGCCGAACAGTTCAGGTTTTCGGATATTCTTCAGGAAACCGACAATATTTTCAGTAAGCCATTGCCATTGCTCATCGCTTGGGTCAGTTAGCTTGGCATTAGTTTTCGGATAGGAATTGTCGATTTTTCCTCGGAAATAAATAGTTCCACCAACCATCCCGACGCAAGGGCGGTATCCAAGGACATTTTCAGGATTTTTGGGGTTGATACCGCAAACTACCGCGACTCCACCGCAATTGAACTCGGCAAAAGAGTCGCCAACTGAGCCAAGGACCCACAGTTCCGGCCTTGTGTACTCAGGGTTCCACTTGGTCATGGTGAGTCCGCGGGCACCTATAGAGCCGCCGATAAACACCTTGCCGTTGGCCATGGCATTACAGGCACCGTTGGTGGCGTCGCCAAGAACCGTGATTTCCGCACCGATGTTGAGATAACCGACGTCATCGGAGGTGGAGCCTTCGCAGACTATAGTCGTGCCGGGCATTCCCATGCAGCCGAGTCGTTGACCGGATGGGCCTTTGACCGTGATCTTCAGGCCATCTTGTCGTTGTAGGCGAATTCCTATATTATGCTGGCCATACAATTCAAGCAGCAGGTCGGCGGAGGAGGCAGCGGCATGTCGAACCAACTTCTCAAAGTCCATTGAGCTAAGACGCTGACCATTTTCATTCTGACCTTTTACAACCGTTGTAGTCACTGGAAACTCCTTGTCGTAGCAGTGAAGGGGAAAATCATCCCGTGAACTGCCTTAATCTTAACGCTTGATGTCGAACCCCCCACAAGGGGGGATAAGTACTTTCACGAAATTCTTTCTTAAAAAACAAGAAAAGAATTTCTAATGTACTAACAGATATATTGTATGTGTAGTCGGTCTGCAGCAGCCCTGTCGGCAATGCCGATTGCGTCGGACATGCCGATCGGCAGACTCTGGGAGCGCCCCAGTGGTGCCATGATTTTCTTAACCTCGGTATGGATCGACATGAAAACTTCGCCAACTCTCTCCGCTACCTTGTCTGGATCGAGACGTCGATAGAGTTTCGGATTCTGGCTGGTGATGCCTTTCGGGCAGATCCCAAGGTTACAGACATTACAACGGTTCTTTTCGTTGCCCAGACAACCGGCGGCGGCCTGCATTATATACTTGCCGATATGAACACCGGAGGCGCCGAGCATAACCATAGCCATGCCATTCTGGGCGACGTTGCCGTTTTTGCCGATTCCTCCCGCAGCGAAAATGGGGATCTCATTCTGCTTGCCTTGTTTGGCAAGATCGAGATAACAATCGCGTACACAGGAAGCAACGGGATGACCTGTGGCGTCCATGGAGACATTATAGGCAGCTCCTGTACCGCCATCAATGCCGTCAATGACCAGACCTGCAGCATACGGGTTGCGAACCAGGTTATTTAAAACTGATTTGGCCGAGGTGGATGCCGAGATTTTTGGGTAAACCGGGACTTGGTGATTGAAGGCCATGGAAAGGGTCTGCATCATTTTCATGACGCTCTCCTCAATGGAGTAGAGGGTTTGGTGCACCGGAGGTGAAGGCAGATCAACGCCCTCGGGTACTCCTCGTAACCGAGCGATGAGCTTGGAAACCTTGTGCCACATGAGCAGGCCACCATCGCCGGGTTTTGCCCCTTGGCCGTATTTGATTTCAATCGCCGCCGGATTGCACTGCATTTCGGGAATGGCACGGATGATCTCATCCCAGCCGAAATAACCGGAGGCGATCTGCAGGATGATATATTTCAGATACGGGCTACGCAAAATCCACGGCGGGCAGCCACCCTCGCCGGTACACATGACGACCGGAAGACCGAGGACTTCGTTGCAATATGCGACACCCTGAAGCAGACCAAGCCACATGTTCGGTGATAGGGCACCAAAGGACATCGAACCGATAATAAAGGGAAAAATTTCTCGAGTCGGGGGGATCCAGCCGCCGTTTATCGTTCGTTGGAGAAATTCTTCCGGGGAGAGAACGCGGCCAAGGGTCGTGGTTGTAGTAAATTCATGTCTGCCGGCATCGAGAGCTGGGTCGGTGAGCATGGAGATACGATGAAACATGATGCGGTCGAGAAGGGTCGGGCCGGTGGCATTGCGTCGTCCGCCACGCTTCATTGGTTCGCCTTTTCGATTTTCAAAAAAGAACGTGCGGTTTTCATTAGTACCGGGAACAGGGGTGATGGCTTCATTGGGACAAACCATTGAACACATGCCACAACCGATGCAGAGCTTGGCCGAATCGGTTTCCTGGCGAATGCCGGTAAAAGTGCGATAGTCGTTGCCGCGGTTCTTGTTGAAGACGTCCAGCTTGGGCACTCTTTGCCGCATGTGCGCTAGATGGATGGCGTCTTTTGGACAGACGGCGGTACAGTTGCCGCAGAGTGTGCATCTGTCCTCGCGATGTTCAATAATCCACGGGAGATCGGATGTTGTTAGGCTGCTAGGGGTAATGGAAACGGATCGTACTGAGACCATATTTCTAATTCCTTTCTATGTGGGGGAATAATTACTGTATGTTCGCGCATCGGCTGAAAATCAAGGGAAGCGTCCCGGTCTGGGATCATCGCCTGGACCCCGCAGATCTCTGAAGCAATTCCCCAAACACCATCTCGTCCGCCGACCACAGCCGGTCTGAGTTTTTTCTGGTCCATGACCAGGAGGCTGGTTTCGTCGGGAAGTGTCCCGATAACCGCATTGGGACCGTCGATGATCAATCGTTTACAGACCTGACGCAGTCCGGCAAGGAACTCTCCCTGGGGGTGTTTGGCCAATTCGTTGTTATTCAATGGGGTTATAATGTGTTTGTAGGCCTGTAGGGGAAGTTTTAATTGTTTCAATGTGTAATGGAGAATATGGGTGAAGACTTCGCTATCGCTTTGGTAGCCGGTGTATCCGGAAAATTTTTTACCGAGCAACCAGTCGCGAATGGGCACAAATGCAGTATTCTCACCGTTGGTCATAGTAGAGATGCCCTGAATAAAGAAGGGATGACAAGCATAGAGGTTAATACCGTAGTTGGTGTTCTGTCGCCCCTGCGCCATGCAGACTCGGGATTTCAGTTGCCCGTCGTGCAGGCACAGCGCGTCGCCGATCTGCATCGGCCAGCCCACTTCTTTGATCATGGCCACGTCGGGATAAAAGGAAAAAATGGTCAGAGAATCTTCTTCGGTGCTGAGTTTCCTGAGTTCCAGTCGAGCACGCAGCAATTCTGCTTCGCGAATATCATCGCTCTTGTCCCGAAACTCCACGGGCATACGATAGGCACGCATAAAATAACGATATCGATCCTGCGCCTCGATTAACTCCTGTCGCATGGCGAAACGGTGATCATATTTAAGCTCGTATTCCATTTCCTCCATATAGTCGGTCATGCGATGCCAGGCTTTTTCGGTATGGGCAATCCCTGAAAGAATGGGGAAACGAGGATTGTACTTGAAGTCTTCAAACTCCATTCCCCGAAGGAGGAGGCCGAGACCGGAGCCGTCGTACCCCTCTTTCATGGCCTCCATCGCGGTAAGAACCTCGTAGGGAGAAAACGGCTCTCTGGCAGTTTTTAAGGCTAAACGACACATGTTTTTCTCCAGATGAGATGATAATTGCCTAAGGGCAGGGTGTGAAAGTCTATCTGATGCAGATCTGGTGGGGGGATCCTGCGGGATAAACAAATACAAATACAAAAACGTATTATTGACACGAACGATTTATCCAGTTACGACAAAAAAGTCAAGAATATTAGAATTGATGCGATTAGGGAGTGTTTTGTCGTCTGAAAGGATAAATGAAAATGTTCATAAAAGGCGATAGAAATAGACACTTTTATTTGCAAATAGAAGGTGGTGGAAAGGTACAACAGTTGCTGCCCGGTCTCAGAATAGAGAAACCGGGGTGCAGCGGCAGTACGTGTCCTCTTGCACAAGATGAGGATTCCCGTTGAACAAACAACTGCCAATGTAGTTACCTGAAAATTGTGCAGTGGTAAAGATCCCAAGAGAGGAAAAAGAGATTGGTTATTTCAGAACGTTTTCTATCTTGCCGAGATTTTTGATTTGATCGACCTGGGCTTTTACTTCGACTGCTTCCTGTACTCCGGGAATGTCGTTGAGGATGCCCTTGCCGCTCTGTTCGACATCCCGGAGTCCATTTTTAAAAGAACTAATTGCCTTGCCTAGTCCTGCCCCAATTTCCGGAAGTTTTTTGCCCCCGAAGACTAGAAAAGCGATGGCCAAAATAACAATAAGTTCAGGGGTTCCAAGTCCAAACATGGTGTCCTCCGATGATTAGTCTCCAAGAAAAAGTGTTGCGTCAATTATTTCTTGAAAACAAGTTTACCCATTAAGGGAGTAGTAAAAAGAATGTCGTTTATCGGGATTTGAACGGTGTTGAGTTGAGTTCAGGCCTGAGTATCTTTGTCTTTGCCGGATTCGTCGATTTTTTTCGAATCGTCCTCTTTCCTGGTAGCTTCCTTGAAGTTCTTAATACCTTTGCCAATGCCTGACCCAATCTCGGGAAGCTTGCCAGCCCCGAAGATGATCACTATTATCACCAGAATAACAATAAGTTCTGGCATACCAAGTCCAAACATACATTACCTCGCTCTCAAGACGACAAATGAAAAACAACTTCTGCTGAAGTTGCAACAAACACCAAGTTAATTCTCAAGACATTAGAGTAGTCTCAATGTCTTGTCAAGACTCGCTACGCCAGGCAAAGTACAACTCGTCTCCAGGGGAGTCAGAAAATCCAAATACCGGATGCAGAAAAAAAGAATCCTGTCTTACACGGGTTGAGGAGCTCCTGAATTTTTTGCAATAAATGCTTGGATTTCATTTTTTTCAGCATCCATGATTTCGCAACGTGAAGGTTTTTCCATAATGCCGGCGAGGGTATCTGGAGTATCGGGCAGCCTGCCTAGGGCTTGTTCTACTACTCCGCCGAATTTTGCAGGATGGGCAGTAGCCAGGCAGACCATGGGAATGCCAACCGTTTTGAATTTCAGTGCTGCTTTCACACCGACCGCGGTGTGTGGGTCGAGAATATATCCGTGATCTTTGTAAAAGCTGGCTATGGTTTCCGTCACCTCAATTTCAGATACCGCTGCGGCAACGAAATCACGACGAATCTGGTCATGATGACCGGAGAGATCAATCTTACCATTCTTGCTGAATTCCTCCATCAATTCGCGGGTGTGGGATGGATCGCTGTCTAGCAAATAATATAGATAACGTTCAAAATTTGAAGCAGCCTGGATATCCATGGACGGACTGGAGGTGACTTTCACTTGTGCCAGCGAATAGTCACCCTTGGTGACGAAGCGACAGAGAATATCGTTGTCATTTGTCGCCAGGACCAGTTGACGAATGGTGCCCTGGGGAAGCATTTTTTTGGCAATAAAACCTGCAAAGATATCACCAAAATTCCCGGTGGGTATGGTAAAATCGACGGAAGAATCCTTCTCGTGACTGCATACATGCAGGCAGCTCCGAACATAATAGACTACCTGAGCGAGGATCCGGGCCCAATTGATTGAATTAATAGCCCCAAGCCGGTATTTGGTTTTAAATTCTATGTCGTTGAATATTTTTTTAACTATTGCCTGGCCGTCGTCAAAAGAACCGCGGATGGCAATGTTAAAGACATTGTCATCAAGAACGGTGGTCATCTGTTTTTCCTGCACCGGGCTCACGCGCTGATGGGGGTGAAGAATAAATATATTGATCCGCTCTTTACCGCGAACCCCATAAATAGCGGCAGAACCAGTGTCGCCGGAAGTAGCTCCAATGATGTTGAGAACCGAGTTGTCGCGGTTCAACAGGTACTCGAAGACATTGCCGAGAAACTGCAGGGCGATATCTTTGAAGGCAAGGGTCGGGCCATGGAATAATTCGAGGATATGCAGATCTCCATGATGCACAACCGGAGTGACGTCTTTGGTTGTGAAAGTTGCATACGATCTGTTGATAATGTCTTTCAGGTCGCTGACTGGAATGTCGTCGATAAATCTGGACATGACTTCAAAGGCCAGATCAGCATAGCTCAGTTTTTGCCAGGAGGCAAAAGTATCTGAGCCGATGCGTGGGATGGTGCGCGGGAGGAGGAGGCCCCCATCGTCTGCAAGTCCCATCAATACCGCCTGGGTAAACGGTATTGGGGAAATTTTGCCTCGAGTGCTTAGATATTGCATAATCCTAAATTTTCACATTAGTCACTCATAAAAAAATATTTGCATGGTTTCGCAAAAAATTTTAGATAAGTGACTAGTCCCCTGTATCGGGGTTCGGTTCAAGAGATTATTACCTGGAATCACTAGAATCATACCGCTTCTACGGCGACGCGTTTGGCATCAGACCAAAGACCTTCCAGGTTGTAAAATTTCCTCTGTTCATGATAGAAAATATGGACAATAACGTCGCCAAAATCGAGAAGAACCCACAGTCCCTCCATAAGCCCTTCTGCTGAAGATGCCTGCACCCGCTTGGAGCGCACAGCTCTTTCAACTGCCTCAGCTAAAGCCTGGACGTGGCGTGTCGATTTGCCGTTCATGATGACACAATAATCAGTGAAGGTGGCCAAACCTCGAACATCAAGGATCAATAGTTCTTCTGCCTGGGTATCGAGTGCTGCACCGGCGCAGATTTGTGCGAGTTCGTGCCCACTTTTTTGTAATAATTCTTTCTTAATCGGTTTCATAGCTATTTGTGCCCTTTTCTTTGGGGACTGTCAATTTGTTTTATTTTTGCAACTTGTCTTTTCGAGGCGGAAATTCAAAGCTCAGTGTACCATTTTTCGCAAGAAGGAGATAGGCGTCGAATGGTTTTTTCTTTTTCGATATAAAACCGACAATCAATTCCGTTTTGCCTTCGGCAAGGAGTTGCATGACATATTTTTCATGTATCTCTTTGGAAAGAATTGTTTTGCTGATCTTTAACCCCTTTTTATCATCGCCGTCGAGGGCAGATTCGGACATATATGCCATCGGGGTGTTGAAGACCCTGGTCTGGTCAAGGGGTGAGAGGCCAAGAATCGGGCCTTGTTTCACCGTGTCAACATCAAGGTCGTTGAGTGAAGCAGCAAAGATAAACTCGATTTTTTTATCTAAAAGGCGGACTGAAGCGGTGAAGGGTTTGCCTTTTTTCGATCTGAAATCATTGAAAGGCCCAATGGTGTTCCCCTGAAGGAGAGCAAGCACCTCCTCGTCGGATAACCGTCGACCGCCCAGTATTTTGCGGATGCGGATCTTTTTATCTTCAGATATATAGGCAGTGGGTGATGAAAAATAATGGATTCCATCCACAGGGCTAAATGCTGCCTCGGGCCGGACTTCCTCTTTCTCAAAATTTTTTACCCGGTCAATTATCTGCTGGGTCACTGCACGAATTTCGGCCATGAATTTATCGCGGGTAAACTGGCCTTTCAGCATACGGTTGAGTTTATATTCCCACTCTCCGGTCATTTCCGGAGAGGCAAGCACCTCAATCTGCATGGCCTCCAGCATGGCAAGAAGCTCGAATGCCTTACCTGTGGGAGTAAGGTCCTTGCCCTCTCGTACTACATATTTTTCCTTGATGAGTTTTTCGATGATGGCGGCTCGGGTGGCCGGAGTGCCGAGACCACGTTCTTTCATAGCGTCGGCGAGTTCTTCGTCTTCGACAAGTTTGTCTGAATTTTCCATGGCCGAGAGTAGAGTCGCCTCATTAAATCGTGGCGGCGGTGTGGTCTCGTGTTCGGTGATAGTAATTTCATTGCAGTGCACTTGGATGCCAATCTGCAATGGCACCAGTGTTCGGTCTGTTCCGTCTCCACTTGAGGTCCCATAAATGGCCTTCCAGCCGGCTTCAAGGAGGATTTTTCCTTCGGTGAGAAAGGTTTCCCCTGCAACCACGGAAAACCTTTTGGTGTTGAAAAAGACCGCAGGAGGAAAAAAAACCGCTAGGAATCGTTGAACCACCATCTGATAGATTTTTGCTTCAGGTTCCGTAAGGCGATTTGGCAGAATGGTTGTGGGGATGATGGCGTGGTGATCGGAAATCTTGCTGTTGTTGAAGATTCGCTTGTCGGAGTGGACATATTTTTTATTGAGCGCTTCTTGAGCGAAGGTTCCGAATTCCCAGGCTGTTTGGCACTGCAGCACGTCTTTGACCGACTGTTGATAATCTTCAGGCAGGTGCTTACTGTCGGTTCTTGGGTATGTCAGTACCTTGTGCCTTTCATAAAGCGATTGGGCGAGGGCTAGGGTGTTTTTTGCTGAAAAACCGAATCTTGAGTTGGCTTCCCGTTGGAGCAAAGTGAGATCGTACAATGGGGGGGAACTCTGGGAGTTTTTTTTGCTTTGCTCCTCAACTGTTGCAGGCTTTCCTGTGCATTTGGTGATAAGTGACAGGGCATCATCCTTCTTCCAGATGCGATCTGCCCGGTCAAGTGAATCGCCGTTTTCTCGGGAAAAGGCTGCGTCAATCCATTTTCCCTCGTACGATTGATCCTTGCAGCCAAAAAGCCCCTGGAGACTCCAGTAGGGACGAGGAATAAAATCTTGGCGAGTACGTTCCCTTTTTACCATTAAAGAGAGAGTTGGGGTCTGTACCCGACCACAGGGAGTGAGAAAAAAGCCGCCTTTGCGAGAGTTGTAGCCGGTCAGGGCTCTGGTAGCGTTGATACCTATCAGCCAGTCCGACTCGGAACGACACAAGGCAGTATCCTCAAGGGGCTGCATCTCGGCATTATCTCGCAGGGAGGAAAAGGCAGCTCGGATAGAGTCTGCAGTCATCGACTGGAGCCAGAGCCGTTTGAAGGATTTGCTAGCGACTGAGGCGTTCCACACGAATTTGACAATATATTTAAAGATCAGTTCGCCTTCGCGGCCGGCATCACAGGCGTTGATGATTTGTGTAATATCTTTGCGCCGAATCAATTTCTGCAGAGCGGTTAACTGACTTTTGGTGCCGTCAAGGCCTTTGAGGGGAAAAGATTCAGGGAGAATGGGCAAATTGTTCATGTCCCATTTCTGATATGCCGGATCGATTTCTTCCGGAAAACAAATAGTGACGAGATGACCTATGGCGTATGAGACTACATAGGTTTCTCCTTCAAAATGGGTTTTCTCTTTTACGAATTTTCCTGGGAGGCTTTTTACCAAGTCTGCGGCAACGCTAGGCTTTTCAGCAATAATAAGAATTTTATCGGTCATGAAATAAGTCTATAACGGGGTAGTAAAACGGGTAGTCACTTCTAAAATAAGAGCATGGGAATGGCTCGGTGACACATACATTGAAATCGTTACGCCGTTTCGGAAAATTATATATTGTTCTTTAAATACAGCACAATATGGCCTCTGACATTGTTGTGGTACAGATATGATAAAACCAGGAGGGTACTCGGAACTGTTGATTAAGTAAAGACACAACCTTGGTTTGTCAAACAGATTTTAACCTGTAAGTTATTCTCTTTTGCCGGTTTGGCTCGTCGAAGAAATTTAAAATTTCAGGTCAAATCTTTCTGTTGATAATTGCGTAACATATTAAATATAACATATATCTCTTGTGATTATGGGGTGTGCTTACCAGGCCTTAACCTAGCCATCTCATAATTGAAGACAGAGACTGGAAGGGGGAAATGGCTAGGGAAATCACCTAAGTTGCGGTGTTCTGGTCGTAACTGTAACCGAATATGGACTTCCAGCTTGACATTACTTGGAGAGTATGATTAAATTACTCCTCGGATAATTCGCTGTGTTGGTGGCAACCCGTACTGGTCCTTAAAATGCAGGATCTTTTTGCGGTTTTAGCTGGTGGCGGATGGTCTTGTAATACCTCCTGTTTCTGTTGTAGCGGGACGGCTTTCGGAAGTGGGCTCTGCCCGCTTTTTTTTATGTCCGCAGATGAGCCCCAGCTTGTTGCTAAAAAGCGTCAGATGGAGAGGTTCAACAGGGTCTTTGGGAATGAGTCAATTAATTATAGACAGGGTGCAGGATTTTCTGCAAACTCTTCTGCCCACCATGGGCCTCGAGCTTTTTGATGTTCAGTTTCGAAGAGAAGGGCACGGGTGGGTATTGCGCGTTTTTATCGACGCTGCAGAAGGGGTGACCCTCACTCATTGTAGCGAGGTGAGCCGAGAACTCGGGAATTTTCTCGATGTCGAGGATTGCATCGATCATGCCTACCACCTTGAGGTCTCTTCCCCTGGGTTGGAGCGACCACTCAGAACGTTGGGCGACTTTATTCGTTTCCAAGGTAAAATGGCCAGGGTGAAACTGCACAATGAGATAGAAGAGCGTAAAGTGCTGGAAGGTGTCATTGAGGCGGTACGCGACGACCTGATATACCTAAAATTAATCGAGGGTGGTTCGGTTCAGTTTTCTTTGGAAATGATTAATAAAGCCAGATTGACAATCTGAGCAGGACTGGCCAGTGGTTGTTTGAAAATTGCAAATTTCTCCGCTTGGCGGAGCGGAAAGTCATAAAAACGGGGTAAAAGAATGCTCTCAGATTTGAAACGCATAATCGACCAGATCAGCCGAGATAGAGGTTTCGACAAAACATTGCTGATCGAGGCCATTGAAGAGGCCGTTCAGTCTGCTGCGAGGAAGAAGTTCGGAAGTCGTCGCGAGATCGAAGTTCGCTATAACGAGGAGTACGGCGAAGTCGAGGTGTTTCAGTTCAGGAATGTCGTCGAAGAGGCACTAGATGATCAGACCGAAATCTCACTCGTTGATGCCATAAAGCTTGATCCTGAAGTTCAAATTGGCGATGAACTCGGGGAAAAAATGGAAAATATTAGTGATCTCGGAAGAATAGCCGCCCAATCAGCTAAGCAGGTCATCATCCATAAAATGAAGGATGCTGAGAAAGAGGTTATTTATGATATGTTCAAGGACCGCATTGGTGAAGTGGTAAGCGGGATTGTTCAGCGCTTTGAACGGGGTAATATGGTTGTCAATCTTGGTCGTACCGATGCAATATTGCCGAAAGACCAACAGATAGCCAAACGCTCATTCAAACAGGGTGACCGAATTAGAGCTTACTTGAAAGAGGTCCGTCAGACCAGTCGCGATTCGCAACTCATTTTATCACGAACTTGTGACGAGTTTCTGTCGAAGTTGTTTTTATTGGAAGTGCCGGAAATGGCTGAAGGTATAGTTCGGGTCATGGGAGTGAGCCGTGAGCCGGGATTCCGTGCTAAAATTGCAGTGAGCTCCTCGGAGAGTGACGTCGATCCTGTGGGGGCCTGTGTCGGCATGAAGGGGTCCAGGGTCCAGAATGTTGTTCAAGAACTTCAGGGTGAGCGCATTGACATCGTTACCTGGAGTCCTGACCCGGCCAAATATGTTTATAATGCCCTGGCACCCGCTCATGTGAGTATGGTTATGGCCGATGAAGATGCTCGCTCATTATTAGTCGTCGTTCCCAACGATCAACTTTCTTTGGCAATCGGAAGGCAGGGACAAAATGTCCGGCTTGCCTCAAAGCTCATCGGATGGCGAATTGATGTGAAAAGCGAACAGCGTTATGCCAATCTTGCCGATCCGGGGTATCAGTCACTTCTGGGATTGCGCGGGGTGGATGAAACCCTGGCGGACCAGCTGTTAAGTAAAGGTATTTCTTCTTCCGGTGTACTGGCCGAGAAAAGTCTCGATGATTTGATGGTTATTCGTTCAATCGATGAAAAATTTGCCCAGGCACTGATTGATGAGGCTAAAACTCATCCTTTCGCAGGGCCAACCCCTGCCAATGAAATTTCTTCTCCTGCCTCAGGAACTGTTGATGAAACATGTGGCGTCGAGGTAACAGGAAAGGACGAACGACAAGACGACACCCCGGGTATTGAGGAAGGACAGGACTAGGCTTGCTTGACTGGCTTGATTTTCAATGAAGAAACTGCAGTATCTCATTGGTTTTAAGCCAAGAATACTCTTTCATGGGATGAAAAAACGGCTTTGGTGATTCAAAGAACTTGTGTCTCTTGTGGCAAAAAAAGGCCCAAACAGGAGCTTTGTCGGTTTGTTTGGCGGAGCGAGATACCGCTTCAAGATCCCCGCCAGTCAGAGCCTGGGCGCGGAGCCTACTGTTGCAATGAGAAGAGGTGTCACCAAACCTTTTTCAAAGAGAAAAAAAAATGGAAAAGAATGTTTCGTCTTTAACCAAAGAGATATAAAATTATTTACCTGTCGCAGGGCTGTGGCACATGGCCGAGAGTCTATTAACAGGTGAATTTACTTTTGCGACGCAATACGGGAGTCACGGATGAGTAAAATCAGGGTGTATGAGCTAGCCAAGGAGGCTGGCATGAGCAGTAAAGCGTTAGCCGACAAGCTGTTGGAATTGGGCTTCGATATTAAGGGGCACAGTTCTTCGGTTGACGACGAAACGGCCGAGAGTATCCGGAATGCACTCCAGAAAGCAGCTCATTCCGAGCGGGTGGAGAAACGTGTTGCCGGCACAGGTGATAGACAGACAGTCATTCGGAGAAAAGCGACGGTCATCAGGCGTCGACCAGCTGCGGTCATTGAAGAGTCGACCGATGCGGAGCAGGAATCTGAACTGCCGTCAGAATTGACGGAAACGGAGTTGGCTGAATCAGAACCCACTCCGGTAATGGCAATTGATGAACCACATGTGTTGACATCACCGGACAACAGTTCGGATGGAACTGCCGAGCCGTCTACCTTCGAGATGGAAGCTTTCCCCGAAGAAAACACCCAGGTTTCCATGTCGTTTGAAAACAACCAGCCGGTTGATTATCAACACGCCAGGATTATATCGAGGAGCGAACAGCCTCAATTACCACAAGAAAAAACCGACTCCGATGGTCAAAATGAAACAACTATTGAGGAGGCTCAGGTTACGGCCGAGGTGCGACCTGATTCAACGGGTGTAGCCACCACAACCCGTGAGACCACAGGGCACATAACATCTTTTGCTCGACCCGATATTAGAGACAAAAAGGACAAGAGACCGTTGCCAAAGAAAGGCATGGCCAGAGTAATTCGCACCATCGAATTGCCGGTAGCGAGTGAGGAGGAAGTCTCTCCCCGTCCCAAGAAAAAAGTGGTGAAGCCCATCCCCCAGAGACGTCCGGGTTCTGCCGGTCCGGAAAAGCCGGTTGTCGCGGCGGTCGACGAAGCAGCACGCCTTAAGAAAAAAGGTAAGAAAATCAGTGAAGCAGATATAGAAAAAGAGAATGAATTTCGTCGCGGTGCGAAGAAAGGCCAGAAGAATGTAAAGTTCACCCATTTTGCTCAGGATTACCTCGACCGCGAAGGGAGTGCGCGACGCGGCAAACGAGGTCGTAAAATGGCCAAGGTAATCGCTCCACCCGCGGAAATGAAGGCCAGCAAGAAGCGTTTTAAAGTGTTTGAGATGATCAGCGTTGGGGAACTGGCATTGCGTATGAAGATCAAGGCCAGTGAGGTAATTGCCAAACTTATGGGGCTTGGCGTTATGGCTACCATAAATCAGCTGGTCGATACCGAAACTGCCATGCTCATCGCCGCCGATTTTGGCTATGAGGTAGAGCAGGGAATTACCGAGGAAATAGGTGTCCAACTCCTTCAAGAAGCAGAGGAAGGTGGTGAACGACTGTTGCGCTCGCCTGTTGTTACGGTTATGGGACATGTCGATCATGGTAAAACCTCGATCCTGGATGCCATTCGCAAAACAGATGTGGCGTTGGGTGAGGCGGGTGGCATTACCCAGCATATTGGTGCCTATCATGTACGATCGAGTGCCGGAGATGTTACTTTTGTCGATACACCCGGTCATGCTGCGTTTACTGAAATGCGGTCACGTGGTGCCCAAGTGACTGATATAGTTATACTTGTTGTCGCTGCCGATGACGGGGTTATGGATCAGACCCGAGAGGCGATAAATCACGCCCAAGCTGCTAATGTGCCGATTATCGTGGCCGTAAATAAGATCGACAAAGAAAATGCCGACATAGACAGAGTAAAACGAGAGCTGTCGGATTTGAATCTCATGCCTGAAGATTGGGGTGGTCAGACTATGTACTGTGAGACTTCCGCGAAAAAGAACATAGGGATAGATAATCTTCTCGAGTCGATTCAGGTACTGGCTGAGATTCTTGAGTTGCGTGCTGATTCGAGCAGAAAAGCCAGGGGTCGGGTGATAGAAGCTCAGTTACATAAAGGCAGGGGGCCTGTGGCAACTGTGCTTATTCAAGAGGGAACTCTGCAGCTTGGCGACTATTTTGTTGTCGGTCAGCACAATGGCAAAGTCAGAGCAATGCTCGATGATAAAGGGCGAAAAATCAAGGAAGCCGGACCCTCCATTCCCGTCGAGGTCCAAGGGCTTTCCGGGGTGCCGAGTGCCGGTGACGAATTCGTCGTGGTCACCGATGAGAAGATGGCTCGAAGTGTTTCCCAGGTGCGGGCACTGAAAGCCCGGGAAAGTGAGCTGGGTGCCACCAATAAGATTTCGCTTGATAAGCTGTTTGAACAAATGAGTGAGGGAGATGTTCAGGAGCTGCGGGTAGTCCTCAGGGCCGACGTCCAAGGAACGCTCGAAGCCTTTGCCAAAGCGGCAGAGGACCTCTCCACCAAAGCGATTAAGGTCAGAATTCTACACGAAGGCACCGGCACTATTACCGAATCTGATATCCTTCTGGCATCCGCCTCCGATGCCATCATTATCGGCTTTAATGTTCGACCGTTAGTGAAGGTCAAGGAACTGGCCGTGAAGGAAAATGTCGATGTCAGATCGTACGATGTCATCTATCATGCTCTTGACGATATTCGCAAGGCGATGGTTGGCATGCTTGAACCGACCTATGAAGAGCAGGTCATCGGCATGGCTGAAGTGCGCGAGATATTCAGTGTCCCTAAAGTTGGAACAATAGCAGGCTGCTCGGTTCTCGACGGCAAGATTCTGCGAACCGCCAAAATTCGAGTAGTACGTGATGGGGTGGTTATTTTCACAGGCAAGATTGAATCTCTCCGGAGGTTCAAGGATGATGTCAAAGAGGTGCTCTCCGGCTTTGAGTGTGGTATTGGTATCGAGAAATTTAATGATCTCAATGTTGGTGATAATCTCGAAGCTTTTATTATGAATGAAATCGAAGCAACTCTTTAATATAAGGAAGGTTTTGCAGTGAAGATTTGGGATCCCAAACAGACACTTGACTCTCTAGGTGTTGGTAATAAAAACGAACAGAAACGCTCATCCCGTGTGGCCGAGGCAATCAGAAATGAATTGGCGATCCTGGTTATCAGCAAGGTCCAGGATCCTCGTTTACACAACCTCAATATTTCCAGGGTTGACGTGAACGATGATCTGAGTTTGGCTCAGGTTTTCTTTACTGTGCTGGGAGATCGCAAAGAGGCAAAGGAAGCGGAAAAAGGATTGCAGCGTGCCAAGGGATTTATGCGTAGTCATATTGCGCGAACTCTCAATTTACGCTTTACACCTGATCTCCATTTTCGATATGATGATGTAGGGGAAAAGGTAGCTGAGTTGGAAGAAATATTTCAGGAAATAGCCAATGAACGAGAATCCCGAAAGGATAATCCCTGAACGGCTGATTGCAGAAATCCATGGTGCGACCAATATAGTCTTGCTCACCCATTCCCATCCGGATGGGGATGCCCTGGGATCTCTGTTTGCGTTTGCCGATATTCTTGATACACTTGGGAAGAATGTTTTCTGTTTTCTCGAAGAACCGGTTTCCCATCATTACGATTTTCTGCCGGATACCGATCGGGCCAATACCAATCTTGAAGACTTCCGAAAATTTGTAAGCGAGGCCGGAGAGGATATATTAATGATCGGCCTTGATTGTGGAGATGATGACCGACTCGGTAAATCAAAGGCAGAATTTCTAAAAATTCAACCTTTCCTGGTTATTGACCATCATCGATCACACCGAGCATTTGGGACGATCAGTTGGGTTGACCCATGTCGATCGTCCACCGGCGAAATGATTTATGAATTGGCGCAAGCCTTGAACGCGTCAATGAGTTATAATTGTGCTTACAATCTGTATGTGGCGATCTGTACCGATAGTGGTTCCTTTCGTTATGAATGTACAACTCCTCGAACCATGCACATTGCTGCGGACCTTCTCGACAAGGGAGTGCGACCTGAAGAGGTCGGCAGCCATCTTTATGATAAATACAGTGTTGAACGACTGAAACTTATGGAAATGGTGCTCGGAACTATTTCCCTGCATACCCGTGATCAGATCGCTTTTATGCATGTGTCGAAAAAAATGCTTGAAGAGAGCGGTGCCACGATTCAGGATGTTGAAGGATTTGTCGATCTCCCCCGGTCGCTCTATTCTGTGAAGGTGGCTGTCTTGATCAAGGAGACCAGCAACAACATCATTGCGGTCAGTATGCGAGCCAAGGGACAGTGCGATGTCGCGACTGTTGCAAAGGAATTTGATGGTGGGGGACATCGCAACGCCGCCGGATTTCGCTGTCAAGGGAAAAGTATAGAACAGGTAAAGTTCGAAGTCAGGGAGGCTCTGTCTAGGGTTTTGCCATGAGGAGTGATTGGACTTGCAGGGATGTTGAGCGAGTGAGAAAGTGGCCATTGTTAAATTTAGTGCAGCATGTTTGAGGCGGGTGTATTCCTCATCGACAAACCCGTCGGAATTTCCTCTTTTGCCGTGGTAAGCAGGTTGCGACGCATTTTGCAGATGAAGAAAGTCGGGCACGCCGGGACCCTTGATCCATTTGCCACCGGACTTCTTGTGCTCTGTGCGGGGCGGCCGGCTACCCGGCTTATCTCTGGACTCATGGAAGGGGATAAGGAATATCAGGCAACGCTGCGGCTGGGGGTTGAGACAGAAACTCTTGATACTGAAGGGATAATAACCAGTCGTCATCCCGTGGGAACCATTGCAGCTACGACCATTGAAGATTGCTTCAACCGATTCCGCGGATACCAACTCCAGACGCCTCCAGCATATTCGGCGTTAAAGCACCAGGGAAAACCTCTATATTATTATGCTCGTAAAGGCATATCTGTTATAAAAGAGGCGCGTGAGGTGCACATTAAGGTACTTGAACGTACCGATGGCATTGCGGACATAGAAGGAGAGGAAGCCACCCTTGGTATTAGAGTTGTGTGTAGCAAGGGCACCTATATTCGTTCACTCGCAGCTGACATTGGCAGCCATTTGGGCTGTGGAGCACATCTGGTCCAGCTGCGACGGATCAGGAGTGGTTGTTTCGCTATTGAAGGGAGTCTTGGGTGGGATGAGCTCAGCTGCTCCGATGCTTTGGAACGCTGTATGAGCAAGATGATATCTCTTGAGCAGGCGTGTAAACGCTTGCAATAATCACCCGAGTTGGCTAGTGTGTGCTCAACGGTGTACTTTAACTTCAAAGTTTTAATAAAGTATCTAATTGGTCTGCGCGGTTCGCCACCAAAGTTGCAGGCCTACATAGGAGATTCTCGTCGATAGACGTGAATTTTCAACACATTGTTACACTTATATACGGATATCTACATTTATTATACATTTCAGGAGGATTGTCGTGGCACAGTCAGCAGTAAAGAAAAACGAAATCATTGAAAAATTCAAGATTCACCCAACCGATACCGGGTCTTCTGAGGTGCAGATTGCACTGCTCACCGAACGTATTACATATCTCACTGAGCATTTCAAGATTCATAAAAAGGATCATCACTCACGGCAGGGGCTTTTGAAACTGGTAGGTCATCGCCGTAGCTTACTTGATTACCTGAAAAAGAAAAACGTTGAGAAGTATCGGACCATACTCAAGGAACTTAACTTGCGGAAGTAGTGTGTTGTTTTTGCTGGATCGCTTGCGGTTCAGGGCATAGTGCTATTTAATTACCTCAAACAGTTCGTTTAGTTTCGAATTGTTTGAGGTTTTTGTTGTTTATGGAAATCCGAAAAAGAGAGCATACGGGGCTGGTGGATAATCCAGTCGGAGAAATTGGCGCTGCGCCTTTTCCCTGATGCTACAAACATCTGGAGAAAACATGTTGAATAAAGTTGAAGCAGAAATCGATGGTAAAATTATTTCCATCGAGACAGGAAAAATTGCCAAGCAGGCATCGGGATCGATCGTTATCCGATCTGGAGATACTATGGTGTTGGTTACCGCTGTAGGAGCCGGCGAGAACAAACCGGATGCCGGCTTTTTGCCCCTGACAATAGAATACCAGGAAAAGCTTGCTTCGGTAGGGAGAATTCCCGGCAATTATTTCCGCCGGGAAATTGGACGTCCGAGTGACACAGAGGTCTTGACCTGTAGGATTATCGACCGTCCTTTGCGACCTCTTTTCGCCGATGGATACTGTGCCGAAACCCAGGTTATCGCTACCGTCCTTTCCGCCGATTCCGACGTATTACCGGATATCTTAGCCCTGACAGGCGCATCCTGCGCTCTGACTCTTTCCGACATACCGTTCAATGGCCCAGTGGCCGGGGGGCGTGTCGGTTACAGTGATGGTCGATTTATCCTCAATCCGACTATTTCCGAGCTGAAAAATTCATTAATGGATATTGTTGTTGCCTGTACCCGTAATGCGGTTGTCATGGTTGAGGGAAAGGCAGATGAGTTGAGCGAGGACGAGATATTAGCCGGTATTTTCCATGCGTTTGAACATCTTCAGCCCCTCATCGACCTGCAGGAGCAGTTGCAGAAATCCTCTGGAAAAGCTAAACGTCCTCCGGTTGCTGCACCGACTCTTGATGAAGCCCTGCGAACCAGAGTGCAGTCTATCGCCGCAGCTGGAATGGAAAAGGTATTCAATACCTCCGACAAACTTGAGCGTGGTCGCACCTATGACGAACTGAAGCAGGAAGTTGTAAACGCCATTGACCCCGAAAAGGAAAGGAGCAAGGAAATTGGCGAATTACTCTCTGCTTATAAAAAATCCTTTATGCGTGACAAAATCGTTAATAGCCAGATTAGAATAGGCGGGAGGAAATTCGATCAAATAAGAGAAATATCTTGTGAGACTGGATACTTGCCGCGGACTCACGGTTCTTCCTTATTTACCCGAGGTGAAACTCAAGCCCTGGTCTCGACGACCCTTGGTAGTGAGCGAGATAAACAACGGGTGGAAACCCTGCACGGTGAAGTTATAAACCGTTTCATGCTGCATTACAATTTTCCTCCTTATTGTGTCGGTGAGGTTCGCGGCCTGCGAGGACCCTCTCGTCGGGATATTGGTCACGGCAATCTGGCAACCCGTGGCCTTGAAGCGGTTCTCCCGGCTGAAGAGGATTTTCCTTATTCAATCCGGGTGGTTTCGGAGGTTCTTGAATCGAATGGTTCATCCTCCATGGCAACCGTATGTGGCGGAAGCATGGCCATGATGGATGCCGGGGTTCCCCTGAAAAGCCCGGTATCCGGGATTGCCATGGGTCTTATAAAGGAAGGTGAAAAGGTTGTTATCCTCTCCGATATTCTGGGCGATGAAGATCATCTTGGCGATATGGATTTTAAAGTAGTCGGCACCGGTGTAGGCATTACTTCGCTGCAGATGGATATTAAAATTGATGGGGTAGATCGGCAAATTATGGGCAAGGCCTTGGCTCAGGCCAAGGAAGGTCGTATTCACATCTTAGCCGAGATGCAGAAGAGCATCTCGAAATCACGGGATGAGGTGGCTGAGCATGCTCCTAAGTACATGGTTCATAAGATTAATCCTGATAAAATCCGCGATTTGATCGGGCCTGGTGGCAAGATCATTAAAGAGCTGTCTGCTGAATTTGATGCTAAAATCGAGGTCGACGACTCAGGTCTGGTGAAAATGTTTGCCCTCAATGGCGAGATGGCTGATGCCCTTGTCGCGAAAGTAAAAGCTATAACCGCCGAGGCAGAGGTGGGGGCGATTTATAAGGGTGTTGTTAAGACCATCAAGGACTTCGGTGCCTTTGTTGAGATCTTGCCGGGTACTGATGGTTTAGTGCATATTTCCGAGCTTGATATCAAACGAGTTTCCAAAGTCACCGATGTGGTCAAAGAAGGAGATGTGATCGAGGTTAAGGTATTGGATGTCGATAATCGTGGACGAATTCGCTTGAGCCGCAAGGCATTGCTGGAAGAATAATCAGTGTAGGAATATATATTGATACACAAAGCCGACTCTTGCATAGGGAGCCGGCTTTTTTTGTATGCAGGATCGAAGGAAAAGAAGGCCAAATGTGAAGGGTAGAGCTATGGATGAAAAAGAAGTCAAAATATGTTGGTTGCAAACGGATGCTGAGCGTGATCTCAAACTGCCGTGTTATGAATCGGCTGGTGCCGCCGGCATGGATGTGCAAGCAGCTGTCCGTGGGGAACTCACTCTTGAACCTGGTGATGTCGCCCTGATTCCAACCGGCTTTAGTGTTGCGATACCGATTGGTTATGAAATGCAGGTTCGTCCGCGAAGCGGCTTGGCGGTAAAATATGGTCTGACCGTACTGAATAGTCCTGGGACCATCGACTCGGATTATCGTGGTGAGGTCAAAATTGCCCTAATTAACCTTGGCCGAAAGCCCTTCATCATTCATCGCGGGGATCGTATCGCCCAGTTGGTGGTTGCGCCGGTAGCCAGAGCATGTTTTACCCTGGTCGAGGCCCTCGATCAGACATCCAGGGCAGCTGGAGGCTTTGGTCATACCGGGATTTAGTACCTGAGAAATTCGTTTCTTGTTGTTTATCAACGAATTTCGTTAAGGTGCTTATGCCCCCTTGAGAGGTGTTAGACCAAAAGAATTATGTGTTTGTATAATTTCTCCTCCTTCTGGAGGAGCTTAATAGGATTTATTATCTGGATGTGAGTATGCGATTTTCAGTACTTGGTAGTGGCAGTCGGGGCAATTCGGTTTTCGTTGAAAGCGGCAGGACCAATATTCTGATCGATGCTGGGTTTTCAGGAAAGGAAATTGCGTCACGCCTGCATTGCATTGGTCGACAGCTTGGAGACATCAGTGCCTTGTTTCTTACTCACGAGCATGAAGATCATATCAGTGGTGCAGGAGTAATTTCCAGGAAATGCAAGATTCCAATCTATGCCAATCTTGGCACCTATCGGGCGGGAGAGAAAAGAGTGGGTAAACCCTTTGCCAGGAGGGAGTTTGAAACCGGAAGTGTCGTGCAGATGGAAGACCTCATGATTCGTTCCTTTAGGATTTTTCATGATACGGCAGATCCGGTTGGCTTTGTGGTCAGTGACGGCAAATCCAGCATCGGCTACTGTACCGATACCGGAAAGATTTCCCACCTTATGACCCAAAGGCTGAGCGGTTGTAACGCACTAATATTAGAGTTTAACCATAACCTGGAAATGTTGAAAAACGGACCGTACCCCTTATTGTTGCAGCAACGTGTACGTTCCAGCATGGGCCATCTCAGCAATGAAGAGGCTGCCGGTTGCTTAGCCGGCCTCATCGGCACGCATCTGCATTTTGCTGTACTTGCCCATTTGAGCGAGACCAATAACACACCGATAGTGGCAAGAAACGCAGCGAGGGCAGCAGTGCATGAGTGGGGCGAGACTGCCTTGCTGGTTGCCGAACAGGACAGGGCTTTGCCGCTTATGGACATTCCATAGGAAGGGAGAAGAAAAAAATAACTGGCAGGTGTGAAAACTGATTTTCCAAGGAGGATCCTCCGTGGAAAATTGATCAGTGGGACGGCTCTTGGGTGGAAAAAGAGAGTACACTCTCTTTTTAAGTTTTCGGGAGCTTGATCCTGCTGTCCTTGGCTTTCTCCGGGTTGGCTTTAAACAAGACGAATACCTTGCCGATAAGTTGGACCAAAACACTCTCCGTTTGTTCAGCAACGGCTTGAGAAGTGGCATGCTTTTCCAAGCCGCTGTTGTTGCCTATTTTAACTTTGATTAATTCATGATTCAGCAGTTCAGCTTTAACGGTGTCAATAATTCCTGAACTCATGCCCTCCTTGCCGATTTGAACCAGTGGATTAAGTGGATGGGCTAGAGCTTTCAGGAACTGTTTTTGCCGGGATGTAAGTTGTGGGGTGGGTTGCAGAGCGTTCTCAGACATCGAAGGTAATATCCTTTATGGTAATATATGGATTGTTTGGTAGAGTAAATCAGTAAAACAGGTTGTTGAAAATTTTATAGCCACCTACCCAGGTACCGATTGCGGAACCGAATCCCGAGAGAATAAAAACTAAAAATACCCTCAGTAACCGATTTTTCCACCATCCTTTGACAGTGCCTATATCGATACCGGAATTCTCAAATTCCTTGACCACCGGTGGGCAGGTCATGACCTGGACAAAGGCACATACATACCCGGCACCGATTACCGGAGTCAAACTGGTTATTGGGGCGGCAATAAAAGCTGAGAGTGTGGTAAGTGGGTGAGCAAGGGAGAGAAGACTGCCTATTGCCGAAGGGATGCCGTTGGCGAGTATCCAGTACAGTACACTATCTCCAGCAAGGGAAGAGCCTTTTTGTAAAAAGATGAGGATCAGAGAGCCGATAATAACAAGAGGAACAGCCCAGCCGAAGATTTTATATCCCGTCGAAACTGGCGGGATGGTAACTATTTCAGCTAGTTTCTCTTTGTTGTCGGCAGAAAATATATGCATCATTCCGGCTACATGTCCTGCGCCGACTACAGCGACCAGCCGCTTTCCGGGAGATGCCTTTATCTTTTCAACAAGATACATGTCCCGTTCGTCAATCAATACCCTTTTAAGATCCGGGAGTGTCCCACCCATTTCCTCCATAAGCTCAGTCAAAACATCCTTTTGTTTGAGTTCTTTCAGCTTTTCTTCTGATATCTCTGTCTTGTCGAAAATACTTGCGAAGAGCGAGGCGAGGAGGTAGTTCTTTTTTAGAAAAGAGGTGGTTTTCCAAGCCCGTCGCAGGGTGATACGTATATCTCTATCGCAAAGAGAGATGGGGATATGAAGTGTTTTGGCGGTTTGGGCGGCTATAAGCAGTTCAGCACCTGGAATCACACCCATTTTCGCTCCTAGCCTTTTCTGGTAGGAGGCCATCAGGAGGCTCACTAAAAGGGTGGAGAGCTGTTTGTTCTTAATAATGGTTTTAAGGTCGAGGGATTGCCACTGTTGTTTCTCAGTCAATGCCTGGAATCGCTTGTCGTCAAGTTCCAGGCAGACACAATCCGGCTGTTCTTGCTCAATAACAGTTTTCACCAGGTCGATAGAATTCTGGGAGATATGCGCGGTTCCTACCAGAACTATGATTTTTTCATCGTGTTTAAAAATTTGAACATCGCTTTCATAACGGTGAGAAGGCCAAGAAGCATCGGTCATGGTCGTAATCTAATGTGATCATTGTTCATTGTGTTGAATTCGATGTAGTCAATTTTTCCAGGAAACAGGAAAAAATACTGATTAGAGGATCAAATAAAGAAGCTGGCTTTTTATGGCAGTCATGAAGATTTCTACTAAAAACCAAACAGTTAAGAAATGTGGGATTCGGGGAAAGGAGTCTATGCCTTTTTGAGTTTCAATATGTCGCCCGGATAAATGAGGTCGGATTTAAGGTTGTTCCATTTTTTAATCTCAGATGTTGAGGCGCTGAATTTTTGTGAAATTGTATACAAAGTATCACCTCCCTGGACATTATATGAAGCATATGAATCGCTTCCACGTCCTTCCGTGACATGGATTTTTCTTTTCTCGATTTTTAAAACCAATTTTGCGGATTTTTCAAGTCCAGCAGTTTTCTCAACTCCTAGACGACTGGGTTTTTCACCGGCAGCCAGAGCATTGTGCTTGTCGATATACAGTGCCAACTGCTGGCCTACCTTAATTGATTTAGTACTCTTTATTTGATTCCAGGACATAATGAGCTCAGGAGGAACATTATAAAGTTTGGAAATTTTAGAAACGGTATCACCCTGTTTGACCTGGTGCATAACCAGATTATCATGGTTCGCAGTTTTAGTTTTGGCAATGTTATCCGACAAGAGTTGGTAGGAGACAGTATTATAAGGAATTCTGAGTCGCTGGCCACTACTCAGTTTGCCGCTTTTGAGGTTGTTAACTTTAAGAAGAGTGATTTTATTGACATCATATAGGGAACATATGGAGTTCAATGTATCCCGCTTACCAATTTTATGGGTCTTGTAATTGGTGACGACAGTTGAATGCAAACGGGGTAAATTCTTCATTGCCAGAGCGGCAGTAGTGTAAGGGATTTTTACCTCATAACTGGCAACATTGGGTGGCGTTCTATTTTGTCGAAGTTCGTAATTAAGCTGTTTGATTTTTTCAGGACTGCTGTTTGTGATCAAAGCAACTGCTTCAAGACCCATGCCTGGGCTGACGTTGATGACATCGTAACGTGGCGGTGTGTGGTATACCAGTTGAGTAAATCCAAATTTTTCCGGTTGCTTGGCAATAATGAGTGCGGCAATGAGTTTAGGGACATAACGTTTTGTTTCTAAAGCAAGGTAATCCTTGCTGGCTAGATCCCAGAAGTTATCGACATTATATTTAGTGAGACCGTTGCGGATCTTGCCGGGCCCACCATTGTAGGCAGCAACGGCGAGATGCCAGTCGCCGAATTCTTTGTAAAGGTCAGCGAGAAAGGCAACAGCAGCCTGGGTTGATTTTTCAGGATCTCGTCTTTCATCTACATATTTGTCGATCTCCAGATTGTACTGTGTCCCGGTACCCTCCATGAATTGCCAGAGGCCGACAGCCATTGATCGCGAACAAGCCAGTGGATTATAGCCGCTCTCAATCATCGCTAAATAGACTAAGTCACGGGGGAGACCAGCCTCAGCCAATGATGCCTCCATTATCGACATATAAGCGGCTGATTTCTGTAACCATTCGGCAAATTGTTCTCTAAAATCATTCTGGAAAAAATGGAGATACATCTCAACCTGTTTGTTCAGAACCACCGGAAAATCAAAAGATACATTTTGGGTTGGATCAAAGCTCATTGGCGAATACGGTTCATTCCAGAGACCGGTTTGATCCAAGGCACTTAACTCCTTATCCAAGCACATTTCCGGTTCGGTAGCCTTGAGCTCCTGGTCCGGTTCGTCCGAAGAGCTGCTTGCGGCAATTTCCTGGAGGCCGTTTTGAGAGATATTTCCAAGATAGCTTTGATCGGCACAGCCTGAAAGGAACAATAAAAAAGAGAGAAGGACGAGGGCCTTAACAATCGTATGGGGTGTGTGTGTCATTCGCCAATCCGGTTCTAGTCAACTGCTGAAAGGCCCTGTAAAAAGACCGTTGTTTTGACAATTAGTCTGTTGAGATATCTCCGATAACCTTGTACATTTAATAGCCGCCGAATCAATTAACGGCAATTGATAATATATAAAACCGAACTTTCCTGTAATTGCAAGGATTATGCGTCCCATTCTCCATTGAGATAGCTTTTCTCACCATTGTTCACCTCTACATTCAAAATCGTACCAGAAATATGTTGAAAAAGTTTTTCATTTCGGCAATTGCCCTGAGCATCCTCGCGATAGGGGCAGCGCTGGGTTTGGTTTACAGGCTAGTAGTTGTCGAGCCGGGCGACGAGATCCAGCAGGAGAATATCCAGCGCATTCTCGGCAAGGAAAGTCATGTATTTTACAATGATGGGAAGACAAAACTCGGTGTTTTCTTTGATACTGATCACCGTCAGTATGTAACCTATGAAGAAATTCCTAAAAATTTTGTCAATGCTCTGGTGGCCTCCGAAGATGAAAGATTTTTCACCCATATTGGTTTTGATCCACTTGGAATTGCCCGGGCAATGTTTCGTAATGTTCAGGCCGGAAAAATAGTACAGGGGGGCAGTACACTGACCCAACAAACCGCTAAAAATCTTTTTAAGAGACCAGATCGATCTATCCAGGCTAAACTTAAGGAGCTCCTTTTTGCCTTGAGATTGGAATATCATTACCCCAAAGAAAAGATTTTCGAGTTTTATGCCAATCAGTTTTATGTAAGCGGCAATGGCCACGGCCTAGGAGTTGCCGCGAGGTACTATTTTGATAAAACCCCGCAAGAGCTTTCATTGATCGAATGTGCCTTTATTGCCGGCAGTGTGAAAAGACCTAATTATTACAATCCATTCATTAAAAAGACCGATCAGGGGTCCGATCTCGCCAAATCAAGGGGGAAAATTAGATTAGAGTATGTCCTTGGGAAAATGCGTGATTTGGGGATGATAAGTGCAGCCGAATACAACGAAAACAATGCCAAGGATATACAGTTTAATCAGGGTAAGGTTGGGTATGCTCTCGATTATGCAATGGAAATAGTCAGGGAAGCTGTATCTTCAACAGAGGTGCTCAATGCCTTGGAGGCAAATAATGTCTCCAATATTGCCACGTCGGGGGTGAGGATAATCACTACATTAAATAGGGAGCTTCAGGAAGCAACCCTGTCCATTCTCCGCGGAGAATTGTCGCGTCTCGATGTTCAACTTCGGGGATATGAAAGAAAGGAGGTTCAGGAAGAACTTGCCGGTTTGGATTACAGTGGGGATTCGACGGTGAGTGAAGGTGAATTCCTTTTTGGAACTATCACTGAGATAAGTGGCAAGGGTAAGGATATACGAATAGTTGTCGAACTTGATAAAAAACTCGGGTCAGGAGTAATTGATGCAGCAGGTTTGTCAGAGATAGTAACGGCCTGGGTGAAATGGAATAAAGATCTGTGGAGTAAGCCTTCGGCTGGAGATCAGGGACAATTGGTCGAGCAGTTGCAAAAGGGTGACAGGGTGTGGGTAAGTGTTCGTAGTGTCCCGAACGGGCAGAGTGCTTTGTTAGCTTTGGAGAAGTATCCCAAGGTGCAGGGGGCGGCACTGGTGTTAAAGAAAGGGGCCATTCGCAGTATGGCCGGTGGAGCCGAAAATCGTTTTTTCAATCGCGCAATCCAGGCCAAGAGGACAATGGGCTCGGCATTTAAACCGTTGGTGTACACAGCTGCCCTGCAACTTGGCTGGAATAGTACCGACATGTTGATGAACAGCAGAAATATTTTCGTTTTAGGTGGGCAACCGTATTTCCCGAGACCTGATCACAAAAGTCCCTTCGACTGGGTTTCCATGGATTGGGCCGGAGTTCATTCTGAAAATGTGGCTTCAGTATGGTTACTGGCCCATCTCTGCGATCACCTCACACCTTTGCAGTTTCGTGAAGTCGCTGAAAACCTTGGGTTGGCACCCAAGATCATCGATGGAACTGAAGAGCCTTATCGGGTTTTCAGTGCGAGAGTACGTGACCGTTACGGTATTCAGATCAATCGTGAGATATTGCGGGCAGCGGCGTACCGAACAGCCATAGAAGCTTTGGAAACTGATTTTATTTTTGACGGACTGGAGGATGAATATAAGATTATAAAAGATCTTCCCTATGGGCTCAATTTTGACCGATATACTGAGGATATCAAAGAGGATATGAGGCAAAAGGATGACTCCCGCACCAAAGCAGACATTGAAGAAGTAAGCATGCGCAAGAAAATTCTCGCCAATCGTTACATTTCCATACTGCCATTGCTAGAAGAACTGGATGCGTTTAAAGCGATGGTCGAAAAGCTTGGTGAGAGTGAAGAGGCTGACAGCTTTGCAAGGGCATCATCGACTGGGTTATACCTAAATAATGTAAATGGCGAGTTTTCTTTCTACCGATACGAGGACGCACCACCTTATCTGACGCGCATAGACGGCGAGAGACTACACTCCCATTTGCAAGGGTTGAACAGTGCACAGCTTGCCCAGTTTTGGCAGAAAATACAATTAAAAGATGGACTGAGCGCAGGTACCTTGGCGAAGGTCGAAAGGCAAGTGGAGGAGGAGTATCAGAAGCTGAGTAATAGCCTGCCGTATAGTTTCCAGGTTCTTTCCCAGATAGAAGATTTTCGTATCACCGTTGGACTCCATTATTTAATAGCGTTGGCGGGAAAGCTTGGCATAAAGGAAGGACTTGAACCTGTCCTGTCTTTTCCGCTGGGGTCCAATGTCGTTACTCTTTTGGAGACAACTCGAATGTATGAAGGGCTGGTTACCGGAAAGGTAACTACCTTTGGTGACATCGACCAGGACGAGAACAACGATTCCAACGAGTCCCTGGCGATACTTAATCGTATTGAATCCGAAGAAGGAAAGATTTTGTATCAACCCACCGCAATAGAGAAAAAGGTTGTTGATGAGAAAACTTCCCTAGCAATTGGCGGAATTCTTGAAAATGTAGTAAAATTTGGGACCGGCAAATCCGCCAATGAAAAGGTGCGACTCCGGACTGATGGTCAGGGAAAGGAAGGGAATCCTGCCGGATTGAATCTTCCTGTGCCATTGCTCGGCAAAACTGGGACCGCCAATAATTATGCTAATGCTTCGTTTTTCGGGTATGTCCCCGGCATCGCCGAAGGCGGTGATAGTATGATTCTTGAGGATGGCTATGCCGTCGGTGTATATGTGGGCTTTGATAATAATCAGCCGATGCGTCGTAAGGCCACTCGAATAAGCGGTGCTGCAGGGGCTCTACCGACATGGAGCGAGATCACCAATGTTTTGCTGCGGGGGCAAGACTACGCAGCAAGGCTCGATCCGATAGATCTGACGTTTAATGGTTTGATGATTAAGCGTAATGAACTAGGACAGGTTAATGTTGGTGCGGCGCCCAGTCAGGGGGGGCAGGTGATTGAGCCAATGCAGTCGGTAAGTCCTACCGCTCGCTATCAACCGGCTATTTTGACTTTTGGTGTAAAATCAGAAATTGGAAATTTTGTTGGAGAGAGAAATTTTCAACCATTTTGGAAAACGGCAGCCGAGAGCGGCGGCAATTAATTATCCTCTCTGCGGTTCAAACTTATTCTTAAGAGATAGTAACTATGAAAAAAATAGCCTGGTATGCGTTTATCCTGTTTTGTGCCATAAGTCTTGGAGCATGCGCAATTCCAAAAAAATCAATAGTACAACCAACTGTTGCGATTCCACCGGCGAGGAAATTGCCAGCTGGCTCCATCTCTGAAGACCAGATGAATAAAATGTATCCCCCCATTGTGGAGAAAGACCTCCCTGGAATGGCAGAGGAGAATAGTGCTGATAGCCCCTCTGAAAATCCACCCTCCATGGTTTTTATCAATGATCGTATCTTTGAGTATGGGAGGAAGCTCGAGCGCTGGAAAACATTGGATAACCAATCGGTAAAACGACAAGTTAAAGATGATGAAGCGGCTGAGATGATTCGTTGTTTTCGTCAATTGCAAAGTGTCTTAAATGGCTATACCGACCTGCGCGGCAGATTGTTGCAGACCGAGAAGACAGCGACCGCTGAAAGGATCAGCAATGCTAGCGTCCTTGAGCTTGAGAAAAATGATATAGATTTTCTTGAAAGCTCCTGTGGGCGAATTTTAGCCGATACTGCCGACCAAAGTGCCGGTTGGAATCAACGTGAGGACTCAGGTAATCTTGCCCAACTCGAGACCCTGATCGACAGGCATTCCGAAAATCGCGAATACCAGGAAGTGGTCGAGGTCTGGAAGAAAATCCCCACCGGTCAGATTGACCGGGTTCAATTCCGCACCAAAATCCATTATGGCAACGCTCTCATGTATCTCCACAAGGTAGACAAAGCTGCGGAGATGTATCAGCAGGTCGTCGATCAGATGTCTTCCTCTAATGCACAGGCCACGGACCTTGTTTCTCTTAGAAAGATGCTTGCTGATTTGTATACGGCCTCGGGTAATTACCGCGATGCTGCAGTCCAGTATAAAAAGATCTCTGACGATTATCAGAATATCGGTCGTCTGGAGGAATGGTCAAAACTCCAACTGTCAATACTTGACCGATCAAAGGAAAGTGGTCCGGAGTTAAAGGAATACTCAGCTATCCTCCGTGATTATCTTGGGTATGTTGCTGAGAAGGGTGGATATAAATTGCTTTGGCAGGCTGAAAAATTCATCACCAAGTACCCCTATTCGCCGGTTGCATCGAATGTCGACGTCATTAAAGCTAAGGTGAAAGCCGCCGCTGATAAGTGGTTCGAAGATTTTATGGGGCAAGTTGAGAAACTTCGGTCCGAGAAGAAATTTCAGGAAGCGCAGGACCTCCTTAAAACCCTGCCGCCTGATATGATCAGCCCGGAAAAGCAACTCGCCCTTAAAGGCAAGAATGAGGAGTTGACAATGACGGATGCGGTTGAGAAGGAGTCGCAGCGAATGGCCCGCATTCAAGAACTGGAAAAGCAGTGGAATAATGGAATGTTGCTGGCAAAAGCGGAAAAATTTGATGAAGCAATTGCCGTGTTTAACAAGCTCTTAAATTCCGAATATTCAACAAAAGCACAAGAGAAGATCAAAGAGATGTCTCTTGAGTCGGCAAAAGCCGATAGAAAAAAGGCCGCTAGTCTGTTCACCAGGTTTACTAAAACCACAGATCCTGAAAGTCGAAAAAAACTATTGATCGAAACTCATAAATTATTACGACACATTTTGGTCAAGTATCCTGACGTGGATATTAAATCGAAAGTGATCGGAAATATTGAACGGGTTGAGCAGGAAATGATGGCCATCGACCCGAAGCTTTTGGTTCTGGCGGATCAAGAGGAAACCTCATCGGCCCCAATTGACGGTCTAAACAGAGCCTTTGCCGTTCCTTCTAAGAGAGGTGCCGACGTTGAGCAGGATGCTCTAGGCGATCCCGAGCCGGTGCCGCAGGTGAATCAATAAGCTAAGGTCATTTCGGGCGAGAACCGGCCTGCACCAAGAGGTAAGCGGTTGTTTAAACAAAAAATAACATGGCCAAAGAAATGGCCGGAACGGCATAAGGAGCTGTAACGAAATGGATTAAAATCGCCGTGTTGTTTTGTAACGGCTCCTAACTATGAGAGTTTTATCGTTATTCCCGCAGCCTGATTTTTAGAAATCCCTCTGCGACATTCATTGATTCAACCCCATCAGCAAAGGTTTTCCAGAATCCAGGCTCGGCTCCAAATTCTTCAATCAAATCGATATTCTTGATACCGCCAAGCCAGACATTGGGGATCGGCACACCCATAACACTCACGCCTTTCAGTTTAACCACCGGTCTGCCTTGGCGATAAGCGAGTTCGACTCCGGTTTTAACCTTGAGTGTTTTGCCTCCGAGCATTGGAAAATCTGGATCAAGAGGGATAAGTAGTTTTATGCTGACCATGTTTGGCGCAAGATCGATAGCCAATTGCTGAGCGAGATTGGTGTTCTTTGCTACCATGGCGTTGAGTTCACGTTCGGTAAAACTCATTTCTCGCGTACTGCCTTCCTCGCTGTACTGTTCTGGTTTGAGGACGCCGTTTTTTGTATGTTCACTTGAGCTAACCGCTTGGAAACTGGCATGTCTTTCGAAGATTGCCAGTTTCTTTTCAAGTTGCATTTCTTCTTTTTCGGAGAGGACGACTGGTGTGAAGGGGCCGGGGAAGAGAAACATTTTGATGGCAAAAACTGTAGCTATTATTGCCAGGCACATTGCTCCGACAACTAGTCCCAATACCTGCAATCCGCTAAAGCCCTTACCGGGTTTTTCCTCCCGGAGAGGGAGTTTCTCTTCAGTCATATTGCCTCAATTGCTAAAAATGTTCATCCCAGATGACTCAGAACGATTTTTAGCATTCTCCGTAACGGTTCAGCCGCACCCCACAACAACTGGTCACCGACTGTGAAGGCGGCCAGATATTGTGGTCCGAGTTTCATTTTATGGAGGCGACCGACGGGGATGGTCAATGTCCCGGAAACTTTGACCGGCGTGAGTTCTCGGGAGCTTATCTGCCGGTCGTTGGGGATTACCTTGACCCATTCATTATGACCGGCGATGATATGTTCAATTTCGTCAATGGCGATATCTTTTTTGAGTTTGATAGTAAGGGCTTGGGAGTGGCAACGCATGGCTCCCACTCGTATGCAGAGGCCGTCGATTGGAATGGTCTCGGCAGCACTTTTACCGAGAATTTTATTAGTTTCGGCAATACCTTTCCACTCTTCTTTGGATTGACCGCCTTCGACCGGCACATCGATCCACGGGATGAGGCTGGCAGCCAAGGGGACACCCCAGCTATTTGTGGTAAGTGATCCATCGTTTAATTTTGCCGTGATTTTTCGATCGATATCGAGAATGGCTGAGGACGGATCGGCAAGAAGATCGCGGACCTCACCTGCCAGTTCACCCATCTGGCAGATAAGCTCGCGCATATTTTTTGCTCCGGCTCCACTTGCCGCCTGGTAGGTCATGGAGCTGGCCCATTCCACCAAGTTATTCGCAAAAAGTCCACCGAGACCCATAAGCATTAGAGAAACAGTGCAATTGCCACCGATAAAGTTTTTGATGCCGTTTTTTAGTCCCTGGTCGATAACCGTGCGGTTGACCGGATCGAGGATGATTATAGCATCCTCTTTCATTCTCAGGGTTGAGGCCGCATCGATCCAGTAACCATTCCACCGGTTGCGGAGGGTTTCATAGACACTGGTGGTATAGCTGCCACCCTGGCAGGAAACGATGATATCCATCTCGGCCAACCGCTCAATATTCAAGGCATCTTCGAGAGTCTTGCCGCCACCGATCTCCGGACCTGCCAGGCCTGCCTGCGAGGTTGTAAAGAATATTGGGGCAAAGCCTTGAAAATCGTTCTCGGCAAGCATCCTTTCCATAAGAACAGAACCTACCATTCCTCGCCAACCGATAAATCCTACTTTAAGCATGGGGAACTCCGTGGTTATAATTGCAGATATGTCCGGGCAAAGGCCTGACTGAAGACAGGTTGAAAAATCGGAAACCCCCATTGTTACCTGAAACTGTCGAGAAATGCTTGTGAAAAATTATCGGTCTTATGCGCATATTTGCCCAATTTTCTTCTTTTCTCATTGGCTCTCTCATGGAGCACAACCGACAATTTTCATCGGAGATGATTGGCAGAGCGACGCAACAGATGAAAACCGAGGAAGAAAGAACCAGACAGGATAAAAACATCTGCCAAATTGAAAATACCGGTTTGTAAGTAGCCCGTACCGATAACCAGGAAATCGGTTACACCGCCGTTGCCAAGCAACCTGTCCAGGAGGTTGCTTAAGCCTCCACCGGTAATGATCGTTAAGGGAATCCGGGTTCGGGAGGAGCTCTGTCCGGAAAACCACACGAGGTAGATCAAACATCCGAAAAGCAGCAAGGCCACACCGATATTGAGGAAAAAAAAGCGAAATTCGGTAGGAAGATTGCCGACTATTCCCAGAAAACCCCCATGATTTTCCACAAGGGACATTTTTACCAGGCCACTGAAAAAATGTATTTCCTCTGAAGGAGCGAGCACATTTCTGGCAACATGCTTAGTGATTTGGTCACTGCAGATTGTGAAAAAGAGGATCGTTGAGAGGAACCATAAACGATTTATAGGTGGTTGAGAAATGGTAGACGAAAGAGAGTTCATGATTGCGATCCGATCATTTTTTTTGGGGGGGACTTGGAGTAAATGGATTGTTCGTCTTCGCTCAATTGTTCAGTGCATTTCGGACAATTTCGGCTAACGATTTACGCACCAGGGGTTTCATGGCGAAGGCTTTTACCCCGATTGACCGTGCTTTGGCCTCATTTATCAGTTCGCTGAATCCGGTACAGAGAATGACAGGAATTTCCGGACGAATTGACAGGATTTCTTGGGTTAAAGCAGCCCCGTTCATCCGCGGCATAGTCATATCGGTAAAAATAAGGTCATAGTCCTTCGGGTTGGCTGTCAAAAGTTGTAATGCCCGTAGCGGATCGATCTCGTAAGTGACAGTGTAACCGAGGCTTTCCAGGAGTTCTGCCTGCATTTTGGCGACTTGCGGTTCATCATCGACCAGGAGTATTCTTTCGGTGCCCAGAGGGATTTTTGTGTTGGAATGCTGGGCGAGTGGGAATGATTTTTCAACGAGCTGCGGCAAATAGATTAAAAAACTGGTGCCCTTCCCAGGTTCACTGTAAACGTTGATCAACCCATCATGATTTTTAACGATGCCATGGACGACGGCAAGACCCATCCCCGTTCCCTGGCCCAAAGGTTTGGTGGTGAAATAGGGGTCGAAAATCTTGTCGAGCACGGATTGTTCCATACCGCAACCGTTGTCACAGACTTTTACCAGTAAATAGTGGCCGGGGGCAAGGAGGAGTTTTTTCGACTTTTTATCAAATTCTCCTATTTCTATCTGTTCTACTTCCACGGCGAGAATGCCGCCTGTTTCCTGCATGGCGTGGAGGGCATTGGTTCCGAGGTTCATGATGATCTGGTGTAGCTGAGTGACATTGGCCAGCACCAGATCATCTTGACAGGCAATGTTGGTTCTGATTTCAATTGATTGCGGCAGAGAGGCGCGGAGGAGGGACAAGGCTTCCGTGATCACCGGACCAAGTTGCACAATCACTTTGTCGTCATCCTGCTGGCGGCTGAAAGTGAGAATCTGTCTGACAAGTTCTTTGGCTCTTTCCGAGGCTTGCTGGATATGAGCAAGGTTTTTGCTCACTGGGCAATTACGGTTGCCGCATTCGACTTTGGTGTGCAGTATCGCAAGGTCCGTATTGCCCAAGATGATTGCGAGAATATTGTTGAAATCATGGGCGATTCCACCAGCAAGCGCACCTATGGCTTCCATTTTCTGTGACTGCTGCAGTTGTCGGCTGAGTTTTCTCGCCGAAGCCTGGGCCTCCATCCGCTCAGCGATTTCCAATTGCAATTCCTGGTTTCTCTCTTCAAGTTCGGCTATCCGTTGCTGCAATTCCGGGTAGTAGCTCTTCCGGATGGATCTTTCGCCAAGCCCGATGATGCTCTGTCGCAACTGTTCACGAGATTCTTCAGATTCAGAGGGCTTTTTCATAAATGACCTCAATATCCCGTTGGTTGGGAGTTCTGGGGTTTGTTACCATGCAGGGATCTTTAAGAGCCTTTCGGGCCAAGGTAGGGATGTCTGCCAGGGTAGCACCTTGTTGACCAAGGGTCTTGGTAATACCGACATCTCGTTTCAGGTGACGGATTTTATTAGTAATAGATTTTACTGTGTCGCGTACCGATAGATGTCGGATCTCGAGGCCCATCGCCTCGCCGATTTTCCCATAGCGCTCGACGGCATTAGGGAAATTGTAGTTGACCACATGATCGAGTAGGAGGGCATTGCATTCTCCGTGCGGCAGATCAAGCAGGCCGCCAAGGCTGTGGGCCATGGCATGGACGGCGCCAAGGCTGGCATTAGAGAAGGCCAGTCCGGCTTGCAGGCTGGCCAGGGTCATTTTTTCACGCAATTCAAGATCAGTCGGCTTAATAAGTACTTTTGGCAGGTTAATGCAAACAAGTCGTACAGCTTCCAGGGCATACAAGTCGAGAAGAGGCGAGTTGGCTGTCGAGACATAGGCTTCGACCGCATGCACCAGAGCATCCATACCGGTGCAGGCTGTAAGATACGGCGACATGGACAGGGTCGTCATCGGGTCGATGAGTGCCACGTCGGGAACAACGGTTTTGCTGATGATGGCTATTTTCTTTTTTTCCGATGTATCGTTGATGATGGCAAACTGGGAAACATCGGCAGAGGTGCCGGAGGTCGTAGGAATACAGATAAGCGGTGGACCGGGAATGGGGACATTGTCGATGCCTTCCATGTCGAGAATATTTTGCCGGTTAGTAGTAACAATGCCGATGCCTTTGGCGCAGTCCATCGGGCTGCCGCCACCGATGGCGACTATTACATCACAGTGCTCCTGATGGTAGAAATCTGCTCCAGCCATGACCTCGGTGTCTCGGGGATTCGGCGAGATAGCGGCAAAGACAACGGAATCAATGCCTTCTTTCGTAAGGAGGTCTCTTGCTTTTCCAGTCCAGCCGGCATCTATTACGCCTTGATCGGATACGATAAGAATTTTTTTTGCTCCGAAATTGGTTGAATAACGACCGACCATCTGCATGGCGCCGGAGCCGATTATAAATTCTGGGGCGACAAATTTCCTTAATTCCATCATAGGATTGCACAGGGAGGAGTTTGGTGGTGGGGATTGTATTATGTGCTCACTCTTTTCTTGCATTATCGGTTGAAGCATTTGGAAAGTCAATTGCTTCACATGCCTTTTGACGATTAAACCGATAAATGTATTGCAGTGCATAGCCGAGTTCGATATTGTTGCCAACGTGAGCCGCAGGGTGGATAAAAGGTTGGGAACGTTGAGACCGGTTGGTTCGGCGTATGCCGGTAAGTGGTTTTTTGGTACCTTAGAAATTCTTATCTTGTTTTTTTTAGAAAGAATTTCGTGAAGGTACTTATCCCCCTTGTGGGGGCTAGGGAAACAGGAGTCATTAATGGTAAAAATCGGGGTTATCGGTGGGTCAGGGCTGGAGAATCAGACATTTTTCCAGAATCCCCAGGTTGTTGTAGTGGACACGAGATACGGGCAGCCGTCATCATCCCTTACGATTGGCAGAATAGGTGAGATTGAGACGGTTATCCTGGCCAGGCACGGCAGCAACCATCAGTTGAGCCCCACCCAGGTCAACAATCGTGCAAATATCATGGCGATGAAGGAAGCAGGAGTTAGCCATATCATAGCCACTACCGCCTGCGGGAGTCTCAGAAAAGAAATTGATCGGGGGCATTTAGTGATACTTGATCAGTTTATCGATTTTACCAGATTCAGGAAAAATACCTTTTTTGATTCCTTCGAAGCGGGTGCGCATCACACCGCCATGGCCCATCCCTTTGCTGAGGAGTTGCGGGGAAAGCTCCACGCTTCGGCGCAGGCTCTGCAACTTCCTGTTCACTCCCGGGGCTGTGTCGTTACCATCGAGGGTCCTCGCTTTTCAACGGTGGCGGAGTCGAAGATGTTCCGTCTGTGGGGAGCGGATGTTGTCAACATGTCCACTGCTCCGGAAGCGATGCTGGCCAACGAGGCCGGGATTCCCTATGCATCTGTGGCCATGTCCACCGATTATGACTGCTGGAAAGAAGACGAAGTTCCTGTTACCTGGGATGAGATCTTGAAAGTATTTCACAAGAATGCCGATAATGTTACCGGATTGCTGGTAAAAGTAATCGAAACGTTTAGCAAATAAGCTGAGATTGAGGAGAAAAATGGATTTAAAAGCATGTGTAAGAAGCATAGCGGATTGGCCGATCAAAGGAGTGATTTTCCGTGATTTGACGACTCTGATGAAAGATCCCGCGGCCTTCAAAGAGTCCTGCGATATCTTTGTTCGACGATACCGTGACATGAAAATTGACAAGGTGGTCGGCATTGATGCCCGTGGTTTTGTCTTTGGAGCGGTCCTTGCCTACCAACTAGGAGTAGGATTTGTTCCTGTGCGGAAGAAGGGCAAGCTCCCTGCCGAGACTGTGGAGGAATCCTACGTTTTGGAATATGGGTCGGGTACCTTGGAAATCCATAAAGATGCAATAGACCCGGGTGATAGGGTGGTCATTGTCGACGACCTCATTGCCACCGGCGGTACCGTTGGAGCCACAGTTCTTTTGGTTAGAGGTCTTGGGGCGGAAATTCTCGAATGTGCCTTTCTCATAGAGTTACCCGACCTCAAGGGCCGGAGGAGAATTCCCGATTGTAAAATTTTTGCCATGATGGAATTTGAAGGGGAATAGACGGCGGCAACAAATCTCTCTGGAAGTCCAACCAATTTGTAAAAGTGCCTATCTTGAGGATGTTATGAATGTAACGGTGTTTGGAGTCGGATATGTCGGACTTGTACAGGCGGCGGTGCTGGCCGATGTCGGCCACATTGTCTGTTGTGTCGATGTGGATGAAAAGAAAATAGAGGGTTTGAAAAAGGGCATTGTCCCCATTTTCGAACCAGGTCTGTCAGAGTTGGTGCGGACCAACTATGAGAAAAAGCGGCTGGATTTTACCACTGATGCGCGAAAGGGCGTTCAGCATGCCGAGCTCCTCTTCATCGCCGTTGGCACCCCACCGGACGATGACGGCAGTGCCGATCTGCAATATGTCCTGGCGGTAGCCGGTTCGATTGCCGGACTCATGGAGGAAGGCAAGATCATCATCGATAAGTCAACCGTTCCGGTGGGCACCGCCGACAAAGTTTTCACCCATATGACCACCGTGCTCCGTAAGAGAAATCTCGAATTGCCGGTGCATGTGGCTTCCAATCCGGAATTTCTCAAGGAAGGCTCGGCCCTGGACGACTGTATGCGACCGGAGCGAATTATTATCGGCACCAATAGTGACGAGGTGGAAGAAAAGATGCGTGAGCTGTATGAACCGTTCAGCCGCAATCACGACAAGATCATGCTCATGGATGTGCGTAGCGCCGAGTTTACCAAATATGCGGCGAATTGCCTCCTGGCCACCAAGATTTCCTTTATGAACGAAATGTCAAACCTGGCCGAACGATTGGGTGTGGATATCGAGATGGTGCGGCGGGGGATAGGTTCCGATTCCCGGATCGGCTATCAGTTTATCTATCCCGGTTGTGGCTATGGTGGTTCGTGTTTTCCTAAAGATGTTCAAGCGTTGGAGAGGTCTGCCCGGGAAATCGGCTATGAGGCCCAGATTCTCAGAGCGGTTGAGAGTGTCAATTACCGGCAGAAGGAAAAGTTGTTTGAACACGTCTGCGCCTTTTATCCGGACGGGATAGCCGGAAAAAAGTTTGCTCTCTGGGGGCTTTCCTTTAAGCCAAATACCGACGATATGCGGGAGGCTTCAAGCCGAGTGCTGATGGAAGCCCTGTGGAAGGCCGGGGCGAAGGTCCAGGCCTATGATCCGGAGGCCATGGAAGAAGCCCAGCGCCTCTACGGCTCCCGCGATGATTTGACTTTGATGGGGACGAAGGAAGCTGCCCTGCATGGCGCCGACGCCCTGGTAATCGTCACTGAATGGAAGAGTTTCCGGGTTCCGGATTTTAAAGCCCTACAGACTCAGTTGCGGGATAAGGTCATTTTTGATGGTCGAAACCTTTACGATCCAGTCCGCATCGAGGCAATGGGCCTTGCGTATTACGGCATTGGTCGGGGACGCTCGATTAGATTAAATGGTCAAGATAACCAAGAGAAAAGCAAATGAAAAAAGCATTAATTACCGGAATTACCGGGCAGGATGGAGCGTATCTGGCAGAATTTTTGCTAAAAAAAGGATACGAGGTACACGGCATCAAACGGCGGGCCTCATTGTTTAATACCGATCGGATCGATCACCTCTATCAGGACCCCCATGTCGGTAATCGCAAGTTCGTTTTGCATCACGGTGACCTGACTGATTCTTCGAGCCTTATCCATATCATCGGCAAGGTGCGGCCGGACGAAATTTACAATCTGGCTGCCCAGTCCCACGTTGCAGTTTCCTTTGAGGAACCGGAATATACCGCCAACTCAGATGCACTTGGTACCTTGCGGGTCCTTGAGGCTATTCGCATCCTCGGATTGACTGAGAAAACCCGATTTTACCAGGCCTCCACCTCGGAGTTATACGGCAAGGTGCAGGAGGTGCCGCAGACCGAAAAAACCCCTTTTTACCCTCGTTCACCTTATGCAGTGGCAAAAATGTATGCCTATTGGATCGTAGTAAACTACCGTGAGGCCTATGGGATTTTCGCCTGCAACGGCATTTTGTTCAACCACGAGTCACCGGTTCGAGGTGAGACCTTTGTTACCAGAAAAATCACCAGGGCACTGGCGCGTATTTTTCTTGGTCTGCAGGATTGTCTGTATCTCGGTAATCTCGATGCCAAACGCGACTGGGGCCATGCCCGGGACTACGTGCAGATGCAGTGGCTGATGCTGCAACAGGAAGCACCGGAAGATTATGTCATTGCCACCGGAGAGCAACATTCGGTGCGGGATTTTGTCAACGCAGCGGCAGCGGAACTGGCGGTAACCTTACGCTGGGAGGGCAAGGGGACTGATGAGGTCGGTATTGTGACGAGCGTGCCTTCTGGAGCAAACCAAAATGCGATAAAAGTGGGAGATACCATAGTTCGGGTAGATCCGCGTTATTTTCGCCCGACCGAGGTGGAAACACTTTTAGGCGACCCCACCAAGGCTCGCGAGCAACTGGGCTGGGTGCCGAAAACCACCTTTTCCGAACTGGTTGCCGAGATGATGCGTTACGATTTGGAAGGTGCCCGACGCGATGAGCTCTGCAAAAGTGAAGGGTTTACCGTTCTTAATCATCATGAGTAAGGAGATTTCGCGATGAGCCAGGAATTACCTGTTACCCTCCCTTGCCCCCTCGCCCAAGACGAACGCATCTTCGTTGCCGGACATCGGGGCATGGTTGGTGCGGCCATCGTTCGACAGCTGCAGAAGATGGGGTGTGAAAACATTGTCACCCGGTCCCACGGCCAATTAGATCTGACCTCTCAGGTGGCGGTGCGACAGTTTTTCGCGGGCGAGAGGATAGATCGGGTAGTTCTTGCCGCTGCCAAGGTCGGTGGTATCCATGCCAATAACACCTACCCGGCGGAATTCATCTATATCAATATGATGATCGAGGCCAATATTATACACGAGGCCTACCAAGCTGGAGTGCGGAATCTGCTCTTTCTCGGCAGCTCTTGTATCTATCCGAAATTAGCGCCACAGCCGATGGATGAAAAACAGCTGCTCACCGGTATTCTTGAACCGACCAACGAAGCATATGCAGTGGCCAAGATTGCCGGCATCAAGATGTGTGAGGCCTATAACCGTCAGTTCGGCACCCGCTTCCGCTCGGTCATGCCGACAAATCTTTTTGGACCGGGTGATAACTATCATCTGGAGAACAGCCACGTTATTCCTGCCATGATCCGCAAATATCACCTGGCGAAACTGGCGATGGCCGGTGACTATGTGGCGATTCAAGCCGACGAGAAGCGCTATGGTGCCATCCCGCCGGACATTTGCCGGGCCATTGGTTACCGGGTCGACCAGGGGCGGCTGGACAGCAACCATGCACCGAAGGTAGTGCTTTGGGGAACCGGCACCCCCAGACGGGAGTTTCTCCATGTTGATGATATGGCTGCTGCCTGCATCCACGTCATGCAGCTGCAGCAGGCCGATTTTGAAGCGCCCTATCCGTCCTTTGTCAATGTCGGCACGGGAGAGGATATCACCATCGGCGACACCGCCGCGCTGATAGCCAATCTGGTTGGTTTTAGCGGTGAGACCATCTACAACAGTGATCAACCGGACGGTACGCCGCGTAAACTCCTGCATACCGGGCGGATCAACAGCCTGGGTTGGCGGCCGGCACTCAGTTTCAGTGAGGGATTGGCGGATGCCTATCGTGCTTACCAGGGAGTGGCCGAGTAAGGCAAAGCCACTGTTTCAGAGGTAAGCGGCGAATGACAGGTCGCCGGTTTTCTACAGTTATTCCTCAATCCGTCGCCTAGACCGCCTGATCATATCGTCGCGAATCTTGTCATGGTCGAGCTGAAAGATATCCTTGGGGAACAGAAGCTCCATGACCCCCGAGTCGAAGATGCGTTTGATCTCATACTCATCGTGGGCAACATCTTTCTGGTACATGTAGTTGAGCCATGACCGGTTGGTGTGGATGATAAATTCCACCCGCATCCCGCCCAATCGGGCAAAAAATTTAAGCATTTCGGTCTTTGGACTGGAACCGGTGGCGGTGGCCTTATAGAGGCTGCTGCCGGTGAGGGTGTCGGAGATGTCCTCAAGGACCATGAAGCTGTCGGCCTTGGAGGCGCTACGGGTCAGGTGGTTTTGAAAGGTTTTGATATCGGCCACCGAATCGAGTACCGCCATCAGGCCAAGCTCATCATCGACTGCCACAGCCGGATTTTTCTCGTTTTTGCGTAACAGCTTCAGAACCTTGGCCTCAGGAGGTTTCTTGCGGATCGAGACGTATATAGGGATGTCGCGATTTCCGGAGGTGAAGCGTCGTCGTTTCAACAAGGTGAGTTTGCTGCCTTTGCCAAGCTGCGTCTCCATAGCCTGTCCCGCAGTGAGGATCTTCACATCGGTGCAGCGGAAATCCTCCTCGGTGTGCTGGGAGTACAGGTAGACAATGTCAAGTTCGCCGATTTTTAGGTTCTTGCTCCAGACATAGTCGTTGAGGAAGTGCAGAAAATTTGAGAACTTCTCCTCTATCTCCGTCTCTCTCTCCCGTTGGTCGATGCTGCCCGCCAGATTCATCAACACCAGTTTACGCCGGGCCTCGAAACGGGCCTTTTTGTGATACCGGTCGTTGAACATGATGAGGAGCAGAGTGACGGGATCATTGGCGACTTCGATTTCGTTAGTGGTAGCAATGGAAGAGGCGTAGGGTTTGAGCATCTTGCCGCTAAGTGAGTTGACCACCGCGTCGGCGGTGCGGGAATATTCGTGCACCCTGGCCTCTATCTCCCGGGGAGTGCCGTTAAGGCCGAACATATTGCCGAGCAGGGCGCAGGCACGATGGCTGCGTTCTTCCTGGTGCCGAGGGGTTTTCAACAGTTCGGAAAGTTGTGTAAAGTTTACGATGCCCAGGAACTCAAAAATCTGGCTGCGCAGCGCCCGATACTTGGTGACGTTGATGCGTTGTCCGCACAGGTTTTTAACCCACTGCCTGGTTTCCTTGGAAAAAGGCCGTGAGAGATTGATCTTGTCGTCCACCGCCAGCGGGCCATGTTGCTGCATAGAGGTGAAGACACTATCTTCGGTAATTACTGACATTTATGCTCCGTGCTACAAAGATATTGAAACGAAGAAATGGCCATTGCATTGCCGGATCGGCACGCCATTTACTCCACCCCTGGAAGTAAAAGGAGCCATAACTTAATGGTTTGCAATGGTCAAGCTGTTTTGTAACGATTCATAACTATTCTAACGTCAACTGTGAATATAACCAGTATAAAAAAAAACCAGTTACAAGGAGTGACCTTGGGGGGAGTCATGAATGGAATTCTTCCTTGAGTTTTAGCTGAATTTTTGTTACGGGAACAGAACATATAGGCACTGCCGGTTAAAGCTGAGTTGAGCAGTTTGTTTGCTCAAACGAAACTTATGCCCTTTGCGGTATACGGTGTGTTTTCTTTTTTTCATCCATGAATGGAACAGGTATGTATAGAAATTTTAGTATAGTCCCAAAAATTATGTTCGGCAGGGGATCTTTCAATCAGCTTGGTGAGGTGATCAATGAAAGGCGGGTAAATCCCAAGTCCTATTTTGTCTTTGTTCTCGACGATATTTTTAGCGGAAAACCGCTGGAGGGTCGACTCCCTCTGCAGGGCAAGGATCTGCTGTTGCCGGTGAATGTCGACGATGAGCCGAAAACCAGCTATATAGATAGTCTGGTGCAAAGAATTCGTGATTACAGTCCGGTAGTCCCGGACGGTATCGTTGGTATCGGTGGCGGAAGTGCCATGGATATTGCCAAGGCTGTTTCCCTGATGCTCACCAATCCAGGATCCGCGGCCGATTATCAGGGCTGGGATCTGATCAAGAATCCCTCTGTGTATCATGTTGCCGTACCGACGCTCGCCGGGACGGGTGCGGAAATTTCCCGTACCGCCATTCTCACCGGGCCGGTAAAAAAACTCGGCATCAACTCCGACTACACTCTGTTTCACCAAATTGTCCTCGATCCCGAGTTGCTCGCCGGGGTGCCGACCGAGCAGTGGTTTTATACCGGTATGGACTGTTATATCCACGATATCGAATCCCTGAATGGTACCTTTATCAATGAGTTCAGTAAGTCTTACGGAGAAAAATCCTTAGACCTCTGTCGGCAGGTTTTCCTCGAGGATCATCCCGACAAAGATGACAAACTGATGATGGCCTCCTATTTCGGCGGTATGTCAATTGCTTATTCCCAGGTTGGGGCATGTCATGCTCTTTCTTACGGATTGTCCTATGTGCTGGGTATTCATCACGGAATCGGCTGCTGCATCGCCTTTGATTATCTTGAAGAGATTTATCCGGAAGGGGTGCGGGAATTTCGTGTGATGATGGAAAAATTCAAGATTAGCCTGCCGCGTAAGCTCACCGCCAATCTGAGCCGGGAGGCTTTGGATCTGATGGTTACCACGGCTCTCAATCTTGTGCCGCTCTGGGAAAATTGCCTCGGACCGGATTGGCAGAAGTTGATGACCCGCGAGCGCTGCCTTGCTTTATACAAACGGATGTAGTTCTGCCGGCCAAGACACATGAAGACTTCTAAAAAGCAGGCCTTTACAGCCATGGGTCTTGGCGTGAAAAGAGCCTTGCCCATTGTTCTTGGTTATGTGCCCATTGGTTTTGCCTACGGAGTGCTCGCCGGCAAAGGGGGACTGTCGGATACTAATACCCTGCTGATGTCGCTTATCGTTTTTGCCGGATCGGCGCAGTTTATCGCGGTTGGACTGTTCGCCGCCGGGACTGGGCCGGCGGCAATTATCCTTACCACCTTTGTCGTCAATCTGCGGCATATGCTTATGGCTGCCTCCCTCAGCCCCCATCTTGCCGGGTGGAAAAAGCGACACCTGGCCTTTTTTTCTTTTGAGCTGACCGACGAGACCTTTGCTCTGCATTCGACGGCGGCAAGCCAACTGGGAAGTTGCCGGTTAGAGGCCCTGTCGCTCAATGTTACCGCCCAGGCCTCCTGGGTAGTTGGTACCGGGCTGGGTATTTTCGCCTCCGGGTTGATCGGTGATATCAAGCCGATGGGTCTCGATTATGCCTTGGCGGCAATGTTTATCGCTCTCCTGGTCGGGCAGTGTGAAAACCGTGTGCGGGTGGTCACCGCCATCTTTTCCGGGACGATTGCCACACTGCTGTATCTAGCCGGTTGGCATCAATTTCATATTATTGCCGCGACTGTTTCCGGTGCGACCATGGGTCTTGGGGTGGAGCAGTGGATCAAACGCTGATTTTCTGGACTATTGCCGGAATGGCGCTGGTCACCTATCTGCCTCGCTTCCTGCCCACCCTTTTTCTCAGTGGCCGCAATCTGCGGCCGATCATCGTCGCCTGGCTGCGTCTGGTCCCACCGGCAGTCCTTGCCGCGATGCTGGCACCGTCGCTTTTAGTGCGGGAAGCCCACATCGATCTGGGGATTGATAATCTCTTTTTCTGGGCGGCGTTAATCGCCTTTCCCGTTGCCTGGAAGTCAAAGAGTCTCTTCGCCACAGTTTTGGTGGGCATGGGATTGGTGGCATTTGGCAGGTATCTTGGCGCTGGAATATAACGACCCATGCAAGAAATCTCGTTTGCGCCTGAAGACCGCGACATCGTCCGGCCGCTTCTTCTCTGGTTTCGTAAGACCGCTCGCGATCTGCCCTGGCGGAGTACCTATGATCCCTATCACGTGTGGATTTCCGAGATAATGCTGCAGCAGACCCAAATGGATCGGGGGGTGGTTTACTTCAAGCGCTGGATTCATCGGTTTCCCACTGCTTGCGAGGTTGCCGACGCCGATCTACAAGAGATTCTTAAATATTGGGAAGGCCTTGGTTATTACACCAGGGCAAGAAATCTGCATAAGGCAGCCCAGGTCATCGTCGGCGATTTCAAAGGTCTTGTGCCCTGTGATTACCACCAGCTGATGACTTTGCCGGGGATAGGCCCCTATACAGCGGCGGCAATTGCCAGTGTTGCCGGTAATCAGGATGTGGCGGTAATCGACGCCAATGTGACGCGGGTCTTCGCCCGGCTTTTTGATATGGATATGCCGGTGAAGGAGAGCCTGACTCAGAAGCGCATTGCGGTCATGGCCCGGAACCTTTTGCCGCCCGGTAAGGCGAGGCTCTACAATCAGGCACTCATGGATTTGGGTGGTCTGGTATGCCTGCCGAAAAATCCTTGCTGTGCGGTTTGCCCCCTGGCGCATCTATGCAAGGCACAACAGGCAGGGACGGTTGCCCAAAGGCCGGTGGTTAGTGCGGGAAAGAAGATTGTCACTGTCCACAAGGTGGCGGGGATTATTCGCCACGGCGATCGGATTTTCATCCAGCAGAGGCCACAGGAGGCTGTTTGGGGTGGACTTTGGGAGTTTCCCGGTGGTGAACTACAGGATGGGGTACCGGACAAAGAACTTGTTCGGTATATCCTGGCCGAAACCGGCCTTTCGGTACGCGTAATACGGCCGGTGACGAAGGTGGTGCACCATTACACCCGTTATAAGATCGTTCTGCAGGCATTTTATTGCGAGCTTCTGGGGCAGAACACAGAGGTAACCCTTCGATCAGCGGTTGACTTCCGCTGGCTATTGCCGTCAGCGCTTGGGCAGTATGCCTTTCCCGCCGGTCCGCGAAAAATTCTTGAACATCTGAAAGCAACTTCCCTCAGTTTTTTTGCATAGCGAATTGACCATAATAACTTGTAGTTACTGGATGTTTTGAGGGATTCCCCAGAGACTGGTCTCTTTGATATCACATCCAGCTGACGTCCAGTACCCGGACAAAGATTCGTCTTCGTTCTTCTGCGTCGAGTAGTGCCTCAAGGCGAGTTTGTAAGTCCTCCGGGGAAGTCGGCTTTTTTCCGCCATCCTTGACTGCCGGTAGGTCGTTTTGCCCAAACCACAAAACAAGGTAGATACCGTGGCCCGCAGCTATGGGGGCAATTGTATATTGTCCGATCAGCTGGCTGTGTAATGCAGTCCAGAGCGACCGGTTATCATCACGTTTGATTTCGATTGGTAAGTCAAGCTCATTACGGTAGGACAGGCGGATGTCGGCGCGTTTGTCGTGCGCGTAATCGCCTTCGGGTTGGCAATCAATACCAAAAGATGTGAGATGTGTGCGCAGCCGGGTGAGCAAGCTGTCGCGGCATAGATTTTCCTCACGCTTCCCTGTCGGTTTCTTGTTCTCTATATTCCAAAAGGCACGAACCCCATCATCGTTATCGTACCGAATCTCATAGGCAATTTCATCCAGATGCTCAACTGTCAATGCCGTGAGATCCGCGGCACTCGTTGGCTCACGATTGGCAATAATCGTTGCCACGATAGGCACCGGTGGAAAGCGAAATGCTGCTTCACGTTGTCTGAGTCTCACTTGATAACGGGCGTTTTCGAGAGAAAATTTCAGCTTGTTGAGTGTTGGCAGGGTAAGTAGTCGTTCAATTTCCTGTGCGGCTTCCTTTGTCGCCAGGGAGCCAAGGCGGGTGACCATGGCGCGCACACTTTCACCCCGTTGCATCGAGTGATTCACAATACCGGAGCGCTGTTCAAGTTCCGCATGCGGGGTGAGTAATTCAATCAGTTTACCGATGGTTCGGACCGAAAGCGGATAATCGTTGCTCAAGTCGGCAAAGCGGTCATTGAGAAATGCGAGGAGATGGTTGGCACGGGTCCAAGATTTGCCGATGTATTGCCATAGAGCAGGTTCATGCTTTGCGGGATCGAGCAGCATGGCTGTCGTCAGCCAATACATTTTCTGGGCAACATCCATCCCTTTTAAAACAAGTTTCTTTTTAAGAATCCCGGGGAGTTGCTCCGCCGAATAACGCAAGGCAGCTTTCAGCAGGTAGGCGAGTTGCGATAATTGACCTGATCTGGCACGTACTGGAAAACGCGCCAATAACGGAAGTGCGGCAGCTTGGGCAACATTTTGGTAGTCGGGATCGTGAACAAGCGGATAGATGCAAGAGACGGAATCCTTTCCGACCTTTAGGGTGGTACTGGCATAGTCGACGAGAACTTCTGCCACGAGTGCTGGGTGTTCCCGAACGAAATGTGTAAACCACTCCGGCGTGTTGTCAGTACCAAAGGCAAGGAGGAAGGCAAGCATGCGGCGCAAGGTGTCGTCGCTAAGTGCGTCGATAAAAGGCACACCCTGTCGCCAGCGAAGCTCCATACCGATCAGGCAGGGTTGACGAATGAGGTGCTCTTGCTGCTTAGTGCTCAGATCGATTATTTCAGCGACACTTGGCAGATCGCGACGCTCCGGGCAGAGTAAAAAACCGGCCTCGGCAGCGGCAAGGGCTTCAGCACCGTTTTCACAATAGCTGTCGAATCGTTCCAATGGTGTTTCACCATGTATGTCGCTATAACGGTTCATCCAAACACCAGCAAGTTCGAGTAGTTGGCGAGCTTTACCGGTGCCGGAACGGATGGTTGCCAAGTGTTTGCTCACGGCTATAGTTCGTATTCTCCTGCTTTCATCATGTTGCAGCTTACGAGCTTTGGCTTTGGTTGCATTTTCCTTTCGCCAATCATCGATTTCACATCTCAGCAGCGGACTTAACCAGTGTTGCCGCTGTGGATGGGTTTCACCCCAGGCTTCAATTGTTTCTAGCAATAGGCCGGTACTACCGCGCTGCTGGATGAACGCGCTAACTGCCTCAATAATATGTTGTTCAGCAAGGGCGTCGCCCGCATTCTGCGATGCCTGCTCAAGATGCCACAGCCCGATGTCTTCCGGTACGGCCGCTCCATGCAACCGATTTTTGTGGGTGTGAATACAGTACCCGACGTGTTCTGCCGATTCACATTGGTTGAAACAGAGCGCAAGTATTGCTTTGTAGCGTTCCGGGTGATTTTCCAACCATCGGGAAATTGCTTCGAGATGTTCTTTGTCTCGTTGAATTTCTCCATACTTGTCGGTGCCTATCCCCAACCAGATAAAGAGCCGAACGTCAGCGATGTTTTCACCATGAATTTCAATTCCTCTGGTTAGCAAAGCGCCAAGCATTCGCCGGCAATCGTAACTGAAGTCAATTTCATCGGAGAAGGAAAGATCAGTTCGTGCAGCAAGCTGGTCAAGCAGAATGGGGAGATGAGATGTTGGCGCAATTTTCGGTAATTCGTATCCCCAGAACATGGAATAGCTGCCGATATGATTTTGCTCTTTGGGGGCGTGCAGATAACGCAACAAGACCTCCGGTGCAATGGCGTCCGGATACAGATGTTGGAGAAGCTGGCCTGCCAATTGATCATCCGGATCTGCCACCCGTCCGTCGTTGATTGAGTCGAGAAGGGAAATGGCTTCATCGTGAGGCGGTCGCTGGTTCAACCAGGCCAGCATTGCATCCCGTCTTATCCTCTGTCGGCGTGTATCGTCCAGGAGGATGGTCTTTAGTGTTCCACGGAGTTCGGAGATCGGATCGCCTTCATAAAGAATATCCAGCACACACTCGGCAAAGGATTGGCTTAACTCGTTGCGTTCGGGCGAATTCAAGGCGGCGGCAAAATCTTCGGCAAGCTCCGGATCGGCCAGCGCGCCAAAGGGTATCACTGAGGGAATTTGCCATCGAAAGGCAAGATTTTGCGCAATTTCGTATTGCAGACCGGCCAGGAGATGTCGTTTGTCTGCAAGTGACATCGGTTTGACGTCACCATAAATAATAACAGTCAGCGGATCGGCTTTGATCAAACGTGAGCGTGCGGCTTGGCAATGAAGAGCCAGCCAGCCATAGAGACCACGCAGTCCGGCAACCGTTCGATAATCTTGTCCCAGCAAAAGATTCATGACACGCCGGAGTGGTAGTCCGCAATGGTCGATTTGCTTTGCTAACCATTGTGCTGCCAGGTATTCAGCAATACTGCGGTGGCTCGGTACGAAACGTTCTTCTCCTGTTGGAGATGGTCGAAACAGTTTTCGGCCTGCGACTCGCCTGGCCGCAGCTGGATCGGGAGGAGAAAAATCGTCAATGAGAGGAAAATCTTGGTCAGCGCTATCGGTATCGAGTGCCAAACCTGTTCTGTCGGAGAGAAGCAGCACTGCGCAGAGCTGACCGGCAGCCTCAAGTAGGTTGTCTGTCGGGATCGGTTGATCGCGCAGTCTGTCGCGATGCGGCTTGGAGTCTTCACCGGCCAATTTCTCGCAAGCAAGCTGATACGTATCCTGGCGCGTCCTTGGCCATTGATCGTCCCGAATGGCTTTAGCTAAAAGCCGGAGTGTTTGCGGATTCTTTAAGAGCTCGTCGATGCCATGACTGGTTGCTTTTTCGATAAAGTTTTTTGGGTCGGTGATGCCATGGTTATTGCTCAGGATGTCTTGTACTTCAGTGAGGTTGAGCGGTTCAAGTAATAGGACGGCAAGATATCCATTGGGCGAAGCGTCACTGATTGCCTGGCTATCTGTCGAGCCAAACCAGTCAGCTGCTCGGCAAGCAATACGAAATGGTGGGTTGCCAAGCTTTCTCAGGTGTGCACGGAGTTTTAACAGAACGCTGACACCGCCACCACTGGCGCGTGTTTCATCCAGGCCATCCAGAAACAGGGTTTTTCCTTGCCAGTTTTCGTCTGGATCATCGCTTAGAAACTTGGCAATTGGGGCAAATAATCCATCCGTAGCGTCTGCTTCCTTTTCAAAGGCGATCGACTTGCCCGCTCCCGGTTCTCCTAGCAACACCCAGGCAGCCTTGTTGCGAAACTCAGTCAACGGCTGAATTGGGTTTTCCACTTGGGAATCACCATCCTTGGCAATTGCGCGGACGTGTCGGGGAACGATAAGCATCGTCTTACGCATCGTCTTACTCCAGCCAGTAATTGGCAGGGTGGGAGAGAAACTCAGGTAAAGAAACACCCCCATCGCCGACGATCAACGAGCGAGCCTCCTTAAATTTTCCGACAAAGACTTCGAGGCCCTTGGGTGTGGCGTATTTCGCACCGCTTTTAACTTCGATGGCGAGAATTTTCCTGCCATTTGTCAATACGAAGTCGACCTCAACGGGGCTTTCTCTCCAGTAACCGACATTACTATCTTCGGAAACAGTATTAATGAGATGTGCCCCAACGCAGCTTTCTACAAGCCTCCCCCAATAGCTTCGGTCGCCAACTGCTTCTATAAAGGTGTATCCGGCTAAGGCGGAAATCAGTGCGGTATTGTGGGCATTCAATTTTGGACTGGAAGCACGCTTTCGACAAGCTTGAATTGCAAATTTCGATAAACCTGTCAGCAAACCCGCTTGTGATAAAAGCTGTAGGTAATGTGCCAGGGTTGTTGTGTTTCCTGCATCAACCAGTTGGCCGCGAAGCTTGTCAAAAGCTATAATTTGGCCGGAATAGGCGCCGCAACCTAACTCGAACAGAGCTTTCAGTAAGGCTGGCTTATCTACCCGCGTCATTTGCAGAATGTCGATTTCAATATTAGGGTGAATTAAAGCACTGCGGACATACTGCCGCCATCGACCTTCCTCTTTGATGAGCAGTGCACTGCCTGGGTAGCCGCCAAAATATATGTATTCGTCGAGTGAGAAGTCGAAAGCAGACTGCATTTCACTATAGGACCAGTGCGCCATGAGTATAGGCTCGTAGCGTCCGGCTAGACTTTCAGTCAGGCCTTTTTGCATTAACCAGGGTGATGAGCCCAGTAATATAATATGGAGAGGGAGATTTTCTGCGCGGTCTGAATCCCATAGGCCTTTGACGACTTCCGACCAACGCGGAATCTTCTGGATTTCGTCAAGGGCAAGAACATAGAACTCTCCTGCTGGTTGCAGTTTTGCTTTAGTACGCGCTCGCATCCATTGCTGCACTAGCCACTCGGCAGATGGCGATGAGCATGTTCGTGCTTGTGTGAGGGAGGTATCGGCTTGTTCTCCGAAGGGATCGATGGTTTCGGGGAGAGGTTGATCTGCAGCAACGAAGGTCGATGGATACCTTGACAATGCCTGTCTGACCAAGGTGGTTTTGCCGATTTGCCGAGGGCCAGTAACAACAATCAGAAACCGCGGCGATTCTTCCAGGCGTTGTCGCAGGAGTTTGATTTGGTTGCGTTCGAAGAGCATATTTACACCATTGAGTTAATTTACTCACAATAGTAAACTGTGTTCTGCTCAAAGGCAAGTTATTTGCCGGGTCCCTCCTAAACCACTCAAGGCTCCTCTGAAAATAGGTCGTTTCTGATTTGCTAAGGTCTAATAAACTCCAGCTCAACAGGGCAGTGGTCGGACCCCATCACCTCCGGGAGAATTGCCGCACTTTTCACCTTATTCTTTGCCCCACCGCTGACGCAGAAATAATCGATACGCCAACCGACATTCTTCGCCCGGGCGCTGAAGCGGTAACTCCACCAGGTATATTGGCCCGGTTCCTGATTGAAGATACGGAAGGTATCGACAAACCCGGCAGCGACAAAGCTGTCCATCCAGGCGCGCTCTTCGGGGGTGAAGCCGGCATTTTTAGTATTGGTCTTGGGGTTTTTGAGATCTATCTCTTTGTGGGCGACATTAAAATCGCCGCAGAGAATAACCGGTTTCCGCTGTTCCAGCTCCTGGGCAAAGTTCAGCAAACGATCATTGAAACGCAGTTTGAAGTCGAGTCTTTTGAGTTCATCGCCGCTGTTGGGAAAGTAGATATTGATGAGGTAGCAGTCGGTGAATTCCAGTGTCAAAACCCGGCCTTCGCAATCAAATTCCGCATCGCCAAGGCCATAGTTGACAGCCAGGGGCGGGATGCGGGTATAGACCGCCACCCCGGAATAACCTTTTCGTTCGGCGCTGTGCCAGTAGGAGGTGTAGCCGGGGATGTTTTTTAAAGCATCGGAAAGCTGTTCTGCCTGTGCTTTGGTTTCCTGGATGGCGATTATATCGGCATCAAAGTTTAGGAGTTGTTCAGTAAAACCTTTCTTTTCCACGGCGCGAATGCCATTGACATTCCAGGATATACATTTCAGGGTATGATCTTTTGCCATTTTTGCTCCAGGTTTCTTGCGAGGATGTACTCCCTTTTGTGGGCATTTTCCCAGCAGGGGGCAGATATCACAGTGCGGGCCAACCGGGCGGCAGATAAACTGACCGAAGGCGACGAGCAGGGAATTGAAGGAGATCCAATGTTTTTCCGGCAGCTTCGCTCGCAGGGCCATTTCTGTCTGCAGTGGAGTGTCGGTCTCTACATACTCCCAGATATTAGTAATCCTGTGGACATGGGTGTCAACACAGATAGCCGGTTTTTTAAAGGCGACGCTGACCACCAGGTTGGCGGTCTTGCGGCCGACGCCCGGCAGAGTGACGAGTTCTTCAATGGTTTCCGGAACCTTGCCGCCAGATGCTTGCAGGGCCTTTGGGAGAAGGGTGAGGTGCCTGGCCTTGGTTTTGTAAAACCCCACCGGGTAGATGAGTTCGGTGATGTGCTCAAGCGAAAGGAGAGAAAGGGCGGTGCTGTCCGGGGCGTATTTGAAGAGGCGAGTGGAGGCTGCGGCGGTGGTTTCGTCCTTTGTCCTGGCTGAGAGGATGGTCGCCACCAGGACCTTGAAGGGATCCTCCGTTTGTACGGCAATGAGATCGACCACCGGCATCTGCTTGTCTTTGATGACGCCCGCGACGGTGGCGAGAAACCAGTGAATATCGATACTCATGGCTGTGACCCTCAATGGTGGTGGGAAGTTGGCTCACCGGGAAAATTACAGGGACAGGGTATCCGGCTCGAAACACAGAGTGGCGAAATAGTCTTCCACCCGTTCGGCACGGCGAATCAGCTCTACTTTTCCGTCCGCACAAAGAAGCAGTTCTTTGGGGCGGAGGTTGCCGTTGTAGTTGAACCCCATGGCGGAGCCGTGGGCACCGGTGTCCTGGATGACCAGGATGTCGCCGTCGGCAATTTTCGGTAGGGTGCGCTGAATGGCAAATTTGTCGTTATTTTCACAGAGCGAACCGACGACGTCGATTATTTCGGTGTCACTACGATCCTCCTTGCCGAGGACATCGATGTGATGGTAGGCACCGTAAATTCCAGGGCGCATGAGGGAACTCATGGAAGCGTCGACTCCGACATAGGTTCGGTATATATCTTTGCGATTTATGGCGGTTGTTGCCAACACTCCGTGCGGCCCGGTCATATAGCGACCGCTCTCCATATAAAGAGCCGGTTCATAGCCGTATGTTCTGCGAAAATCCTTAAAGAGTGCAGTGATCTCCCGGCCCATGGCCGCAAGATCCAGGGCAGCAATGCCAGGTTTGTAGGGAATGCCGAGGCCACCGCCGATATTGATGAATTCAAAGGTGATGGCTAATTCGGCCGCTATCTCGGCGATCAGTTCGAGCAGCATGGCCGCGGTCTGTACCATATACTGGTAATTGAGCTCGTTGGAGGCGAGCATGGTATGGATGCCAAACCGTTTGGCCCCAAGTTCCTTGGCCTGTCGGTAGGCGGAAACGATCTGTTCGTGGCTCACGCCGTATTTTGCCTCGATGGGTGTGCCGATGATATCGTTGCCGGTTCGCCGTGCACCGGGATTATAGCGAAAGCAGATGAGCTCCGGCAGCATCGGTACCTTGGTGAGTAGAGTGATATCGTCGAGGTTGAGGATGGCTCCGCCATCTCCGGCAGCTTCGAGAAATTCCTCAAGGCTGGTGTTATTGGAAGTGTACATAATGTCCTCACCCTGTCCTCCAACCTGCCTGCTGAGGCGGAGTTCGGCAATCGAACTGCAGTCAAAGCCAAAACCCATCTCCGCCATAAGAGTGAGAATGCGGGGGTTGGGAAGGGCCTTAACGGCATAGTATTCACGAAAACGGTCGATTCCGGCAAAGGCGTCTTTAACGGCCTTGCCGGTTTCCCGGATTCCGACTTCATCGTAGATATGAAAAGGAGTCCCAAAGTGGCCGGCAATGTTTGGCAGGGCGGGGAAAAGACGGCTTTTAAAGGCTTGTGACATCGGCATAATGGTATTTCCTTAGAGCGCTTCCGGTAAGGGTATCCGGCTGGTTTCTTTGATGGTCGAGAGAACTGTTTCGGTTTTTGTCGAGAGGACGCCGTCAATGGCGGCTATCCGGTCCTGGAGAAGGAGGCTGAGAGAAAGGGTGTCGGCGGTTCGCACCTTTATCAGGTAGCAATCGTTGCCGGCGACAAAATGTACTTCCTGGACCTCAGGGATCAGGGCAAGCTGGTGGCCGACCTCACTGCTTGTGGCGGTAGTGGTTTGCACATGAACAAAGGCCACCTGTGAACGACGAAAACGTTGTGGGTTGAGGCGCACCTCGTAACCGTCGATGATGCCCTGTTTTTCCATTTTGCGGATTCGTTCCAGGACCGCCGACGGGGCCAACCCAACCTGTCGAGAAACCTCGATATTGGGGATGCGTGCTTTTTCCTGAAGGATCTTTAGGATATCGAGGCTTATAGTGTCTAGCATTTTTATTCTCCTTGGTTGTAGGTGAATATATTCTCGTAAAACACCAATGTCAAGAATGATATTCTGAAAAATATCCTGTTAAGTGATATAATTCCGTTTGCTGTGGTTTGCTCAGTTCGAATATCTTGATAAAATATAGATCAAGGATGGAAACATTTTCAATTTGCTGCCCTTGCTTTAACGAGTGTTCTCTGATAGCAGAAGAAGAGAAGGTTTTTTTCCGTATCTCGCTATTATGCAACAACTGAGCAACAGAGAAAAAAAGGGAGAATTCACGTGTCATCATATTCCATAACACCTTTACTCACCGGCGTTCGAAACCCCGATCAGGGGATTATGACATATCAGAAGGGCTACGGAAAAAGGATCTGGCTGCCTGTCTGGTCTTTTCTCGTGCAGGGCAATGACCATAATATACTGGTTGATACCGGGCTGGATGAAAATGAACTGATCACTCCGGCAGGTTTTTTTGAAGAAACCGGGATGGAACCCAAGTCGATCATCGAATGTCTGGCGGGTTTAGGGCTTGGTGTTGAAAATATAGATATTGTAATAAACACCCATCTGCATGATGATCATTGCGGTAATAATAGCCTTTTCACTCGGGCGACTTTTTATACACATCGACTGGAGGTTGATTTCTGTTATTCCCCGCATCCCATCGATCACCGTTATGATCCCTATTTTATAGAGGGAATAAACTTTGTGCTGGTTGAAGACGGTCAGGAGATCATTTCCGGTATTACGATTATACACTCGCCCGGACACAGTCTCGGCGGTCTCTCGGTTAAAGTGACGACGGGGGAAGGGCCGGCTGTTATTACCGGTTTCTGCTGCAATCGGGAAAATTTCCCGGAAAATGGCCCGGCAGTATGCCCCGGTGTGCATCTTGATGCCATGGCAGCTTGGGATTCGATCCAAAAGGTGAAGGACCTTGGGGCGATTATTTTACCCTTGCATGACCTTGGTCTTCGGAAAATATCAGCTTGAATTGTGGTCCTCGGTGGGTTTGAGGGGCGGGGGATTCCTATCGAAATGAGGTTCGGAAATTGTCCAAGGTAACTATCATAATACCCACACGCAATGAAGAGGAAAATATTAATCTTCTATTGGAAAGGATTTTTCGGGTTCGCCGTTCCTGCAATCTGGAGTTCGATGTTCTATTTGTCGATTCAGCGTCAAAAGACGGAACCTGTGCCCAGGTGCGAGCATGGCAGGATCGGGAACCGGTACGATTGCTTAGTCGGCACACAAACGTCGGACTTGCCGGTGCGGTAATTACCGGTGCCGGGGCAACCGATGCCGCTATTGTAGTGGTTATGGATGCAGATCTCAGTCATTCCCCGGAAGCTATTCCCGATCTTCTTCGACCGCTCCTGGCCGGAACCCACGACATGGTTATCGGTAGCAGGTATGTCGAGGGAGGTTCGATGCCGGATTGGCCGTTGTCGAGAAAGCTTTCCTCTCGCCTTGCCACTTTTCCCGCCCTCTTCTTTTGCGATGTTCAAGACCCCTTGGCAGGTTTTTTTGCATTGGAACGCCAGTGGTTGGTTGAATTGCCTGGCCCCGTGCCCGGTTTCAAGATCGGTTTGGCGGTCCTTGCTGAATATTGCAGTAGTTTGCGGGTGAAGGAGATTCCTATTGAATTCCGTGATCGCGATTACGGCGAATCGAAAATGGATGGCCGAGTGGCTCTCCAGTATCTTCAGCAACTTGTTGATCTTACCGTCCGGCGATTGAGGAAGAGGTGGTGTAACAAATAAGGCATTTACGGCAAATAGGGATATCGAATCGAGGAAGGGAGGAGGGCAGATTCAAGCGCACTCCCCCGAACGTCGGCAGCCTATCAGGTTGAGATTTTTGTTTCGCCACCATCGGCGAGGGTTCTCGGATCAAGCAACCGCTCCAGCTCTTGCCGGGGAATATCTGTGTGTTCAAGTGCCACCTCGAAAATGGTGCGCTTCTCTTTTTGGGCAATCTTGGCTATTTCCGCCGCACGCAGATAACCGATCAGAGGGTTGAGAGAAGTCACCAAAATCGGGTTGAAGGCGAGGGCTTCGGCGTAGACTTCTTGGTTGATCGTCATGCCTTTTATGGCTTTTTCTCCGAGGGAACGGGCGCTGCCGGCAAGCAACTCAAGCGATTCAAGGATTTTTGCAGCGGCCACCGGCATCATCGTGTTGAGCTGAAAATTGCCACCCATGCCGGCCAGGTTGATAGTCGTATCGTTGCCGAGTACCTGGGCACAAGCCATGGACACTGCCTCCGGAATGACCGGGTTGACCTTGGCCGGCATGATGCTCGATCCAGGCTGGAGACTGGGCAAGCTGATCTCTCCGAGTCCGGATAAAGGGCCTGAGTTCATCCAGCGAAGGTCGCCGGCAATCTTGCTTAGGGCAATGGCTCCGGTCTTCAGATGCCCTGAAAATTCCACAATAGTATCGAGGCTGCTGAGGCCTTTATAAAGAGAAGGGGCTTGGGTGAAACTCTGGCCCGTCGATGTGTTGAGATGGGCAATGGCCCTCGCGGCAAACTGCGGATGGCAATTGACACCCGAGCCAACCGCTGTACCGCCGAGGGGTAAACGCTTAAGTCTTGGCAAGGCGCTTTTTATTCTCTCGATGCATTCGTCAACTTGTGCTGCCCAACCCTCCACCTCAGCTTGAAAACGAATAGGCAGGGCGTCCATCAGGTGGGTCCTTCCGGTCTTGATAACCTCCGCATGGGCATTTCCAACTGTACGAATTATTTGGGCAAGGTCTCCAAGGGCTGGGAGCAGGGAGGTTGTTGCCGCAAGAGCGGCCGACAGGTGCATGGCTGAAGGGATAACGTCGTTGCTGCTCTGACCTAGATTGACATGGTCGTTGGCCGAGATTTCGACGCCCTTTTGCCGAACAAGGCCGACGATCACCTCATTGACATTCATGTTGCTGCTGGTGCCGGAACCGGTCTGATAGATCGGCACAGGAAACTGATCGGTCGGTCGGGTGGTCAGCAGTTCCTGGATCGCATTTTCGATGAGTCGTGCATATTCGTCGGGCAGCAGTCCGAGTTCGCCGTTGGTTCTGGCCGCGGCACTTTTAATCAGCAAGAGAGCTTCAATAAATGTCCAGGGCAGTGGTTGGGCAGTGATGGTGAAGTTGCGGACAGCTCGTTCTGTCTGGGCACCGTACAGAGCCTGCACCGGCACCTGTATTTCGCCCATGCTGTCTTTTTCCGTTCGATATTGAGTTTTGGCCATGCTTAAATTCTCCGGTTCCATTTTTCGCCAAATGAGATGCTCTGTATCATCTTGCTGTTTCTTTACTTGTTTGAAATAGCGAGTTTTTTTAACAATTTCCCCAAGGCTAACTGTTCGTTTTCGTTGAGTACGGCCATGTGCTGAACGATTATATCAGCATGGAGGGGGAAGACTTTCTTAATGAGATTTTCCCCCTTGCTTGTCAGCTGAATGGTGCAATATCTCTTATCATCTTCGCTTATTACCCGGATCACAAGACCATTTTTGTCCAGATTGTTAATGATTGTAGTTATATTCCCAGGGGATTTTAAAATTTTTGCCGCCAGCGCTTTCTGCGACATCGGCCCAAGGTGAAAAAGGGCCTCAAGAATGCCGAATTGGCTTACGGTCAATTCGCCGAGAAGGTGGCAATGTATACCGGCTGAAACGGTGTTGGCGCAACGCATCAGTTTGATAAAGGTGTTAAGTGCTAAAACCTGTTCTTTGCTGCCTTGATATTTTGGCATAAGTACCACTTTAAGATATATTTTAATATCAAACTATATCGCAAGATGGATACTGTCAAGAAGTTGGTTGGAGGCAGTTGAATAAACAGAAATGCAGAGAGAGAGAGGGGGGCAGCAGAGATTGCCCTGTCGGTCAGATCTTGATCCGACCAACAGGGCGGGAAGTTTTACTTCTTCCAAAGGCCGTGCAGGTTACAGTAGGCGCGGGCGCTAACGCCGTCGACGGCTACCGGGAAGAACGCCGCAGGTTTGGCTGAGGGGCTGAGGAACTGACGATATACTAAGTCGCCGGCAATGAGTTCAATCCATTCAATGAAATGGGCGTCGGTCATTGGATGATCGACAGCCCCAACAGTCACCTGCCAGCCACCGTCCTTTTTGGTGAGCACAGGTACGTGTTTTTCGACAGCGGCATCTGTAGTATTCTCGGATTGCATGGTCATTGTCTGGCCACAGCACATCATGTCAGCGCCGCCGGCAGTAAGAATCTCAGCAATGTTTCCGCAAATATCACACTTGTAAACTGCCATTTTTTTCGCCATTCGTTTTCCTCCAGGAATATGGTTGGTGTTTTGGTGCCTTGTGTTTGTCATCCGATGTTTCCCGCATCAGTCAACAGTATCGCTCTTGTTAACCAAACATGCCGGGAAAAACCGGGGTCTTCGGATTCACTTCAGTAAATAAAGTTAATCATGCATGTGGTAACCTGCAATTTTTTTTAAGAAATAAAAGAGAAAAATTCTCATTTGCATTAACTAAGCTTTGGAAAAGTATTGAAGATCCTTTCTTTGCGGCTAAGAGTGTGCTACTCTTTTTGCCATAGAAGACAATGGTGATACTTCTGTGTGACAATGTTAGGTAGTTGGAAATTCACGATTGACAATTATAACCTAAGGAGATGATATGAAAACGAATTTTGTTTTAAAGACAATGTTCGGAATAGGGGTGCTGTTGTGTGGAGCGGTAACAACTCTTCACGCAGCACAATATGATCATGAAGTAAAAGATAAAAAAATCTCCTTTGCCTGGAAAGTTGACGGTGACAAGCTGGCGGTGAAATTGGCGGCAGAGACGGATGGCTGGGTTGGAATCGGCTTTAATCCGAGCAAGGATATGAAAGATGCCAACTTTATTCTTGGCTACGTGAAGGACGGTGAAACAAAGCTCTCAGACGATTTCGGCGATTCCGAAACTTCCCATGTCCCTGATGAAAAGCTTAGTGGCACAAGTGATGTTACCCTGGTGGGTGGAACCGAGGCGGGTGGCATGACTACCGTCGAGTTTACTATCCCACTGAAATCGGCCGACAAAAATGACAGCACTCTTAATGCAAACGGCGATAATGTGATTTTACTCGCTTATGGCGGTGGTCGTGACAGTTTCAAAACAAAACACACTTATCGAACCGCCCTGAAAATTAATTTTGGCACAGGTGCCTCGCAGAAGGCCAACTGAGCAAGACCATTGTGACATCTTTGGCCAGATTGCTAGTCATCTTCCTTCTTGCGTTTGTAGCAATCGGCGGGATTCCTCGTCCGAGTTGGGCCAAAGATGAAAGGCCTGATCTGCTGGAAGCCACCAAGCAGGTTTTGAGCGGCACAGAAAAAGATGATCCTTCTCTATGGATAACTGAAAAAATTGGCGAGTATTTGCCTCTTGATCTCGAGTTTGTCGATGAGACAGGAGTGACTGTTCGCTTGCGGGATATAATAGATCGGCCGACGCTTCTTCTGCCGATCTATTTTTTCTGTCCTAATATCTGCAGCAAAAACCTTGCCAATCTGGCCGTTGCCATGAATAGTCTGAGCGCTCGGCCCGGTCAGGATTACCGGGTCATAGCTCTCAGTTTCAACGAGGTTGAAAATCCGGAGATTGCCGCCCGAGCAAAAATTAATTACCTGAAGATTTTGCCAAATGATTTTCCCGCCGGTGAATGGCGGTTTCTTACCGGCAGCAAGGAGGCTATTAAGGCTGCGACCGATGCCGTGGGGTTTCGTTTTCAGAAGGTTGATGATGAAACCTTTATCCACCCTGCGGCACTCATGGCTATAGCCGCAGATGGTAAGATCATCCGTTATGTCTACGGTTCTTTTCTTGCAGGAGACATTGATCTTGCCATATCCGCTGCGGCAAGCGGAACACCGATCATGTCGGTACGGAGATTGCTCGGTTTTTGTTTCAACTATGATCCGTACGGGAAAACCTCAGTATTTGAGACGGTAAAAAGAATCGTGCTGATGGTTTTCGGCGTGGCGCTGGTTCTTTTTATTCTCTATTTTAAACGAAAAGGTCGACAGGCTGACAAGGCTTTGAAGACTGAAGGCAGTACAGAAAAGGATACACCAACATGACTGCAACACCTTCCTTTTATCATCAATCCGCTCCGCCCGGTCTTACCGGGATAAAGGCCTGGCTTCTGACCCACGACCATAAACGACTCGGGTTGATGTATCTCTGTGCTGTATTTTTCTGGTTTGTCATCGCCATGTTTCTCGGCCTTTTGCTCAGGACGGAGCTGATGAGTCATGGTCGGACGATAATGAGTTCAGGGATGTATAATTCAATGTTCACTCTGCATGGGGTGATCATGATTTTTCTCTTTGTAATCCCGGCAATTCCTGCAGTCTTTGGCAACTTTTTTTTGCCCATCCAGTTGGGAACCGACGATGTTTTTTTTCCGCGTCTCAATCTTTTCAGCTGGTATCTGTTCATGTTCGGCGGCCTATTTGCCATTATTTCGTTGTTTGCCGGAGACGGGTTTCCTGATACCGGATGGACCTTCTATGTGCCTTTCAGCATTCAGAACAGCAAGAATGTTGGGCTTACCGTAACCGCGGCCTTTATTCTCGGTATGTCGTCGATGCTGACCGGCCTCAATTTCGTTACCACCTTTCATCGCATGCGTGACAAGAGAATGGGATTGATGCAGATTCCGCTCTTTACCTGGTCCCTATATGCCACAGCCTGGGTGCAGATCCTTGCCACTCCGGTCATTTCGATTACCTTTGTGCTGGTGGTTCTGGAAAGGTTTCTGTCCATCGGGTTGTTTGATCCGGCCAAGGGTGGCGATCCTCTTTTATATCAGCACCTCTTCTGGATGTATTCACATCCGGCGGTGTATATTATGATCCTGCCCGGCATGGGGGTTGTCTCTGAAATAATCCCGGTTTTTTCCCGAAAATCAATTTTTGGTTATAAGGCCATTGTCTGGTCATCGATGGCCATCGCCATTGCCGGTTCTCTGGTCTGGGCCCATCATATGTATACCAGCGGCATGAGTGATGTCTCGGTATTTGTCTTCTCTCTGTTGACTTTTCTGGTGGCCATACCTTCCGCCGTCAAAGTGTTTTCCTGGGTTGCCACCATGTATAAAGGGTCGATCGAAATGTCGCCGCCATTTCTTTTAGCCCTGATGTTTATCTATCTTTTCAGTGTCGGCGGCCTCACCGGCCTTGTCCTGGGTGCGGCCGGTACCGATATCCAGGTCCATGACACCCATTTTGTCGTCTCCCATTTCCATTTTGTTATGTTCGGTGGCACCGGCTTTGCTTTCTTTGCCGCGCTGCATTACTGGTGGCCGAAGATGTTCGGAATCATGTATTCCTTCAGACCGGCGTATATTGGCGCGGTGTTGACTGGTGTCGGTTTTCTCTTTCACTACGTACCGATGTTGATCCTCGGCCTGCAGGGTATGCCGCGACGTTACTACGATTATCTGCCGAGATACGAGATGGGCAACTTCTTGGCGGGTATTGGCGGCTACATTTTGTGTATCGGGATTTTAATCATGTTCATCAATTTGCTGAGGAGTTTTGGCCAAAGAATTCAGGCATCAGCTGATCCATGGGGCGGGACCACTCTTGAGTGGAAAATACCCTCTCCACCTCCGGTGCATAATTTTGTCGATGAACCGCAGATCATGGATTTTCCCTACGATTTTAAAGGGGTAGGGGAACAATCTCAAAATAATGGTCGATGATGGGGTGGCTATGCATTCACCGGTAGACAGGGCAGGGATTAAACTCGGCATGTGGTTGTTTCTCTATTCAGAGATAATCCTTTTCGGCGGCTTATTTGTTCTTTATGCCGCCTATTTTCATGAGCATCCCCAGTCCTTTGCTGCCGGAGGTAAGGAGCTGAACCGGATAATCGGCTCGGTGAACACGATGGTTCTCTTGATTTCCAGTTTTACCGTTGCCGCCTCCATCACCGCCATCCAGAAAAATTCGCGGAAACTCGCCAGTGGCTTGCTTGCCTTTTCGATTCTTTGCGGCTGCACTTTTCTCACCATTAAATATTTCGAGTGGGGCGCCAAGATCCATCACGGCATTTATCCCAACTCGGAGACCCTGGTGAATGGAGAACCGGGACTGAATATTTTTTTTGGTCTCTATTATGTTATAACCGGTCTGCATGGTCTGCATGTCATTATCGGCATGATTCTCCTGTCCATAAGCCTTGCTCTGGTGCTGGTCGGCAAAATCGACGCTTCCAGATTTTCCATGCTCGACAACTCCGGGCTTTACTGGCATCTGGTCGATCTCATTTGGATATTCGTCTTCCCCTTGTTCTATCTGGTGTTATAAGGCAAGGAAAGATACATTTTGGAGAAACACATTGTGAATAAAGAAGAGACACCGCATGTGCTGAGCTATTTCCAGCTCGCCGGCGTTTTACTCATTTTGTTGGTACTGACCGGGGTTACCGTTGGCGTTTCATATATCCACATGGGATTTTTCAACGTCCCCGTGGCCCTTGCCATTGCCTGCCTCAAGGTAAGCTTTGTCTTGCTGTTTTTTATGCATCTCAAATATGAAAACCGGATCATCGTCTTTTCATTTATTGGAACGATATCTTTTCTCATCATTATGATCGGCTTCACGTTTTGGGATGTGGCTTTCAGGTAACAGGCGGAGATTCTTATGACCCCGGTTCAAGGCGTAGATCTGGCATTCTGGTATATACTCGGCATATCCATTGTCCTCTTGATGGGTATCACTGTGGTGATGGTCTACTTTGTCGTGAAATACCGGCGGAGCAGTAATCCGGTTGCTGCCGATATTCGCGATAACTACAAACTGGAGATTGTCTGGACGGTAATTCCTACGCTGATTGCCCTGTCGATGTTTTACATCGGTTGGCATTCCTATATGGGTCTGCGTACGGTCCCGAAAGACGCCATGAATATTGAGGTTTCGGCGCAGATGTTTTCCTGGATCTTTATCTATGCGGGCGATAAGGAATCGGAAAATGAACTGGTCGTGCCCGTCGGCAAGGCTATCAAGCTGAATATCCAGTCAGTCGATGTACTGCACAGTTTTTTTCTGCCGGCATTTCGCATCAAAGTGGATGCGGTGAAAGGATTACCGACTTATGCCTGGTTTTTTGCCGACAAGGTAGGAGAATATGATATCCAGTGTGCGGAATATTGTGGCGTCAACCATTCGGCCATGGTTGCCAAATTGAAAATTGTCCCGAAGGAAGAGTTTGAAGCCTGGCTTGCCAAGGAGAGTGACTGATCCTGTGTACTCTGGCTCGGTTGCCACCTTCATGGATTACGGTCCAATGATTGCCAGATTAAAGCTTGCCAAGGT
>JAZDOW010000090.1:0-5670 GCA_043798185.1 Pseudomonadota bacterium | reverse complement strand
GAGTGCTCGCCCTTTGCGTGCTTCGAGCAATACAGGCTCCGGCGTGCCAGCAGACTGGTGAGGTGGGTGATGCCGATGCCGAATACCTGCTTGGTCAGGATGTGATTGACGCGATCATCAAGGTTCGGCATTTCGGTCGCCAGACCTTTAGTGAGACGGCTGGTAATCTCTCGAAGAAAGACACCTGACTTTGTGAACGGGTCGAGAAAACGCACCGAACTATCTGCCCAGATATTCGCGCCGTTGTGGGCGGTTGCCCATGCGCAGGCCAAGGTGTCCAGCATCCTGCCTGCAAACTCGGGGGGCGTGAACACCTCATCGTTCGAGAGGTTGGCAATGCACGTCAACACATCAGGATTGCGGCCACGGATCGAAAAGCTTACCTGACTACTCATATGCACTCCTTCTGTGCAACGGAGGCAATCTCACTCACCGACATCGGCGGATAGGTCTTGGTCGGCTTGAAAATTTCGTGTTTGCCGAGACACGCGAAAAGCGGGTTTTTCTCCATGTAGGCCGACATCTGAGTAAGCATTTCCAAGCGAAAATCACGACGTTGGAACTTCCCCTTGCCGAGGTAGCCCCACTCAGCGAAGATGATCGGTTGGTCGTCCCAGGTTCGCATCTTCAAGGCATCACCGTGCACGAGGTTCTGCGAAAACACGTAGAAAGCGGCTCTGTAAAGGTCGTCAGATGCCTCAAGTTTCAGGTAGTCAGCAAAGATCACCAGCATCTTCGCGCGGCACTCGTCGATGTTGTCCGTAAGAAGTTCGATACCATAGGTACACATCAAAGCGAGAAGGGAGTAGTGCTGCTTTTCAAAATCAGACTTCCCAAACTTGAGTTCGACGACGGCGAGCTTGCGCCGCAGCACCTGGACGAGGAAGTTCCCGCTCCCGCAGGCCGGTTCCAGGAAGCGGGAGTCAATACGCTCGGTCTCTCCTTTGACAAGGTCAAGCATCGCCTCGACCATCCAAGCGGGGGTGAATACCTCCCCATGGTCAGCGACGCGTTTCTTGGACTTGACCATGTTCATGGGCCTATGCATTTCGGGGGTTGCCTCCTAATAGTCATAGTGGGTTAACAAGTTTCTCTTTGGTTTCCAGGTATCTCCGAGAATTCAATAATTATGCCGACGCCAATTTAACAAGATAGGCATGTTTCGGCTAGATATAATGATCAGTTTGCCTACTATCGGGAAACTGCATCCATTTTGCCTTATCCTTGGCAACCTAAAACAATCTTGAAGATATCTCAATTTAAGATACTTCCTGGAAATTCATTCTTGAAAAACAAGAATTGACTTTCTAAAAGGCTAAAAGGTAGAGATGTCTTTTTCCGAAGGCTAGCTGCGCTGCAATCGAGCGGCAAAGAAGCCATCAATACCGGCATCGGGATGGGGGGCAAAACAAAGGTCGGTGACGAAACGACGGGCAGAGTCAGGCAATTGTGGCGTGCAATCGGTCAGTTGAAAGGCCGGGTGAGCTGCGAGAAAATCTTTGACGACCTCTTGATTTTCCTCAGGTTCCAGGGAGCAGGTGGCATAGACGAGAATTCCCCCAGGGGCGAGGAGTTCAGCTGCGTGACCAAGAATACTCAATTGCTCCTGGTGATAGAGGAGAAGATCTTCCGGGCACCGGTTCCAGCGGATATCGGGATGTCGACCGGTTACCCCGGTGCCGGAACAGGGCGCATCGATGAGGATGCCGTCGAAAGGTGGCGGGTTTTCCGAGGCGAACTGCTGCAGGGTTTTTTCGTGGATAATCGGAGTGCAAGGGTTGCCCAGTCGCTGCAGGTTTTCCTGGAGCTTTTGCCGTCGATACGGTTCCGGCTCGACGGCGTGGATGGTAAGGGCATGATCTGCTGCAAAGCGGAGCAGGTTGGCGGTTTTACCGCCCAGTCCGGCGCAGCCGTCGAGATACCTGCCACCTGGGCGAAAGGGGCCGAGCAGGCCGGTGGCGAGCTGGGCCGCCTCGTCCTGGACTTGAAATAGCCCCTCGTTAAAGCCTGGGATTGCCGTTATCGCACCCTGATATTCGGGCAGTACGACGGCTTCTTCGGCATAAGCACCGAGGTGATTGATGATGCCCGCCTGGTTCAGCATGGTACAGAAGTCGTTCCTGGTGGTTTTTCCAACATTCGTCCACAGTACCAGAACGGGCTCACGGTTATTAGCGGCGCAAATTCGCAGGGCTTCTTCTTGACCAAAGAGGCTGGACCATCTGGCAAACAGCCATTCCGGGTGATTGACGATGGGCGCACCGCCTTTTCCGCGAATAGCCTTTACCGTAAGGACATCTTTTTGGCGGATCGACTCGCGGAGAATGCCGTTGACGAAGCCCTCCAGTCTTTTCGGAATACGCCCGGCCTTGCAGCATTCAACCATTTCATGGACAGCCGCCGCCTGCGGAATTCGTTCGAGAAAAAACAACTGATACAGGCCGACCGCAAGAGTCTGGTGAATAAAGAGATCGATTTTTGCAAGCGGTGTCTTCGACAGGAGTTGAAGAATCCGGTCAAGGTACTGGCGGTTGCGGAGTACCCCGTACACCAGCTGCATGGTAAGGTTGCGTTCGTTGCCTGGCAAAGAGGCTTCTTTTATGGCACGGTCGAGCAGGGGTTTAACTGAAGAACGGTCATGGTGGAGGCGGCAGAGTGTCTTGACGGCGACAAAGCGGGCTGTTGGTGATTGTTTTCTTTGCAATGTTGGGTGACCGGAATTAAATTTTTTGGGACTTTTTCTGGAAGAAAGCTATAACACTATGAAATTATTTTCGCCCGCTGGTATTGTTTTTCAACGGAAAGAATTTTCTTTTTATCATTTACCCCTACCGGACAAATGCGCATGCAAAAAATGACTTGGCTCATCTGGTTTCTTACGGCGATGTTTATTACTGGTTCGGCGGAGGCCTACACTAAAGAAGAAGTGGTCAAGCGAGGTCGCCTTCTTTGCGGGGTTTCCACCGGCACCCCCGGTTTTTCCAGTGTCGATGCCGATGGCAATTGGACCGGAATGGACGTCGATATCTGCCGCGCCGTAGCCGTTGCCATTTTCGGCAATCCGTCAAAAGTCGAATATCTGCCCTATGCTGAAGGGGAGTCCTTCAGTGCCTTGATTACCGGCGAGGTGGATATCCTCTCCAGCCACTCGAGCTGGACTTTAACCAGGGAATCGGGCTTGGCCGTTCATTTCGCCGGGGTGAGTTATTACGACGGTCAGGGCTTCATGGTGCCCAAAAAACTGCTGGTGAAGAGTCCACTTGACCTCAAAAAGGTGAAGGTATGCGGGCCGGTTGGCAGCCAGTCCGAGCCGAATCTCATCGATTATCTGGAGACCAATCGCCTTGAATACAGGATTGTTCCCTATGAAACCCTCGAACTGGCGGTCAAGGGTTTTGAAAAAGAGGACTGTGACCTCCTGTCCCTGCCAAAGTCACAATTATATGGCCTGCGTCTCGGTCTCACCGATCCGGAGAGCGCGGTAGTTCTCCCGGAAGTCATCACCAAGGAAGCTCTTGGACCGGTAGTACGGGAGGGTGACGATATCTGGCTGAATATTGTTACATGGTCCCTCTATGCCATGATCAATGCCGAGGAACTTGGAGTTACTTCCCGGAGTGCCGAGGAACTGCAGGTCAGTAATAAACTCGATGTACGAAGACTTTTCGGCCTTGAGGGTGCACCGGGGAAAAGCCTTGGTCTGAAAGATGACTGGGCCTACCAGATTATTCGCCAGGTCGGCAACTATGGCGAGGTATTCGAGCGAAATTTTGGCCCGAAGACATTGCTGAATATTGATCGAGGTTTGAATAATCTGTGGAATAAAGGAGGCTTGCAATATGCACCACCGTTCAGGTAACGGGCATCTATTTACGCCGAATTCGCGAGGTATTTTTGCCATCGTTTCAGAACAAACTAGAATTTCATCTGTAATCCAACGGAGATAAGAGTGCCGTCGGCGGGATAGCCGAAATGGCTTTCATATTCCGTGTTGAAAAGATTATCCACCTTCAGGTAGCCATCGCCGGCGATCCCGGCCAGCATAATCGGTTGGGTTAGCTTCAGGCCGACAACTGCGTAATCATCAAGTTTTTGGGCCGGCAGGTTTTCCACTTGGCTGTATCGGCTGCCTTCGTAGCGGATAGTGGTCTCAAGACGGGTTTTGAGCCCCGGCACGGCATAGCTTATCGTCTCCTTCACTTTGACGGTTGGGGTATAAGGCAGTTCCTTGCCGGTATCCTTATTCTCCGAATCCTGCAGGGTGAGGGAGGTTTCCATGGTTACGCCGATTTCCCATGCATACTTTTCTGTAATTTCAATCCCTTGACGCATGGCGCGGTCAAGATTGGTCGGTCGATAAATAAGGTCTTCTCCACGCTCGGAGGTGATCAGATCGGCGATATCGGTCCGGAAGATCGTCATTTGGAGCAACCGATCCTTGGCGAAGGTGTATTCGACTCCGAGGTCATAGGACCAGCTGCGTTCTTCATCCAGATCCGGGTTGCCGCGGCTTTGGTCGATGGAGCCGTGGGTTGTCTGGTAGAGCTGCTCGAAGGTCGGGACTTTGACGGCATAGCCGCCTTTGAGCTTGAGCAAACACTCCTTGGTTATTCCCCAGCCGATTCCGGTAACAAGACCGGGGTTAAAGCCGAAGTCGTCGGTATGGTCGCCGCGCAGGCCTATGGTCGGGGTGAAGTCGCCGAAACGATGGTCATACTGACTGCTGATCCCATTGGCGAAACGGTGATGATCGCCCGCAAGGGTATGGTCGAACTGGTCCCATTCAGAGGAAATTCCAAGGCGAAGATCCCAACCACCGGAGTCCTCCGACCAGGTGGTATCGGCTTTCAGTCCGACTTTCTGATCGTCGAGGGTGGCGGTAGTGCCGGATTGCCCTTTATCTTCAAGGGTCATCGCGTCACCGTAAAGGGTGGCGGTAAGGTTGCCGATTTCGCCCAGGATGTGCTGATATTTGCTGTCGATTGAGAGCTTTTGATAATCCTGTCGGGCATTGGGGGTGAGGTTGTCGATGGGACCGGGGGAACCGAATTCAGCTCGAAAGTAGCGGCCGCCGACCTCATAGCTGCTACCGTCGGTGGCTTTTCTATTCCAGTTCATCGCCAGGGCGCCATCGGTTCGGTCGCTGTTTGTCCGTGCGCCGTCACGGTGGGTCGTTGTCGCCGATAGAAGGGCATTGCCATCGGCCACGGGCAACTGGTGACTCAGACTGGACTCGGCAAACCCATAGGAGCCACCACCGACCTTGACGGTTGAGTGAGGCTTGGCGGGATCCTTGCTCTTAAATTCCGTGCGAGTGACGATATTGATGGCGCCATCACTGCCGCCGGGACCAAGCCATACTGGAACCGGCGGCTTAAAGACGGAGATGGATTCAATCGAATCGACGGGAATGGCATTCAGATCCTGGCTGCCGTATTGATTGGAGTTGAGCGGCCGGCCGTTGAGCAGCACCAGGACACCGCCGGTGCGGCCCGATCCGCGAATGGAGATGCGCGAGCCGATGCCCGCTGTGCTGTACACTTCCACGCCGGGCATGGTTTTCAAGACATCTTCAACACTTGCGAGGTTTCGCAGGGCGATCTCTTTTCGATCGACAATCTTGACGTCCTGGGGGTGATTTTTGACATATTCCTGGATTTTTTCGGCGGT
>JAZDOW010000297.1:0-5547 GCA_043798185.1 Pseudomonadota bacterium | reverse complement strand
TTCCTTAAGAAGCCTTTTCATGTTCCGGGCCCACCTGTAATGATTCGAGTCGACAATAAACGTCAACTCCCTTAATAGATGTGAGCCGCACAAGCCATGGCCGCAATGGCTATAGGATAAATATGATGCCCAACAATCATGGATGATCACCCCTCCGTATCGGGGAATGATATCCAAGCCGACAATTGCCTCCTTGCCCCGTTTGCAATGCAGTAATTTTAAGGTCGTCCCACCGGAAGAGTACACATGAATCCAGTGATTCTTCTTTTCAACTCGGCACGATGTCTCGTCTACATGTACCGACGGCGCCTGCAGAATGCGCTCAATCGCACCGGCTTCCCATGCTGCGAGCCTTTGATAAAGCCTCAGGATAAACTTCAGCAGAGTAGCCTCGGAAATGACCATTCCTATCATCGCCGATATCTGCTTCTGGACCCGGTTCAGTGCAACCATCTGACTTATGATTAGATGAATGGCAAATGCCTTGAGCCCGTTGCCATATTGCAGCCGCCCCGGCATATCCTCGGGAAAGTTTCCCTTGACCATGGCTTCGCAATTAGGGCACTGCTTGATTTCCGCATCAATATGCTCGACTGTCTTCTCAAAAACGATATCGACCTTCGTCCGTCGCTCATACGTGCGACAAGGGACGTTGTCCAACGAAACGCCACAGACATCACAGGTCTCAACCCGGGCTACGGCAACCGTTTCCTTTATTCGCGTGTTGCTGATCTCGCCAGAAAGCTTCCTGCCTTTGCCTTTTTCAATGCCATCTGCCGCTGCCGTTTCATCCTTATCCGTTTGCGAAGAAGGCAGGCTGGAATTTTTATTGTTCTTGCGAGTCGTTTTCTCCAGAAAAATTGCCAGAATCAGATCGACCACGACCAGAAGGCTGCTCATCACAGCCCGTATTTCAGGCGATACCTTGCCATCTGAACAGAGCTGGTCAAACTCCTTTTTCAGGCGATTGACCTCTTCGCGTACGCTTGTTTTATTTAACGATGCCATGGCGATACTATACCATGGCTTTTTTCGACCTCCTACAACGCCCAGCATCAAACGAATTCAGGGGTTTCCGTTTCAATCGTTGATTCTTGAAACGATCATGAAAATTAACCCGCATTATGTGTTGATACGGGCTATTTCTCGCGGCATTCTGACCTCTTGAAAAAAATGCTCCGAAAACCTGTCAAGCTTTTTTTTGAATAACGAGCACTTTTTTAGGGTGCGAGCAGTTACGATGAAAGAATGAAGAACAATTACCTCTTTACCTTTAACGGTGCAAAAGAATGACCGCCCGATACCTTCTTTACCCTTAGCTCTTATTTCGAACAATCCCTCACCAAGGGGTTTTGTGTAAGGTGCTCCAAGCATGGGACCATATTCAACTATCATCTCAGCTATATGCAAGAAGTTAGCTAATATTCCAGGTGGAAATGATAAGGTTTCAGTCTCGACCTTTTCATTGTAAAAAGTGACTTGCCATTCCATATTTAAAGGTTATCATAAATGATAACAAAATCAAGAGGGATTTTTGCTTGCAGCTAACGCACTCATTTGACGCTCATTTGACGTTTGAATCAAATTGGATGCCAAAGCTGCACCTACCCCACCCACCTTCATCAGTCCCTTCAGTAGCAGATTTTTAGACGATTCACCCGAAAACGGGTCCTATTAGACGATTTTTACACAGGTAAAGCGAAAAAACCAAAGCAGGTAACTACAAATAAACATTACATATCAGTATCTTGAAGATCACCCCTAAACCTCCGAGGATTCCCTGGCAGTCAAGAGGTCGTCGGTTCGATCCCGTCTAGCTCCACCAAAAATTAGTGCAAAGACGTCCCAAGACGTCCACAAACCCGCAGAGCGCAAGCTTTTGCGGGTTTTTTATTGTCCTACACCGTCCCATATTATTCATTGACATACCGTCCTTTTTGGCGATATATCTGCAGGTATACGGTATTTTTCAACATAGATACCGTCAAAATCGATTTCCTCTTTGATTCTTGAATGTTGCGGCTCAATGTGATTTTTGTGCAGATCACAACCGAACCGAGGACCGTATTTTTTGACATTCTCATCATGGCCTTTCTCTTCCACAGCCATAAAAGGAAATGCCTTATACCTCTCACCGATGTCTCTATAAGGGCCGAGAAACTTAGGGAAAAAGCTTATAAGCTCCCAGATAGCAAAGGGCTTTATCTTCTTGTCACCGCCACGGGTAAATATTTTCGGTTCGATTATCGCTTTAACGAAAAAAGAAAGACGCTTGCCCTTGGCGTCTACCCCGATACCACGCTGGCTAAGGCAAGGGAAAAACACCTTGTAGCAAGGCAGCAGCTGGCCAATGACGTTGATCCTTGCGAACTTAAAAAGATCAATAAGAGGGCAAGAACAGAACAGGCGGCAAACAGTTTTGAGGCTGTTGGTCGCGAATGGCTTGCAACAATGGTTTCCAGCTGGAAAAAAAGCCACTCCGAAAAGGTTATTAATCGCCTGGAAAAAGATATTTTCCCTTATATCGGCAGTAAACCCATAAGCCAAATCACCGCCCCAGAGCTGCTGGTCGTTTTAAAAAGGATAGAAGGCCGCGGAGCCGTCGACACGGCACACCGGGCCAAACATGCATGCTCTCAAATTTTCCGATATGCCATTCAGGTTGGTGGCCGTGCGGAACGTGATCCGGCTACCGATCTGCGCGGCGGATTGCAGACCGTTAAAAGCAAAAATTTTGCCACCATCATTGAGCCCGAAAAAATCGGCGAACTATTGCGAGCCATTGACGGATACACCGGCTCTTTCATCGTCAAGTGCGCCCTTAGCTTGGCCCCTTTGGTTTTTGTCCGCCCGGGTGAATTGCGCCATGCCGAATGGCAGGAGATAGACTTAGAGCGGAGAGAGTGGCGAATCCCCGGAGAGAAGATGAAGCGAGGGCAAAACACATAGTCCCTCTGTCAGAACAGGCTGCTGTGATTCTTGAGGAGCTGCAGTTATGCACCGGCCATGGCACTTATATCTTCCCAAGCGTGAGAAGCGAAGCTAGGCCGATGAGTGAGAACACCGTAAATGCTGCATTGCGGCGGCTCGGTTATTCAATCGAAGAGATGACCGGCCATGGCTTTAGGGCAATGGCCTCAACCAGCCTGCATGAAAAAGGCTGGTCATCAGATGTAATCGAACGGCAACTTGCCCATGCAGAAAGGAATAGTGTTAAAGCTGCCTACAACCATGCCGAGTACCTCCCGGAGCGGCGAAGAATAATGCAGGCCTGGGCAAACTACCTGGATGTGGATGGCTTGCGAGCTGGTGGAAAAATCATTCCTATTCGCGCTATCGCTCCTTAGCCACCCTCTTCACCCCATCCTTTTCTCATATAGCCTGTTGAACCATTAAGGTGGGCTTTTTTCTGGCGGCTTTTTTATACAACCCCCTTCTTATTATATAGTAATGGAAGGTCACAAAGTTCATAAGGTCATAACCATTTTTTTTATTAATATTTTTCTGTGCCCTTACAGTTTTGTAAGGGCACAAAGGGCATATTTCTTAAAGAGTCATGCTTTTCAATCTCGAAGATCGCCGGCCAGGAAGGGACCGGGGGCGCTTGCTGGCGAACTTCCTTGCCGATGTGCTGTTCGTGCCCTTAGTCTTCACCAGTTGAATATATTGAGGGGGAAAAAATACCGGCTACTGGAACTTACACACCTATTTGCCGAGAAGAAATTTGATGTCGTTTTTTGCCACAACTTCTCATATATTTCTTTACAAAAATAAGGGCAAACGTTTTACTAAATAAGGTAGTCTATTTGTAATTATATTTGCATTGAATGTAAGGGAGGGCCTTATGGAAATGTATGAACACATAAGCTTTGTTCGAAACTGGGAACTATCTCTTCCTGTCGCCAAATTACTTGGGGAATGTGAAGCAATGGTGCAGGTAATTGCCAACACCCCGTTGCGGCCGCAAGATCGAGAAAAATTACTCCATGTTTCTCTTGTAAAGGGGGCCCAGGCAACAACGGCAATCGAAGGAAACACCTTGTCACAGGAGGAAATAGAGCGGGTATATGAAGGGGAAAATCTTCCACCAAGCCGAGAGTATCTGCAAAAGGAAGTGACCAATGTAATAGATGCCCTCAACCACCTCTTAGCCGAAGTGGTGGTTGAGGGTAAAGAGTGGCCAATCACCCCTGACCTGCTTCGAGATTTTCACACCATGATAGCCAGGGGGTTAGGTGAACACCTTGATGCAATACCAGGGCGCTGGAGGGAAGACAGGCGGACTGTCGGGCCATACCTTACCCCTGAACACCAATACATCCCCGAATTGATAGAAAAGTTATGCCGATGGTTAAGAGAAGAGTTTCATTTCCATAAGAAACAGGATTTTCAAACAGCTGTTATCCAGGCAATTGTTGCCCATGTGTATATTGAGTGGATACATCCTTTTGGCGACGGCAACGGCAGAACGGGAAGGCTCATTGAATTCTTCATCTTACGCCGTGCCGGTCTGCCGAGTATTACCTCTCACATTCTTTCCAATTTCTACAACCAAACCAGAACAGACTATTACCGCCACTTGAATAACTGTCGAAAAGAGCGAAGTCTTACCAAGTTCATTGGCTATGCGGTTCAAGGTTTTCGCGATGGTCTGCTCGATACCATGCGAATTATCCAGACCGGGCAATTAAAAATATTCTGGCGAAACCATATTTTCGAAACGTTTGCAGATTACCCTTATACCAAAAGGGTTGTTTTTAAACGCAAGCGTGATCTGATGCTGGCCATACCCATTGATAAAACTCTGACTCTGGAAGAAATGATCACCACCAGGCCGGAAATCACCATTGCCTACGCCCAAATGGGCAGCGCCACCCTGATGCGCGATGTTCGTGAATTGATCGATATGGGCTTACTTATCCAGAAAAACAAAAAATACAGTGCTAATACTTTTGCCCTGCAAAGCTCATTGCCGGACAAGAAACAGCCTTAACCTTTGAAAGCTCTACAGCTACCAAGCACTGGATTTTGAGCTTGGTCTTTTTAGATTTTTGCAATACCGGGCAACCGGGAAAAGATAACCTCTTGCGGACCGGCTAGGATGGCCCCCGAAGAGCCGCTCCCATGGCGGCCTGCCGGTCCGGATTCTTGATACATGGGTAACCTGATGGAGGTTGCTGCTTTGGAAAATTTAAAAGAATGGGAAGGGATATCTCTTGAGCAGGCAGCGAAGAAGACAGGAGAAATGGAAGAAGACCTGTTGCGATTGATCGGGTCTGAAAAATTGAGTGCATGGTGCTGGATAGAAGACTACCCAACTGTAGATTAAGATCATAATAAATTTTCAACAACAGGTTGGGTGCAACTACCGTGTGATGTTGTTGTCCTTCTAGTTGGACGAAGCCGCTAAGCGGCGGAAAAAAGCAACTCAGTGTATAACTCCTGCAAGTGTCTAATCACAGGCACTTAAAACAAAAAGGAGTTTACCATGGAAATCACAGAAGTAAAACGATTTGAATCCCTTTACCAACGCCATCTGAAGATGCT
>JAZDOW010000016.1:0-26143 GCA_043798185.1 Pseudomonadota bacterium | reverse complement strand
TATGTTATACCGAAAGGGCATACGTTTCGTTTGAGCAAAAAGCTGCTCAACTCAGCTATATCCCCCTGAGGGACGAAGGTTTAAAAATGATAGGTATAACTGACAAGAAACGATTGCCCCGGTTTCGGATAACCCTTTTTTTCGTAGTAATCTTCGTCAAAGAGGTTATCGATGGTCAGTGCCACCCGGTGGTGATCGAGGAAGTTGTAGCCGACCACCAGATCGGCCACGGTAAACGAGGGATACTCGACTTCCGGGTAGCCGGCGGCGACCCAGTCGGTGTCGCGCATCGGCCCGACGCTGCGGAAATGGAGTCTGGCATCCACCTTCTTATCGTCGTATTCGACGCCGTAGTTGTAGGTATAATCGGCGACATTGTAGATATCTCGCATTGCCCCCGGCGTCACTTCTTCTTCCGCCTTGAGGATATTGGTGGAATTAAAATACAGCTTGAGACTGCGGCCCAGGTCGAGCGGTACGCCGAGATCGAAACTTATACTCGATTCAATCCCTTGCATGTCGGCGCCTAAGCTGTTGACATAGGTTTTAACATTACCGGTCTGCTCTGTAGTTATACGGTCATCAACGGTTGTGTGAAAATAGGTGAAGTCCAGGGTCAATCCCCAGCGGCGTTGTTCATAGCCTGTTCCCACATCCCAGGTGGTGGAAGTTTCCGGATCGAGATCGGCGTTGCCCTTGGTGGTCATGGTCACACCGTTAACCACGGTTTCCGAGTATCCAGCCAACTGCAAACCACTCGGCGGAACAAAGGCTTGTCCAGTGGTGGTATGCAAACGGAAGCCGAGATCGAAGAGATAGTTGGCGCCGACCCGGGGGCTGAAGGTGGAAAAATTCTCACTATTGGGATCAAAATCGGTCTTGTAGGGAGTTTTTAGGGTTTCAACTTCAAACTCGTCGTACCGGCCGCCGCCGGTCAGGGTCAACCGATCATCAGAGAATTTCCACACCGATTCAAGGTATCCGGCAAAATTGGTTCGCCCTTCATCCGGTGAGTAGGGTGCCTTGCGGGAGGAATCGGTGTTATAGCTTCGACCGAGAGTCTCGATATATTGATAATCGAAACCGGTGATAAAGGTGTGGTCACCCCAATTATAGGTGTCTTGCAGTTGCGTGCCTTTCCAGGTGGTCTCGGAGTCGTAGCTGCGGTAGGTCGGGACGCTTTTTATTCCCGAATAGTTCGAGGAGCTTTCCGCCTCCTCTTTGGTGAAATACGCAGTTGCCCCGATCTTGTTATTGGCTCCCAGGCCGCCGCCGATGCGTATATCAGTCCCAAGATTGTCAATGTCTTTCCTGCCGTTTTGCACGTTGCCGTAAGCCACGTCGCCGGGGGTTGCAATGTCGCGCCCCTGATAGATATTGGTAGAGAGATCGGCACGCCAGTCGGTGGCAAAATTGCCTCCCAGGCGGAACGCTCCGTTGCCGGTATTAAAATTGGTGTTTGCCCGTTTGTTGCCGTTATCACCCATTTTAAAATCATCGGCTTGTTCATGCCGTCCGGCAGTAACATCGAAATCGAGCTTGTCTTTGACGATGGCGCCGCCAATGGCGGCCTTTTGGGAATTAACGGCAAAGCTGCCAACACCAGCCGCCACCTCACCCGTCAGTTCCTTGGTGTTTTTCTTAGTGATAACGTTGACGACACCGCCCATGGCCTCGGCGCCGTACAAGGAAGAGGCCGGACCCTTCAATACCTCGATCCGTTCGACATTGTCGGTGAGAACGGTCGCCAGGTTGGTGGCTCCGACGGGCCGACCGTCGAGAAGAATCAAGCTGTGCTTGGTGATGCCGGAAAACTCCGGGCGAAAACCTCGAATACCTATGCCGGCGATAGCGCCTGGGTATTCGATGACCCCTAATGAACTTGATTTCTTCAATTGCTCGGTCAAGGTTGAGCCGGCTGTCATTTCGATCTCGTGGCTGTCGATAACTTCAACTTTTGCTGGGATTTCGCGGGCATTTTCCTCGCTTCTCGTTGCCGTTACAACCATCTCATCAACGGTCAGCTTGGCGAAGTTTTCCAAGGCTAGTGCCGGTTGCGCCATAAGTGGCGAGAGGGCCAGGGCAAGAAGGCAGAGATCGGTTTTGTTTGACTTTCTCGGGGGCATTTTTTCTCCTTTTCAGTTTTTAACACATTTCGACAATTGACATGTTTTCTGAGTTTCCTTACTCTCGTTAACCGGAGTTAACTCTCCAGTTTGAAGGTGATGGTTTGTTCCAGCAAGGCTTTGACAACCCGACCACCTATGGTGCCGGGCTGAAAGCGCCATTCGCCGACACACTGCAACACGCTTTGTTCAAAGATTCCCTTTGGCTTGGCATCAAGCACCGTGACTTGATCAACGTGGCCGTGTTCGTCGACGACAAATTTGATCCTGATCCATCCCTCGATATTGAGGCGCCGCGCTCTTCTCGGATAGGGTGGTTGGGTCTGCTTGAGGACGACGAGAGGTGCGTCGAGTTGCTGCAAGGAAAGGGGCTCGGTCCCTCGACCACCGCTCTGTGGGCTTGGTTTTGTCGGTTCCTGCACCGATCTTGCCGTGGCTTCGACGCAGGTTGTGAGAGGATCCGTAGTGCCACCGTCGGTTGCTCTCGGTGCGGAATTCTCTGGGTTAGTGGCTTCTTTTTCCACAATTTTTGGGACTTCTATGGCCGGCGTTGTTTTTTTCGGAGGTGACGGCGGCTCTATTTCCACTTTTTTAGCCGGTGGCTTCATCAGGGCTCTTTTTTCTTTCGGGAGGGGTTGTTCTTTTTTCTCGGATTGGCGAGCCTCTGATTGTTGTGCCACTGGCATCGCTGGTGAAGGGGAAGTGTTTGCCGGTCCATCAACTGCAATGGCAAAGCTTATGATAAAAGGCGGTTTTTCATGAACGCTTTGTCGGCCTAAGGCCAGGATGCAAAGCACAAACATCATGTGGAGAAAGATGGAGAGGTGGGTGGCTTTTGCTTGCAGGCTCATGAACTTCCTCGCTTGTCTGTTCTTGGTGAAAACATCAAGCAAGGAGATTTGCAGTGCACTCTGGCGGTGGCAAAAAAAAATCCCGGATCGAAAAAATCGATCCGGGATAGCCCTTTTTTTATCCACAGAAATGTCAGGTACGCCGCCGTCCTCGCAGCCGTTTCCTTTTACGCTCAGGCAGGTCTTCTGACTCCCGGATCATCCTACTGGTCGCGTCTTCCCGATCAAACAACAATCAGTGACATGGAGCGACGTTCGTCCTCGGTTACAGCGGCGGGCCCGTCTCCGACTTTCACGGAGTTCCCTTTAAAGTTCTGTTACGAACACCTAAGCGAAATGCCAAGCTAAACCAAGCTTCTGGATTAGTCAAGAATAATTTTAATATGGTTTTCCTTGGGTTAGAGCTCCTTTTTCTATACCACAAGGGCATAAGCTTCGTTTGAGCAGACAAGCTGCTCAACTCAGCTTTATTTTCCCGCCTGTTCCAGAGCCACGGCCACGGAGACCGAGGCACCGACCATCGGGTTGTTGCCCATGCCGATAAGGCCCATCATTTCCACGTGCGCCGGAACCGATGAGGAGCCGGCAAACTGGGCATCGGAATGCATCCGGCCCATAGTGTCGGTCATGCCGTAGGAGGCGGGGCCGGCGCCCATATTATCCGGATGGAGGGTGCGGCCGGTGCCGCCACCAGAGGCCACAGAGAAATATTTTTTGCCCTGCTGGATACATTCTTTTTTATAGGTGCCGGCGACCGGATGCTGGAAGCGGGTGGGGTTGGTGGAGTTACCGGTGATCGACACGTCGACCCCTTCCAGATGATTGATGGCCACCCCTTCCCGGACGTCGTCGGCCCCGAAGCAGCGAACCTTGCCCCGATCGCCTTCGGAATATTTGGTCTCATGTACAACAGTCAGCTTGCTGGTGGAGTAGTCGAATTGAGTCTGGACATAGGTGAAACCGTTGATCCTTGAGATGATCTTGGCGGCATCTTTACCGAGCCCGTTGAGAATGACCCGCAACGGATTATGGCGCACGCGGTTGGCCGATCTGGCGATGCCGATTGCCCCTTCGGCGGCGGCAAACGATTCATGCCCGGCCAAAAAGGCAAAGCAGGATGTGCTTTCGTTTAATAGCATGGCGGCAAGGTTGCCGTGGCCGATGCCTACCTTGCGGTCGTCGGCGACCGAACCGGGAATGCAGAAGGCCTGCAATCCTTCACCGAGGGTTGCGGCGATTTCCGCCGCCTTTTTCTGACCTTTTTTTATGGCAATGGCGGCGCCTAAGGTGTAAGCCCAAACCGCATTGTCAAAACAGATGGGCTGGATGCCCCTGACGATTGCCGGCACGTCGACCCCGTATTTGCTGCAGACTTCCCCTGCTTCTTCGAGGGATTTCATCCCGTATTTTTCCAGGACCGGAATAATTTGGCCTATCCGCCTGTCGTAACTTTCAAACAGTGCCATGGTGTCCCCCCTATTCCTTTCTTGGATCGATGGTTTTAGCAGCTTCAGTGAAGCGGCCGTAGGTTCCGGATGCGTCTTTTAAGGCTTGATTGGCATCAACGCCTTTTTTGATCGCGGCCATCATCTTGCCGAGGTTGACGAATTTGTAGCCGATGATCTCGTCGTCTTTGTCAAGGGCGATTTCCGAGACATACCCTTCAGCCATTTCCAGGTAGCGGGGCCCTTTGGCGACGGTGCCGTACATCGTGCCGATAACCGAGCGAAGGCCCTTGCCGAGGTCCTCAAGGCCGGCACCGATGGGCAGTCCCCCTTCGGAAAACGCCGATTGGCTGCGACCGTAGACGATCTGGAGAAAAAGTTCGCGCATCGCCACGTTGATGGCGTCACAGACCAGGTCGGTATTCAGCGCCTCAAGGATGGTCTTGCCGGGCAGAATCTCCGAGGCCATGGCGGCCGAATGGGTCATGCCGGTACAGCCGATGGTCTCGACCAGGGCCTCCTCGATGATACCGTCCTTGACGTTGAGGGTGAGTTTGCAGGCCCCTTGCTGCGGGGCGCACCAGCCAATACCGTGGGTCAGGCCGCATACATCGCCGACCTCTTTTACCTTTGTCCATGCGCCTTCCTGAGGGATAGGCGCGGGGCCGTGATTGGCCCCTTGCGCCACCCGGCACATTTCCATGACTTCAGAAGAGTAAATCATGCTGTTCTCCTTGGAAAAAAGTTGATTTGATGGATAAAACACTGCAATTACAATTCTACTATGGTGTCGAAAAGCGATGTAGCAGCTTCGATCTTGCTTCTATTGCCGATAATGGCGCGGTGGCTATTCGCCGTCATTGTGGCGAAGGCCGGGGCAAAGCTACGCAAATCAGCAATCTTGGTTGCAGTAATTTCCACCAGTCGCTGTTGCTTGTACTGAGCGTCAATGCCGTTCAAATAGTCGTTCCTGGCGGTAGCCCCCTTGGCGGCGGCGCTCTGCAACGGATCGAAGTTGCCGTAGGTACCGATGATCAGCTGTTCCAGGACCTTATCCGTCAGGGAGAGGCCGGCAACGATATTTGGTACGTCGTTGTAAGCGTCGTAGGTCTTTTTCACCTGGGGATCGCGGTAACTGACAAAGGCCATGTTGCCGCTCAGCTGCCCGAATTGGATGAAGCAACCATAGGCTCCGCCCATCTGTCGCACGGTATTCCAGAGATAATCGCGGGATAAATAGGTCTTCAGCACTTCGAAATGGCCGTTATAGCCGTCGGCATTTTTCAGCAGGTTGCCGCCCTGGACGGCGAAAACTACTTCGGCCGAAGTGATAAAGGCCTCGTGCGCCGGCAGCTGCAGTGGCGGCAGGGAGTACTTGACAAGCGGGGCTGAACTGAGCGCATCGGCGATACAACCACCCACCTGCATGAGGTGACCGAGCTCGCGGCTGTCGGCGGTTGTGGCGAGGATCAGGTTGTTGCGGTTGAACAGGAGTTCGGCGATTGTCCCAAGGGAGGCGAGGAACGACTCTTCTTTTGCCTCATAGTTCTGGGTCAGCTCTTTGAGTGCCTGGTATGATGTCACTCCGCTTACCACCTCGTTATAGCGTCCGGCTACACTCAGATGTGCGAAGACCCGGGTGGACGGAAGGTTATACCCTTCACTGTGGGCGGCATGTTCGGCCCAGGCGAATTCCCGGCCGACAATCTCGCGAATCCTCGACCTATCGGCAAAGGAGACCGAAGAGAAAACCTCGGCGAGAAGTTGCAAAGCCTGGCCCAGATAATCCGGGAGACACTTCAAGTGCAACCAGAACACCGGTTTGGTAACATCCGCTTGCAAGCGGTGGGTGTAGGTGTTGAGGGTGTGGGAGAAAGACCCGGTACAGGTGGCTATTTCCTTGGCAAATTGTTGAAAACTCAGTCTCTTGGTACCGATTTCGGTGACGATGGTGCCGAAGAGGTCGAGTATCGGCAGGAGTTCAGGAGGCAGGCAGGAAAAATCAAAACCGACATCAAGGTAGGTGATATGGTTGGTGGCAAGCTCGCTGACCAGTACCTGGCGACCAAACATCTCCGTCGGTACGATGCGTGGAAAATCGACCTTGATCGTCAGGTCGGCAAGGGACAATTGCGGCAGAAGGGAGAGGGTATGGGCGCTGTTCGGCTTCAGCTGTTCCTCCATCAGTTCTTTGGTTCGGTTGATCCGGGCGATTCGTTCATTATCGGAGAGGGCAGCATCATAGGTGGTTAAACGCTTTTGCTCCTCGGCCTGGGTCTTCTTTTGTTTTTCCGGGTCAGGACAGAGAGTGACGATTACTGTCGCCGGATTATCGAGGAGATATTTTCTGATCAGTTCCTCAAAATAGCCTTCGGTTAAGGCTTTGTGGCGCAGGGAGGCGATCAGCTCCTCGCTTATCAGGTTGTCTATGGGGTCAGTACCGTATTTGAGACCGATCATCGCCTTACTGATAAGGTCAAGGCCGCGTTGGGCTTTGCTGGCATCTTCCCGGACATTAAACTCATATTTATTCAGCTCTGCCAGAACCAGTTCTCTGTCAAGGCCTTCCTCGACCATTTTCGCCAAGGTACTTTTATAGAGGTTGAGGAAGGTGTCGCGATGCCGTTCTTCACTGCCGACCAGATAGGTGATCATCAGGGTTTTCGTAGATGAAGTTGCCATGAAAAAGCCACCGAAATCCTTGCAGAGTCCACTAGAGACAATGGCGTTTTTCAGGGGTGAGCCGTCCGAGTTGAAAAGAATGTTGGCGATGATCTGAAAGGCGGTATTCTCCCGGCGCATGGCGATGGTTGCCACGTTGGTCCCAACGGCGAGAAAGGTCTTGCCGGCGGTATCGCTGTTATCGACGGCATAGGTGTCGGTGATGAAGATCGGCTGCGAAGGTGATTGACCCTCTAGGATGTCCGCTTTTGCGCCTGGGGTCTTAAAAGCTGATAAAAACTTGTTTTGAAGATAATTGAGTTCGTCTTCTAAGGGGGCGTCGCCGTAAACCAGGAAGATGCCGTTGCTTGGATGATAATGATCGGCGTGGAACCTGCAGAATTGCTCGTAGCTCAGGTCGGGAATATTTTTTGGGTCACCGCCGGATTCATGGGCATAGGTGGAGCCGGGCATAAGACCGGCAAAAATGTTGTGAAAAATATAGCGGATCGGATCAGAAAACGCCCCTTTCATCTCATTGTAGACGACCCCCTGGAATTCGAGCGGGCTTTCCTGGTCCTCCTGGTGGTAATGCCAGCCTTCCTGTTCAAATGTGCTTTTCGCCAGGAGCGGGTTGAAGACCACATCGCAATAAACATCCATTATATTGAAATATTCTTTAAGATTGCGGGTGGCAAAGGGATAGTAGGTAATATCGGCACCGGTCATGGCGTTGAGAAAGGTTGTGAGTCCTCCTTTGTTGATCTCGCCGAAGACATCTTTGATCGGGTATTTTTTCGAACCCATGAGCACTGAATGCTCTAAAATATGTGCAACGCCTGTCGAATCGGTCGGGACCGTATTGAAGGCCGCGGTGAAGGTTTTGTTGGAATCACTGTTTTTAATCGCCAGAAGCGGGCATTTTAACAGTTCATGTTCGAAGATATAAACATCCGAGTCGATTTCCCGGACAAAGGTGTGGGTTTTGAGAGTAAAACCTGCATAGGTGGAACCTTGGCTGAAAGTCATTGATGATCCTTGTAAGGGTGATGAGGGAAAAAGTTAGAAGATTTTTTCCGAGTCAAGGAGGATGGTGACCGGTCCGTCGTTTACCAGATCGACGGCCATATCCGCCCGAAAGGTGCCGGTTGCCACGCGAATTCCCCGGAGTTCCACTTCTTTAATAAATTGGTGGTACAAAGGTTCGGCGATTTCCGGAGGGGCAGCTGCGGAAAACCCTGGTCTTCTGCCCTTGCGACAATCCCCATAGAGTGTGAATTGAGAGATAATAAGCATTTCACCGCCCATGTCTGCAAGGGAGGTGTTCATTTTCCCCTCCTCGTCCGGGAAAATTCGCAGATGAATAATTTTATCCGCCATCCATCTGAGATCAGCATCACCGTCTCGACTCCGGATACCCAGAAGAATGACCAGACCGCGGCCGATTGTGGCCGTGGTGGCGCCGCCGATATCGATTCCGGCCCTGCTTACTCGCTGCACTACCGCCCGCATCATTTCTCCTTCGCCCGATAACGTGGTTTTTTCCCTCTCTGTAATGGGCAGAAATCATTTCATATTAAGTTAGTCAAATGGTATAGTCATTTCAATGAATATTTGAAACGGGTAATCCGAAAACTTCTAGCTCCTATGGAAGGGCCAATGATAAGACAACTGCAAAATCTTCTTGACCATATGTCGAAAGAGCTTCCGGGTATTTTGGCGGCGGCTGTAGTAACCGTTGAGGATGGGATGTCCATTGCCGAAGTTCGGCGAAGAGAGGATATTGAAACCGCTGCCGCGGCTGCCTATCTGTCTTCGATAGTGAAATCGAATGCTAAGGCAATCAACCTGCTGGCCGAGGACGAAGATGTTGAAGATATCCTTATCACCACCAGGCATTATCACTTTATTATCAGGCATATCGACACCCAGCCATTTTTTATCTTTGTCATGACGTCAAAGGAAGAATGGTTGGGCAAGGCGCGGATGCTGATCAAAAAATACGAACCGCAGTTTACAGCATTTGCCGGATATTTTGAGAAAAACTACCAATAAGAGAAAGTAGTGCTCCCGTTCGGAAAGGTAAAAGTCGGCCGGGTCTTCTTAAAAAACCCGGCCATCGTTTTATAACGAGGCGACTTCTTTTATCCTTTTGGCGTTTTTCTTAATACTGATCCTGATCCAGCCGAGATTGGTCTCTTGATCGGCAACGATTACCAGAAAGGCCTCTTCGCCGACCGGGGCAAACATGACCGGGCCGTTGGCAAATTCGAACATGGTCATTCTGAGATCACCCTGACCAAGCTGTGTGCCCATCGATTCCGCCGAACCGAAGCCTGAGGAGGCAATCGCCCCGATCATCTCCGAATCGATTCCTGCCCGTGCGAGACTGTCCAGGAGAAAACCGTCACGCCCTACCAGACAAGCGGTGTGAACGCCTTCTATATTCGTGAACTCGGCTAATATTTTCTGTATTTCTGTCATTTCAAATTCCTCTTCAAAAGTTGTAGGTTGAATTTCCGTTGTATTTTCTGAAATCTCATGGTCGCTTGGTGTCTCTTCCGCAGGACTTAAAGTTGGGGTTGGAGGATGTTCGTCTTTGGTTTCGTCATCGGGTTCGCTGCCGAATTCATTGGCAAGAGTGGTTAGATCGGCTAAGGAATTTTCTTCGATGAGACTGTCTTTCTCGTCGCTCTTAAGTGCCGTCTCGAAGAGCAGGGATTCAATACTTTTGTGGATGCTGACCACGGGCGGTTGCACGCCTCTGATATTCTGCAGAGAGCCGCCATTGAAGCCGAGAATGGTGAAAAAAGCCTCTTCTCCGTGTTCCTGGCCGCACATGGCATGGACCACCGCCCCTTCCATGAAGAAAATCATCCCTTCCCGGTCACCGGCTGTCACTTTGAGGGCTGCCGTGGCTTTCGAAAGTGCGTTGAACTGGACGATATCCACCAGGTCGACGCCGCCGACAGTACCTTGGAATCCTTCGTTTTCCTTGAGGACTCCCTCAACGATTGCCCTGACTTCCTTGATGTCGAAAGGTTTCTCAATAAAACGCAAACTTCCGCTCATCATTGCCTTGTTCTCATAGGCACTCGACGGGTAGGCGGTCATAATGATGACCCCTGTTCCGGGAAAGCGGTTGTTGATTTCAACAAGCAGGTCGAGTCCACTCATGCCGGGCATGTTGATATCGGTGATCACCAGATTTACGGCACGATCATTCAACAGCGCCAGGGCATCTTCGGCCGATTTTGCCGCGAGTATCTCAACATCCTGCATACCTTTGTTGAGATTTCGCTGGAGCATCCACAACATATCCTCTTCATCATCAACAACCAGAACTCTTTTCATAACCTCACCATTGGTTTTTCCGACTTTTTCACAATCTGGTCGGAAGAAGAAATTACTTGAATTTTCGAGGGACCGGACAGTTACGTTTTAATTAATGAGGATATAGCAAAAGGGAGGCCAATGGCGAAATAGTTTGCTAACTATCAGAAATAATATAGTAAAACTCTGGGTAATGCAATGGCGTCGGAGAGTGGGTGGCAGTACGGAGTGGTGAGTTTTTAACCAGGTGGTCAGAATTTGACCAGTTACAGACTGTCTCTCAGAGTTGTCCGGGAGATACCGAGAATCCGTGCCGCCTTTGATTTATTATTGTTGACGGCATTAAGCACCATCTTGATGTGGCGTTGCTCCATTTCTCTCAGACTCAGCAAGGGTTCTTTCTTTTCCCCAGTAGAGGGGCTTTCGGAGTTGAGACCTGCCATGGTGAGCCAGCCGGTCTTGTTGAAAATCACTTCCCGTTCGATGAGATTACGCAGTTCTCTGATATTACCCTGCCAACCATGGCCAAGAATTTTCGCTCGGGCTTCGGGGGTGAATCCCTGGAGTTCCTTTTTTAACTCTTTTTGCAGTTCCTGGAGAAAAAACTCGGCGAGAAGGAGGACGTCCTCGCCTCGATCGCGCAACGCCGGCAGGGGAATGGGCAGTATGTTCAGGCGGTAGTAGAGGTCTTCGCGAAACCTGCCTCGGTCGATCTGTTCTTCGATGTCGGCATTGGTGGCGGCAATGATACGGATTTTTACCTGGATATCCTTGAGACCGCCAACTCTTCTGAACGTAGATTCCTCTATGAGTCTGAGGAGTTTCGGCTGCAGATCGATTGGCAAGTTGCCGATTTCGTCGAGAAAGAGTGTTCCGCCGTTGGCAACTTCAACAAGCCCTCTTTTATCGCTCCGGGCATCGGTAAAAGCACCCTTGTCATAACCAAAGAGCTCCGATTCCATCAGATTGGAGGAGAGTGTCCCGCAGTCTACCTTGACAAAAACGCCGTTCTGGCCGCGGCGGCTGTCGTGAATAGCCCTGGCAACCAGCTCCTTGCCGGTACCGGTTTCTCCGGTTATGAGAACGGCCGCATCGACCTGGGCCGCCAGGTTGATGGCATCTTTGACCCGCAACATGGGCGAACTGTTGCCGATGATAGTGGCTATACCAACCGCGTGGTGCAAAAGAGAGGCCTTCTTTCGCATCAACCGGGCTTGGAGGATTCGTTCCAAAATGGCCCTGAATTCTATGATGTCAAATGGTTTAACGATATAGTCGACGGCACCGGCCCGTAAAGCCTGGATGGCAGTTTTCGCCTCGTTGATACCGGTCAGCATGACGATATCGATATCCTCGCTGATCTCTTTAATGGTGGCAATGAGGTCAATACCGCTCACATCGGGAAGGCCGATATCGAGAAAGACCAGATCGACAATGGCAGAACGGAGCATATCGAGGGCGTCGGCGCCGTTTGCCGCAGTGGTAACTCGGTAGCCCTGTTTTCCGACAATTTTTGCCAGTGAAAATCGCAAGTCTTCCTGGTCATCGACAATGAGTACCGCACCCATCTAAAAATCCGTCCGGAAAAAAATGGTAAAGGTTGTGCCTTTACCCTCTTTACTGTCGAGGACAATTTCCGCATCGTTTTCCTTCAATGTTCGGTAAACGATGGCAAGGCCAAGTCCGGCTCCGGAGGTTTTAGTGGTAAAAAAGGGTTCAAACACCTGCTCGGCCACGTTCAGCGGCATGCCTGTGCCGTTGTCGGTGAAGTTGACGATGATGTATTTGTGATTGCCGAGTAATGCCGGGTTCTTTTTCTTGTAGTATTTGAGCATGGTTGGGGTAAGCGTGGAGGCGTAAATCTCGATATGGCCCCGTTCTCTGACAGCATCGATGGCATCTACGGCGTTAAGAAACAGATTGAGAAAAACCTGCTGGACTTGGTGGGGATCGGCGATGATTGGCGGCAGCTTGTCACTGACATCTTTAGAAAGAGTGATATGGTTTTTAGTAAGTCGGTTATTGATCAGCGGCATGATTTCAGTGATAATGGAACTGAGCGAAGTCGGTCTCTTGTTCGGTTCGGCTGGTCGGGCATAGGAGAAAAAATCAGTCAATAGCTCGTTGAGTCGGTCAACCTGCCTGATGATTCTCTGGGAGCACTCCAGCTGGTCACTGTTATCCTTGGACTCTTCTTCGATGGACTGGGCCATGATTTTAATGCCGGCAAGAGGATTTCTTACCTCATGGGCTACGGCCGAGGCAATTTCCGCAACAGTGGATAACCGGTTCATCTTTTCCATCTCTTTTCGGACATATTTCAATTCGGAAATGTCGGACAGGGAAATAATGACACCCACTTTATTGCCCTTGGTGTCCTCTCTTGGAACATTAGAGTAGCCTATGATCTTTTTGTCCCGGGTTGGTGGGGTGAAAAAAGTCAGTTCTTTTTCCATCTGTCCGGCTTTGATGGGAGTGGTGGCGAGAAGTTCGGCTGATGCGCTATCTCCAAGAAAATCCGCAAGATATTGGCCATCGAGTTGTTTGACGAATGGTTTAAAAATAGCTTGGGCAACGGAATTGCTTTTTCTTATTTTGCCGTTGAGATCGGCGACAATAAGACCATGATTCAGTCCCTGAATGACTGATTCAGAAAATTTTTTCTCTTCACGTAAACTGATAATGGAGCCCCGCAGGTCGTTAACAAGCTGAATTAGTTGTTGATCCATCTGCTGGCTCTCGATAATAATCGCCAGGATATTAGCTACCGCATCAAGCATTTCTGTTAAATCAGTTGAATGCCGGTGCCCGGGAGAGACATAAATGGTGAAGACCCCAAGGATATGACTGTCCTTGATTATCGGTATGCAATAATTGCCGGTGAATGGGGTGGGTTCCAGGGCGTTGTCGGAGAGCGGAGGAGGAGTGGTGTAGAAAGCCGTTTCGCCGGTTTTGACGGCTTGGCCACAGTGACAAAAACCTAGTTTAGTCGTCTTGCAAGCTATCGCTTGAGTACTGGGAAATCCTCTGTCGACCAGGAGTTCCAAGGTGTTGGAGTCTGGATTGACAAGAAACAAGGCGGCTTTAGTTCCGAGGTGAAGGTGGTCGAGCGTCAGGAGATAGTCGAGAATCCTGGTGATCTTTGCCTTGAGGGGCATGGGAACTAAAGCGGTTCTGAGAGTATCGATCAGGATATTCTGAAAGCCGGCGTGATCGGTAAAAGAAGAGGGGCTCGTCGGTATCGCTTGTTGTCCTGTCTGCTCCATACTGCATTTCCGTCCGCAAAATTTACGGGTCGTCTGAGGAAAGGATGTTGCCGACCAGTGAAAAAGAAGCCTTGAAAGGAGGAAGTGATCTCGGTTCTTTTGGTGATATTAATGGAAAAAAACCGGAAATAGCAAGTCTTATCGAACAGGAAGTGTAATTCTTATTACTATAATCAGTAAAAGAGCAGTTTGGATATTTTCTTCGCTGTTTGTTGGAGCGGGACAATGACTGATTTTAAAAAATCGTCATTCAGTCGAAAGGCTGGTCCGGCGATTACCACCGCAACCTTCGGCGGGCCTTCATCATTGGTGATTGGTACAGCTATCGCATGGGTGTCTTGATAGCGTTCCCCTCGATCATAAGCGATCCCTGTCTCGCGGATTTCGGCGAGGAGTTGGCGATAGGCGTCCTTGGAGACTATGGTGTTGTCGTTGAAGCGCTCAAATTTTTGCTGCAGGCAAATTTCTAAGAACTCCGGAGTACTTTGCGAGAGAATAACCTTAGCACCCGCCGCTACATTAATTGGGAGGAATTCTCCCTGTTGAAAATTAAAGCGCACATGACTCGGTCCCTCGACATGGAGAGCCAGGACAACATTTGTCCCGGACAGGAGTTCAAGGGCGACACTTTCTCCGGTTTGCCGGGACAGTTCTGTCAGGCACGGTTGGGCGACAGCTAGAAGTCGTGAATCAAGAGAGCGGGTGGTGGCCAGGCCTATTCTCTGGGCTGACCTGCCGAGCATGTATTTTCTGGTCAGAGGGTTTTGTTGCAGGAAGCCGGTGGCGACCAGAAGCTTGAGTAATCGACTGGTGGTCGATTTATGCATGCCTAGTTTGAGGCTCAGTTCAGTTGTCCCCATTTCATTATTATAGGGGGCAAAAGCCAGGAGTATGTTGAGGGCCTTTTCGGCTGAAGAATTATTTTCTGCAGTGAGTTTATTCATCTTGTCCAGCGGATCCTTTTTGGGGTGATGATGAGACATTATCAAATAAAATGGCAAGTGCAGTACCGAAAGCACCATTGGTTTCTTTATTTCGGGTCACCACTTCCGAAGTGTTGCGCATATGTACACTCTGTTTCGCATATTGAAACTAAATAGAGTGTCGGAATCAAGATGTCAAGATTTATCCTTTCTGCGCAAAATATTGTTCAATGGGACGGAAATAACTTGTTGAATATGCGCAGATAAGCTCTGCAAAATTCGGCATTACATATTGCATGTAAAATGTCTTGACATGGCCGCCGGGCAGTGTAATAATGGTTTCGCATAGTGGTATTGTATTTCAGTATACGATACATTGTTGAGGCTTTCGGCAAGAAAAAGCAGCCGCTGATTGAGAAAATGCCTTTAAACAACAGATAATAGATAAGTTATGTCCCATGCTCAACTCCGGGAGGTTTAAAGATGAGTGAAAAGGTTTTTACCAACTGTACCAATGCCGGACCTGTATCGGTTTATGTGAAAGACGGCAAGATTACCCGTATTAGACCGTTGGTTGCCGATGAACGAGACTTCAAACCGTGGACGATAGAGGCGGGAGGGAAAAAATATTCGCCGCCGAAAAAGTTTGCCGTGGCACCATACGTGCACGCGGATCGTCGACGGATTTACTCTGAAGAGCGTATCAAGTATCCGATGAAGAGGGTCGATTTCGATCCGAATGGCCAACGCAACCCGCAGAATCGTGGGAAATCCCCGTATGTCCGAATTTCCTGGGACGAGGCACTGGATATTGTTGCCGGCGAAATCAAGAGAGTGAAGGACACCTATGGCGGCTCGGCTATAACCGGACTGACATCCTCCCATCATAATTGGGGCATTGTCGGCTACAAGATGGGCCCTTTTGCCCGCTTTATGAATCTTCTTGAATACACGCCGGTCTTTGATAACCCGGACAGCTGGGAAGGTTGGCATTGGGGCGCAACCCATACCTATGGTTTCTACTGGCGTTTGGGAATGCCGGAACAGTATGACCTGCTTGAGGATTCATTGAAGAATGCCGAGATGATAGTCCTTTGGTCAAACGATCCTGACACCACCAGGGGTACATATACAGGCCAGGAATCGGCGCTCTGGCGTCAATGGTTGAAGGAAAAAGGGGTGAAGATGGTCTTTATCGACCCCTTCCATAATTTTACCGCCGGGGTCATGGAGGGTAAGTGGATCGCTCCGCGCATCGGCACCGATACCTGCCTGGCCATGGCCATTGCCCATGTCTGGATCACCGAAGACATCTATGACAAGGAATACGTTAAGGATCGTACCCTGGGATTTGACGAGTTTAAGGGGTATGTTTTAGGCCAGGTTGACGGCAAAGCGAAAACTCCGGAATGGGCGGAGGAGGAAAGCGGCGTTAAGGCCCGGACCATTCGCGCTTTGGCAAGGGAGTGGGCGGCAAAACGTACAGTTTTATCCGGTGGAGCCCGCGGTGGCGAGGGTGGGGCCTGCCGCCAGGCCTACGGCACCGAGTGGGCGAGGATGATGGTTCTCCTCCAGGCGATGCAGGGCCTTGGCAAACCGGGACGTTCTATCTGGGGTACAACCATGGGGGCGCCCAGCGATGTCGTGCAGTGGTTTCCCGCCTATGCCGATCTCCAGGGGCGAATAGCCACCGCCAAAATCGCCAAATTTCTCCCGGTTAATCCCAACAAACAGCGGCTTTGGCGACTGACCCTGCCCGAGGCCATTCTCGATCCACCGGTAAGCTGGTACGGTGAAGGTTTCTGCGGCCAGTCGCTTGAGCAGCAGTTCAAACATTTCACCTATCCGCTGGCAGGTCATGCGGAGGTTCGTCTTCTCTTCCGCTACGGCGGTTCCTTCATGGGCACCATGAGCGATACCACCAAATGGGTGCGGATGTATCAAAGCCCGAAGCTCGAATTCGTCTTCAACCAGGATGTTTGGTTCAACAGCGAGACCCGCATGGCCGATATCATCCTCCCGGCTTGTACCGGTTTTGAGCGTGAGGACGTTGGTGAGTGGGGGGCCTGCGGCGGATATACCTGCCATGCCAGCAGCGGCTGCAACTATCGCATTGTCGTACGCCAGCAGAAATGCATTGAGCCTCTCTGGGAATCGAAATCCGACTATGAAATTCTCACCCTTCTCGCCGAACGTCTGGGCATGAAAGAGGAGTTCACCGACGGTCGCAGCGAGCTTGACTGGATCAAGGCGTTTTTTGATTCATCGGATCTGCCGAAGCTTGTTTCCTGGGAAGAGTTCAATCGTAAAGGCTATCACATCATCAATATCCCTGACGACTACAAATCGACGCCTTCTCTTCGGTGGTTTGCCGAAGGCCGGGCCTGTGATACTCCGGATACCAACAACCCGAAACGCAAGACGGAAAAAGCAGGGGAGCTTGGAACCTACAGCGGCAAGATCGAGTTTGTCTCAGAGAGTTTGAAATCCAAATTCCCCGACGATGAAGAGCGTCCGGTATCACCACGGTATATCCCCAGTTGGGAAGGACACCATAGCGAGGGCTTCAAAAAATACCCGCTGCAGCTGCTTTCCCCGCACCCGCGGTTTACCTTCCATTGTCATTATGACAAACATACCGACTGGCTCGACGACATCCCGATACATCGCATCAAAAAAGACGGGTATGCCTGGTGGCCGGCACGAATTAATCCGGAGGATGCAAAACTTCGCGGTATTAAGGACGGCGATATCGTCAGTCTTTATAATGATCGGGCCAAGGTGCTGTGTGTCGCCGTGGTGACCGAACGTATCCGTCCCGGTGTCATTCACAGCTATGCCTCGTCGGCGAAATACGATCCGCTCATCCCCGGCAGGGCCGATTCTCCGGATAAGGGCGGCTGTGTCAATATGCTTACCCCATCGCGGATGGTCTCAAAAAATGCCCCGGGGATGACCCCGAACTCGTGTCTTATCGAAATTGAAAAATGGGAGGGCTGATGCCATGTCTACATACTCCATTCTTATAGATGTTAAAAAATGCAGCGGTTGCTACAACTGTTTTCTTGCCTGTCGCGACGAATATTTCGGCAATGAATACCTGGGATATTCGGCCGCTCAGCCGCTGAACGGTCAGTTCTGGATGCAGATTCAGGAGATAGAACGGGGGGAATATCCAAAGCCGAAGGTCGATTACATTGCCAAACCCTGTCTGCATTGCCAGGATGCCCCCTGTATGGATGCGGCCACCGGTGGGGCGGTTTACCGGCGAAAAGACGGCATAGTTTTGATCGATCCGGAAAAGGCTAAAGGTCAGCAGAGAATCGCCAGTAGCTGTCCATACGGCGTAATTTACTGGAACAGCGACCTGCAGCTCCCGCAAAAATGCACCCTTTGCGCCCATCGGCTGGATGAAGGAGAGAAGCTGCCCCGCTGTGTTGAATCCTGCCCCACCGGCGCCCTGGTTTTCGGCGATCTGGACGATCCGACCAGCGAAATCGCCATCCTTTCTACAAAGCTTGCGGTCGAGGAGCTGCACCCGGAATTCGCCACCAGGCCTCTCGTCAAATATGTCGGCATTCCCAGGCGTTTTGTTGCCGGAGAAGTGGTTCTAAAGGACAAAGCCGGCGAATGTGCGCCGGGAGTGCAGGTCAGGCTGAACGGAGGCGGGCTTGAACTCGCGACGACCACCGATCTGTTCGGCGATTTCGAGTTTGAAGGACTGGCGAAAAATGAGCGCTATAAGCTGACCCTGTCTGCTCCGGGATATGTCGAGGCAAGTCTTGAATTTGTGACGGCAAAAGACATAAACGTAGGCGAGATAGTCCTTGCGCCCAGATAAATAAATCCGGCAAAGGATGGACCTGGTAAAACAGGGCGATGCCCTGTTTTACCGATTAAAAAATTACCGCGGTAAGGAAACGACGATGATCAGTGTAAAAGATGCAAAGGGTGTGCAGTACGAAGCCGCAAAACATTCCGAGGTCTACGGTTTGCAGAAGATTACCGAGGCCCAATCGAAACGCACGACGGTTTGTTATTCCTACTTCCAGCCGAATGGCGGCGCTGAATTGAGTTCTTCGCCGAAAGAACGGATCTATTACGTGGTGAAGGGCTCGATCACCGTCAGTGGCGGAGGCGAAAAGCATGTCTTGGACGTTGGCGATCTCGTCTACATCGCTCCCGGCGAGGAGCGGGACGTCGTGGTAAACGGTGGCAAGCCCGCAGAGGTATTGGTGTTCATTGTTACCCCTTAAACTTCTATAATCTAAGTGAGGAAGATCGATGATAACAGCAGAAATTCTTGGCAGGGCCAAAGCGGAGAAAAGGAAGGTTCTCACCGAGATCGAGGCGAAACAGATTCTCGGCGAGGCCGGAATTTCCTGCACCAGGACCGTGCTTGCGACATCCAAGGAAAAAGCCGTCTCCGTCAGCGAGGAGCTCGGATATCCGGTGGTTCTCAAGGTGAGTTCCGTGGATATCACCCATAAGAGCGACTCGGGTGGCGTCAAGGTGAATCTTATGAACAGGGCGGAGGTTGAACAGGCGTATGACGCCATCATGACCTCCTGTCGGACCTACGCCCCGAGTGCCGATATCGAAGGCGTCTCGGTGCAGCCGATGGCGAGACCAGGAACGGAAATTATCATGGGTATGACCAAGGACAGCAGCTTTGGGCCGGTGCTTATGTTTGGTCTTGGCGGGGTGCTGGTCGAGGTGATGAAAGACGTCGCGTTCCGAATTGTACCGATCGAAACAAGCGATGCCGCTGCGATGATGGATGAAATTAAAGGAAGAAAGCTTCTTGAAGGCTATCGCGGTAAAGAGCCTGCCGATAAAGAGAGACTGCAGAAAATGCTGGTGCAACTCTCGGATTTTGTTGATGCCACCCCAGGTATCGAGGAAATCGATATGAATCCGGTTTTTGCATACAGTGACGGGGCAATGGTCGTCGATGCGCGGATTATCCTCACCGGGGAATAAACCTCAGGAAACAAATCCCTCAACTTCAATTTGCCCAACTCGTGATCAAAAGGACGGTATTATTATGATGGAACTTTTCTTTAAACCAAAATCTGTTGCCATTGTCGGAGCCAGCGGATCTCCAGGAAAGCTGGGCTATGTCATTGTCAACAATATCGCGGGCAGCGATTTTGCCGGAGACGTCTATCCGGTGAATCCAAAATCAGATGAGATACTTGGTTATAAAGTATACCGATCGGTAACGGAAATCCCCGGAGAAGTCGACCTGGTTATCACCGCTCTTCCCACCCCGAAAATGACCGTTGCCACCGTTGAAGAATGTGGAAAAAAAGGCGTTAAAGCGATAATTATCGAGTCCGCCGGTTTTGCCGAGATGGGTGGCGAAGGTAAAGGCTATCAGCAGCAGATAGTAGATATTGCAAAGAAATATAATATCCGGATCATGGGGCCGAACTGCTCCGGTATTGTCTCACGCAACATTGTCACCTCCATTTATCCGATGACCAAAAAAGTGCCGCAGGGCAATGTAGTGCTTATCGGCCAATCCGGACTCTTGGCCGCCGGAATGGCCTCGGATATCGTGGAAAATGAAAGTTTGAATATCAGTAAAGTCTGTTCCATCGGCAATAAATGCGATGTCAATGAAAATGACCTGCTGGAATACTTCGGCAACGAAGAAGGTGTCGAGGTCATTTCCATGTACCTGGAGACCATCACCGACGGCAGAAATCTGACGAAAATCGCCAAAAAAGTAGCTGCGAAAAAACCGGTAATTTTCCTCAGCGGCGGGCGTACGGAGGCCGGTGCCAAGGCCGCCATGAGTCATACCGGCAGTATTGCCAGCAATGCCAAGATCGTCGAGGCGGCGGTTAAACAAACCGGTATGATCATGGCCGATGATTTCACCGAATTAAAGGATTTCGCCAAGGTATTTTCGACTCAACCACTGCCCAAAGGCAATCGCATCGCCGTCATCACCTTGGCCGGCAGCGTCGGGGTTAATGTCTCCGATCTGTGCGCGAGCCATGGCTTGGAGTTGCCGAGACTCACCCAGGAAACAACGGAAAAACTTAAGGATATGTTCGATACCCCGGTGTCGAATCCCGTTGATTTGTATTTCAGCGTCACCAAGATCGGCTTTACCAAAACCCTGGAAACCACTTTCCCCGATGCCTTTAGAGATGCAAACATTGACGCGGCGGTGCTGATCCTCGCCGGTTTTGAATATACCCAGGAAGCCGTGCAAAAGAAAATCATCCAAAAGATTGTCCAGGAGGTTGGCAAACCGCTGGTTGTCTGCATGATCGTCGGCTACAACAAATACAAGCACGTTATCATGGACGAAATGGGCAAAGATCTGCCGGTGTTCCCCTCTTTGATTTCCGGGGTAAAGGCCTTGAGTAAATTGTGTGAGTACGGCATCCGCCGGCAAAAATTATCAGCATAAGAGGGGGAAAGCATGGCCTACGAGAATATCATACTGGAAAAAGAAGACAATATTGCCATTATCACCTTCAACCGTCCCGAGGCGATGAACGCTCTGAACAATCAGACCAGAGCCGAATTTCGCGAGGCCATTGGTGACGTGGCCGCCGACGACGATATCAAAGTGCTGATCCTCACCGGCAACGGCAAGGCCTTTGTCGCCGGCAGCGATATTAAAGAGTTCAATAAAACCACGCCCTATGCCGCCCACAATATTATGCGGCTGGGGGAAATGGTGGAGAAGCTGGAAAAGCCGGTCATTGCCGCCGTCAACGGTTTTTGTCTGGGCGGTGGCTGTGAAATCGCCATGGGCTGTGACATCATTATCGCTTCGGAAAAGGCCAAATTCGGCCAGACCGAGATCAACATCGGCATTATTCCCGGCGGCGGCGGCACCCAGCGGCTGCAACGGCTCATCGGCGTGTGTCGGGCTAAAGAGCTGATCTATACCGGGGATATCATCCGCGCCGAAGAGGCCCACCGTATTGGCCTAGTCAACCGCGTGGTGGCGATGGACGAACTGATGCCCACGGCCAAAGAAATGGCGAAAAAGATCGCCACGAAGAGTGCCGCAGCCTTGAAACTTGCCAAGACCGCGATCAACCGCGGCATGCAGACCAATCTGGAAAGTGGTCTGAAGTATGAATACGAACTCTACAGTCTTTCTCTCAGCCTGGAAGATAAGGCAGAAGGGGTGAATGCTTTCCTGGAAAAAAGGGCGCCGAAGTTTGTCGGGCGGTAAAAGTTTTTAATAAATGATGATATCAAACGGTTAGGAGTCGGTCTGTAGGGTGCACTTCGTGCACCAATGGTTGTGCACGAAGTGCACCCTACAAAAAAGATCTGGGAATTGTTCATAATCACATATAACAATTAGGAATTAAGACGATGGATAAAATGGCAAATAAAGTAGCTCGTATACCGAATTTAGTAGATTGGTCGACCGGCGAAGTCAGACTGATGAGTGCGAAATGTAACTCCTGCGGAACGTACTTCTTCCCCAAAGAGCATTATCAACACCGCCCCGGTTGTTCACGCGAGGGTGTGGAAGATGTGCTGCTTCCCAAAAAAGGCAAGCTGGCTAGTTACACCGTTCAATATTATCCCTGTCCCGCGCCGTTTAAAACCGAACAGAAGATTACCCCTTACGGTATCGGCTTAGTCGAGTTTGAAGACGAAAAAATTCAGGTTACCGGCATTATCACCAACACCGATCTGAAAACCCTCACGCTCGGGATGGAAATGGAAACGACCATTCTTGAGATGTATACCAATGAGGAAAAACAACAAGTGGTAACCTGGGCGTTTCAGGCCGTTAAGTAATTTATTCTACGATAACCAATAAGGGATAACGACAATGAGAGATGTATATATTATCGGCACCGGAATTCACCCCTGGACGGGTTTCTCTGAGAAGGTATTTGCAGATTTCGCAGCTGTAGCTGTTGACGGTGCTCTGAAAGACGCCAATCTGGAGTGGAAAAAAATTCAGGCAATCATGGCCGGAATTTTTATTTACGGCGGTAACGCCGGCCACCTTTCCGGCCAATATCTGGAGTCGATTTTCGGAGAAACCGGTATACCGGTGGTCAATGTTTACAACGCCTGCGCTACCGGCTCCGCCGCTATCAGAATGGCCTACAATAGTGTCGCTGCAGGCGAGACCGAGACGGCTCTCGCCTTTGGCGCCGACGTATCACCAAAGGGTTTCCTCACCGCCAAGTCAGACAATGCAGTGCAGGATCGTGACGTAATCAGATGGAAAATGGGCGGTTTGCCTAACCCGATCTACTGGGCGCTCGAATGCCGGAAAAGAATGGCCAAATACGGTACCACCGAAGAAGATCTGGCCATGGTCAAGGTTCTGATGAGTGAGTATGGTTCTAAAAACCCCGGTGCTCGGTTTAAAAAAATTTACACCCTGGAGGAGGTATTAAAATCCGCCTACGTCTGCGATCCTCTGAGGCTCTATGAGATCTGCCCGGTCAGCACCGGTGCAGCGGCGGTTATTGTTACCGCCGACAAGGAACTGATCAGTAAAGCCGACAAACCGGTGAAGATTAACGCCACCACCATGGGCAGCTCCATTTACGGCGACCCGACCATCCGTATTTCCGCCTTGTCCTGCCCGGCGGTCGCCGAGGCGCCCATGCTCAGTGAAAGCTATTCGGCTTCACAACAGGCATACAAGAAGTCCGGTATCGGACCGGAAGACATCGATGTTCTGGAATTGCCGGACAACAGCTCCTGGCATTACCTGGTGTACCTGGAAACCTGCGGGTTCTGCAAAGAGGGCGAGGCCGACAAGATGCTGCGGGACGGTATGACGAAAATCGGTGGAAAACTGCCGGTTAATCCAAGCGGTGGCTTTTCATCGCACGGTGAGGCGTTGTCAGCCCAGGCTCTCTGGCAGGTTATCGAATGCGCCAATCAACTGCGAGGCAGATGCGGTGAGCGACAGGTGCAAGGTGCGAAAGTGGCAATGGCCCAGACCTATGGATTGATGGGCAACAGCGGCACTACTATTATGACCATCTGACAACGTTTTAACAAACACCAAAACCAGACGGCAAGGGAAGGACTGTGGAAGATACATGGAAAGAGGCGAATGATCTCGTCATTGAACTGATCGGCAAGGGGCAGGTTGATGACGCCCTGGCGGCGGCAAACCGAGCAGCGGATATTGCTCTGAGAAAACATGGCGAAAACCATGCCAATAGTGCAATATCGCTAAATAATATCGGAGAGTTGTGCCATATGGCCGGGAAGCTTGGGGAGAGTGAAGAGGCCTTTCGAAAATCCCTTGCCATTTCAGAGGCTCTCTATGGGCCGTTCGCCCAGGAAGCTGCCGAGACCCTGATGAATCTCGCTGAACTCCATCTTTCGCGACAGGAGATTAATGAAGCCAGGCAATGCATGGAGCGGGTTGTTGAAATACATGGGAAGAATGAGACCGATCCGCGCCTGCATGTTCAGGCCATTTACCATTTAGTGATGATTCTTCAGGGTCTTGGCGAATTTGAGAATGCCTTGGCCAAACTCAAGGATGGACTTGCGCTAACCGAGGAAAAACTTGGCGTGGACGATCCGCATCTCGTGCCCTTTCTTAAAAAGTTGGCGGCAATCGATCTGCAGGCTGGAAAAGTCGACTTGGCCGAAGAAGGACTGCGGCGGGCAATTGGTGTTCTGGAAAAAAGTGTCGGTCCGGAACACCCTGATTTCGCAGTCTGCCTCAGTCTGATGGCCGAGGTTTACGTATTCCGCGGTCATCAGACCGCCGCTGAGTCCTTTTATGGCCAGGCTCTGGAAATTTTCAAGAGCACTCTTGGAGCTGACCATGTAGAAACAGCGGCAATCCTCGAACGTTTAGCCGGGTTTTTGAGAGTTGCCGGCAAAAAAGGCAAGGCTGAAAGCCTCCTGCAGGAGGCTTTGAACAGTTACACAGCTTCTCTCGGGAAGGATGATCCGGCAACCGCCAGGGTGCAAAATGACCTGGGCGAGGTGTATCTCGATAGTTCCCGACATGAGTTGGCCTTGCCTCTGTTTGAAGCATCTCGCGTGACGCGGGAAAAAGCCTTTGGCAAGAACCATCCGGTAGTGGCACAATCCCTGAATAATCTCGGGGTAGTACATTCGTTGCGTGGCGAGAAGACCCTGGCCTTGAAGCAGCACGGCAAGGCCCTGGCCATTCGGGAAAAAGCCTTTGGGCTCACCCATCCGGCAATCACCCAGTCACTTGAGAATATGGCGGCCATTTATCAGGAGCGTGGCGAGATGGCCAGGGCAGAGGAATTGCTGCAGCGCTCCCTGGCAGTATGGCAGAGCGCCCATAACGACCGGCATCCGGCGGTGGCCCAGGCCAACCACAACCTCGCCAGCCTCTATATGGCGACGGGCAGAAATGACGATGCCGAGCAAAGACTGTTTTGCGCGAGGAAAATACTCGAACAGACCGGCGAGCAGGGCAAACCGCATCTGGCCACCGTTTTTAAATCCTTTGCCAAGCTTTACAGTGCGATGGGCCGCGTTGCCGAGAGCCGTGAATATACCGCGAGAGCCGAGAAAATCCTCAAACCACCTACGGCAAAAACGGGGCTTGGCACGACGGTGCATTGAGATGTGAAGCAGTTGGAATTACAACGGCTTAAGGAGATGAAAGCGTATGAAACTTTTGGGAATCAGTGGCAGCTTACGAAAGGGTTCTTACAATACGGCACTCCTTGAGATTGCGGGAACGCTCATGCCTAAAGGGGTAGCGTGGACACTCGCTGGATGCGCCGACATTCCCCTTTATAACAAGGATCTTGATACCGAAAATAAGCCCGAAGAGGTACTGCAGTTCCTGCAGGCAATCCGCTATGCAGACGGGGTGCTGTTTGCCACTCCCGAGTACAATTATTCCTTTTCCGGGGTGTTGAAAAACGCCATCGACTGGGCCTCACGTCCAGCCTATAAATCGGTTTTAGCAGGCAAACCGGTGGCGATTGTCAGCGCCTCCCAGAGTCTTATCGGCGGGGCAAGGGCCCAGGACCATCTTCGGCAGGTTCTGTCCGCAACACTCAGTCCCGTGCTGCCAAGCCCGCCCTTTCTTGTACCGATGGTTCAGGATAAAATCGATGGCAATGGTCTGCTGACCGACGAGGATACCCGGCGCCGACTCGCACGGTATATCATTGACTTTGTCGCTTGGGTCAACCGTCTGGCCGGCCGATAGCCCGCATTTCTCATTTCGCTCTAAACCTACCAAAGTATCCCAGCTTGCGATCTGGGATATTTCCCCAAGCTTGAGCGGGCTCAAGGCCCCTTTAACTTTCTAGCTTTTCGAGGGCATTGCCCCGCCTCCCGAGATGAGCGGCAGGGAAACCCTGGCCTCAATTTCCAGCGTCAACTCTTGCATGCGTAATCGGATTCGCCTGCTTATTTAACTGTTGTCCGGTTCAGCTTTCTTGTTTATACATAGGGAATATTACATCATTTATTAATAACCTACGTTATGTCTCTCATATCCAAAGGGGAATAAATGGACCCTGTTACGGCCGCCCTCCTGTCAGCCATATCCTCAGGCTTGAA
>JAZDOW010000218.1:0-12322 GCA_043798185.1 Pseudomonadota bacterium | reverse complement strand
AAATGATGGTTTTCATATCCCGTTACCCCGCCAAACATACATGAATTCTACCCCGCCGAGATGAGTGTTTATACGTATAAACGCACTGGCTGGATGAAATTAGCACAGCAAAAGCGGGTGAATTTAGCTCAGCGCTATAGGGCGATATCCGTCCCAATAGCGGCGAATATGCCAATAACAATGCCGATCAAGGCGTCTCCCGCTACAAGGCCTGACGCAAGCAGTATTCCCTTTTCAACGGCCTTGTCGAGTTCAACATTTTTTCCCTTTTCGTCCGTTTTGTCATCTTCCGCGTCCTTCTCCTTGGCAGCGGGTTGCATTTTTCTCTCCACAAGATCTCTGACGATGCCGCCGGTAAATATTGCCGCAGTGAGACCTATGGGAAGGTAAATGCCAAGGGCAACTGCAAGGATTGGTATTTTCGCCATGAAACAGAATACCGCCAGAGCCACACCGATAAACACCAGTGTCCACGGAAGTTGAGCTGTCATGATGCCTTCGACGATCATTTTCATCAGCGTTGCCTGCGGTGCAGGAACAGCCACGTCGCCGATGCCGTACGCCGAGTTCAATAGAATCAGGGTGCCTGCCGCAGCAACAGAGGCAAGTGAAAGAGCTGCAAACATGCCGAGCTGAACCTTTCTCGGAGTGCCGCCGATTATAAAGGTCGTCTTAAGACTTTGTGCCGTGCCACCGGCTACGGCGATGGCGACGCAGACGACGCCGCCGATCATCAGTGCGGTCTTAATTCCGAGGTCACCGGTATTGCCCATAAGCTTGAGGACTGTCGTGACGATAAGAAGTGTCGCAATGGTCATGCCGGATACGGGATTGTTGGAAGCTCCGACCAGGCCGACCATTCTGCCCGATACGACCGCGAAGAAGAAACTGAACAACACAGCAAGAAGAGAGCCGACGAAGCCTCCGCCGATGATCGGCACAAACCAGGTCAACAAAAAACCGAGTACCGCCGCGGCGATGACCCAGGAGAGTGGGGATTCAAGATCCATCCTCTTCACACTTGCGGTTTCGCCTTTGCCCATTCCGCTAATTGCCTGTTTGAAGCTATTGACGATGGTCGGAAGGGACCGAATAAGCGAGATGAAGCCACCGGTGGCAACGGCACCGGCACCGATATACCGAATGTAACTGGACCAGATGTCAAATGCCCCCATTTCGGAGATTGGTACCGTTGAGGGGAAGAGAGGCCCCGTCATTCCGGCGCCGAAGAATTTAATTAAGGGAATAAGACCAAGCCACGCAATGACCGAGCCACCAAACATCAATATGGAGGTTTTTGTGCCGACGATGAAGCCGACACCCATAAGCGAAGCAACGGTATTTACGCCTATCATGGTTCCCTGATAGGATTGTATGGTATACGAAGCATTTTCACCGAAGAATTTAAAGCCGCCGGAGAATATCTTGTAAACGGCGCCAACGCCCATGCCGAGAAGGACGGTCCTGAATCCGCTGCCACCCTCGCTTCCGGTCACAAGTACCTCGGCTGCGGCCATCGACTCGGGATAGATGAGGTTGCCGTGCTCCTCGACAATAAGGTATCTTCGCACCGGGGTGATAAAAAATACGCCCATAAGTCCGCCGATGATGGTCACGATAACAACCGTCGTGATGCTCAGGCCAAAACCAAGGAGTATCAGTGCCGGAAGAACAAAGATGATGCCGCCGGCAATGGACTCGCCCATGGCGGAAAGAGACGCGACCATGTTCGCTTCCAATATATTGTTCCGTCTGAAAAGCCCTTTCAGAAGCCCTGTAGCGAGAATTGCGCCGGGTATTCCTGCGGAGATAGTAAGACCGACCTTGAGACCGAGGTAGGTATTTGCCGCAGCAAATATGAGGGCGAAGAGGATGCCGATAATGATGGAATATCCGGTCAGTTCGGGCATTGCCTCCGTCGTTGGAATATAGGGCACATATTCGTTCCCGGGCTTTCCGCCGTAGGCTTCCAGAGACAGTTCGTATTTTTTGACTGCAAGCTTCGCTTTCGCCATGATGCTCCTCCTGTGGTGCTTTATTCTAATTTTGAGAGGATCGCCGTCAAGAATGCCCACATATTGGCTACCGAGCGTATACTGAGGCGCTCATCCGGCGTGTGGGCATTACAGAGGTTAGGGCCGAAGCTGATCATGTCCGTATCAGGCAGTTTTTCTTTGAGTAGGCCACATTCAAGTCCTGCGTGAATGGCCCGAATTTTTGCATCATTGCCGGAGACGTCTTTGTAAACACTAACGCACAAATCCCTTATCTTTGAATCCGCCTGGTAATGCCAGGCCGGATACGCACTAGTCCGGGAGGTTTTGGCTCCTACCATCTTCGCCAAGGCTTCAAGGCAACGGGTGATCTCTTCCCCGATAGAACTCACAGAACTCCTTACCGAGAGAGTGATCTTGATGGATTTGTCCGATTGCTCGAGTACACCAAAATTCAGGCTGCTTTCGACGAGATTTTCCAGTTCGGGACTCATAGACTGAACGCCATTAGGAGCAATCAAGAGAAAGTCGATAAGTCTCTTCGTTGAACTCCCGCCAAGGCATGTGCTAGCTTTATCGACCGAAGCGACAGCCACCTGCAGTTTCGGATCGGCAGACGCGAATTCCTTTTTGAGCTCCTTGGAAAAATCTATAACAACGGCCTTGATCTTTTTGAGGACGGAGGCGCTCGCGACAACGGTCACTTGCGCTTCTTTGGCGATGGCATTGTGATCCGAACCACCCGAGATCGCGGAGATAGTAAAGTCTCCAGCTTTTCTAGCCGCGTCCAGGATTCTTCCCAGAAGCTTGATGGCATTTGCCCTTTGCTGGATAATTTCCAGACCTGAGTGCCCGCCTTTTAAACCGGAAATATTTATGCGAAGCCCACTGTTTGAGGTTTTCTTCCAGCGAGGCGTGAATTCACTTTCGAGAATCAGTCCACCGGCGCAGCTGACAAAGAAAACTCCTTCTTCTTCCGCATCGATATTCAGAAGTGTTTTGCCCTTGAGATGAGCAGTTTTAAGTGAAGCAGCTCCATGCATTCCGGTCTCTTCATCGGTTGTGACGAGCAACTCGAGAGGTGGGTGGGGGATGTCTTTCGAGTCCAATATGGCCAGGCCATAGGCCACTCCAATGCCATTATCCGCGCCTAACGTTGTGCCGTTGGCCCGGAGAGAATCCCCATCAATCTTTAAGGATATCGGATCCTTGGTAAAATCGTGAGTGGACTTTTCGGATTTGCCACAGACCATGTCCATATGTCCCTGGATTATCACTGCGGGTGATTTTTTATAGCCTTCGGTTCCGGGCTTTTTGATAATGACGTTCAGAGCTTTATCCTGATAGACTTTTAGCTTTCTTTCTTTTGCAAAATTAACCAGATAATCGCTCACCTGCTTTTCGTTTCCTGAACATCTTGGAATTGCAGTCAGTTCTTCAAAATAATGAAATACCTGTTTTGGCTTCAAGTTTTTCAACATCTGGATCTCCATTCGAATGAATTCTACAGCAGCATTTTGTTTCTCTCTTCCTCCGTCTTATCAAACTTCATACCAGAGAGAGAATATTTGAATTTCATTGCATAACTATATGATTAGTTAAAGAAAATAGCACGAGAAGTGCTGATATGGTAGATGCTGGAAAGCATGCACGGAAAGGTCATATGTGACCGTTGTTTAAGAATATGCAAATGGTGAGAGGTTCGAGAATTCGGCAGTTTCATCGGGCTAGGTGATATTGGAAGGCATTGGCTTTTATGGATAAGTTCCGTCCAATTCAACAGTGCAATGAACTCGGCATTAACTTTGCAATTAGAGATATCAGCAATAATTTGATAATTATTGCCGGGGAAGGTGAGCAGGAGACATGCTAAACTTAGGCGGATGCTAACGGAGATGTGTGTTGAAAATCCGCTTTCGGTATCTTTTCCGCTCTTGCAGTTTCAGCAAAATTCGTGTAATTTCATGCGTTTTCTCCTCCGGGATGCGGCATTCTTTCCCCGAATTTCTTCGGGACGCTCTTATTTTTTTATAAGTATCGGTATTAATATACTTTATGCTGCAAGAATTGGAGTTCCAGGTTCTGGAAGTCTATCAGGAGCTTGATGTGGCAGTGGCTGCATTCGCAGGCCATACCGGACTTGCCTGTCCGCAGGGTTGTGGTCATTGTTGCAGTTCGGAAAATGTCGAAGCGACAGTTCTGGAGTGTATCCCTGTGGCTTTTGAGTTGTTTCGGACCTTTCAGGCTGAATTGATCCTCAAGCGGCTGGAGAAGAACGGCGACGAAAAAAGATGTGTTCTTTACCGCTCCGACTACACTGAAGTCGGACTTTGGGGATGCTCGCAATATCGCACTCGGACGGTGGTCTGCCGACTTTTCGGTTTCGCCGGCAATCGTGACCGCACCGGAATCCCCAGGTTGGCTATGTGTCGGGTGATGAAAGAGCGATTGCGACCTGAAACAATCACCGTGGCATTGAAACATGATGACCTTGTAATGCCGCTTTTCAGCGAAGCTGGTCTACGAATAACAGCCCTTCACCCTGGTCTAGGCACTCTCCGGATGCCGGTTAACACTGCTTTACGCGAGGCATTGCAGAAGGTCGGAATGATACTCGATCTGGCCGCTCCTGATCGGGTGGTACTGCTAAGCGATCCCGAGCATCCACCTGATAAGCCTATCTTTCCTCTTACACCAATTAAGAAGAGGGCCGCTTGATGTACCGGTGTTTGGGACAGCACACCTGTTTATTCCTTTTTTTCTAACGATTCGATTAAACTGGTATGATGTCCCTCAAATTTTTTATGTCCCTCAAATTTTAGGAGAGGAGAGATATGTGGACTTTTAGCTTAAGGTGCTGCATCTTTTGCAAAACGATAGCCATTAGCACTTCAAACGCTTCTCGATATAGCTATTGACGAAATCAAGTGCCTCTCGAAGAAGTGGCGTGTTGGGCAGGGTAGCAGCGAGCATGCCGATATTGTCTCGCTCCCTCAGGATCTCAAAAGTTGGCCTGAAATTTATATCGAAAACCCAACTCATCTGCAGCACTTTAAATTCATTGATGGTTTTTAGTTTTTCGTAGTTCATGATCCGTCCATCGAAAAGCATACGATAGACCTCTTCCCGAACCAGCGTGTCCGCCGCCAATCCAAGGGTAATTACAGGATTCCGCAAAGATTCTGCCATTTGAAAATGCTCGGACATAACTTGAAGAATATCAACTTTATCGGCATCACGGATAAGTTGGCAGTGAAGTAAGGTGTTTGGATTAAGATTTCCCGGGATACGGAGCCGGTTGTGAAAAAAAATTGCGCGACTGATGACCTGGCGCTCAGCAAAATTGAGCGTATGGAGGACGTGATGACGATTCAACTCCCAAATAGAAAGCTTGGCGTGATTATCCGAATCAGGATCACGAAAGGTTCGGTACTTTTGATACTGGGGAAAACGGCCGATGTCGTGAAATAAGGCTGTCACGGAAGCGATCCGGACGTCGTTTTCCAAAAGACCAAGACCTGAAGCAATCCGTTCAATGGCCGCGCACACACGGAAGGTATGTGCTTCCTTCAGGTCAAGACTTTGCTGATGCAGGGGGTCAACCTCCTGAAAAGTCAGGAAATAATGTTTAGCCCATTCTTGGAAAAGAATACACTGCTCATCTGTCATGCGGACGTGTTATCTCATTGGAAATGGGCTGTATTTGCACACCACTCATTGACGAGTGATATGCAAAAATAGCATCGTTTAAATGAAAACTTCAAGGTCAACTCCAAAGAGCTAAAAGTCATGATCTTTCCAAACTATCTTTCCAGGTAGAGAGGAGATATGTTGACTATGAACGTGCTGGTCAACCGCACCGGACCACTGACGTAGAAATTCAAAACCGTGGCCTTCCCGGTGTCGGCTGGACTGGCTGTTGGAAATAGGTTTCCTAACATTTGTTGAAACTGATAAATCAAAATGTGACCCCGTTTTTGATTCTAAAGGGGCGAGAATGTATAATGACTTTGAAGGCGTGTTCAATAACCAACACCAGCAACCGATGATATCGTTCGTTATACGCTGCAGGAAGCATTCGTCATCTACAGGTAAAAGTTGCGGACTGTTCCTGGGTTCGGTTACCGGCAGCATCCTCCAATACCACACCATAGTCGAAAAAATAGTCCCCTGCTCTTGAAATGTCATTACACCACAGTGCTCCGGGGAAATAAAGCGGATTCGCGGAAACCTTAAACTGTTTGGTCGGATTTACGCAGTTGTATGGACTCGGGCAGAGACCTTTATTGAAATAAGTCATGGTTACTGGGAATACGGGGTTTCCACTCCAGTAAACGGTCAGATCCCCTTTGTCGCCACCCATTGTAATTACTGATGGGTGAAAGATTTCGGTAATTTTGAACGGCGCTACAGGTTTCTCGTACACGACCGGTGCAGAAACAATTTTACGCTTCTTCTCTTCGGCAAGTCGGGCCTGTTCAGCGGCAAATTTCTTTTTCTCCGCCTCGTCCGCTTTGCTTTTTTCCGCAGCCAATCGCTCTTTTTCGGCTACCTGTTTGGCAGCAAGCATCTCAGGCGTTTCTTTGCCTAATAGCTTGGCTGCAACATTCTGGGCGATAACAATCAGGTCATCCTCGGCACATTTGCAGTTCATGCTGGTACGATTGATCACCCCGGCAGTCTCACCTTTGGTGTCGAGCATCCTAAGACTGATGGTATAGGTAGTACCAAACTTTGAGATCGAGCCAACCACCATGAATCGGGTGCCAATAGCCCGACCAAAGTCGACAAGGCAGGTACCACCTTCATCACAACCAAGGGCCTGCTTCAGCTGTTCCTGACTGGCCACAGCCTGGAGATCCTCACGACTCAGCACCTCATAATCGCCAAAGCTGTGGATCTCATCGCGGATAATGACTGAGAGACCCTTGGCTAATTCTCTTTCAATCCCGTATGTTGGCTCAAGATCAAGGATGGCTAGTTTTTCCTTGGCGGTTTTTCTAGCAATTGCCTCACTTTGTGCACAAGTGGCAGAAAAAACAACCACCAGCATCACAATCCACACCAGCCATACAACTCCCGGTTTTTTCATAGCCCTGTCAGGTGAGGTGATGGTAATAAGCAGCCGCTTTTTACGGGAGTTCTAAAAAGACGGTTCCCGCATGGAGAGTCGCTGCATCAAACAAGAAAGAACTACCCGCTTTCTCCCCGCAGAGCAATATTTTTCCACACTCTGGCACAAAGATCACCCAATCTTGCTGAAGATACGATTTACTTGCATTGATTATGCAAGAATATAAATCAACGGATTCGCTCTACTACTTTAGAGTGTCACGGGTTCATGTTAGATAAACATGTCTAATATTCATTTATAAGCCTTTCATTGCCTGTACTTAATGCGGTTTTCAGTCCTTTTAGACATTCTATTTCTTCTTTCACTTTTTTACTGTTTCCAAGGTTTCCGCAAAACATTCATTATATTCCACTTGTAGGTCTGTACACTTGGAGTTTCAACAGCTTGATAGATAGCATCCTAGGGCAATGATTACTTGCTTGGCGATACTTCCAGGGCACCATTTTCTTTGGGGATAGAAGAAAAAATCCGAACAGAAATCTGTTGGCCGACACATCAATCGTATAGGGGGTGGTCAGTCTTTCAACTCACAACTCAGACCAAGGAAGGGGTAACTCCAATTAAAACTAACAATTTTTCTCTGAACGCTGAGGAGCTTTCATTCTCCACTCTGCCATTTTATGCCGAAGCGAATTCGCACGAAAATTGCCACGACCTTATGGGAGCTCAACCTTTTAAGTTGCGCCAGTCTTGCAACTGCAACTGCTTGAATCGGACATGATCATCGAAGTGTGTTTTACAGAAGTCGCAGCCGCCGCAGTCCTGCTCGCAGGTGGACAACACATCCAAGAAGTCTTCGGGGATATCGCCATTGGGAATATTCCAGTGGTTGGACATCCAGTGGGCGGCGTCTAAAAGGTCGAGGAGGTTGCCTTGGTAGCGACATTGGGCATATGCCTCCACTGAGCGCTCCAAAAAACCCGCACCCAGCGTGCGGCCGCAGACCTTGATGAGGTCGGCCGAGCCTTCGTAGCGGCAGACATCCTCCGGACGGATGAAGGGCGAGGCCAGAATTCGGTGGGGGGACTGGGTCAATTGGCGCCGGCAGGCAAGATCGCGATTGAGGTGCTGCGTGTCGAAGTGGCCATCTGAACGTGTAGCATTGTTTGTTGCGGCAATAAGAGCCTCGTGTGTGGACCGGAAGGGGCAGTGAATAAGACACCCCTCATTGGCCAGGAGTTCGATTTTCACCTTCGGCCAGCGACGCCGAATCGCTATTGAGAGCGATGCCAGTTCGGCAGGGTGGCGGTTAAGGTCGCGGTCTAAAGTGATCTTGCCCGGCAGGCGAAAACCGCTTGCTAAAACCAAATCCATTAAGACGATCAGTTTTCCCATACTGTCGATACTAAAGTTGACGCTGGGAACGGCCTCCAATCGGGTGACAATTGCCGGAGCGGTGTCGCCTAAGGCGGTGAGGAGATAGCTATCGGCGAAGATCAAGCCGTCAAGAACGCCCGCATCCAGCAATCTCTCTAATCGCTCAATCAAGCCGGATAATCCGTCAGGGCCTGTGTATGTGCCTGTTGGTTGGAAGCGTCCGTTGGCGAGAAGGTATTTTTTCGGGCCGGGCAGGCGAGCAAGCAAGCAAGTCGATGATAGTTTGTAACGATGCTTGCTCCAAACGAACTCGTGCATCGCACAGGACAGGGTCGTGCAAGCTGAAATGCACTGCATGTATCCGCGGTCCCAGGTCGTTCAGGAAGCGTATATATGATGCTTCAGGAAGAAAGGGTACATTGAGAGGCAGCATAGTAGTTTTCTAAGTCCGCAACTTCTTTATTGTTGCCACTATCTCGTAAGCTGTTTTGTTAAATCCATGTTTTTGATTTTTGCCGTGATTACATAAAGCTTTAAACTCGAAGTACGCTTCATTCGGATGAACCGCAAAAATTAATCCGTAGTGAATATATCGTAATACATCATCCTCTGTCCAGCGATTGAAATTTGTGATTCAAGACTTAACTCATGACCCTGCTTACTTGGCGCTTCTTTCGAGCTCTGAATACCTCTACCCGGGCCGGGGGGAAATTACCCCAGACGGTTTCTGCCGAGGTGAATTCCAGGAATGGCGTCAGCGGCCCGGGGTTGTTGTTGAGCCGATAGGTGTATTGAATAAGTGAGCCATTCCTGTCCAGCATCGTCTGCAATTGAATGCCAAGGGCTTGTACAATGGCAGGTGGCAGAGAAAGGAGCGGTAGGCTGGAAACAACGGTTCCGATCCGTCGGTCATATCTATTGCACAACTGGCAAAGCTTTACCGCATTGCCATGGATTACAGCAACTTTCGGAAACTCTCTTTTTAGATGCCGAGCAAGTAGTTTGTTTTGTTCCACTACCACTAGCTTTCCCGGTTCTACCCCCCTTCGCAGTAGGGCTCTGGTCACCATGCCGGTGCCTCCTCCAAGCTCCAAGATCAGCTCATCTTTTCCGGGTAGCGTCACCTGGTTTGCAATGGCACGGGCTAATCTCGACGAGCTGGGACAGGCCGCACCGACTGTCCGAGGATTGGTAAGAAGGGCGCGAGAAAATAAGACAGGAGCTGAAGAAAGAAACATAGTGCTTGCCCGTCGCATTGTTGTAAGAGCAAAATCAAGTCCGATGATATCCAGTATGCCAAAAAGGGACTTGGGGAAGGAGTTGCTTCGATAATTCATGTGGATCCTTTTTTTAATCTGTTAAGTAATTTAATTGCGGGCTGGATATTGGACATAAGCCAGGCTGAGCCTCTCCACCGCACGGTAATTCCTGCACGCATACCCCCTCCCGCGTAAACCTTTGATCGTATCATGCATGGCATCCTGTGAACCAGATATTATTACGCAATTACTTATAGATACAGCGCATGGTGATTTGACGTCATCGCCCATTCATGGTAGACACTCCGGTATGGAAAAGCACAGTCAAGCATCACAAAACATTGCCGAGAGACTCGCGTGGCACACCACCAACACAACCACGCAGCCAGCAATGTGCAAGATCAGCATCAAGCCTCAGGTGCTTGAGCATTAAAAACGTGAAATCCAAGTGAGATTCTCAATAAATTGATGAAGCAAGTTGTTTGAGGCCACCCATCCCCCTCGGGGGATGAGTGAATGACGACGAGGAGGTTGTGCGGCACAAGTGTAATCTAGCTCTTAGTGGTTAAAAGAGTGGGACCGCTGCTGGATTACCTGTTGCCTAGCAAGACATTTTACATTCCGACTCCTATCAAAATGAAAGAAGTTGAACCGCTACACCTTAAAATTGCCGACAATAGCATTCAATTCTGCAGCCATGCGCTGCAGATCCTCAGAACTAGACTGCACCTTTTTACTGCTTTCAGATATCCCCGTTGCGGCAAGATTGACTCTGGTAATATCTTCTGTAATATTGCTGGCCACAGCTGAAGTCTGGCTCACATTCTCGTTAACCTCTTGAATCCCCTGGCTCGCTTGAGCTATGTTATTGGCGATCTCCCGTGTGGCTGCTGTTTGTTCTTCAACCGCTGCAGCTATAGTCGACACGATTTCATTTACACCGCTGATTACTTCGGAGATCTGATTAATATCAGCGACAGAGGCTTCTGTCGTCCTTTGCACATCAACAATCTGGTTTTTGATATTCAATGTTGCCTGGGCTGTTTGCCTGGCCAGCTCTTTAATTTCATTTGCAACCACGGCAAAACCCTTTCCAGCTTCTCCGGCTCGCGCTGCTTCAATCGTCGCATTCAGAGCGAGAAGATTAGTCTGCTCAGAAATCTCCGTAATCGCCTCGGTTACCATGCCAATTTTATTTGCTGCCTCCCCAAGTTCCCTCATTCTATCGGAAGCAATCTTTGCCTGATCTACTGCTTTGCTCGAGACGTTTCTTGCACGCTCGGTATTTTCTGCTATTTCACTAATTGTTGAGGTCATTTCTTCTGCGGCTGATGCAACCATATTAGTGTTGGTTGAAGATTGCTCCATCGCCGCTGCAACGTTATTCAGATTGGCACTCATTTCCTCCGAGGCTGTCGCCACATTGGAGGCCCGTTGAGAAGTATCTTCAGCCCCAGATGACAGCTCTTTCGCAATTGATGAGAGTTGATCTGAAGAGGTGGTAACCATATTCGAGTTTTCAGCAATCCGTTGGACAATACCCTGTATGTTTTGGATGAATTGATTAATATACCCTGAAACTTCTCCAATTTCGTCTTTTCTCTCAACTACCAACCGCTTGGTCAGGTCGCCATCACCCTCTGCAATGTCCTTAACCATATAGATCATTTTATTCAAAGGTCTGGTAATGCCTCGAACGATAAGCCAAGACAAAGAGATCATTAGGAGTGCTAATACTGCGGTAACCGACAAAACAGCCATGGAAACTTTTTTCTTTGCTGCCTCTAGGACTGCCAAAGGTTTACCTAAAAAGAACATCCCCGAAATTTTCCCATTAGGATCCTTGATTGGCCAGTATGTTGTTACGAAAGGTTTTCCTAGAATAACGTTGGTTGCTATGAAGGTTTCACCCTTGGCCAAAACTGTATCAAGGACCTTTGGATTATCCATTTTAGTGCCCACCACTCGCTTGCCATCCTTCGTTATGGTAGTGATCAACCGCGTATCTTGATCGAAAATTGTGGTTTCAAGATCAGTGAATGATTTAATTTTGTCGACAAAATCGGATTCCGAGAGGGAGATGCCAATAGTCACAACTCCGACAATTTTCCCATCTATTCGCACTGGGCAACCGGCGCGTAGCGAAAACTTAACAACAGTTCCCGGCTCAATACCGACACTAGTTTCACCAGCAATGGCTTTGACGATATTGGCTTGATTGGTCACGCTATCTCCGACCTTGTCTGAATGTGATCTTGCAATGACAACGCCTTTTTCATCGGAGACTGTTATAAAATGCGCTCCACTAACTTTCATGGCTTGAATAATTAGAGGTCGCAGTGAATTGCTATTTTTTGCAGCAACTGCATCCATAACGTCTTTATTCGAGGCGATGAGCAATCCTGCTTGCACATATTTCTCTTTAAGGTTTTCGATATAATCATCAACCACCTTCTTTGCTGAAGAAACAGCTGTTATTGATTCATTATCAAAAGCAACGTTTGTGTAATAACTACTAGTCAAGAAAAGTCCCAGGCTTGTAAGAAGTACAGACGCAACGGACATGGTTAAAATTTTTCCTGCAATCTTCATATTCATAGTCTTTTTCAGTTATCCTT
>JAZDOW010000290.1:0-36879 GCA_043798185.1 Pseudomonadota bacterium | reverse complement strand
GTTAAGCATGGTTTCTGAGGCAACCTACCAAATTTTACTGTTACTCATACAATCCCTGATCCCTCAAGAAGAATTTTTGTATTCCCTTTAGAAGCAGTTAAAAATCGTTTCGTATAGTAATCGCATCAAATGAGATTCTTGCAAAAGCGAGACACAGTGACTCTTGCAAGAGTCTCATAACCGAGAGGATTATTGTATGAAAAAGATCAATCGGGTTGAGTGACGAGTTGAAGGGCGATTCGTATGTCTATCTATCTTGTAAAACTCGCCTCGTTTACTGATGAATGCTTGATTCACACCTTCAAAACGGGGGCATCAAAATAAAACCTACCAACACCGAAGCGCCATTGGCAACTAGTGAGATAAGAAAAGCCACCCGAAGTGAAGCCCCCAAAAGAAAGTAATACAATAGAGTTTCGCCGACCAATGCTGTTGCCTCTCCTAGCGCAACGGCCGAAGAAAAGTCGAGGAACTCCGGGTATACAAACCAAAGAAAAGGCAGCGTCGCCATATTGGCAAAGAAGGCAGCAGCAATAATTTGGCGCAAAACTACCGGCTTACCGGTCCTGCGAAAACTTTGCGACAGCAGATACCAAACCAGCGGAATCTCGACTATGTCGGTTACGACCAAGGCCTTAAAAAACACAATTACATAGGGTTGCTCGATCATTTCTTCGCATCAAAAAACGCTTGCCGGAAATTCCAGGGGTGATGATGAAAACAGCAAAAACAGTCAGAGCATTTACCAACTGCCCTAAGGTTTGACCGGCACCCGAATCGGCGGGAATCTCGGCCATTTTCTACTTTCCTGGAGTGTCGTATCGCACTGCAAAGTATAGTCTTCCAGCCGTTCTCCGGTAATCTTGCAATGCAACCGCTGCGGCCCTGGTCCTTCACCTCGTTTTTCCGGGATTTCCTCCTGGCGCACCGTCCTGAGTTGCACGAGCTTCATCTTATCTGCTTGAAAGGAAAAAGGACTGGAAAGTTGGTCCTCCCGTGCCCCGTAAACCGTGCACGGCTGGTAGATTCTCAACTCCGTTTTTCCGTTTGTTTGCCCAATGATCTTGCCATTTTCACCCACACAGAACAGCGCATAACCAAGCGGCAGTTCGGGTACGAATATTTCAATCCAGGAACGAAATAACCGATTCGGTTCAGCGGGAAGGACAACATCAGCCGACGTCGTTACCGCCGCCAAGAAAATACTTCCAAAAATAATGCTCAATGCTTTCAGTTGCAGCATATCCTTCCTCCATTTTTGTAAAAAGTGAGTGCCCCCAGTGTTGCCAGGGCAGCACCTAAACAGATGATAACGGTCAGGTATGGCTCAAATTGCACCACCGGCTGCGGTAGAAAGAATGGCAAGGCTCCGGCCAGCAGGGCAATGCAAGGCAGGCCGAAGGAAAAAGCCGGTCGACCGGGAAAAAGGGACTGGATAGCCGCCAAAGTGACACCGGTTGTACTTTGGAAAGCAAAAAGAGCAAGGCAGGCCGCCGGCAGGAAAACATTATACCCAATGCCGACTATTCCAGCAAACAACAGCAAGGTGGAGCAGCTGATCCGCCAACCAAGGCGATCGGCCAGGAACCCGCCACAGGCTTTGCCCAAAAATGAGGCGAGGGCCAGAAGAATAACGCCCTCGCCTACCCCTCTCCAAGGAACGGCAAAGGCAAAACCGGAAAAAGACCGCAGGGAAACTACCAAAAGGAGCAGCAATAACACCATCGACAGAAGCCTGCGCCTTTGATCGATTTCAACATCTTGCACTTCCTGTGCCCTAACGACGGGAACCAAGCGATGGAGAATAAGCGCTGTCATGCCGAGGAGCGGCGGCAACCATAACGGCGACAGCACCTCGCGAGGGGCAAGCATCATTCCTGCCAACAAACCAAGCCCTCCAGGAGCCACAAAGAGGCCGGGGCCACTTGCCCGTCCACCGGTCGCGATATACACCAAGGCTCCCGCCCCGACATGAAAAAGGGCGTTGCCGAAGCCGAGAAACAGCACCGAGAGCCTCGGCTCAACCTCTGCGGCAAGGGCACCGAGTCCAATGCAGATGAATCCGGCAATAATCCCCTTGCCATAGGCTTGCGATCGGTCCAAAAGCCAACCCCAGAAAGGTTGACTGCCGAATGCCGCAAGATTGTAAAAGATCACCAGTTGGTAATAATTATGTTGCACTGGATTCCATAGAAAGAAAAGAGAAACAACTGTCAACGCACAGGAAAAATCCATCACAAAGTGCCCAACACCGAGCAAAATAGGGACATCCATTGATTTATGCATTTTTACAGATTTCATCCTCCAGTCGCCAACCATTTTCTCCCGCCGTCTTCTCTGCAATCTGCTTCGACCTAGGCCAAGGATGTTAAGAAATCAATTATCCATTTAAGATCAGCTCATGAAGATTCAATTTTTTTTTGACCCGTCATCTCTTCGTGACATATAATAAAGAAGTAGAGGAGAATGAACTTCTCGGCTCGCAGCAAGAGATTCCACCATTTCACTTAAAAGGAGAAATGCTATGCAATCAATGACCTATACAGACATTATTGATGACAAGATAACAGAGTGGCAGAGCGACCTAAAAAAACGTGAAGCACTGACAGCCCAGTCTTCTGAAACACAAGCTCTCCTCAGTGCAAAGACTGAGACGCTCAAATCGGCAATAAATAAGGCTATAACTCAACTGCGCGACCTTGACGCGCAGGAAACGGTTGGCAACACCATGGCAACCAAAGACAAAATTTTACAGATATTTACCTCTATCGACAAGGCTCTTATCGAGCACGAGGAAAAAACTCCGTTTATGCTCTAACATATTCAAGTTTAGTCACTTAAAAAAATATTTGCGCGTTTTTTGCTAAGATTATTTAATAAGTGACTTATTCGATATATCGGGGTTAAAGAGTAGTGGTATAGCAAGACCACAATGGTTTGACCTCGTGCTCAACAAATTTAAAATTTCCTGCTTCGAACAGACTGGCATTCCTCGGGAATAATCTGTATCGAAAATGAAGAACTGAGAGATGTTCAGGTACCGGCATTTCAAAATATTTAAATTGCCCGACAAAGTTTTTCAACGGGTTATGAGATACTTCACTTCACGGATGTAACCTTCTTGAGAGCTACAAAGAGCCTGTGTTACGTCAAGAGATCCCGGGATTTTCGACATATTTTCACTAGTCGTCGTATCCCTTTCACGGTATTATTGCGACAATCTGCTCAACTCGGCTCCATCTCCGCCGCAACCCATGGAAAAATAGAAGCTCTAAGAATCAATGCGCATCCTTCACGTGGCTAATTTCAATCTCCGCAAATACGGTGGAGATCTGTATGCCACCGACCGGAAAATTTCCGCCGGGCTCATCCGCTGCGGTCACTTGGTGTACGATTTCAGTTACCGTGATGTCAGTCGCAATGAGTCGCTCTTTCGTACAACCAAGTTTGGTCTCGGCCAGGTGAACAAAAAACTGCTGAAGGCGTGTGACACCCTTGAGCCCCATCTCCTTCTCCTTGGTCATTCGGAATTGATACAGGCGGCAACCCTGGCAGAGGTAAAAAAACGCCATCCCGCAATAAAGATCGGGTTATGGTATGTCGATGCCCTATTCCACCGTGAGAAAACCTCCCATCTCTTCGACCGTCTGGCCTTCATTGATGTCGTTTTCGCCACAACCGGCGGTAAATATCTCAGGGAGTACGCGACTCCCACCACCACGGCCGCCTTTATCCCCAATATGATCGACTCGGCGGTCGAAACGCAGATGGCGTTTCGGACTACTGCCTACGACCACGACTTTATTTTCTGCGGCCGGGATCAAAACGATCAACAGCGACAGGATTTCATGACAACTTTGAACCACGAAGCAAGCAAACACCTGCGTTGCGCTTTTCGTGGGTGTCTCGGCAATGCTCCGCTCACCGGTTACCACTATCTGGATTTTCTCAGCCGGTCAAAGATGGCTCTCAACATCAGCCGCCGCAACGATGTCACTCTCTACTCCTCAGATCGTCTGGCGCAACTAGTCGGCAACGGTCTGCTTACCTTCTGTCCTAAGATCCCGGGTATGGAACGGTTGTTCGCAAGCAACCAGATAGTCTACTTTGAAGGCGTAGGCGACCTGTTGGACAAAATTATCTACTATCACACCCATGAAAGCGAGTGTAGAGCAGTTGCCGAAAGAGGCTGGAAACAGGCCCACCACTGTTATAACAACGAACGAGTCTGCCGTTTCATGCTGGAACTCCTTTTTGACTGCCCCTTCACCTCCGACTACGAATGGCTGGACGAGGTGTATCGTCGTTCATGACCCAAACCGGGATTACGGTACAGGCACATCAACAGGATACTGCCAACAACGATGAATACTGATCAATATCATATAAATAATTGCCACACACCTCAACCAATTCAAACGAAAGACCGGCCCCAATGTACGATTTGCGGATCATCTGGTAATCTCTTGTATACTGGGCTGAGAGACTGTCTTTTTGGCGTCCAGGGCGAATTCTCGTATCGGTGCTGCAGTAATATTCATTGTGGTCTCATCTGGCAGGATCCAATGCCGATTCCAGAAGATTTGATAAAAGCCTACGACAACTATTACACCCATGCCGAAGAGGAAAAAAACCATGGCATGCTTGGTCGTCGTTTAGCGCGCCTCCCCGCTAATCTGCTCAACGCTGTTATTATTCGTCTCTTGGGGATCAGGAAAAAACGCAAAGCAATGCGATACTTAGGACTCAAGGAGTTGCCGCCGGGACGAATGCTTGAAATTGGTTGTGGACGTGGAGAACGGCTCAGTTTCTTCAGGAATATGGGTTGGGAGGTAACCGGACAGGATATTGACGATAAAGCCGTTGCCCATGCAAAGGCAGCGCGAGGGGTTGATGTGCTTTGTGGGGAACTCATATCACTCGGTCTCGAGTCGGCACAATTTAATGTAATTGTGATGAGTCATGTCCTGGAACATGTTCCAGATGTCCAGAGAATGCTCTCTGAATGCTTTCGCCTTTTGCAATTTGGTGGTCGTTTAATTATTGCAACACCCAACGCCGACAGCTTTGGTCATAAGAAATTTGGCAGAAATTGGCGTGGGCTTGAACCCCCGCGGCACCTGCATATCTTTTCTAAGAAAAATTTGCAGGCTGTTTTGCACCAGATCGGCTTCAGCCAGGTATCCGTGCAAGCCAATGCCGCCAATGCCCGGAGTGTTTTCGAGGCCAGTTACAGACTTCGAGAAGGAACTTTTTTGCAAAAAGAGAAATACCCCAAAACGGCTATCTACTATAACTCTTTATTATTACAGTACAAAGAGTGGCTTCTCTCAGGCAAGAGTTCACTGGTTGGTGAAGAGCTGTTCGCCCAGGCCTATAAGTAACAGGTATTCCTAAGGGAGTTACAAGTTCGTTGATTCGAAAATTCTCTCACCATTTACCTCCGGCGCAAATACCTGGTTAGGGCTCTTTTGTGGATTACCGTCTGCTGTAAACGCCTTTTCTCCTCGCAGAAAGGCTTGGACCCCTTCAGCTTGTCCTGTATAGCATAACCTTTGCGTTTTGGTCAGGCTTATGTAACTTTTCAGCCTATAGTTCCACAGCATTCGCCAAGGGTTTCTTTTCTTGGTATAAAGTCCATGTTTATGCATATAATAGCAACGAGACCAGCCGAAATGCCAGTGTTTCATGTAATCGATGTCAGGATGATGTCCTGAAGAGCTGTCACTGATGTGCTTCATAAAAATATTGGGACAGAGCTTGATGGAATACCCCTGCTGACGCGTTCGGAGACACAGGTCGGTTTCTTCCGAATACAAAAAGATATTCTCGTCAAAGAAACCCACCTCCTTCATCTTCTCAAGATCAAAGAGCATCGCTGCTCCACAGAGGGTTTCGGTGTGTATCGGCTGGCCACCGGTAAAATCACTTTCCGTTATAGCCGGGCCCCATATTGCTGTATTCCCATTATTTTTTATTGCGGTGTCACAGAGCTCATCTATCGATGTTTCAGAAATTTGAAGGTCAGGATTCAACAAGAGAGCATATCGGCTTTTGCACCTTTGAAACCCCTCATTTGCCGCTCTTCCGTATCCTATATTCTTCGACAACAACACAATTTCCTGGTTTGGAAAACCATGCAACAACCTGGAACCGCTCCCATCGGGACTGGCATTGTCGACGATTATTGTCGGCAATTGTGATCTTTTCAGAAACCGTTCCCATGATTTAAAAAACACTTGAGCGCTATTGTAGGATATGCTTATAAGACTGAGTTCGCTTTTCACATCTGCTCTTAGGCTGGAGTCGGCAGTAATCGTAATACAGGAGATTCTCCCGTTATTGCTCGCTGTTTGCTGGGTTCAGACCATTGTCGAAAACTGTATCGCAAGTGATATTATGTTAATTGTCACTGTTAGGCTACATTTTTTTGGAAGAATTGAACTGTTCTTCAGCACCCCTTGATGGATGCAAGTCCCTTTGTATGAAATATTATTCTTGAAAAACCTGTAACCAGTTTTTCTAAAGGACTCAAAACTAACAATGAATATTCTTATGATTTCCATTGATTACCCACCTGTTCCAGGTGGCATATCAGCCCATGTTTATGAACTTTCAAAAGCCTTGGTCAAGGCTGGCCACCGGGTGGCAGTGATAACCAGGCGACACGGCAATGAATCGTTGCGATCCACCGAAGAAGGCTGGGATGTATATCGGGTCACTCTCAGATACGTGGCACTGGTTTATGGCCTGCAGCTAAGATCGTTTGTCAAGAAACTCCTCCCAGATTTCCAGCCGGATATTATCCACATCCACGGCATGGGACCATTGGAGTGGTATAATATCAAAGATATTCCTCTCGCCTATACCAATCATACTTCAGGATATCTGAAACGGATAAAAAAAGGCGGCTGGCGAAGGATGACGATGTTAAAAAACCATTTTCGTAAGGTCGATCTCTTTCTCGCCCCAAGTCTCGAGCTTCTCCATGTCCCCTTCCCCATCCGCGCACCGCAACGGTTTATCGCCAATGGAGTCGACGCAACGAAATTTCTTCGTAATCAGGAAAAACGCCAGGCCATCCGCCACGATCTTGGTATCGACCAGGACGATATCGTCGCCATCGTCACCAGACGTCTGGTCGATAAAAACGGTGTCATCTATCTGGCCCAGGCCACAGAGTTTCTGCACAACCCGAAAATCCACTTCATCGTCATCGGCGACGGCCCGGAACGAGCAGCAGTTGAGGCGGAATTTGACCGCCATTGCGGTAAACGTGCTTTGTTTCTCGGCAGCAAAAGCCACGGTGAAATAGTCGATTACTACAGCGCCGCCGACTTTTCCATCCTCCCCTCGCTGATGGAGGCCACCAGCATCAGTGGTCTTGAGGCCATGGCTGCAGGCCTGCCCCTGGTCGGCACACGGGTGGGCGGCATTCCCGAACTGATTAAGGACGGGATCAACGGTTTCCTTTGCCACCCTGCCGATCCGGCGGATCTGGCAAAGCAGATAAATACTCTTCTTGCTGAGGATTTCAGGATTATGGGCGAGAACTCCCGAAAGATGGTCGAAGAGCAGTTCGACTGGCGACAAATAGCCGAAAAAACTTTAGCGGCTTACCAACTTCTGTTATCGGGAGGCGGGTGAGCCTGCCGCAGTCGGTCAGGCTCAGGAAATACGGCGCGCTCCTGGGCTCAGGGAGATGTGCACTCGACCAGCTCAAGGGTAAAGGTGAGATCTTTCCCGGCTAGCGGTGGATTGGCATCGAGGGTTATATGGGTGGCGGTAATCTCGGTCACCACGACCCTCATGATTTCGCCGTTAAGGCCTCCCATCTCCAGACGCAGGCCGATCTCCGGATTGAGGTCCGGTGGAACCTGCTCAATGGGTACCTCGATAACCAGCTCCTCGTTACGCACTCCGTATGCCTTTTCCACCGGAATAGTAACGACCTTTGATTCTCCCACCTCCATACCCATAATCGCCTCATCAAAGCCGACGATAACCTGGCCGCTACCCACCGCAAAATCGAGCGGCTCGCGGTTGGCGGAACTGTCAAAGACGGTGCCGTCGGCTAGCTTCCCGGTATAATGGACCTTGACGTTATCCCCTCTCATTGCCTGTGTCATATCTCTCCTTCAAGCCATATGGCTTTTTTCTGTTATAGTTTCATAAGGTGCTGCCCCAATCTAACGGCGAATATCCGGCAAAAACACCGAACAAGCCTACTATTAAACATGATTATCGATTATTCAACGGAAAAATCCCTGCTCACCTTGCGACTACATGGCTATGACCACTCGGATATGCACACTGTTTTCTTTGTCCTTTTTCTTTTTACAGCATTAGAGTAGGCTGGCAGGCAATTTTTCAAAATCCAACTCACCTGCACAACGCACGACCGAACCGGATGTAATGAGTTCACTGTTTTTAATCATATTTTTCAGATAAGGAAATAAAGGACCATGAAAATCGGGAAGACCATCGTCATCGGCGGCGGTGCTGCGGGTCTCATGGCAGCTGGCCGTGCCGCCGAAAGGGGCGGAGAAGTTCTCCTTCTGGAAAAAATGGAACGAACCGGTAGAAAAATCGGCATCAGCGGCAAGGGTCGCTGCAATTTGGGCAACAGTGCAGAACTCCCTGATTTTCTCAGCCATTTCGGCAAAAATGGCAACTTCCTCCGCCAGTGTTTTCAGCAATTTTTTACTCCTGAGCTGACCGCCTTTTTTGAGAATCACAGCTTACCTCTGGTGACAGAGCGCGGTGGCCGTATCTTCCCCGCCAGTGGACGTGCCCTCGATGTCGTCAGAGTGTGCAACAACTGGCTGAAGGCCCTGCGGGTTTCAGTGCGCCATGGTGCGACGGTCACCGACATCCTGACCTGGGACGGCAGAGTTACCGGAGTACAGTGCGAAGGAAAGGAGTTGCCTTGCGAAAATGTCATCCTGGCTACCGGCGGAAAATCTTACCCCCGCACCGGCTCGACCGGCGACGGTTACCGACTGGCCGCAGAACTCGGCCATACCATTATGCCTCTGCGTCCGGCCCTGGTTCCTTTAATCTCGGCCGATTCAAAAGTACACCGTATGGCCGGACTTGAATTGCGCAACATTGAGATGCAGCTCTACCTTGACGGCAAACGTAAAGGCCGGGAATTCGGCGAGCTGGCCTTTACCGGCTTCGGCCTTAGCGGGCCGGTTGTCCTCAGCCTCAGTGGAATAGTCGTCGATGCTCTCGATCGTGGTCAAAAAGTGACCTTGGCTTTGGACCTGAAACCCGCTCTTGATAGCGACAAACTCGATGCCCGGCTGCTTCGTGACTTCACCAGCCGCAGCGGTGAACCTCTAGCCGGGATTCTTCGTGGGCTCCTGCCCCAAAAGATGGTTCCAATCTGTATGGAAGCCTGCAATTTACAGGAGAATCAGGACACAGCTCATTTCCCCGGCAAAATGCGTAAACGTCTTGGGCAATGGCTGAAGGATTTCCGTATAGAGATAAGTGGCTATCGCTCCTTCAACGAAGCGATAATTACTGCAGGCGGTGTAAACCTGAAAGAGATCGACCCCCGTACAATGGAATCGAAACTGGTGAAAGGATTGTTTATCGTCGGTGAGCTCCTCGACCTCCACGCCGATACCGGAGGGTATAACCTCCAGGCCGCCTTTTCAACAGGCTGGCTTGCCGGATCTAATATAATGACGAATTGAACTCTTCGTATACCTTTTCAATGGGGATAGCAAACCCTATCCCTTCGGTGTTCTGAAGAATCATCGTAGTAACCCCACGCGCATAGCCATTCTCATCAATAAGCGGCCCACCGCTGTTGCCCGGATTAATGGCCGCATCGGTCTGCAGATACACCTGGCCGTCTTTGCCTTGTGCCCTATACCCGGAAAAAATTCCGGCGGTCACTGTGTCCCGCAATCCCACAGGGCTGCCGATGGCATAAATTTTATCTCCCTGATGCAGCCTTGAACCTGCAGGGGGTTTGGATATGAAGGCCTGATCCCCTGAAAACAAAGACATCAGCGCCAGATCATAGCCTGGGCTGACCAGGACATAATTGGCTGCATACGAATTGCCGTCGGCAAGAATTATTTTGATATCCGAGGGCTGAATCTTTCGATCCACCTTTTGTAATCTCCGCTCCTTCTCCTCAAGCATGGGTAGCACCTTTTTCAATTCCCCCTCGTGCTGATCGATAATCATAGCCAGCTGACTGCGGGAAGGACCCTGAGGTAATCGCTTATATTGTTGCTTCCACTGATCTATCTTTTCCTGCTCCAGTTCAAAAAACCTGCGATCCTTCCCTATATTATCGCGCAACTCGGCCAGTTTTTTCTCATCGAATTGGACCACATGGCGATTGGTTACAATATAGTTTTTATTCACAAAAAAACCCGAACCAGTGCCCCATGGCGTTTCAATAGATACCGTTGCATTCCTCGCCTGCTCGATGGTATTGCCTTGTACAACTGCCGGTTGTTGTCTGACAGTTTGCGGTTCGGGAGCCCTCACCACGCGAATTTCTTTCTGGACGGACGTTACTTTTGCTACAGGGGCGGCCTCCACCGGTGGTTGCATAGAGGATGGTGTCGTTTTATTACCGACGGTGAAATAGTAAGTAGTTGCAGCCACAACAACTATCAATACGGCCACTTGGAGCAGCTTTAACCCGCTGCCGGATTTTGTCTCCACTGATTCTTTAAGCGCTTCAGCCTCTTTCTTCCGGTCCTGGATTTTCTGATATCTGGCGAAAATCACCCCACAGACGTCGCATTCCACACTATTGTGCTGTTCATGATTACACTTCGGGCAGCGCATATTTTATACCATCATGTTGTTTTTAGTACCTTACAGATTAGTTTCTTGTTTTTTTTGCAAGAAATCAATCTGTCTCAAGGTACTTATCCCCTCTGCAGTGGGAGGGGATAATAGTCCTTGGGTTGCGGGCTTTCTGCCCGCATTTGATGTGATTACTCGACAGGGTTTCAATATGCGGGTATCATAGCAGGATATGACACATAATTCAATTAGCTGAAAGCATAACCTTTTAAAAAACGACCCCGTGGAATTCCATCGCCGTGCCACTCATAATTAACAGAAAAATTACCCTTGACGACCATGAGATCACCCTCATAGCCATTAGGGCCCAAGGTGCCGGGGGACAGAACGTCAATAAGGTTGCCAGCGCCATTCATCTGCGTTTTGATATCCGCAACTCGTCTCTGCCGGATATCTACAAGGAGCGTTTGCTGGCCATGAACGACCAGCGTTTGACCGGAGAAGGTATTATCGTCATCAAGGCCCAGCAATATCGGACCCAGGAGAAGAACCGAACAGATGCCCTGGAACGTCTGGCCAGAATTATCCGCCACGTCACCGTTACAGCTAAAAAACGGACTCCGACCCGACCCTCGGTAAGTGCCCGGATCAAACGCGTAGAAGGTAAAACCAGGCGGGGCAGAATTAAGTCCATGCGTAAAAAGGTCATTGATTCCTGAGCTGACAGCAACCCACCATTTCAACCCAAGGTCTATCACCATGCACACTACTGAATATTTGGAAAATGCCGACCAGATAATGGAGCGCATCAAAAAAGGAGCCTTTCTCACCGTTCTTGCCGACGGCAAAGTCAACACCATGACCATCGGCTGGGCCACCATAGGCTATATTTGGCAACGGCAGGTTTTCATGATCGCCGTACGCGATTCCCGCCACACCTTCTCCCTGCTCGAAAAAACCGACAACTTCACGGTTTCCATTCCGGCACCCGACACCTACCGCGATGCGGTTATGATCTGCGGCAGCAAATCTGGGCGCGATATCGATAAATTCAAAGAATGCGGACTACATCAGAAGGCTGCCCAGCAAGTTGATTCACCGATAATTGACTTCCCCGGTAACCATTATGAATGCCGGATTATCTACAAATCGGCTATGAACAACGCCTTCCTCGATACGGATCTTGAGAAGCTGTATCCCAAAAAAGATTATCATACCCTTTACTTCGGAGAAATTGTCGCCTGTTATACAACACCGTAGGACCATTATCGCCTGCTAAATGCATTAGCAAATAACGTGAAATCGCCTGCATAAATGTATTGCATATTCTTGTCCATCCTGGTATTAAGGCTGCTCTTCATCGTGAGTGTCAGACCAGTACATGGAACGAGTACCTTCAAACCCAGGCTTTTGCCCTTTGGCAGAATCGTTTTTAATGAAGGCACCGATGCCGATTTACGGAATTGGGTTAATTGCGCAAAACTGGACGGACACATGCTCATCGGCCGTTGAGAGTCTTTACTGATTCTCTTTAACGAGAAGGCCGATGTATCTTTCCCGGGCAGGCTTTGCACAATAAGTTCTCCTTTGGAATCAACCCCTTTCGTAGAGGTATTACTATGTCTTCTCTGTATGAAATTCCGTCTCTTTCCTTTGCCGATATGGGCCTTGCCGCCCCCCTTCTCCAGGCTATCAGCGATTCAGGTTATGAAACCCCCACCCCTATCCAGCAGGAAATGATTCCCCATATGCTGGCGGGCAAAGATGTGGTCGGACAAGCGCAGACCGGAACAGGCAAAACAGCCGCCTTCGCTCTGCCGCTGCTTACCAGGCTCCAGACCGACAAAATTAAAAGCCCACAGATCCTCGTACTTGCTCCCACTCGTGAGTTGGCCATTCAAGTGGCCGAGGCCTTTGAAAGCTACGGCAAACACCTCAAGGGTCTCCGGGTCCTGCCGATTTTCGGGGGTCAGGATTACACCATTCAGCTCAAGCAGTTGCAACGCGGCGTCCAGGTAGTGGTCGGCACTCCTGGCCGAGTAATGGATCACATCCGCCGCGGCACACTGAATACCGAAACCATTCACACCCTGATCCTTGACGAGGCTGACGAGATGCTGAAGATGGGCTTTCTCGAAGATGTCAAATGGATTCTCGAACAACTTCCCGGTAGAAAGCAGACTGCTCTGTTTTCTGCGACCATGCCCAGAACTATTCGGGACATCGCCCAGAAATATCTGAAGGATCCGGTCGAAATCACAATTAAAACCAAGACCGTTACCGCCCAGACCGTAAACCAGCGCTACCTTATAACCAACGGTCTCGCCGCCAAGTTGAACGCTCTGAGCAGAATTCTCGAGGCCGAGACCTTCGACGGCATACTGGTTTTTGTCAGGACAAAAATACAGACAGTGGAACTCGCTGAACAACTCGTCGCTCTCGGCTATGCAGCGGCGCCTCTCAATGGTGATATTCAACAAAGTCAGCGTCTGCGAACCGTCGAACAGCTGAAGGCTAAAAAAATCGACATCCTTGTGGCGACCGATGTTGCCGCCCGCGGCCTTGACGTCGAACGCATCAGTCATGTCATTAATTACGATATTCCCTTTGATGCCGAAGCATATATTCACCGTATCGGCAGAACCGGCAGGGCCGGACGAAGCGGCGAGGCCATACTGTTCATCAATGGCCGGGAACGATCCATGCTCAAGTCGATCGAACAAGCCACCAGACAGAAAATCCAGATGACCGACCTCCCCTCGACTGCAGCAATCAACAAGAAGCGGATCGATGGTTTCAAAGAAAAGATCACCACGGCTCTGCAGGGAGACACCTCCTTTTACCTGACCTTGATAAACGACTACCTTCGGGAGACCCAAGTCCCACCCGAAAAACTTGCTGCGGCACTTGCTTTGCTTGTCCAGGGCAATCGTCCTCTCCTGCTTGAAGAGCAAAGGATCCCCGAAACGCCAATGTATGAAAAGCGGCAGAGCACACCCCCTAGACCAAGGGCCAAGACCGGCGGCCGTACCTCGCACATCCAATTACCGCCTGAAGAAGGTATGGAGCGCTTTCGTATTGAGCTTGGCAGCGAGCAGGGCATCAAGCCGGCAAACATTGTCGGAGCTATTGCCAACGAGGCCGACATCAACAGCCGACATATTGGGCGTATCGCCATCTACGATTCCTACAGTACCGTTGATCTTCCCTGTGGTATGCCCGATAATATTTTACGCTTATTACATAAAAGCCGGGTCGGCAGCAAAACCCTGAAGATTCAAAGGCTTGGCGGCGCAGAGATTGAAACTGCCCCATCTTCTGCCAGACGTCAGAGACCTGAGCGATATGGTAGCGGTTCGACTGGAAAAAACAGGAAGAAATCCATTCACAGCGATCCGGTTCTTTAAGCAAGGCAGAAATGCTGCGGCAAACCTTCTGTCATATTCCAGGCATCGGCCGAAAGATTGAAGCAAGGCTCTGGGAGGCGGATATCACCACGTGGGATAAGTGGCGAGACCCGCCTCCCCTTCACATCTCCGCTCTCACCCATGTTGATGCTCAGTCAATCCTGAGAGCGTCACCTGCGGCCCTCGAAGATGATCCGAATTTTTTCGCCAAGCGTCTTGACAGCTCCGAAGTCTGGCGCATTTTCCCGCATTACAGGCAATACACCGCCTTCCTTGATATTGAAACCACCGGACTGGACGACAGTGCCGAGATAACCACCATTGCCCTTTATGACGGCCAGGAGGTTTTCACCTATATCAATGGTGTCAACCTGCACGATTTCGTGGGCGATATCGACAGATTTAAGGTGATTGTCAGCTACAACGGTAAAAGCTTTGACATACCCGTTCTAGAGAAATTTTTTCACATCAAACTGCATCAGGCACAGATCGATTTACGCTATGTCCTGGCACGGCTTGGATTTAAAGGCGGGTTAAAAGGATGCGAGAAAATGTTGGGCATGAATCGCGGCGATCTTGATGGTGTCGACGGCTATTTCGCCGTTCTCCTTTGGCATCGTTACAGGGATTATAACGATGAGCAGGCACTACACACTCTTCTGGCCTATAATATTGAAGATACGGTCAACCTCGAGCGCCTGGCGGTCGAGGCCTACAACCGCAACGTTTCAAGCAGTCCATTTACCGAAGAGCTCTGCCTGCCGGTTCCCGGGTCGCCTTTCATCCCCTATCAAGCCGATCACCAATGTATCGAGAGAATAAAACAATCTCTCTTTTCTCGGTGAGCTGAAGCTACAAGTCTATCTCCATTCCCTCTCTTGCAAAAAACACCTCGGTATCCCCATATTTCCCAGACTCACAGTAGATTGCCGACCACTCATCCAGAGTTGCATCGGACCTATCAGGATCATGATGAAAAAGCGCCAGTTTTTTGACCCCGACTCGATTCGCAGCGGCAATGGCATGTTCTATTGACGTATGCCCCCAATTGATTCGTGTCCCGTATTCAGCGGCCGTATATTGGGCATCGTGGATGAGCAAATCGGCCCCGGCAAAAAACTGATCAATGGCAAGATTTTGCTCAACAGCCACCTCTTCTCCCTCAAAGGCCATAGCCTCGTCGTAGTCGGGGTTATCAGGGTCGGTTATAAACAAGTTGCGAAAGGGTTCGGTGTCGTAGCAGGTGCAAACCACTTTGCCGTTGAAGGTGAAACGGTACCCTAATGCGGTGATTGGGTGGTTGAGCAGCTTGGTCGAGAGGTGCAGGCCATCGCCAAGGTCAATTGACGGAGTCTCTTTCAGCCGAATATATTCGATTTCCGAGGCGAGTTCACCGAGGTTGACGGGGAAATAACGATATTTCATCTGCCCGCCCACAACTTCTTCCAAAGGATCATCTTCGAAAGAAACCGGCCCGTGAACCTTCAATTTTGTTCCTGGAATGTATATAGGAGTAAAAAACGGATACCCCATGATATGATCCCAATGAGTGTGGGAAAGAAAGATGTCCGCTTTGATGGGTCCTTTGGGCAAGTCATTACCCATCATATAATTGCCTAGGGAACGAATACCGGTACCGGCGTCAATGATAACAAGTCGGCCATCCGCCCCCACCCGTAACTCAATACAGGCAGTGTTTCCACCATACTTCTGGGTTTTTGGACCTGGGCTGGGAATAGATCCCCGCACGCCCCAAAAGCGAACTTTCATATGGGCTCCTATTCAATGTTTTGCTATTTCTTTGCCAAGCTGAAGTGTAACGATATAATCTGGAAGAGTACTGTCGGGAAATTAAATCCTGAATGAAGGAATATCTCTGCCGAGTAAATTCATTTCTCATAAGGTCAGAGTTTCAAAAAGACTTCAGCCTTATGTATTTCCTCTATCACCCGTTGACCGATCCCACAGAATTCTTCAGGTGTTATTTCGACAACTTGGCGAAGAGGCTGGATATCTTCCTCTCTGGGAAATGGATCACCCGCATAACCGTGGTCAAATATATTGGTATACATATTTCCTAAAGCCACCAATACCACCTTCTGGTTGTCCCCGACCTTCAATTTTTCAATATCATGGTGGATGCCTATACAAGTGGTTATCACATCATTCAGCTTCCATTTTTCGGCGATCATCAATCCAACTTCCTGGTGGTCGATACCCATGACATCAAGCTCTACTTCATGAAGCGGCAACTGTTCGAATTTAGCAATATTGAGGGCTTCGATATAGTCATCACCGAAGGGGACCTTGCCAAGATCATGGAGTAAACCGGCGAGAAACAGCTCTTCTCTTTCCATAACCGGTAGCCCTTTGGCCTCTCCAAGCAGTTTTGCACTGACTCCTGCACCTATTGAGTGCGCCCAAAACTTGGTAGTAGGAAGAGCCCTTGATTTCTTGGCTCCAGTCACCGTTCGAATAATGGCCGTACTGAGTGCCATGTTTTTTACGGTATTCATTCCAAGCATTGTAATGGCTCGGGTCAATGAGGTGACTTTGTTGACCAGGGAATAGTAAGCGGAATTGATAAGCTTCAGCACCTGTCCGGCCAGGACCGGATCAAGCGAAATAACCTTATTGAGTTCATTGGGAGACGCGTCGGTACGACTGCATATTTCCATAACCTTGCCGACGGTTGTGGACAGGCTGGGCATTTTGTCAATAAATTTCTCAATCTCCCGCCGCTGTTTTTCCTTATTAGATGTCATGTATTTCAAGAATATACAGTAAGTTAATAAACAACAAATAAATAGACTGCTGGCAAGGTATTGTATCGGAAGATGAAGTTAAGGTCAAGGTTCGAACTGCGAGGCAGGTGCTCTTGCGCATCAAAGTATTAGCTCAATCAATGGGTTGACCACGAATTCGGTCAGGTCGAGAACTCACAGCCAGAACGATGAACTCCTTCCTTTACTGCTTGGCATTTCTTTCGGTGGACCGGCAAAAACGCACAGCATCAATATAGGTGAGGGATTTACCTCCAAAAATATCAAGAGCACTGCCGACTGTGCAATCCAGCCTATCCTTGCCGGCATCCCGGATCAACTGCAAATCGGCGATATCACGAATGCCACCGGCGTAAGTTGTAGGAATCGGTGTCCAACGCGCCAGTTTTTCAACAAGTGTTCTTTCGACACCTGAACATTTCCCTTCGACATCAGCCGCATGAACAAGAAATTCCCCACAATATTTCGAGAGATTATCAAGCACCTCAGGACAAATGAATACTGTTGTAAATTTTTGCCATCGATTAGTTACTATATAATACCGGTCGTCTTTCCTGCGGCAACTGAGGTCAAGGACAATTCTCTTCCTACCGACTGCCGCCACAAGCTTTTTCAGGCGGTCGGTATCAACAATACCATCTCGGAAAACGTACGAGGTCACAATAACTTCGGATGCGCCTTTATCGAGCCATTCTCCGGCATTCTCTGCGGTTATGCCGCCACCAACCTGCATTCCGCCCGGCCAGGCTTTGAGTGCTTCCTCAGCTGCTCTATCGTTCCCAGGTCCGAGCTTAATGATATGCCCGCCTGTTAAATTATCCGCCCGATAGAGTTCGGCAAACCAAGCCGGCGGTTTGTCAGTGATGAAATTAGTCTCCACCGCATCAGGATCACCGTCAACAAGTGTCGATCCGACGATCTGTTTCACCACTCCACCATGGAGATCTATGCATGGTCTCAACTGCATATGCACACCTTACACGAAAAAAGCGGAATACCGATCCGGTACCCCGCTTTAATTTTTTTATAGCTCAACCTCAACTGCCGGTGCCGGCAAATCCTTTCTCAAGCCTTTTTAATCAGCATCGTCGAAGGATCGAGCATGAGGGTAGTCCCGGGGTCAAGCTTGCAGGAATCACATTTTACGATATCCAGTTTCATTGCATCTCCCGCCGGCTTGATCAACAGAACTGTTTCAAAAAGAGTGTCAACCTCATGGCAGGGAGCAGGTACTCCGTCAAGACTGACCCGTTTATCCTCACGATGGCTAACCGCTGAAAACCATATCATTTTCAGACCACGGTCATTCATGAAATTACGCAAGCCTTCAAGCGATTCCTTGCTATTATTGGCAAAATCATATCCATCAATTATCAGACATTCAGGTTTGTAGATATTTTGTTTTACCAAATCATCCAACCGTTCTTCGAGAAGGGCTTTACTGAAAGAACTCTCTTTGAAAGTCATGATCATCCGGTTTTTCATGATCTCCGGAATATTCCCTATTTTTTCCCCCTCGGTCAGCAAAGCAAGGATATCATCATACCAGGCACGGGTTTTATCCACCCCTTCACCGATTGCCACATGCAGCACTTTATTACCCAAAAGCATGCAATCCAGAGCAAATTGAACGAGGATTGCAGTCTTGCCAAGTCCGGCCCTGGCCATTACCAATCCCATCATGGCTTGAACGCCACGCCCCGATTTATCCTCTAGTCCGAGAGCCCGGAGAGGATTATTTACTTTCAACTCATTATTTACCATGACAGTTCACCTTTTTCGATTCGTTCTTCCCCCGCATCGCTCACGCAGGTATCAAGCCGGAAACCGAGTATCCAGACTCTTTATCTTGTTGTAGTCAATTCGACCGTCTATTTCAAGCGTTCTTTCGTTCGTCCTGATAGGCCTTGACCAACTGCTCGCTTACACCCTTTGGTACCGGTTTAAAACTCGCAAACTCCATGGTAAACTCAGCCTTTCCTTGGGTGAGAGATCTGAGAGTTGTGGAGTAACCAAACATCTCGGAGAGAGGCACCTCGGCTTCTACTGCCGAATAAGCTCCTTCCTCAGTAGTGCCGATGATCATGCCGCGGCGTTGGTTGATGGACCCCATAACCGATCCTTGAAACTCAGTCGGTCCTTCAACGGCAACCTTCATGATGGGTTCCATTATTATCGGTTTGGCTTTGAGATACCCGTCCTTAAAGGCGCCGATGGCTGCCAGCTGGAAAGCGATATCAGAGGAATCAACCGCATGAAAGGCCCCGTCATTAAGGACACACCGTACTCCGGTAATTGCCGCGCCACAAAGTGAACCTTTTTCAAGACTCTTTTTAAAACCCTTATCACAGGAACCAATAAACTCACGGGGAATGACACCGCCGACGATACTGTCGACAAATTCATAGTCACCTTCCTCCAATGGCTCCATGTATCCTGCAACTCGACCAAACTGACCGGAGCCACCGGTCTGTTTTTTGTGAGTATAGTTAAAGTTGGCCCTCTGGGAAATAGTTTCGCGATATGCAACTTGGGGAGCGCCTACCTCAACCAACGCGTCATACTCACGCTTCATTCTCTCGACATAGACCTCAAGATGCAACTCGCCCATCCCTGAGATAATGGTTTCGCCGGTTTCATGATCAACGTAGGTCTTGAAAGTCGGATCTTCCTTGGTAAAACGGTTCAACGCCTTGGACATGTTGATCTGCGCTTTGTTATCCTTCGGAATCACGGCTAAGGAAATAACCGGTTCGGGTATATGCATAGAGGTCATGGAACAGCTGATCTCATCCGAAGTAAAGGTATCGCCGGACGCACAATCGACGCCGAAAAGAGCCACAATATCACCGGATCCGCAGGCATCTATTTCTTCCATCTCATTAGAATGCATGCGACAAAGTCGACCGATTTTCGTTTTCTTTCCAGTTCTGCTGTTATAAACCATATCCCCTTTGGCTAATTTTCCCTGATAGGTACGAGTGTAGGTTAATTGACCATACCGCCCGTCTTCAAGTTTGAATGCCAGCATGATAAGAGGATCATCGGGATTATTGGTGACGGCAAACTCTTTTTCCTCGTTTTTCAGATCGAGAGCCATATTCGTAACGTCGGTCGGACAGGGCAAAAACCTCTCTACTGCATCGAGAAGCAACTGCACCCCTTTATTTTTATATGCCGATCCCACGAGCACCGGGGTAAACTCAAGGGCAAGAGTTCCTTTGCGAATGGCGTCATAGATGAGTTGAGTATCAATATCTCCTCCCTCAAGAAGCGCCTCCATAAGTTCTTCAGAGAACATGGAGACTTCTTCGAGGAGTGCCTCTCTCTTGCTCTCTGCTTCCGTTTGGTACTCGGCAGGGATTTCTTTTTCGACAATGGTTTCCCCGTTAGGCTCTTCAAAATAGACAGCCTTCATGGTGACCAGGTCGATCATTCCCTTAAGATCGCTTTCCAGACCCATGGGAATCTGCATCAAATGAGCATTCAGATCGAGCTTTTCACGGAGCTGGCGAGTCACCTTCTCAGGGTTGGCGCCTGTTCGGTCACACTTATTTATAAAGGCGATACGGGGAACATTGTACCTGGTCATCTGTCTGTTAACCGTGATGGACTGAGACTGAACACCGCCAACAGAACAAAGCACCAGGATGGCCCCATCGAGCACGCGGAGAGCTCTCTCTACTTCAACGGTAAAATCGACGTGGCCAGGCGTATCGATGATGTTGATATCGACGTTTTTCCAGGAACAGTAGGTGGCTGCGGACTGAATGGTAATACCTCGCTCTTTCTCGAGTTCCATGGAATCCATTTTCGCACCGACCCCGTCCTTACCTCGAACTTCATGAATTGCATGAATTCTTTTGGTATAAAACAGGATACGTTCAGTCAACGTTGTCTTTCCCGAATCGATATGGGCACTGATACCTATATTTCTTACTTTCGTTAAATCCTTATTCATGGCTGCTGTCCTCTACAACGTTGCAAACCGGCACGTTTCCGGTTCGCTTCTAACAAGCTATGGGAATAAATAAAAAAGTAAGGAGTTACAGCAAGCTGCAACTCCTTACTCAACAGAATCTGACGGCGACACCAAACCTCGACATTTGGGCTCCTTGCTCTACCCTTTTGCGGGGTTTCCACTCAATATAAGAATATTAATGGCTTAAGCAAATCCGCCGCTGGGAAGCATGATAATCAAAATGCTCACCGGAAAAGTGAGACGCTTTTGAGTAACCAAGTATTTTACACCAAACTCAACATTAAAACTACAAAAAAAGCAAGGTTGCTCTTTTTTCTCCCAAGACATTCAAATTCCGATTTTTTTCTCGAACTCTTTAACAGGATATGATGTGATATAAGCTATATTCATACAAATTCAGCCGCTGTAATTGAGCTCGCACTTCTTTACCAAATAGTAGATGTGACTCGGAGACGTTTTATTGCCGGTACCGCCTGGAAGTTCCAAAAATTATATTGACACTTAAGTTTCCTGGATGTAATTAGGAATAATTGCTATTTGATAATATTTCTCTCAATTCTGCTTCAACGTATTAACAGACTAAATTTTACAAGGAGGATCACATGAGCAAAACCATAGAAAACTTGAAAGCTGCATTTGCGGGAGAATCCATGGCCCGCAACAAATACACCTTTTTTGCTAAGGTTGCCCGAAAAGAAGGATACCATTACATCGCCAGAATTTTTGAAGAAACCGCAGCGAATGAAATGCGGCATGCGAATGATCACTTTAAGCTTCTTAACGGTATCAGAGACACTGCAGCCAATCTGAAAGAGGCCTTTGAAGGAGAGGATTACGAAACTGTCACCATGTACCCTACTTTCGCGAAAGAGGCAGAAGCAGAGGGCAACATGGAGGCGGCAATGCTCTTCACCCAGATAGCCAAAGTCGAAGCAGAGCATCGCCAAAGATATAAGAAACTGCTTGATATGGTGGTAAATGGCACGGTTTTCAAACGTGACAAACCGGTGAAATGGAAATGTTCCCTCTGTGGCTATTCTTACACCGGCAACGAACCACCGCCCAAGTGCCCAGCCTGCAAACACCCGAAAGAATACTATGAACCTGCTGACATAGAGTTTTAATACCCTACAGAGTATGGTTTGTTTTTCTCCATGCTCTCGCATGTGCATCGCAGGGCATGGAGGTATTAAGTTTTTTGTCTATTTATTCTGCATCCACACCCGTTACTTTGGAGAATAGCCCATGCCAGGCAAAAATCTTTGCCGTATTCGGCGTCTTTCAAATCTTCCGCCCACATTCATTGCAGCTTTCTTGACTCTTTTTCTTTTAGGTTGCACCCAGTCTCCTCGTGGTCTGTTGGATCAGGCAGCTCTCTACATCCCACCTGCCCCAGCATCAATAACCGAGGCAAACACCCCTGCATTTCTTCTCAAGGAACCATCAAAAACATTTAACCAAATTGGGACCCCAAGTGTCGCGGCAGGTACCGGTCAAGAACCTGAGATTTTCGTTACCCCTGAAAAACCTGCCGTCTTCTTTGAGAGCCAGAAGTTCAGCACGACCAAAGGTGTCTATACAAACATTATTTATCGCATTCATTTTCCTGAAGTTCCTTTGAGTTGGGCATCCCTCAACCTTACAGCCGGACGAAACCCCGGACTTCTCTTTATCTATACCCTTGATGAATCAGGAACTCTCCTCCTCGTCACCACAGTGCACACCTGCGGTTGCTATCTGGCCTTCTTCCCCACGGAAGCAATGCCCCGTGAAGCCCTGCCTCAAAACTGGTCGACAAGCCCTCAATCCATTTATGGTTTCACCCTGCCGAGTATTCTGAGATTTCCTAACTCAGATACTGCTAACCGGATCACCTTCACTCTGGAAAGTGAAATACACAGGATAAGCGACATTACCGTCACTGATAACTCTACCCGACAGGCAATTGGACAGCAGGTGCAAATGCGCATGCTGCCAATGCTTGATCTCTATTCTCTTCCATACCAAGACAAAACCGTACCTTTTTTCGAGACTGAGGGCTCACGCAATGGGTATGTCAAGAATAATACAAAGATTTTAGAGAGGCTGTTTATCAGTTGGTGGGCCTTAGACCTCCATGTCGGCGAAGACAAGGCTTTCAGCATAAACGATAAAAGTGACACAGTTTTTTATACCAGCCTCAAATTTTGGGCAAGGAAGGACTCAGACCTTAAAAACTTCTCGGCATTCCTTCAGTACTGGGGATGGCAACTGTAAACGCTTGCCCTAGGGTAAGTGACATCAGCGATATAATAACGAAAGCGATTGGCAAATTATCCTTTCCAAACGCCAAGATCCTGATTAGCCCGATAACGTAAACCCTGTCGAATTGACTTTCTGATGAGAGGACCTCTCCTAACGTCAGAGTGCTCGTCTCCAACTGTCTCGATGAGAAAATTTGCTCGATTGAAAATGCTTGGTAATTTCAGATTGAAATTTATTATCGGATTAATCTTAAGGCTATCTCGTCTGCTGTAGCCGAAACCGAGATGCTCAATATACTGCGGGGATCTTAATGGCAAATCAAGAGCACTTGAAAATTCTGCGCAACGGCGGTGTCGAGGCATGGAGGGAATTCGTCCAGAGACAAAAATATATGTTCAGGGCCCAACTGGAAGGTGCTGACCTTTCGGCAATGGACTTGCAATGGGTAGACCTCCACGGTGGAAATCTTCATAGTGCCGACTTCCAAGGTTCTGATCTTGTAGGAGCAAACTTTGAGGGGGCAAATCTCAAGAAAGCTAACCTTGCACGAGCCAATCTCTTTGCAGGATGTCTCATTGATGCCAACTTTCAAGGCGCAAACCTGATACGTGCAAATCTGCGCAGAGCCGACCTTCGCGGCGCGAACCTCCCTGAAGCCAATCTTTTTGAAGCAGATCTTCGCGGGGCAAATCTATGGGGGGCCAACCTCCAAGGAACCAATTTTCGAAGAGCAAAATTGCAGAGAGCTAACCTGCAAAGAGCTAATCTGGTCAATGCCAACCTTTGTGATGCCAGTCTACAAAGAGCTCTTCTCAACGGTACAATTTTTTCCGACACTTTCTTTAAAAACACTAATTTTCAAACGGCAAATCTTGGTGGAACGATTTTTTCCGATTGTGATTTAAGTCATGCGATTGGTTTGTCTGAGGTTATCCATCATGCCCCCTCGACGATAGGAATTGATACCATTTTTCAATCTCAAGGAAACATCCCGGACCGTTTCCTTCGACAAGCCGGAGTACCCAAAAACCTCATAGAAGCATGTTCGTCATTCGTAGACAATATATGGAAATTTTCTTCCTGCTATATTTCATATTCTACAAAAAACCAGAATTTTGCTGACCAGCTTAAAAATGATCTGCAGGACCAAGGAGTACGCTGCTGGCTCGTTAGTGAAAGCATAAAAAGCGGCAGAAAAATCCGACATGAAATTGATAAGACGGTAAAAATGCAGGACATGTTATTCCTGATTCTATCACAAAGCTCCATCGCCAGTTTTTGGGTGGAAAATGAGGTGGAAGCTGCATTAGAAAGAGAACGGGTGAAAAAATATCACATCAACGACAACCAAGTTTTGTTTCCCATAATGATAGACGATGCAATATTTACCACCAAAAAATCTTGGGCAGAAAGGATTAGAGCTACAAGAGATATAAGTGATTTCAGGAATTGGCATGATCCAGCCCAGTATAGATTTGCCCTGGAGAGCTTTATGAAAAAGCTGGAAGACAACATTCATGAAAATTTCAAATACGGAGAAATCAGCAACTATATAAAATCATAACAGATATTTTCAAACCGTAACTTTTATTACGAAGAATTCCACGATCAAATCTCTGTCCTGTATTACTGAGAAAGCCGCCTAAAAAAGAAAGTAGTGCACGATTCTCGTTGCAGTGCAATAGATATGTTGCCATCGTTCGAGAGTCTTGTTGGCTGTTTGTGTGGGTTTTCACTCCTCCAACAGATGCAAATATTATGTTGCATCGACAAAGATTCACTTTCGCCGACACAAGCTCGACCCGGCAGTCTCAATTCTGTAACAATCCCTCCTTCGCAGCACTCTGTTGTTATTAATCGCCTTTGAAAACAGAGTAATCATAAGTAATACCATGCAATCTGCTGTATTGGTCAAGTTCATTCGATAACAAAACTTCTTGAAGCCCAAGTTTTATTGGCTAAAGAGAAGAACCTGGCACAACGTTTGCTTTCTTATGGCTATTATACTGTGTCGCGAGCTATCAGAAGCTAATATCTGTCTTATTAAAAGGGCATATCCGCTTTGTAAACTCAATAACTATTTTGAGGAAATCATGCTTCAGTCAAAACAAATATTCTCAGGCGAACAGGATCAAAAAGTCAAGACTAAGACCGAATCATTCCTGCTAAAAAAAGGGGTTCCTGTAGGGGCCTATCTGTTGTTGACGATGACCTTTGGTTGTTTTGTCGTTTGCGGCACTTTTGCCTTTCTGGCATTGCATTATATACCAGATATTATCAATCATCAGATAGAACTTCGAAATCAGGCAATTATTGCCTCATTCAGCGGAGTTATCAAAAAGCCGCTGTTGTTAAGGGACTACTTGCAAGTCAATCAGGAAGCCAGAGCAACCAGCAAATTGCCGGGTGTTGCTTATGCATCTGTAATTAACGGCAAAGGAGTGGTTGTTGGAGGCTTCTTCAGTGATTTGAACCGGTTCGAACCCCAATTCGGAAAGAAGGTGAAAGAGAGTGGTTTTCCTTTGGATATCTTCGCCAAAAACCGTCTTGCCGGGAACAAAGAAGACTCGAGTGCAACTCTTTCGATCGGTGGCCAGCGTATCTACGATAAAGTGCAAGCTATCAAAGAAACAGGGGGAGAAGTACATGTCGGAATCTATGTTTCAGAAGTTGAAGAGGCAATCAGACAGGCGCTGATTTCACCGTTAACAATCTCCCTGATCTGCACTGTTCTGCTTCTGGGTGCTGTTTTTTTTGTTCTTTTGAACCGTTCGATCACCAAACCGCTGGAGGAGGTGACGGATGTAGTCAACCGCATCAGCCTTGGAGAAATGAATCTCAATATCGTACCCAAAGGACCGCGCGAGATACAGGAACTGGCGAAAGCTTTTAAACGTATGCAGCAATCCATTAAATATATCATTGGGAGATTGGAGAAATGAGACAAACTGTCCTGGGCATTTGCCATTCGTCCGGTGTGCGAAAGGATATACGTCGAATTATTATTCAACTTACTGTTATTGTAGTGTTATTTTTGTTTCATGGCTTGATTCCACAGATAAGCATGGCAGCTGAATACCGAATATCCATGCTGCCCCTTTTTGGCACCGATGAGATTAACAGTCGGATACGCCCTCTAGCAGAATATTTGAGCATGGAGACCGGCCTAAAAATTACTCCCATTTTGGTTGCTGATTTTACGCAGTATGCTCAACAACTGTCTTCCGGGGTAATTCACATCGGTTATGAAAATCCCTATGTATACGTTAAAAACTCCGGGGCTCATGAAGCTATTGCCATGGCATCTACGGGGGAGCAGGGCTTTCAGTTTCGGGGAATCATCATCACTCGTGCAAATAGCCCGTTACAAACCTTAGCTGATTTAAAAGGCAAGAAGATTGCTATTGTCAGCCAATCGAGTACAGGTGGATTTTTATCACAGAATTACTCCCTGGCGAAAAACGGCATCAATACCTTAAAGGATTGCATCGTGGAAGAGGCTACCGAAAATAAACAGGAGAATGTAATTTTCTCTGTGTATACAGGGGATGTGGACGCCGGTTTCATTCGGGAATCGGCTCTCTCCCAGGTCAAGGATTTTGTACCTGCCGAGGCGATTCATGTTTTGGAAAGGACTGCCTGGTTACCCAACTGGGCGCTTTCACTTAACAAAAAGATGCCGGAAGCAGACAAGAAAAAAATCATTGCCGCCATAGAACGTCTCAAACCAGAATCGCTTGCCTTGAAAGCACTCAAAGTCAATGCCTTCAAATTGACACAGGACAGTGAATACAATCTGCTTCGTGAAGCTGCAGGATTACCGATAAAATAACCGTTGAAATTTAAAATTATAGAGAACCCAGGAAGCGTTATGAGAAAAACCCTTACTGTCTGTTACTTTGTACTGTTTTGTATCTGTAGCCGAGTGGAAGCGGAAACTTACGTGTTTTCGATGCTGCCTCGCTACTTTCCGGAAAAACTGACTGCTATGACTACACCACTTGTTCAGCACCTGGGCAAAGAATTGCAGCAACCGGTCGAGCTATTGCTCACTGAAAATTTCAGCAGTTATGAAAATCAGGCAATGAAGGGCAGTATTACCATTGGTTATGAAAATCCATTGGTTTACGTCAATATTGCTGAAAAGCATGAAGTCTTGGCCACTGCCATACAGGGTGAGGGTGGGGACAGGTTTCGAGGCCTTGTTATAGCAAAGTCTGATTCGGGGATTGCCAACCTTGCCGATCTCAAAGGAAAAACAGTGATGATCGTAGGGAAAACTTCAGCAGGTGGATATCTTTCGCAAAAGCTTTCTCTCCAGGAAAATGGTTTTGATGTCAAACGCGATTGCACGATAGTCGAAGCGGCTGATAACCGCCAGGAAAATGTCATCATTTCAGTAAGTATAGGTGATGTTGATGCCGGCTTCATCCGGGAGAGCGCTTACAATGTGGCTGACGAATTCATTCAGCCGAATTCCATAAAAAAGGTCATTGAGACAGCCTGGTTACCAAATTGGGCGTTGTCTGTTAATAAAAGCTTGCCACAGAAACAAAAAAATACCATTAAAGAGGCACTACTGAAACTCAATAAAGACGACTTGGCCATGAAGGCTATGGGATTAACAGGATTTAAGGCAGCGATCGACGCCGATTATGATGTATTACGCAAAGTTCTTGAATAGCAACGTCTGTTGGTTGCAAGTGACTTGGATGAGTATCCAGCAAGGGAATCTACCATGTCGATGACAATTCTTGTGGTGAAATCTGAAGGAAAATTTACCTCCAGACTGACTACCATGCTTTCTCCCCACGCTGCAACATTGAAGGTGCACATTGTCAATAGCCGTAGAGAAGCGCTGGCAGTTCTAGAAAAGACCTCGTTTGAACAAATCATCACTTCTTTAAAAATTCCAGGAGTGAATGATGGCTATCGATTCCTGTCACAAATCGTCAATAAAGTTATTGTGAGCAACAAAATTATCGCACTTGTTGATCAGAATATAGATGGGGTGCGAGCAGGCATTGCCGCCATTGGATTGCAACACATTTACGCTACCGATGATCTTGAAGGTATAGTTAAGGTTATCCTGCAAAACGCAGGTCTCGCCTCACCGACCGTACGACAAGTAGACAAACTTTCTGCGACTGGACCGAAATCAGATCAGATTCGTAGTGCCTTGAGTCAGGTTATGGGACCGGTTGGCTCTCTTATCTATCGGAACGCTCTGAATCTTTGGACCGACCAGAATAACCCGGCTGAACTGGTGAGGCTCATCGCAACTGAGATCGGTGAAGATGAACAGATCGCCCAGTTTAATAAATTGCTCAAATAGCCTGTTTCGCGTTTTTGTTTTCTCTCCTAAAATACTTTCCTTCAAAAGTAGTTCTCCATCGAGGCATTATCATAACAATTGCCCTCGCAACTCTTGAATGCCTGAAAAGCAAACTGCTTTGTACTCTTGCAAAGTAGAGTGAGCAGTATTGGTGCATGCGCGACAAATAAATTGCAAATTGCAGTATGAAAGGATAACTTCGCATCAGTAGATCAGATATTTTTTAGTTGGGAGACCGTCTTTTTCAGAACTCCCTTAAAAGGAACTTGTTATCTCCTTACCCTCACTCATCACCTGCAGTCATCCTACGGGCTTGGATTGTTTCATTGCCGATCTTGATTTACCGACCCTTTATGTTTGCTTGGTGTTGTGGCTCTCTTTTACTCTGCTGCCTTGGTTGCCCTTCTCTGTCCGGTTTTTGGCCACATCGGTTGAGTCAGGGAAATTTTCGCATTCCGTCCGACAAAGGCAAGGAGTGTGATGATGGCGACATGCCGAGTTGAACCCGTGAACTAAGATGACAGAAAATTGATGAAACACCGGCTCTATTCCTCTACTCATTTGATTTTGTTGTTTGCCATGCTGTTAGGGGCAGCGACGCTGTATCAAATACCTCCACTTGTAACCATCGAGAAACATCTCCTGACTCTGCGTGCCGGTCTCATTTCGGTTGCGGAAAAATCTCCGATTGTGAATATTCAGATGATTGAAGGAGAACATTCGCGCGAGACTCTCGCTGAACTTGTCATGCGACTTTCTAAACAGAAAGTCAGGGCTATTCTCCTCTATTTGCCACTCTTCTCTCCTGCCCCAAAAGAGCCAGCCCAGAGATTAAGCACCATGCGCGAAGAATGGGGGCGATCTCCGGAAGCCGGACACAACAAATTGTGGTTGCGTATCAACAAGGAGTTATCTGCACTAGAGGGCGAACTCGACCCGGATATCCGACTCGAAAAAGCCCTGCGTGAGGCCGGTAATGTGGTTTTGGTGGCACGGGTACACACCTTCGGCCAAGTGGATGGTACTTCGGCTCAGCTGCAAAAGCTGTCACTCAAATTTAAGCTGCCGGATTGGTCCTGGCAACAACATTTCAAACATTTCTCCAACCCGCTCTCTTCCCTGACGCCGCTTGTCCATATCACGACGGCTCAGGTTCCATGGGAAGAGCTGCGGCGCCAGGCAGCAGCCGTCGGTTTTATCGCCGCAGCTGATGAGGGTATACATACCGGGTCGCTCCTGCTGCCCGTTGGTGAACGTTATTTCCCTTCGGCAGCTCTTGCCGCAACAATGGTTAGCAGCAAGGCCTCATTCAAGTCGCTCGACTTGGAATCTCAGGAGCCAGGCAAGATGGTGTTGTCAGTTGGCAAGCGACGTTACCCAATTAATAGCAGTTTTCAGTTGTTACCTTTACCTGCATCGCTACTTACCGATATAATTAAGGTTTCCGCATCTGACATTCTTGCCGGAACCAGTGAGCCAGCTCTTATGGAAGGGAAGGTAGCTGTTGTTGGTTTCTTCACCCAACCCCAGGCTCAGGAATTTTCCGAAGCCCAGATGATAAGTCAGATGCTTGGAGACTTTCAGCTCTCTCGGCCGGGCTGGTTGCCGATGTTTGAAGTGCTGGTGCTGTTTTATTTTGCCTTTTTCCTTTGGCTGGCGGTGCCCCGTTTGCCAGGCCGTACCTCGCTGATTCTCATGGGGTCGTTTGTCTTGGTGTGGCTGGCAGTCGCAACGGTACTACTGGTCAATTTCGGTTGGTGGTTACAGCTCACTCCACCGTTGCTGTTGACGGGTTTTGGCTTGTTGTTGTTGCATTTTGCACGGCGTATGCGTGAGCGTCGCGAGACACTGAGTGAACTCAATTGCAGCTTAGGCAAGATGCTGCAGGAAAAAGGTTTGCTCGATAAAGCTCTTGAAAAATATCAGGCCTGCTCGCCTGGTGACCAAACAGCACGTGACCTGATATACCATTTGGGTCTCGATTTCGAACGCAAACGTCAATTCAATCAAGCTCTTCGAGCATATGACTATCTGGCTCAAAGCGGCCACTACAAAGACATCTCCGCGCGCCTGACACGTCTGCGTCAGAGTGGTGCGAGTGTATCACTCGGACGACAGAGCAAAGACGCCACTGTAGTGCTTGTAAAAGGAGCAGTTCGACCCACTTTAGGACGCTATGAAATTGTCAGTGAACTGGGACAGGGTGCCATGGGTACCGTATATCTTGGTCGGGACCCCAAGATTAATCGCGAGGTGGCTATCAAGACACTCGCTTATTCCGAGGTAGACGAAGCCCAGTTGCCGATAATTAAAGAACGTTTCTTTCGTGAGGCCGAGGCTGCCGGCCGACTCAATCATCCCGGCATCGTCACTATTTTTGATGCCGGTGAAGAACACGATCTTGCTTATCTGGCGATGGAGTTTCTTGACGGAGAAAATCTCTCGGTATATTGCAAGCAAAATACACTGCTGCCGGTGGCCGAGGTCCTTATGATTATCGCCGATATCGCCGAGGCCCTGGCATATGCCCACAGCAATGAGGTTGTCCACCGCGATATTAAGCCGGCTAATATCATGCGACTGCCTGATGGTTCTGTGAAGGTTACCGATTTCGGTATTGCCCGGGTGGTCTCTGATTCAGAAACCCAGACCGGTATTATTCTGGGTACGCCGAGTTATATGTCTCCCGAACAGGTGGCTGCCAAAAGAGTAGACGGTCGTTCAGATTTGTTTTCTCTCGGTTCTGTCTTTTATGAATTATTGTGCGGTGAGAAGGCCTTTGTCGGCAACAGTATGGCCTCGTTGATGTACAACATTTCCAATGTCAGATACGTTCCTCTCAGTGAAAGGCGTAAAGGCCTGCCCATGTGTAGTCACGATCTGATTGACATGCTGCTCATAAAGGCCGTTTCGCGCCGTCCGAAAAACGCCTCCGTTGTCGCTGCAGCAGCACGGGCCTGTAGAGAGAAGGTGCTAAAGTGATGTATTTCGTTGCTGATGGTTGCAGTGATTGTGGACAGGTACGTGAGCATAACGAAGATATTTTCCGAATTGATAGCCTACGAGGCATGTTCGTGGTGGCCGATGGCATAGGCGGACATGCGTGCGGAGAAGTCGCCAGCGCTCTGGCTGTTGAAACAGTATTCAAGACTCTGCTCGCAGGTAAAAGGGGGAAACCCGAGTCTTGTAATTCTGGAGCACTGCAGACCGCTATAGATCTGGCCAACCATACGATTTATCAGGATGCCCAGGCGAACCCGGAGCGAAAAGGAATGGGTACTACCTTGACCCTTATGTGCTGGGATCGTTGTCAGTTTTATTTTGGACATGTGGGTGACAGCCGTGCATACCGATTGCGCGGGAATGAACTCATTCAGTTAACCAGGGATCATACCTGGGTCGATATGCAAATTCGAGCCGGGGTGCTTTCTCGACAAGAGGCTGAACATGCCAGAATGTGCCATGTTTTAGTCAATTCCCTCGGTACCCAGCCAGGGGTAGTGCCCGATATTATTCCGGTCGATGCAAAACCGAAGGACCGTTTCCTGCTCTGCAGCGACGGACTCAGCGATCTTGTTGAACATAACGATCTACAGAACATCCTTTCCGGCAATGGGACTCTTGCCGTGATCACCAAACGCCTGATTGAGAAGGCGAACGCTGTCGGAGGACGCGACAACATTACCGCAGTCGTGATCGACTGCTACGACAATAAATGGAAATATATAATGAAATCAGTCATAAACAGAATCCGGAGGTAACCATGTTGCAAATACTGCTTAAATTCAACAAAAGCGTCCTTAAGGTTTTTCAGAGCGATAAGGCCGAGATCACCATTGGCCGAAACTCAAAAAATGATCTCCAGATTGATAATCTGGCTGTCTCCAACTTTCACGCCAGGATTGAACGTGCAGAGGACAAGTATTTCATTGAAGATCTCAACAGTACCAACGGCACCTTTGTCCATGAGGAAAAAATCGCCAAGTGTGAACTGCAAGATGGCGATACTGCCGGTATCGGCAAACACTCACTGACTTTTCTGCTGGAGGGTGGAGTAAGCAAAAACATAGTCCTCAGTGAAATCGTGATGGCCGAAACCATGGTGCTCGATACCGGTAAACAGCGCGAAAGGGTAAAAAATGCCGAACCCTTTTTCCCCGAATCGCCGGCACGTCTCAAGGTGCAAGAAGGCGAGACCAGCCAGAGCGAATATCAGCTGACCGCGCGACTTACCGAAATAGGAAAGGGAAATAGCTGCCAGGTCAGGCTCGAAGGATTATTTGCTCCCAAAAATCTCGCATATATAATTCGTGACGGTATGGGTTATACTCTTATTCCGGGAGATAATGCCGGCAAGCTGCGTCTTAACGGATTGAGTATTGAGAAAGGGACGGCTCTGAAGAACAATGATGTGATCAATGCGGGGAAGGTGAAATTCCTGTTTTTGCATAGCTAACTGACATTTAATAGAACAAAGGATGTATTCGAGTGGAATGGGAAAAAGCAGAAAAAGAATTACGTAGAGTAAAAGTTTCCTCTACCGGAGAAAATGAGCTTGTTACCCTCAAGGGAAACTCTGACGCATTCGAGTGTATAGGCGTAGGGACGGATGCCGCGGTGTTTCGTTTTCTTCAAATGCCTCACCTGGCTTTTAAAGTGTTCAGCGATGATAAACTTGACAAAAAAGATCTGGAAATTGAGGTCTATTTAAAGCTTGGCCATTCGGAGTATTATCCTGACTACTACGGAAGCGGTTCGAATTTCCTGGTTATGAGTTATGAAGAAGGTACAACTCTGCACGATTGTCTTTTAAAAGGCGTTCATATACCGAAACAGGTCATTCATGATGTTGATAATGCGATATATTATGCATCAAAAAAAGGATTGAATCCAAGAGATATCCATTTAAAAAACATTCTTCTCCACCAAGGCGGAGCGAAAATTCTTGACGTTTCCGAATATATGAAACCGGGAAACGACAACAGATGGTACTACTTAAAAGAAGGATATCATGAACACTATCATTTGATTGCTGGGAAGGCTATTCCGCTCTGGATCATTGAAACGGTAAGAAAGTGGTATAACCAGGAAAAATCAGAAAATTTTAATGTTCAAGACTTTGTAAAAGAACTCGCCATGCTTTTTCGAATCTGAAAATACCGTACGATTTGATATCACTAAAGCGGGTGGTATAGTGGCGAAACGGGTACGTTATATGCCGTCATTAATCACAATATGGCTATCACCCATTTCGCCAAAGCAAGAAGCAATTCAAAAAGACCAACCACGATCTTTTTTCCATACCGTAACAGCTTTTCGAGAATAGACTCTTGATCATCACCCGAACTGTTTTCCTTCCGCAAAAGGCTTTTCGCCCTTGCCTCTGGCTCGGGATGACTCGAAAGGAATGTGTGCTGTCGAGCTAAAGTTGTGAGTTTGTTAAGTGCTGAAACAGCAGAGCCTGCGTCATACCCTTCTGCTTCAAGAAAATCAACAGCATAGAGATCTGCCTGCCTTTCTTCATGTTGCGAGAATTGAGCATGGGTGAGCTGTTCGGCAAAACTGCCAATAATCGAGCCGGCAATTTGCCCTATTTGATTCTCCTGAGATGCTAATCCTTTTCTTAACGCACTTGTGGAATAAGCCAGTACCACCTTCTTTCTGGAATGTTTTTTCACAACATGTCCCATCTCATGACCGATAACAAAAAGAAGTTCTTCATCGTTCATAAGATCCATCAAGCCAGTCAATACTCTTATGGACCCATCGGCCATGGCAAACGCATTGACGTCTTTTGAGAGATATGCCTTGAAATTAAAGGAATTCCCATCTCTTTTAGAATGATCTGCAACGAGCTTTCGCAGACGTGCATCATAGGGATTTCCAGTTGGAGCGACACGATGTTTACTGTCCGAATCAAAAGCGGCACGCTGTGCAAGATTTTTTACGTCTTCGTCAGAGAGGGTCATGGCTGTAACAGCATCTGTTGCCGCATCTGTCATCACCGCAACATTTGTGTCTTCACACGAAACAAGAAACATCACGGAAAGGAAAATGAGAACGTATCGTATCATTGAGGATTTCCATGTTGAACCGGAGTTGATTGCTATTGCACCTTTAACATTAATAGCAAAAGGTAATGCAGCCAGTAGACGATGCAAGGCTCTACACATGGGGATTCCCATAGTTTCCCCGCAGAAGTTGGATAAACAGCAAAGAAAAACAGCAGGCGTGAGGTACAAACTCCACTCGTCGCGACGGCATGGCGTTAATTTCGATAAGTACTTTTCTATCAGCTACCGTGTTGACGGAAAATTGAAAGAGGAAGGACTTGGGTGGTCAAGCGAGGGATGGTCAGAGAAAAAGGCGGCGGCAGTACTGGCTGAACTGAAGAGCAATATCACCACATCGACAGGTCCCCGGACGCTGGCCGAAAAACGGGATATCGAAGGTGCTCGGCGGAATGAGCTTGAACTGCATGAGCAACTCAAACAGCAACAGGCGGAACGTGCTCATGACCTTTTGTTCAACAATGTATTCGCCCGATACTGTGAATCCAATTCCCACAAGAAAAGCCTGAAGGACGAAATCAACTATTCCAAAAACTGGATAGCTCCAGCCCTTGGAACTAAAAGGCTCGATGAAATTATCCTTCTGGACCTGGAACGAATTAAAAAGCGCATGACCTCAGCTGGGAACGCCGCCCGGTCAGTCCAGTATATAAAATCGATTATCCGACAGGTCTATCATTTTGCAATCGATCACAAGATTTATTCCGGCGAAGTGCCTACTGCCAATTTCCTGAAGAAACAGAAGATCGATAACCGGCGCCAACGATACCTTTCCCATGAAGAGGCCACGCTTCTTTTGGAGGAGATACGGCAGCATTCGGCTACCACTTATCGAATAAGCCTGTTGTCCCTGAATAGCGGCATGAGGTTCGGAGAAATTGCCGGTCTGCTTTGGCAGCATATTGATACTGATCGGAAAGAAATCCTTGTCGTAGACGCCAAAAACGGCGAATCACGATCTGTTTATATGACGGCGGCAGTTGTGCAGATGCTTTCGGGGATGAAACGTGGTGCGGCAAATGAGCTTGTTTTCCCGGCGACCAACGGGAAGAGGATGGAACGAGCAAGCAAGGTTTTTGCCGCTGCAGTAAACCATACTGGTCTTAACGAAGGAATCACTGACCGCAGAATGAAATTCGTCTTTCACTCTTTGCGGCATTCTTGCGCCAGTTGGTTGGTCAACTCCGGAGTTGAGCTGCCGGTAATTGCCAAGATCCTTGGTCATAAAACCTTGGCCATGACAATGAGGTATTCCCATGTCAATGACCGTTCCGTAAGAAATGCAATGACACTCCTAGACGATCAGCAGCAGCCGGCGGGAAAGATTGTTTCCATAGGCAGCAAACTATGAACGTACCATTATGAACGTGGTTTCCCTTATGCAGGAACGAAATTATACCGTTACAGAAGTCTTTCCGGATCTTATCGACAAAGGCAAGACCATTGCCCTTCGTGCATACCGGACACGTGAAGATCTGACACAGCGAGAACTTGCCGATAAGGTCGGTATTCCCCAGCGGCATATCTCCGAGATGGAGACCGGCAAGCGTGTCATCGGCAAGGAGATGGCAAAAAGGTTTGCTGAGGTGCTTGGCGTCGATTACAGGGCACTGCTATAGAAAAAAGCTGTGCATTACCTCTTGTTATTGTGTGAACCATAGGTTACAATTCTGGTATGGAGATTATCCAAAGCGAAACATTTGAAGATTGGTTTACCCACTTGAGGGACCGTCAGGCGAAGGCGCGAATTTCGGCGAGAATTCGTCGAGCTTCACTGGGCAATCTCGGAGATGTGAAACCGTTACGGGAAGGACTCTTTGAAATGCGGATCGATTACGGTCCCGGCTATCGGCTGTACTGCATAAGGAAGGGACAAATAATAATTGTGCTCTTGTCCGGTGGCGACAAAAGTAGCCAGAGTGCCGATATCGAAAAGGCTATCACTTTGGCAAAAGAATGGAGGGATTAATCATGGCTGAGAAATTCACTCGATGGGATGCTGCAGACCATCTCAAAACGGAGGAAGATATCAAGGCCTACTTCGAGGCATGTCTTGATGACGATCCGGGCGACGGTAGTCTTGTTCGTGCCGCCCTGGGAGATATCGCCAAGGCTCGCAATATGTCGAGGCTGGCAAAAGATATAGGATTGTCCCGAGAAGGGTTGTATCGAGCCCTGAGTGCCGATGGAAACCCGGAATTCACAACCATCATGAAAGTAATCAAGGGGCTTGGCTTACGCCTACATGCCGGGACACTGTAACTATCTCGTT
>JAZDOW010000279.1:0-3885 GCA_043798185.1 Pseudomonadota bacterium | reverse complement strand
GGTGCCCTCGGCCTGGTGCTCAACATGATCGTTTTATGGAATACCATTTACATAGAGGTTGCTTTGAATCAACTGCGGGCAGAAGGCTACCCCATTCGAGAAGAAGACGTCCGGCGACTATCGCCGTTGCTGCACCCACACATAAATATGATGGGACGCTACTCATTTTCAGTTCCGGAAATAGTGGCCAACGGGGAGCTGAGGCCATTATAGCAAGTGCCCGGTAACAGGGAAGAAGAGTAAGCAGGCATCAAGGAAGAATGTTGTCAGCGCTGTTTGTGTAATCGTGCCAGGGTTGTTGCCATTTTCTCAATGATCATCCTGAGCATGGCGATGCAGAGCGATTGGGCCCTGGCCGATGGGTAAAAATTATCGGGACTGACAAAGTCTTCAGGCAGGGTCTCGGTAACCAGGACGGCGTGCCATTTGCCTTTTTTTCGCAAATCAAAAAAACGCAGGGCCGGCACAATAAATCCCATGGCCTTAAAGTGCGCCAAAGCCCTGGCTTCGCGAAGACTGGTCGGGCGTCCCAGGGGATAGCGTAACGAGCGGAAGATGTGGCCTTCCTGGCGTTTGATGTAGAGAGTCGGTCCCTCTCCTCGGGGACGTGCCGAACGACCCCGCTGGTCCCTCCCCGGCGCGCGTTCGGCGGTTCAATCCATTCACCCGGCACCTGCCACCAGTATTCGAAATCCTTGTTCATGCTCTCGCTTGCCAAGTCAATCTGCTCAAACCTTGAAGCGGCCGACCATCCGATAGAGTTCGTCGGCCAGGCCGGAGAGACTGTGCGAACTTTTGTCTACCTGGCTGCTGTCCACTGACATCTCCTTAGCGGCTATCATCACTTCGGTGATCTCTTGGGCAATTTCCGCAGAAACCGTCGAGCTCTCCGACACCTTGTTGTTGACTTCACCGATGCTATAGGAAACCTGTGTAACATTCTCGGCCATTTCCCGGGTGGTAGCTGATTGTTCTTCAACGGCGGTAGCGATCGTGCCCACGATCAGATTGACCTGCTCCACCACCTGAGAGATTTTACCAATCTCGGCGACAGTACCTTTGGTTGAATCCTGGATACCTTGAACTCGTTGCTTAATTTCGTTGGTGGCCGAGGCAGTCTGTTTGGCGAGTTCTTTTATCTCGTTGGCGACGACGGCAAAACCTTTGCCGTATTCACCGGCACGGGCAGCCTCAATAGTGGCATTTAAGGCCAGCAGGTTGACCTGTTCGGAGATCTCAGTGATGGTTTCGATAACTTTGCCGATATCCTTCGCCGCCGATCCCAAACTGTTAATCTGATTGGTTGCCGCTTCTGTCTCGTTCACCGCCTGAGAGGTAATGTTCCGGGCCTTTTCGGTATTTTCCGCTATCTCATTGATGGTGGCCGTCATCTCTTCCACCGCTGAGGCAACCATGTTGACGTTGCTGGCCGCTTCGGCCATTGATGCGGCCACACTGTTCATGTTGACACTCATCTCTTTACCGGCCCCGGCCACTGAACTGGCCTTTTGGGAAGTCTGTTCCACCCCTGCGGAAAGACTTTCGGAAATTGTCAACAATCCCTGTGAAGAGGTTTGGACTTTGCTGGCATGCAGGGACATTTCCTGGATCAGCAGCTGAATTTTTTCAATGAAGATATTGAACCATTTCGCCAATTCCCCCATCTCATCCTTCGATTTGACGTCTAACCGGTGGGTTAGGTCGCCCTCGCCCTCGGCAATATCCTTGAGTCCCGCTACCACTTGAACAAGAGGTTTGGTGACCATACCGACAATTATCATCGAAAAACCGATGAAGACCAGCAGGCCGATCACGACGATGATGAATATGCTGGTCAATGCCGATTTTTTCTCGTCGTCGATAAGCTTGGACGTTAGAGCGACGGCTTTTTCCACGGGTTCAATGGCATTGAAACCGACAGCGTCCATCTTCTTGGCGGTTTCCCTTTCTTTTGCACCAAGTTGTTGCGATTGCCCGGTAAGTTTCAGAAAAGAGGCAACCGACTCCTCGACAACCTTGGCATGTTCGACAAATTTTTTATTGTTGAGGTTGTTACCGAAAGTTTTCAGTGCAATAAGGTCAGCTTTAACCTTATCATCGGTCACTTTTTTAAAAGCTTCAATAAATTTTGGGTCGCCGGTTGCCAGAAACTGATATTGGATATTCTGCAGTTGTAGAAAGTCGATGCGGCAGTCACGGGTGACGTTCGCTAACTCACTCTCGGCGGCGGAAAGTGTTGAGCCTTGTATTTGCAGCTCAGATTCTCGCGCCTCCATGTTGCCCTGAATTTCACCAATGAGGCGAAGTGCCTCGGTCAGTGGTTTCCGCATGGTATCTTTGAGCATGTCATGTTCTTCATGAACGACAGTAAATTCGGTAAAAAGCTGCCGGTAGCTGATGATAAGCTGTTGGGCGGCGCCAAGGTGTTGCTTTACCTCGGGAGAGTTGCCTTGGGCTTTTTTGTTGACAAAGGACTCATCGGCTTTATCAATAAATTCACCAAATTTAGCTTTAAATTCCACGGCAAAAAACTGCAGGTAGGTCTTCTCGGCAACCCTGAGTTCCTGAAGATTATTCATCAAGCAATTAAAAAAGGCCTTGGTTTCGTTTGCCGCCTCAATTTTGCCATAATAGTGCACCCCCGTCCCGATCAGGGAGAAGACTAAACAAATGGCGAGCACTACAAATCCGTACAGTTTGTATTTCAGGCTATAAGATAAGCGGGTGATCGACATGTTATGTGGAACCTCCGGGAGCGTGTTGATGAGCGATAACTGGTCGGCAAGCAACTCGGATGTAATCGATAACCGATGAGCTCCTGTAAGCTATCATATCTTCGACAATAATCCGGTGAGCGCCTGGCGATCCCTGTACTGGCCTCAGCCTAAGGATTTTGGACGACGCTCACCTCAAGATCGACAATCAAAAGAAATCTTTGGTGAAAATCGGCAGGAAGTTTACTTAATATCAAGCTTGGCCATTGCCGCCTGGTCACCATTGTAAATGCCCGAGCCGATAACTATTTCGGTGCTGTCCGGCAAGGTGCATTTTTTGACATATGATACCTTGCGAACTACCTCGTTGGTACCGGGGGTAGGCCACATATACTCTACCCAGCCCTTGCCCGCCTGAGTCGCCAAGTCATTCATGGTAACGAAAAAGCGTTTGCCGTTCTTGTCTTTCAAGCCGATCAGATTAATGCCTTCCATTTTATTTTTAATGGGATGCATGAGCATGATACCGTCCTTGAGGCTATGTATCCAGATATAGGTACCCTCATAAAGAAAGGGACTGCTCTTCCCCTTGAATTTTGGAAAGGCAGCCTGTCCCTCGGCTGAAACCAGAGTACAGGCCTCTTCTACCTTGGCGATGATGGTTTCCGGCATGGTGGGAGTTGTTTTCTCTGTCGTTTTGGTGTATGCCTCGGATTCAGCAGCAAGTTCTTCCGGGCTCATCGTGGCTTGGACCGGCATGCTTAAGAGAGTAAGAATAGACAGAGCGAGCAGTGCTTTAGTAATGGATTTCACGATGTTCCTCCTTATTAGGTTCGGTTGAACTTGATGTCACCAAGGACGATTTTGGTGACGGCCATTTGCCTTGAATGCCTCAGAAATTCATTTTGTGTTTGAAAGAATGAATTTCATGAAGGTACTCCGTTTGTAATTGTAACAATCGTTCAAGTTCTTGAATATTCTTTTCATTTAATCTCGTAATGGTGAAAAAAGTCTACGCTCTCCTGTCAAATATATGGTATAATTATCCGAATTAATGAAGAAAAAATAAACGTCGACTATCATCCAAGTTTCAACGAAATAGCCGACCAAATAAGGGAGCCATTATGAGGCTGCAAAGCTTTTGGGGTTCAAGCCTCAAAGGCTTTGCCGT
>JAZDOW010000265.1:0-47764 GCA_043798185.1 Pseudomonadota bacterium | reverse complement strand
ACCTGTTCTGCATTGAGCAAGAGCGTATCTTCGTCAACATCAACAAAAATTGGAACACCACCCTGGAAAACTACCGAATTAGCGGTTGCGGCAAAGGTCATAGCAGGTACAATAACTTCGTCACCGGGAGCAACACCGATGGCATACATAGCACAATGAAGAGCTGCAGTACCACTTGAAACCGCAACACCATGAGCAGCACCGACAAAATCTTTAGCGACACACTCGAACTCTGCCACAGCAGGGCCCGTCGTCAGCCAATCTGAGCGAAGAACAGCTGCAACAGCCTCAATGTCTTGCTCGGAAATTTTCTGTTTGCCGTAAGGTATATTTTTCATTATGCGTAGTAATCGTATTTGAACAAGTCATTTATTGATGTAAAAGCTGCAATACAATTGTGAAGCCCTTTATGTCTATTTTTGCTGGCAAAGCCAACTCACCGAGTTGAAAATTATTTCAAGAAATCCTTGCCACATTTTTTCTGACATACAAAGGTTTTCCAAATTGTGTAATGTGTTCACGAAGAGCCGCGTTTTCTATTGATTCAAAGTGGATAATATCAAAAAAATAGGGGATGTTTGTTTCCTCTTCCAAATATTCTTGAAAGGCGCTCAGCACCTGAGGGGTTAGTGGTTGGCCAAAGACCGCCAAATCAATATCCGAGCCTTGTTTGGCATTTCCCAAAACTCTCGAACCAAAAACATCAACTCTTTCAATTTCAGGAAAATTCCCTGCAATTTCCGCCACTGTGATGATTACACGCTCCGGCAGATCAATTCCCACTTCATCCATCAATTTCTCCTGCGAACCAACCCAGCAAAATCTGCATATGCTTATAATACGCGCCTGAGATTAAACGATACGCCTGCAATGCCAACTGCTCATCATAGGTGTGCGCCAGAAGATTTCGTTTGTTGAGCATTTCCAACCAAATCTCACCATCTGCAAGAATACCATGATGGAAAGCCTGTTTTATAACCTCTCTTGGAAAAGTGCAGAGAACTCCTTGGGATTCCAAGTAGTCCTTTAATGTTTTCCAGGCCAATTCAAATGTGAATTCAAAACTTTGTATTATGCCCTGGATCTCGATATTACTAGGCGTTTGAATGTTTATGCCTTCCTGCAATTGCAGAAACGCCCTATTCAGGTTCTGATATCGCTGGCGCCACCTGATTGTTTTCAATTCATCCATTGTTAATCCCGAAAAAATATCTCATTGTTGAGTGGCATCCATTGCCTGTTTTCAGCCCATCACTTACCCCTTAACCCGGCAAGCAAACTCACCAAAGGATTTCCGAGAACTCGTTCAAGCCCACTTTGTAATTTTTTAGCTCTGACGATTCTTTGCTTTAAAAATATTATATCCTCTTTTACCGGAGAATTTTCGGGAATCTCTTGTATCTGCTCAAGACTACTCTCCAGTTCATCACCGAAAAGCTGAATTTTTTGTCGAACGAGTGCGAGTAATCCTTGTTGAAGTGCTTTTCCGATATTTTCTGCACTTTTATAATAATTGCGTTTATCGCCACTCTTCCAGACCTTTCTTGCCAGTCCGAGTTGCTCAAGCTGACGAACTGCGATGCTCACCGAGGCTTTGCTGAGACCGAGATCCTCGGCAATACCATCAAGCGAAGACTCATCTTGCCTGAGATAAAGATAGATGAGAATTTGCCCGACAATTCGACCCGTTCCGAGGTCCTGTGAGGTTCTGCCGCCGGTCTCAATAAGACGCATGCGGGCTTCTTGAAGTTTTTTCTCGTCTTCCATGTTTTTTATCTTTTACAATTTTCTAAAACTTACAAAAAAACATCACCGTTTGCAACTGATAAATACAATCCCAACATGTTTATTCAATCTTCTTTTGGGGAGGCGGCAAAAAAATCACTAGTTCGTCGTTCTCAAAACTCTTAACAAACCTTTTATCGGCCCGCAAATCCACGACAAATTGCGGTGGATACACTCCCAAATTGGTGATTTGTTCATCTACTGGGGCGATCAAATGTTTCTTAACCACTATCGCCCCAATGCCATACTGTCGAAGCATCTCAAGCCGTTTATCATTATCACCCCGCCAAAAGTCGCGAAGCTGATACCCCATATACCATTCATGGGGTACCGGGAACAAACGGTAATTCCCTTCCGGGTACATAAAAATGGTGTGGGGTTCGGTCGGGTGGAGTTTGAGATACTCTATCCCTGCAACGATACCGGGCTGTACTACCCGCAAATGATATGCTTTATTGAGGACATATCCACCCTGTAACAGAGCAAGAGCCGCTGCAACTGTGATCAGCAGTTTCGGCTTCGGCAGGTGAACAACCCGTTCGACAAGTGGCAGCAAGATAAATGGCAATCCAGGCAGGAAAAACCTGGCATCCGGAGCAGTACGGACCAAATAAGCCGTCAACAGCAGAAACGAGCCGCTAATACCAAAGAGCCACCAATCCTCCCGCTCTCCCGATAACGATAGCTTTTCTCGGACGATCGGCAGACCACTTATAAGGCTCAACCCAATAAGTAAATAGATCATCAGCCCGCCATAAATTAAATAATTCTCTTTGATTCGCAGATCGCCCGGATTATTAGCGATGACCGTCGGAACTGTCTCCGGCGACTTATTCCGGATATATTGCGATGAATCAGATGCACTCTTTTCAACAATACTGGCAACCGGTACCCGCTCGGTGTTGGAGAACAGCGCCTGGAGCCTATTTTTCACTACCTTTGCAACAATCTCCAGTTTTTCCTGGGGATAAAAAGCCGATTCCGCGTAGATATTTATAGTCTTCCCCAAGATCCAGGTACTGCCAAGGACAATCAAGGTTGAGCACAGAAAAGCCAGTGCACCTTGTCGCCAACCACCTTTTTTGACCTCCCAGAAAAACACCAGGAAAAAAAATGCTGGGAAAAAAAGCACTGCAGTAACTTTAAGACAGATTGCCAAGGCCATAAAACAGGAAGCCCAGAAACAGCGACGGTTATTAAGGAGATAAAAAGAAGTTAAGACCTGGGCAGTCATCGGCACATCCTGATAAAAAGCTACCGAAAAGAGCAGGCAAAGAGGCAAGGACGCAAGTATCAGAACATAGAGAAGTGCTGATCTCGATTCTACACCACCTCTCGACCGAGCAAGCAAATAGGCAACAGTTAATAATTGCAGAAGGAAAAGCGCTTGATACACCTGCACAGCGGCAAATGATCCACCGGTAACCAGATACACCAAGGCACCTATATAGTGCCAGCCGAAAGAATGGGGGTAACGACGTGTCTCAATACCGCCTGAAGCCATCGGGATGTCCGCATAGAAATTCGGCTGAGAAATATTCTGCGCCTGTTTAACGAGCATGTAATAATGGGTTACCTCATCCCCAACCATCGCCTGGGGAGCAGCTAAACCGACAAGTAACACCGCAAGGGATGCGAGCAGGATGACCAAAGGAGCACCAATTCGCGTTCCTCGAATCGCACGCCCCATGCTCTCTGCAGAAAACAAAGTGCTGACTGTCCGAACCGACTGGCCACAAAGAGATAAAATCCTCTTCAGTGAGTATGCCGACATCTGGATATCCACAGCTTCCGCATCAACACCCATCCCCTCATGCTGTAGCCGCGTCCGCAAGAACAGACATTGTTTTTCCAGTCGAGTGAGAACCACTGAGAAGTAAAACAGCAAAAGAAAGAGCAAGCCAAGAATGACTCCGCCTACCAGAGCTAGAATATGCAACTCCAAGGAAGCGGCAAAAGACCGTATACTTTCTAGGCCTAAACAGCCAAGTAACAAAACGGTTGCTAATGCAACCCAGAAAACTGCATATCGTTTATGCAGGTAGGATAAGCGTGCCGCCTGTATCGTTACAACAAAGATCGCAACACCAAAAATCACACCGATGATTCTCACGCCCTGGTCCAAGGTAATTCCCGATAAATACCCGAGAATTGTGGTTTGAAAAACCATGCTGATCCCAACAAGAAAACCGATGACCGCGGTAAAAACCCGAATGCGGCGATCCCAAAACATACCGATGGCCGCAACACAGAGCAGCGCTCCTAGAAAAGCAAGACCAACACGGGGAAATGCTCCAAGCCATCGTTGAATAAAATCGATTAAAAAGGTCATATTGCTTAGATGTGATTACCTGCTTTGTGGGTGGAGACTTTGCTTATTTCATCGAAGACCATTTGCCCGTTCGGCATTGACCATCATTTCCACGACATCTTCCAGTTTGTTTTGAGCCCGCCAACCAAGTACTTTGAAGGCCTTCTCTGGATTTCCACAGCCATGAAGAATGTCTGAAGGCCGCAAGAGACTTGAGTCCGTTTCGACATGATTTCGCCAATCAAGCCGGAGCGAGGAGAAAGTTAAGGCAATAAATTCTTCAAGCTTTCTTTCCTCCCCAGTTGCAATAACAAAATCTTCAGGTACCTCTAATTGCATCATCTTCCACATGGCCTCAACATATTCAGGCGCCCAACCCCAGTCACGAGCAATGGAAATATTGCCAAGCTTCAGGGTTTCCTTGCTACCCGCAGCAATTCTGCAGGCTGTAGTGATGATTTTTTTTGTAACAAAACGCGTTGGTCGCAAGGGTGATTCGTGATTAAAGAGGATGCCGGTACATGCGAAAAGGCCGTATGCCTCTCGATAATTGGCCACAATCCAGTATGCGGAAGCCTTGCCTACAGCATAAGGGCTGCGAGGACAAAATGGCGTATCCTCATTAGCAGACTGACCATGAGTATCACCAAACGATTCACTTGACCCGGCATTATAAAACTTAATCTTCCTACCAGTAAATCGTATAGCCTCGAGAAGATTCAACACCCCAATGCTGATACTTTCTAGCGTTTCAACAGGTTGTTCAAAGGAGAGGCCGACCGAACTCTGGCCGGCAAGATTGTATATTTCATCAGGTTCAACCTGCTGAATGATTTGCAACACGCTACGAAAATCATTGATAGCCAGAGATACAGTGGTAACATTTTCTCGTATCCCCAGAGTCAGCAGATTGGCAAATGAAGACATCTGCGCATCTCTGGAAGCACCGTACACTTTATAACCTTTACTCAAAAGGAGCTGAGCCAAATATGCACCGTCCTGACCGGACACCCCACAAATCAATGCCTTCATAATTAATCTTTCTAAGTATTGGGTTCGGTGTTTTTTTTGTTCACCTTGTTAAAAACAGCGAACATGTTTTGTGCTGATTTTTTCCATGTGAAAGATTGTGCCCATCGTTGTGCAGCTAGAATTTTCGCACTCCTTTCTTCCATGGGCAGCAAAGAGACTTTCATCATCTGCTCTGCAATATCCTGACTACTTATCTGATCGACACAAAAAGCATGGCCACCCGAGATTTCTTTGAGCGCTCCTTCCTGTGTGGTAATTACCGGTACACCAGCCAACATTGCTTCAATGATCGGGAGTCCAAATCCTTCATAAGCAGAAGGAAGCACAAACATATCTGCAGCTTGATAAAGAATTTGCAAAGTTCTATAAGGCAAGTCTTCGTTGAACCTTGTATATCGATCTTTATTCTTTAATGATTTCAAGGCTAGATTCAGAAGATGTTCACCACGACGAGGCCGGCCAACAACAACTAAATTATGAGGAATGTCATCTTCAATTTCTGCAAATGCCTCGATTAGCACTTCTATTTTTTTATGAGGATAGCTATGTGCTACGCACAATATAAATGGCCTGTCGAGTGACAATTTTTGCAAACAATGTTGTTTTTCATCTTCAGCAATTAAATCGCCGAAAGAAGCGTCCACACCAAGCAAATTCGTGTGTGCTTTTATTTTATTGGTGAAATTATACTTAATTAATTCCTGGCGAGAAAACTCCGAAATTGCCAAAACAGCATCACATTGTCGGCACGCACCACGCACCAGAAAATCAAGGACTGCACGCTCAAGCCAACTCATATCTTCAGGAAATCTTTTGTATTGAAGATCACAAACAGTCACCACCTGTGGACAAAAGGAGAAAAATGGTGCTGTGTAACCGGGCGACCACAGAATATCGACACAATGTTTTTTTACTGTAAACGGCAATAAAAGCTGCTCCAGCAAGATGCGCAGGGGTCTTATGGACGCCCTGAACTGAAGACAAACACATCGGACATTATCTTTGCCTACAAAAAGCTTTCTGAATAATGAATTATTCTCTAAATTAGTAAAGAGAATAAATTCCACTTCAGGATATTCATTTACCGCTGCCACCATCGTTTCCCGAAGATATGTTTCAGTGCCACCGACATCTCCCGGAACAAGAAACAATGTATTTACACCTAGTCTCATGAATACCCGCCAACCCTCTACTTCCACTTGCGAACATTTGCCATCCAACTGTAGGTGCCGACAATGCCCCAACGCACACAACGGTGTAAGAGAACTTGTATTTTCCACCTGCCAAGTTCAGCAATAACCGCGTCCAGTTCTTCTTTGAACTGTATTTTATAATTTTGTCCGCTTATTGATTGGTCATGCCAGCGAAAAGCTGCGATGGGACCAGAGGGAATGACATCTCCCTTGCCAAAATGCCAGAGACGAAGCATGAAATCATAATCCCAAGCGGCAACCATATCCTCACGTAGCTTTCCTGCCCTGATCATCGCCTCACGACTGAAAAAGAGAGCCGGTTGAGATATGTAGTTTATACATTGAAAGGTAAACTGCGACGATAGAGGAAAAAAACACTCCTTGAATCGGGTGATGAGCGTCCTGATCTCTAAGCCGTTTTCATCAATTATTGGACACTCGCCGAAACACAAGGCCAACCCTTTATGATGTTCAAACATCTCCCGCACACGCCGCAAGGCCCCTGGAAAATAAAGATCGTCAGCATTTAGCCATGCGATCACATCGCCGCTGGCCAAAGCCAAACCTTTATTGATGGCATTGGCAGGACCAAAATCTTTTTCAACGATCAAGGAACTGATCTCAGCTCTGTATTTCTTAATGATATCATGTGATCGATCAGTGCTCCCGCCATCTACAATAATGTATTCGAGTTCAACGCCCTTATCTCTCTGTCGCAACACACTGAGAATCGTCTCTTCAAGAAAGGCAGAGCCATTAAAATTGGGTGTAATAACGCTAAAACGCATTTTCTATTCTTCGGCAGTAAAGGAGTGTTTTATTGATTTCCTGATTGCTTTTACATTGATTGATTCATTTGCGCAACAATCACCGGGATCCCCTCAACTGTTTTGAGCTCCACCATAGGCACTTAGCCCCCTCTAGCATTGCACGACAAACAAAGGGGTGGTGAGCAGTCAGTCCAGTGAAGGAAATTCTATTGTGGCTAATAATGAAATTAGCTATGTTGAGGGCGAATTTTGCTATTCAGGTGGCTTCAGACCTATTTAGGCTGATAAGCGTCTATGACATCCATAAATTATGTTATTTCAATCTGATATGCTGGCCTCTTTTGTCCCAATTTAAAAACCAAGAAAGTGCGATAGGCAAATCACCTTTTTAAAATGGTCCGAAAAACTCATTTCCATGACATACTCCTCAATGAGACTCTCTTTAAGCACAATATACAGAATACTCTTTTGCCCACCTGTTATTTTTTGTTCATTTCTTGCTTGGTTTTATTTTGGTAGTTACTGGTACCCGGCGACAACATTGTCGGTCATCGGCACTGCATCAGAGGTCCCATCCACGATAGGCATTCGATTGGATTCAGGACATGGTCTGAATGGCTATGAGTGGGAGAGGTATCCGCTGCAACACTTTCCAACTCATCAAAATTCTCATGGAATTCCTGTTATCATTACCCGTACCGGCATTTACAATACTGCATCTTTAGGGGCAAAAGTCGTTCTCCGCAATATTATTATTGATCAGAAAAAATATTTTCCTTCAGACACAAAATTGTCACCAGGTATTGAATTGAAAGATGGGTCAATATTCTTTACACAGGATGGCGCTTCTCTTCAATTGAATGTGAAAGCTGAGAATTCCCTGCAACTTGAATTTCCCGTTGCAAATAACATGGGAATGGTCGACGTTCAAATAGGTGAACAAACAACTCGCAAAGACCTCTATGCTGGCAATGATGAAAGACAATGGGCCGGCAGATATGCCAAATTTATTCAATCATGGTTTGTCACTGAAGATGGTCGATTCACCATAAATATGCCAATGCCACGCTACAGCGTCAACACCTTACGGGTAGAATCAAAGACCCATTTCTCAATCTTATCAGCGACCATCAAAACCGCAGACGGTGAAACACTTATTCTGGAAGGTTCAGAGTCTCCTGAAGGCTTTGACTTCCCAATGACCAAAATTTACAAACAGCTAAAACGCCATTTTCATCCTGATCGATTATGTTTTCAAATAATTTTTGCTCTTCTATCAACTTGGATTCTTTCAAATGTATTAACATTCGCTCTTAGCTTTCATGACCTCAAAGAGGTCTTCTTTGATGAAAATCGTTATATTTTCTGGTTGATGTTATGCCTTGGTTGTATGTTCTTTTCCTTTTGGCATATCGCATTTTGGCCAGGTATCACCTCCAATGATTCTCTGGAAATTTGGCGAGCTGCCCAAATACCGGGAACATACCTCGGTGATCATCCGCCGCTCAATGTTATTTTCTACCTATATCTCAGCCAGTTTTGGAATAATGTGGCCATTGTGCCGTTCGTTCAAAATCTGTTAACTTCTTTACTCATTGCTTATATCTTTTTCTCTCTCTTTCGCAAGGGCATGCCGCTTTCCTACCTTCTCCCATTTTATGCGCTGGTCGCATTCTCTCTACCCGTAGGTTTGTATACTATTGTTTTATGGAAGGATGTTCCCTTTGCACTAATTGTTGTTTTTGTAGGCTTTAAACTTGCATTTTATTATTTGGAAAAACGAAACAAGACATTACATATCTCGAAAAATGAATGGTTCAGCTTGGTTTGCTTAACTCTTGCTCTTGCTGGGTTTAGGCATAATGGCGTTCTGTATCTAGTCATTGTGCCATTCATTATTTTGCTTTTCGGCATTGTACGAATTCGCCCGCGTGTGCTAGGAGTTTTGTTTTCGGTAGTTGTAATCTTCGGGACATCTCTTTTCCTTTATCAAAGCAGGTCAAAATCCTCTAATTTTCTGATTGACCAGACAAAAGTTTACCTAAACCAAGCCATCGATCAGCTTTCTTTTGACTATCTTGAAAAGTGCGGCAAAAAGTACCTGGGAATATTTGACGTTAATCAAAAAGACATGCAATGGGACTTAGTTCACCTGTGCGCATATGGTCGCTACACAAATGATTTCTTGAGAAATCTTCGTTGGAATGATGTGTATTCATACCTTCCACTCCCATCCAATAAACTGAAAAAGAAATTTGAGAAAGCCGCCTGGGCTGTTTATTGGAAAAGCTATAAAAGTCCTTGGGTATATTTTTCTTGGAATCCTGTTTATATGCTGGTACTCCTCCCTCTACTCCCCTTTATGTTTAGAAAACTGCCAATGACGTCGGTTTTCTGTCTTTATATTTTTATTCCCACGATTATACTGGTTTTTCTCAATATATTTAATTGGCGATATTATTACTTTGTCCATTTGGCATGCTATTTTATCTTGCCACTGATCATCACCGATTGCATCGTTAGGAAAAAACAAAATGAAATCTCTTGTTGATTGTTTTTCTTCCCAGTTTTTTCAAAAAAAAACAACCGCTACTTCATTATTATTTTTTGGGTTGTTCCTATTCACTTCGTTTGCTGTAAATGCAACGGCTAACCAATCTAACTCAATTATTTTAGACACTGATATCTCCTCCGATGTTGATGATGCAGGAGCCGTTGCTGTTCTTCATACTCTGGCAAACCAAGACAAGGTGCACATCTTAGCCATGATGGTATCCTCTGGCGACCCGTGGAGCGGACTCTGTTTGGATACTTTAAACGACAGCTTCGGACGTCCTGGTATACCAATAGGTGTCATCAAACATAGCGCGGTCACCCATGTTTCAAAATATACCAAATATTTGGCAGAACATTATCGCAACACTTTCTCGAAAAACTTCGAAAAGCCCAGCGCAGTTGAACTATACCGAGAAGTGCTAGCCAGTCAGCCAAACGATTCCATAACAGTGGTTAGTGTCGGGTACCTCAGTAATCTCTCACGATTGCTCGAATCTGGTCCTGATCAGTACAGTCCCTTGAATGGCAAAGATTTAGTGACCGAAAAGGTAAAGAGACTAGTATGCATGGGAGGAGAATTTCCACGGGGAAGAGAGTGGAATATTTATCAGGATGCAGTGGCTGCGACAATTGTTGTCGCCGATTGGCCAACTCCAGTCATATTTTGTGGTTTTGAGATTGGTAGTAAAATCATGACGGGGAAAATATTGAACAAGGCCGCAGAAAACCATCCCCTCCGAGAAGCTTATCGACTTTACAACAACCTTACTAACCGTCAGAGTTGGGATCAGGCAACAGTTCTCTTGGCCGCTAATCTTCTCGATGGCACAACCCCTGAGAAATACTTGGATATTTCCTGTCCAGGAAAAGTACTCATTGACAGGGAAGGAAACACTATTTGGCAAGCTTCTCAGGAGGGGAGACATCGCTTTGTGATTTCGAACTCGAAAACAAAAGAGCTTGCCAGGATCATTGACGAAATGATGCTTAGCGCTACTCTCACTCATCATCCCCAATAACTTAGAGGGCGGTTCCGAACGACAGAAAAGAATGCTAATGTGGCGTGATTAGAAATGTTTTCCAAATTCACGATGATATCGGCGCAGTCCATCAATAATCTGCCAAAAACCCACCCCGAACCTCCGCAAAATTATCGGAGGCCAGACACCGCTCTCAAGAACTGTTGGATCCTTGACAATGTTTTTAAGATTTCGTAACCGTGCAATTGTCTTAAAATTGTGTGAAGTGGCGAATTTGGTCAACTCGAAAACACCAAAGTTTTCATAGTGGTAAAGCGATTCAAACCAATCGATCTCAGCTTTTTTGGGATGAAACACCATACGTGCATGGTGTCGAGCAAACCACTCGCTTGAGGGCGTATTTCCATGGAGCATATACGCTCGATTCATCTCAGCACATAATTTCAGTAATTTTTGCTGTAAGGGTTCGATATGATCTTTGAATAATTGTTGCTCCTCGGGCACATAGTGCGTCAGAACAAGCGGATGACGACCACCAGTATCAACCCCAACGTTCATTACAACTGCTGAGGTTTCACCCGTCTCATCATCACTCAGGCTTCTATACAAACTGGCGCTACCATGACTCGCCCCAAGAACCATCTCAAAAAGCGAACGATTAGAGTTGAAAACGTTAAAGAATGGGGTCGGATGTGGGAAATTATCGAAAAGCAAACCTTTCTTTCTGTTACCCGCCACTCTTTCTGTTGCATTCAATGAACCTATATAATAGCCCTGAATCGATATTTCAGCTGCCAAGCTGTAGTAGATATTGTCTTGAATTGAACCCTTCCAGCCGACATCAACAAGATGAAGCCCTTCTCTTCGGTAATCCACCTCGAACGAACCTAAATATCTGAGGAAATTGTTTCTTTGTTCTTTCCTTCTTGCCTCAAAATCGTCACGGAACAGTTTTAGTTTGAGAAGTTCTCGGAAATCAGGATGATGGCGGATATTTGAGAGTCGCCGGTCACAATCATTCGACATTTTTTCACATATACGACCAATAGCAGCATCATCGAAATTAAGACTTTGCAGAAAATCTCGTATCGAAATGTCGTGATAGTGGTCAAAAAGCCGTGAGAAATCCTCCACATCAAGAGACCGAAGAGAAGTGATAAAAGTGGCCTTACGGGATGCCAAGAGGTAATGGGATTTGATTTTGAGACTACCGAACAATTGGATCTGGTACTGTTCAAAGACCTTTTTTAAAAATTCTCCTTCTTTGGAAAGAAAAAAAACGTTTTGCACATTGTTTTTGTTAAGCTCTTCAAACAATCGATGGATGAATAACCAGAAGGAAAAACCAATTTCAGGAAAGCAGATGTCTTTCGGCAGGACAATTTGCTTAAATAATCCTGAGCGATCCAGGGATGGAATATCTGTTTTTTTACATAAATGAGTTATGCAATCGCTGTTTTGACGCTGCAAGTGAATTGTTTTCAGACCATGCTGATGGGCCATCACTATATCCGCATGCGGGTTATCACCAATCATTAATAATTGCCCAGACTCGATGCCTAGATCCTCACAAATCATCGGAAAAATCCGCCCTGATCCTTTGCTCCTGCCATATGCCGACGAGACATACACCTTCGAAAAGAAGTGCTCCAATTTGCACCAGGCAACCATCTCTTTAAACTCTTTTTCCGGCAGATAAAAATCAGAGATCAGCAGGAGTTTGAACTCAAGTCGATGCAATGCCAGCAGGACCTCAAACACTTCGGGGCAGACATGCTGCACAGCCTTTTCAACGGCAACCTCTATCGCCAGCAGGTCCTTGATAAAGAGGTCTCTGTCCGGCAGAATACATTGGGCATTGCGGTTGATTAGCTCAGTCCACAGTGTTGCCCCAAGATCTTCGAAACGAAATTCCAGCTCTTGAGAGTTCTCCGCATTTATTTGACAGAGACGATATTCAATATCTTTTCGAAGGCTGTACAACAACTCTTTGTCGAAATTTCCCTTTAAAAGTCGCGATAGCAGGTGGGACGCAAGCCGTTTCGTATGTTCCGGTTCAACACAGCGAGTGACAACAGTATCGAAGTAATCAAAACAGACTACAAGTTCTCTGTTTGTCGAGTCCGCTTCTTTGCGGATAAATTTGAATATTGCTTCAGGTTTATCTCGGCCGATTATCCACTTATTCATAAAACAGCTCGTGAATTAATGGACCTGGATCATTTCTAAGGTATCGATTCGATTATTGAACATACCGTGCACATATTTTCCCGGTGTTATCGCGATGAAAGAAGCAATATTATGCGCCCAGCATTGTATTGTATGGTCAAAAGGATGCGATCCTTCACCGATACCAAGGGTTAAGGTATATTCCTGGGCGACAACTTCCGGCCAGGAAAATTTAAAAGTTACAAAGGAAAATCCTTCGCTGAGAGAGGGGGATTCGGGAAAGAGTGAGACACTGTTTTCTCCAAACAAAGCTACCCCGACTCGGTCCTTAATGGTATATCCAAAAATTACTTCCCCCAGGTCTCTTGCTGAAAAAATCAACATACGAACAGAGACCTTCTCACCCTGTTCAATTGTTTTAAACAGCTCACCACCTTTTTTAATGGACACAGAGTGAACTGTGACCTCACCCGCCCCACCTTTAATATCGGGTTTAATTGGAATCCAGTCGCTAAAATCATTAACCAGTGTTCTCATCCTGTCGGTGATGTGCTGAGGGATCTGTAACTGAGAGGCAGTTAACGACTTATCTTGGCCAAACATTTCGTTATGAACGAGTCGTGTATACAAGGCAATGCCGCCCGATGTTTCTCCATCGAATATTATTTTTCCCGCCTCCATTACCAGCACTCGGTCACACAGGTTCGAAACTGCATGCATGTCATGCGATACTAGAACAATAGTTTTGCTGGCCATCATCTTTTTCATATGCTGCATGCATTTTTGCTGAAAAAAGATATCGCCGACGGAAAGTGCTTCGTCCACTATGAGGATATCGGGATTGACGCTGATGGCAGTTGCAAATGCCAATCGAACAAACATACCGCTCGAATAGAGTTTAACCGGTTGGTCGACATATTCGCCAATGTCGGCAAAGTTAAAAATATTTTCGATATTTTTGTTTATAAAATCTTTGGTTAATCCCATTATCGTTGCGCTGAGATAAACATTCTGCCTGCCGGTGAATTCCGGATTAAATCCGGCTCCGAGTTCGAGAAGTGCCGATATGCGCCCGACAACATCTATACGCCCAGAGGTTGGCTGCAAAACACCGCAGAGCACTTGCAAAAGAGTGGACTTACCGCTTCCGTTCCTTCCTATAATTCCGACGGTTTCTCTCCGTCTCACGGTAAAGGTGATATCTTGCAAGGCAGGAAACGGTTTATGGTATTGTTTCCTGGTCGGGTGAAAGGTTTCCCTAATCCTGTCTGAATTCCTCTTGTAGAGACGGTAGACCTTAGAGAGTTCCTGTACCGCAATGGAAATATCTTGAGACATTACTTCAACCCCTCACAGTACATCGGCGAACTGAGGCTTGAGCCTTCTAAAAACCCATCCTCCCATCAGCAGTGCAAACAATGCAACAGTCCAGAAATAGCAAGTATAGGCTGTATGTTCCCAGAATGGCACGAAATAAATAAATGAATCTCGATAACCCTGGACAATATAATAGAAGGGATTGAGTTTCAACCAGAACTGAATATCCGCAGGCATGATTTTCAGATCCCAGAAAATAGGCGTCGCCCAAAACCCGACCTGAATAATTACTGGCACAAGTTGGCCGACATCTCGGGCGTAAACATTCAAGGAGGCTACAAGCCAGCCGATTCCGCTTGCCAGAATAAGCAGGCAGAACAAGTAATAAATGGCCTGAAAATAGTACAAACTGAATGGCATTCCGTTGCACAAAATCAAAATGATCAGTAACAACACAAAAGCACCATGCCCAACCAAATTGGATAATATTTTGACGACGACCAGTATCTGTGATGGGAAAACGGTCTTTTTGATTAAATGGGAATATTGCAGAATAACGGTTGAAGCGGAGGTGATAATGGCAGCAAAAACAAACCACGGAGCCATTGCTGCGGTCAACCAGACCACAAACGGCACATCGTTTAATGGTTTTGCTTTAAAACCGACACTGAATACAAACCAGAAAACCAGGATCATCACTCCCGGCTGAATAAAGGTCCAAATAAAACCGAGAAAGGAACCCACGTACATGCTCTCGACTTCCCGGTGAGCGAGCGCCCGCAACATCTGGTTATATTGCACAAGATCTTTTGCCAGCCGATATACTCCTGCACCAATCACTTAAGACACCTGCAATATTATTTTCTTAAAAAAATAGGATGGTAGCTAGTAACACAGATTGGAACCTATTTTCCAAAATTCATTGGATTCTTGCAAAAAGCATGAAACCGATCTGTAAGGTACTAATTCACTCATGTTTTGATCATTTTGGCAAAACTCCCAAGGAGTAACTGCCCTTGCTGTCATACCAAATTCAGTTTAAAAGTTCGATAAAAAACAATTCTTATACCGCAAGGGCATAAGTTTCGTTTGAGCAGACTAACTGCTCAACTCAGCTTTATACCGCAAGGGCATAAGTTTCGTTTGAGCAGACTAACTGCTCAACTCAGCTTTATCGCAACATGTCAACCAGCAAAAACAAAAGGCCGCCCCCCCATTTGGGAAGCGGCCTTTTGCGCAGCTTTACAACACCTGTCTGAAAATTAACGAATGAACAGCATCTCCTGGTAAGAAGGCAGTGGCCACAAATCATCAGCCACTACTGCCTCCAAAGCATCGGCATACTCACGAACCTTATTCATGGCAGGCAGCACCTTATCACACATATATTTAGCATGCGTCAAGGTGTCGCCACCCTCATGAGCCATCACCTTCTCAAGCTTACCAACCTCTGCCTGCATGCTGCGCAGCTTGGTCGTTACATCCTCAAGAACGCCCATCTTGACGTCATGGCCTATAGCCTTGAGGTTAGCACAGGTTGCGGCAAGCTCACCCTGATATCGTATAGCTGCCGGCAAGATCACAGTGCTAGCCATGCGAACAACCAAGTGGGCCTCAGTATTAACGGTCTTCACATATTGCTCAAGATAAATCTCCTGACGTGATTTGAGCTCAGCCTCGGACAGGATGTTATACTTGGTGAACAGCTCCACGACTTCTTTGCTTGTCAGTACCGGCAGAGCATCGGGAGTTGTCTTCAGGTTCGGAAGACCTCGCTTTGCAGCTTCTTTATGCCATGCATCGGAGTAGCCATCGCCATTGAAGATGATGGCATCGTGCTCAATCATCATCTTCTGCAGCAACTTCTGGACACCCTCATTAAACTGGGTCTTATTGACTTTACCCAACTTCTCCAGTTCGGTTGCAACATAATCCAGAGAGTCAGACATCATAGCATTCAAGGCAACTTGAGAACCGGCGATTGATTGTGCAGAACCAACCGCACGGAACTCAAATCGGTTACCAGTAAAGGCAAACGGGCTGGTACGGTTGCGATCACCCGGGTCCATAGGCAGTGGCGGAAGAGTATCGACGCCTATATTCATGAGTCCTTTCTGCTTTGAACTCTTCACCTCACCTTTCTTGATCTGTTCGAAGACATCGGCAAGCTGCTCACCAACATAGGCACTCATTATTGCCGGAGGAGCCTCATTAGCACCAAGACGGTGATCATTGGAAGCGGTAGCGACGGTGGCTCGCAGGAGAGCACTGTATTTATGCAGAGCCCTGAGAGCGGCCGCACAAAACACGAGGAACTGGGCGTTAGCATGTGGGGTATCGCCCGGATCAAACAGGCTGCCGAGTTCGTCATTGCCGATCGAGTAGTTCAGATGCTTACCGGAACCATTGATGCCGGCAAACGGTTTTTCGTGCAGCAGACAGGTCATACCATAACGCTTTGCTACTGAACGTAGGGTGGTCATAACCATCTGATTGTGGTCGGTGGCGAGATTTCCCTGCTCAAAAATCGGTGCGATTTCAAATTGGCTCGGGGCAACCTCGTTATGACGGGTCTTCACCGGAACACCAAGTTTATATAGCTCTCGCTCAACTTCCATCATGAACGACAAGACGCGGCGTGGAACAACACCAAAATATTGATCTTCAAACTCCTGGCCCTTGGCAGACGGAGCGCCAAACAACGAACGTCCGGCCAGCAGTAGGTCGGGACGGGAGAAAATGAAGTTACGATCGATCAGGAAGTACTCCTGCTCGGGACCAGCGAAACTGATGATCGGCAATTTTGTATTTACGCCGAACAGATTCAAAACACGTTTGGCTTGTTTGTTAAGAGCCTGCAGCGAACGAAGCAGCGGGGTTTTCTTGTCCAGTGCTTCACCAGTCCAAGAAACAAAGGCAGTGGGAATGCACAGGAAGGTACCGTTCGGGTTTTCGAGAATATAGGCCGGGCTAGTTACATCCCAGGCGGTGTATCCACGGGCTTCAAAGGTTGCACGCAAGCCGCCTGAGGGGAAGGAAGAGGCATCCGGTTCACCTTGAATGAGCATTTTGCCGGAAAATTCGGCAAGAGCACCACCATCACCATCAGGAACCAGGAAAGCATCATGTTTCTCTGCCGTCAAACCTGTCAGGGGATAAAAAACATGGCTGAAGTGGGTTGCACCTTTCTCGATGGCCCAGTCCTTCATGGCATTGGCAACAACATCGGCAACGCTTGAATCCAGCTTTTCCCCAAAAGCGATAGTTCGTTTCAGAGTTTTGTAGACATCTTTGGGCAAACGCGTCTTCATTGCTTTGTCACTGAATACGTTGCAGCCGAATACATCGGTGGGCTTTGTTTCACTGAAATTCAGTGGAGCATGGGACGGTTTGTAGTTGATAATTGCCGAAATGGCGTTCAGACGGGCCTGGATTCCACTCATAGTTCACTCTCCATAATGGGTTTAGGATGACGATTACTACAAATATGTGTTTTTGGAGTTGCATTTGCTACAAAAACGTAAGTTTTTTGGCGTGCAACCTCACACTCAACCGGGAAAAGTAAATACTCCCCACCTATCCTTTCATATAATTATGACATAAAAGGACGAACACTTCGTGTTTCCTTTTGTCATTTCCATCGGGTATGGACCTTGGCCATCCAAGAGGAGCACTCAGTCTTTTTGAGGCCTACCACCACACACCCAACCTTCCGCAGTCACATTTACAATGAATGTAAAATAGCTTTCTGCAAATGTAAAGCATGAAAGAACATCTACAAAACGCAATTACTTCGCACGAATATTCTAGCAAATTATGTGCCACTATTACGTCAACGACAAATCACAAAATCATAGGCTGACCATTATCAGCGCACCACAAAAAATTAGCAAAAAAAGAGGGCCTAAAGCGGGCTGACGCCCGCAACCCAAGGGTGTAATCCCCTTCAACAGCAGAGGGGACTATTTTCAGTGCCCCCTTGAGGGGGTATAAGTGCCTTGGTGGTATTTTGATCACCCATATTTTCCAAAACTCATTTTCTTGTTTTTTATACCCCTCAAGGGGGTACTGAACAGAGTGACTGCCTTTACGGAGTAAGGCACTAAACAAAAAAGCACCTATCCCAATCCAGAGATAAGTGCTCAATTTTATTTTTGGTACGCCCGGCTGGATTCGAACCAGCGACCTACGGCTTAGAAGGCCGTTGCTCTATCCAGCTGAGCTACGGGCGCATAAAGGCAAGGATTGGGGAGCAGTAAATTAAGGTCGACATATTACTCAAAAGTTCTCAAAAAGCAACTTCATTCTTTCACTACTCGATATCCCGTGCCCTTTTCCACACCGGGCCATTCACGGTATCGATGATGACAATCCCTTTCCTGGCCAGTTCTGCCCTCGTTTCATCGGCAGCTTGCCAATCTTTATTTGCCCTGGCCTGTTCCCGACGCTCAATCAAAGCGTTGACATCAGGGGCAAGAGGACAACCCTGAAGCCTGAACACATTTAAAACCTCGTTCATCTTGCCGAGGGTTTCGAGAATATAGCTCTTTTGGTCATTATCAAGGTTGTTGACCTGAAGAATGGGATAGGCTTTTCTCATAAAATTATAGATTGCCCCCATGCCCTTGGAAACGTTGAGATCATCATCCATCGCGGCAAAAAACTGTTCCTCCATCGCCGTGACAAATGCTGCTATTTCCGAGTGAGGTCGACCGGAAGGGAGGCAATTGAGCTTACAGGTGAATTCATCAAGACGTCTTAGGGCGGTACGGACATTGTCCAACCTTTTGAAGGAAAAATTCAGCGGCTTGCGATAGTGCACAGAGAGCAGCATAAACCGAATCTCTCGACCGGTATAGCCGCGGGCCAGCAGTTCCCTGAGGGTTACATTGTTGCCGGCCCCACTCGACATGTTCTTGCCGTCAACCAGAACCAGTTCCGAATGCAACCAATAATTGGCCAGCGGCTTACCGGTCAGAGCCTCGGCAATGGCAATCTCATTTTCATGGTGGGGAAAAATCAGATGCCTGCTGGAGGTATGAATATCCATGGTGGCGCCCAGGTTTCTGGTGGCCATTGCCGAACATTCCACGTGCCAGCTGGGCCGGACATTCCCCCATTCGCTCTCAAAGAAAATTCCTTTTTTCAACTCACCTAAGGTCGAGCGCTTAAGGAGCGTGAAATCACGGGGATTATCTTTCTCATAATCGTCCAGGTCAACGGTTTTGCCAAGCTGGATCTTGCTGAGATCAATGCCGGAAAGCCGTCCGTACTTTTTAAATTTCGAGATATCAAAGTAAATCGACCCATGTTTTTCATAGGCGAAGCCCTTGTGGAGAAGTTCCTGGGCGATTTCGATCATCGACGGCACATTCTCCGAGGCTTTAGGATACCCCTTGGCACGCCTCACTCCAAGAACATCGATATCCTCCATGAACCCGGCGATGAACTCCTGGGTGTAAAGCTCCAGAGGTTTACCCGATTTTTCCGCCCCGGCAATGGTGTTATCATCAATATCGGTGAAATTCATATAGGCGTCCACCTGCAGTCCCTTGGCCTCAAGGGTGCGGGTGATCAAATCGGAGACGATAAATCGCCGACACAGGGCGAGATTTGCGACTTCAAATGCCGTCGGACCGCAGGAATAAAAGGTGACCTTGCCCTCTTTTTGCGGAACAAACACCTCTTTTTTCTTGCTCATGGTATTGAAAAGCCACAGCTGCTTTTTTTTCTCATCGTTTTTCTTGGGAGGTGTAAAAAGAGGGGTGCTGAGGTACCGCTCCCCCCCGTCGGGAAGGATAACCACCACAAGGCCACTCGCAAGCTCCCTGGCATATTCGATGGCTGCCGCCATGGCACCGCCGCTGCTCATGCCGACCAACAACCCTTCCTTACTGGCAAGCATCCTCGCCGTGCTGAAGGCATTTTCGTCATCGACCAAGACAATCTTATCCGGCACGGATTTATCGAAAATCCCAGGTTTATAGGACTCCTTCATGTTCTTTAAACCCTGGATCTTGTGATCCAAATGCGGCTCGACGGCAACAACCTTGACATGCGGCTGAAATTCATGGAACCAGGCACAAAGACCCATGATCGTCCCAGAGGTGCCGAGAGTCGCTACTACATGGGTTACCCCCCCGTCCGTCTGCCGCCAGATCTCCGGAGCAGTAGTACGGTAGTGAGCGCGCCAGTTTGCCTCATTATTATATTGATCAGTAAGGAAATAACGATCTGGAAACTCGCGAATCATCAGGTAGGATTTCTCGATAGCCCCATCCGTCGCCCTGGAGGCGGGAGTAAGGAGAATCTCAGCCCCATATGCCTGCATGATCTTGCGGCGTTCGATGCTGGCCGATTCCGGCATCACCAGCACACATCGATATCCCTTAGCGGCGCAGACCATAGCCAGTCCGATACCGGTATTGCCGCTCGTTGCCTCAAGAACGATTTTATCCTTGGTCAATGCCCCGCTGGCTTCTCCGTCTTCGATCATGGAAAGAGCGATCCGTTCCTTTACCGAGCCCCCCGGATTACAGGATTCCAGCTTGCCGAAGATATCCACCGTCTCACTTTTAAAAAGGCGGTTAATCCGAATAAGAGGGGTGTTGCCAATAGCACTTAAAACATTGTCGTGTAACATTCTTCCGCCCAATACACCTAATGCGGGCAGAAAGCCCGCAGCCCAAGGGATATAATCCCCTCCCACAGCAGAGGGGATAAGTACCTTCACGAAATTCATTCTTAAAAAACATGAATTGAATTTCTAAGGTACTAAGTAAAAACCACCGTCCGTACCATGATCAGGCGGAGGTACTATTTAGTTTCTCTCCTACATGCCTCGGCAAGATACCAGAACTGCATGAGAGCTTCCCGACATTTTTCGTCGGCGATGCATTCCACCTGTTTTTGAAAGGCAGCAATCTTTGCCGCATTGGGCCGAACAAAACTCACCGCAGGCCCAGGTTTTTCGTGCTTCTTAAACTCATCATCTTTCGGCAGTATCATTTTAATATCTCTGATACTGGTCAATTGTAAACGACGATTCAGGAGCTCCATGAGCTCCATCTTGGCAAACTGCAGCTGCTGCAACCAGGACGAATTTTCAACCTCAAGCCACAACACCCCCCGCTCGATCTTTTTCGGCTGAGCATGCTCCCGGAACTCATGCCCGACAATATCCTGCCAGTAGACAAATATTGAATGGAGATCAAGTTGTTTTTCCCAGCCCATACTGCGTGAGAGCCAGGGGAGAATGCTTGAAAGAGTGCTATGCTGCTTGCCTTTCTTATTTGCGTTAGTCATTTTCCCTGGAATGCTTTAAATGAAGAATAATCTTCCCTCTTTTACTGAGAAAAATCGCAATTGGCAAGCCCTGCCGGGAAAACCAGGAAACGAAAAAGCCCGCCTTCCTCAAAAGCGAGGAAGGCGGGCCAATCAACAAAGGTAAGCTGCGCGTCGGTTAGTAAACGCTTAAATATTCATCAAGCTCCCATTCGGTTACTGCCGTACGGAATCTATCCCACTCTTTTTCCTTTGCTTCAATATATTTACCAAAGATATGTTCACCCAGCGTCGGAATGGCGATGGCATTGGCTTTCAGTTCTGCGATGGCCTCTTGCAGGTTTGCCGGCATTACCGCAATATTTTCCTCTTCCATTTCAGCAGAGGTCATCTTGAAGATATCCCGCTTTACTTCAGGTGGAGGAGTAAGATTATTTTTCACACCGTCGAGGCCGGAATTCAGCATCATGGCGAAGGCGAGATAAGGGTTGCAGGTCGGATCCGGACAACGTACCTCGGTTCTCGTCGCTAGTCCACGGGCCGCAGGGATACGGATCAGAGCGGAGCGGTTGGAAGCAGACCAGGCACAGTAAACCGGTGCCTCATAGCCGGGAACCAGTCGCTTGTAGGAGTTTACCAGTGGATTAGTGACCGCGGAAAACGCCCGGGCGTTTTTCAAAACGCCGGCAATATAGGAATAGGCAATTTTCGACAATTTCAACGAATCTTTTTCGTCAAAGAAGGCATTGGTTCCATCAAGGTTAAAAAGCGACTGATTGGTATGCATACCGGAACCATTAATTCCGAAAATCGGCTTCGGCATAAAGGTTGCGTACAAACCGTATTTGGAGGCAATAGACTTCACGACCCATTTAAAGGTAACGGTATTGTCGGCTGCAGTGAGAGCATCGGCGTATTTGAAATTGACCTCATGCTGCCCCTCGGCCACCTCGTGATGGGAAGCCTCGATCTCAAAGCCCATCTTCTCAAGGGTCTCAATGATCTCCCGACGACAATCATTACCCTTATCTTCGGGATCAAGAGAAAAATAGCCGGCAACATCGCTGGTAACGGTAGTGGGCAATCCATCTTCGTCTTTCTCGAAGAGGAAGAATTCAGCCTCGGTACCGACATTCATGGTATAGCCGAGCTTCTTAGCCTCAGCCAAAACCCGCTTGAGATTGACACGGGGACAACCGGCAAACGGAGTTCCGTCAGATTTATAGACATCACAGATAATACGCGCCGCGGCAATACCAGACTTATTACGCCAAGGCAGAATGGTAAAAGTGTTATAGTCGGGCTTGAGATACATATCCGATTCATTGATGCGAACAAAGCCATCGATAGAGGAACCGTCAAACATCATATCTCCATCCAGCGCTTTTTCTATCTGGCTTTTCGGAATCGCAACATTCTTCATAAATCCAAATATATCCACAAACTGGAGGCGGAAAAATTGAATATTCTCATCCTCGATAATTTGCATAATTTCTTCTCTGGTCATTTCTATTGTCTCCTTTATAAATTCAATAGTATTGTTTCCAATACCAGTTTTTACCACCTAATCCATTCCTTTTCATACAACATTTCTGACATTTTCTCAACAAGCGAATGGAACTACATTACATGTTTGTAATTCTTTGACAAGCGATGCCCTTTTTACTGACACACAATCAGTAAATTATTTACCGGCTCGGCTAATAGAGTAGAGTATTCCCTTCGTAACCTCCTGTCTGAAATCCGCATCAACCAGTTTTTGCCCCTGAGAATCAAGCACATAAAAAACATCTATCAGTTGCTCAACCTCGGTGGCGATGTATGCCTTATGAATATTCAAACCAAAATCAGCCATAGCCTGGGTAATATGATAGAGTTGCCCTGGAATGTCCGCCGCATAAACTTCGATTACTGAATAATTCTCCGAACTCTTGTTATCAATAATCACCTTTGAGGCGATCTCCGCAACCGTCTTTGCTCGCCGACCGTAGCTGGACGACAGTTTTTGGTACAGCCTGTAACTCAGTCCCATACGGTGTTCAATAGCCAAATCCAGCTGTTGATTAAGTGACAGCCAATCCTTTTCCACAAAATTGAGCCCATCCGTCGACCGAACATCAATGACATCAACGACCGTGCCATCCTGCCAGGTAAAGATTTGTGCCCTCACTACGGTCAGATTGTTCAATGTCATCACCCCGCAGATTTTAGCGAGCAGCCCGGGGCGATCAACCGTCATTATAAGCAACTGCCAGGCATCTTCCGTCTCTTCGGCAACAACCAGAGCTCTCTGGCGTAGAAGCTGATAATTATCTCGCTGTGTCAACACATGTCTGGCAACACTCTCCGGCGAAAAAGAAAGCATATAGTCGGAGCCAAGAGTGGCGATATCAACGTGAAGCCCTTGAGCTTCTTTGAGCAAGACGCGCACTCGTTCCCGCAACCACTCCACTCCCTGCTCTTCATGGGCCGTCACATCATGCACCCCGTGCCGTCCCGTTTCGAGATGTGGGTAAACCTTCTGATATAATTCTTCAAGAAGAGTACCCTTCCAATCACTCCAGGCCGACGGTCCGGTCGCCTTCGAATCGGCAACAGAAAGCAGGTAAAGCATGCTCAGTCGATCATGATTACCGATAGTGTCAGCGCATTTTTTAATAAAAACGCTATCGTTAAGATCACGACGCAGTGCATTCTCCGGCATAAAAAGATGATACTCAACGAGAAACGCCAAGGTCTCGCACTCCTGCTCCGACAGCTGAAAACGCTGGCCAATCCGCGTCACCAATCCGGCACCCTCAAGGGAATGATCCCGTCCCGAACCTTTGCCTATATCGTGCAACAGAGCGGCAAAATACAGAATCCGCATGCTTCTGACATGCTGCACCACAACGGCCCAAGTGGTAGCCAGAGCGTGCACCTCTACCACAGCCTGCAAGGAGTGGCGATCAACTGTATAAATATGATATAAATCGTGCTGCGCAAGGGTCGTAATTTTGGCAAATTCCGGAATACAAGCGGTTAACACACCGGTTTCAAGCATAGTCTCGAGAACAAGGGCAATATCTTTTGCTTCGAGTAGAATGGCAAAAAAGGTCTTAGACCACCGGGATGAAGTGCACACCTTCTCGGTGACAAGATCGGTTGAAGCGGCGACAACCTTGCGGGTTCTGTGGTGCAGAGGCAAACCAGTCCGAGCCATAGCAAGAAACACCCTGATGAGTGTCTGCGGTTTCGCCTCAATCTGGGACCTGGTTGCGATGAGATGAACCCGCCCCATTTTTACTTCGATCCCCGCTTCCACAACCTTATCGGCAGTCCCTCCGCCCTTGCCGGCCAAGCCAAGTACCTCGTCGACATGGTCAAAGAAGAGATCAGTAATCATGCTTATCTTTTGCAGGGCACCATATACATCACGCATGAAGTGCTCAACAGCGAGAATGCCATTCTGAGCTTTATAGCCGAAGGCTCCGGCCACATCACCCTGTTGCTCGAAATAGAGCTGGTCGTTTTTCCGTTTGCTGATAAAATGCATGAAATTCCGCAACCTGACCAGGGTATTTCTCGCAGCAAGAAAATCCCGTTTCTCGTCTTCAATCAGCAACCCCGCTTCCTCAATGCCATCCAATCCTTGCAAGCCGAACACCATCCTGGCAGTCCACATCATTGCCTGGATATCGCGCATGCCCCCCCGTCCCTCTTTGATATGGGGTTCCAGCAAGTAACTGTGGCTGCCGAAGCGTTGCCGACGACTCTGGCGATGCCCCTTCATCTTCTCGACAAAATCCTCACGCTGCCCCTCGACAAAGCGCAGATGATAAGCGGCGAGAAGCTCCTCATAGAGCTCGGTTGAGCCATGGATAAGTCGCGCATCAAGGAGCGCCACCAGAAAAAAATAGTCCTTTTCCGCCTGGGTGAGTGACTCCTCAATAGTGCGGACTCCATGGCCGACCTCAAGGCCGGTGTCCCAGAGCGGATAGAGAATCGCATCGGTTATCCTCTCGATCTGACTCCTTATTTCCGGACGATACAGAATCATCAGGTCAATATCAGAGAAGGGGAACAGCTCTCGCCGACCATAGCCGCCCAACGCGACAAGAGCTACATCCCGTCCGCAAGTAATAAAATCCGAATGCTGAGAACAGTTGATGATATACTCATCAACCATTCGGCTATGACTGAGCAATTCTTCGTCGCCGCTCCTCGCCTTGGCCCATACTTCTTCAAGGGCCTTCCGCTGAGCACGAAACGCAGCATTCATTGTTTAAACCGCGTCACGATTTTCTTCACCGGTCCTCACCCTGACCACTCGGTCGACCGGAAAAACAAATATTTTGCCGTCACCAATCTTGCCGGTATTCGCAGCCATCCTGATTGTTTCGACCACTTGGTCGGCCTGCTCGGCAGCAACGACGATCTCAATTTTCACCTTGGGTATAAAATCAACCACATACTCTGCCCCGCGGTATATCTCGGTATGCCCTTTCTGCCGCCCGTAGCCTTTCACCTCGGTAATGGTCATCCCGGTAATGCCGATGCTGTTTAAAGCGTCCTTCACTTCATCGAGCTTAAACGGTTTGATTATCGCTTCAATTTTCCTCATAATCCCACCTCATCCTTATTCTGTTATGTCTTCCGGTCCAGCAACCGCACACTTTGACCCTGGAAACAGGCAATCTGTACAACAGGATCTGCATATCGTTCAGTTTTTGGTCACTCAATATGATGCAGGATATTACCTTATATCAAGTTCAGCCCACCGGCAAGCGCCACTTCGACTAATTATTGTACGCGGTTTCCGAATGCTCTGCAGAATCCAAGCCCTCGACTTCCGCATCGTCGGCCAGACGCATTCCCATCAGACCGTGAATCACTTTAAAAAGGATCCAACTCACCAGGAAAGCATACGCCGCCACAACGACAACGCCAATGAACTGGATACCCAGTTGCGCCGCATTACCGAATAACAGGCCATTGACCCCACCGGGATTTACGGAAGTCGAGGCAAAAAGTCCCAAACAAAGAGTACCAATGATGCCACCAACACCATGAATCCCAACCACATCAAGGGAATCATCAATACCAAGTTTTGATTTGATATTGACTGCAATAAAACAGACCACTCCAGCAAGACAACCAATAATTATTGCAGAATTGGGCCCAACAAAACCGGCAGCCGGGGTAATGGTTGCAAGTCCTGCTATCGCTCCGGAAGCAGCACCGAGAGTCGTCGCATTTTTTCTTGTCAACCATTCCATCGCCACCCACATCAACATTCCCGCCATACCACCCAGATGAGTGGCGACAAAAGCAGTAGCAGCTATTTCATCGGCGGCCAACGCCGAACCACCATTAAACCCGAACCAGCCAAACCATAAAAGACCGGTTCCAAGCATGGTCATCGGCAAATTATGCGGCATAAAACTGGTACGACCGTGCCCCTTCCGCGGACCGAGCACCAAAACCCCGGCTAATGCGGCAGCGCCGCAGGTCACATGGACTACCAAGCCGCCGGCAAAATCGAGCACTCCGATATTTGCCAGCCAGCCACCTTTCCCCCATATCCAATGACACACCGGATTATAGACAAGAACAGCCCAACACAACGAAAACACAAGAAAAGGTATAAACCGAACTCGTTCGGCAAAGGCTCCGGTTATGAGCGCCGGAGTAATGATTGCAAACATGCACTGATAAATCATGAAAACAGTTTGCGGAATGGTCTTGGCATAGTCCGGGCTCGGTGCAGTGGTCACTCCGGATAGGGCAAACCACGACAGATTGCCGATGACACCACCCACATCGGGGCCAAACGACATGGAATACCCAAGATAGACCCATTCTATGGAGATAAGAGATATAAGAATCAGGCTCTGCAGTATGGTACCGAGCACATTTTTTTTCCTGACCATACCCCCATAAAAGAGGGCCAGTCCCGGAGTCATCAACAACACTAACCCGGCCGAAGCCAGGACAAATGCGGTATCTGCCTTATTCATCTTCTTCTCCCCTTTGCAAATTTCTGTTGTCGACAGGTTGACCGATAAGTATTCGAGCGGTAAAAGAGCAGCCTTTGACAACATTATTGTAATAACCGACCGTCGATTATCGTTTAGAAAGTGCATCTATTACAATTGTTATGCCAAAGTGACTATATTTGGCAACATTATGTTTTTATGGTTTATTATTTCATAATCCAACAAAATGCCGAAAATATTTATTACATTTTTGTCTATTTGCTCATTTTTTATCACATTTTTGTCACACAAGGCAATCTTCCCGATCATTTCAATTCAGTTTATGAAATCTTGGCGATGTTTACAATTCTTCGGTAAACTGGTAAACATAGAATATATTGAAAACTAATCGCCAGTTTTAACCGCCAACCTTATCACCTCGTTCCCTTTCCTATGAACTGCAACGGCAAACACTATCGAACTATCTGGCCCGATCCGCAAAACAAGCAACAGATCTGTATTATTGACCAGAGAAAGCTCCCCTATGATTTTATCGTTGAAACGGTTGGTACCGCAGAGCAGATGATCACCGCCATCCGCGATATGCATGTCCGTGGTGCCGGACTTATCGGCGCCGCTGCCGGGTTTGGCATGTATCTCGCCGCCTTGCAGGCCCCGGATGCATCCTTTGATGCTTTTATGGCAACCGCCGCACAAAAATTTGATGCCAGCAGGCCGACGGCTCGTAACCTCATGTGGGCAGTTGAGCGCATCCTGCAAACAATTGCAGAAAGCGCAGATCCCGCAGAAAAAAGAAAACTCTCCTATGTTGCAGCCTGCGCCATAGCCGACGAAGACGCAGACTTCTGTCGACGCATTGGTGAGCACGGTCTAAAGATAATCGAAGAAATCAGCCGTAAAAAGAACGGCAAACCAGTCAACATCCTCACTCACTGCAATGCGGGCTGGCTGGCCTTCGTTGATCACGGCAGCGCCACCGCACCGATATACGCGGCACGCGATGCGGGAGTGCCCGTGCATGTCTGGGTTGACGAAACCAGACCATGGAACCAAGGATCTCGACTCACCGCCTGGGAATTGCATCAAGAGGGCATTCCCAACACCCTGATTTGTGACAATACCGGCGGCTATATCATGCAGCTCGGCCAGGTGGATATGGTGATAGTCGGGGCTGACCGGGTCACCCACACTGGCGATGTGGTCAATAAAATAGGCACATACCTCAAGGCCCTCGCCGCAAAGGACAACGATGTGCCTTTTTTTGTCGCACTTCCTTCATCTACTTTTGACTGGAAACTTGACAACGGCATGGAAATTCCGATAGAACAAAGATCAGAGAAAGAAATCACTACGCTTACAGGCAAAGATATTCACGGTGAATTGAGAACGGTGTTTCTGGCGGGCGAGGAAACGAAGGCGGCTAATTACAGTTTCGATGTCACTCCGGCAAGGCTGGTCACCAGACTCATTACCGAGAGGGGCATAGTAAACCCGGAACAAAGCGCCATCCACCAGCTCTTCCCGGAAGCAGACCACCCTTGAGGGCAAAACTTCAGGACAGATTATGAAACAACGCGAACATAGAAAATTTATCCGCTACGACTCCCTGCATCTCCTCGACTATCTTGTCTTGGACGACGAGGGCAAAGCAGGAAATTACTCTATGGGGAGAACTATTGATGTCAGCATAGACGGCATCAAACTGGAGACAATTTCCCCCCTGAAGGCCGATACACGCCTGTTAGTCACAATCGGTCTGGAAGACGACCTCGTAAACCTCGAAGGCCTAACGACCCACGCAGCGCCCTGCGACGGTCGCTTTGTTTCCGGAGTAACATTTCTGAAAATCTCCAAAAACGGCAGACGAGTCTTAGCCAAATACGTTGAGGCATTTCGCAAACGGAAAATGGAGCTTGCAACTGAACAGTTACCTGAAACTCATTAATCGAGCCTCAGTTGCAATTTTTCCGCTCAGCTCTGATCCTGTCTGCCATAGACATCCTCAAAGCGTACGATGTCATCTTCTCCAAGATAACTGCCGATCTGCACCTCAATCAATTCAAGCGGTATAACTCCCGGATTTTCCAGGCGATGCATGGTTCCTGCCGGTATATAAGTCGACTGGTTCTCATAAAGCAGGCTATCTTCATCGCCATTTGTCACCCTCGCCGTTCCGGAGACGATCACCCAATGCTCATGCCGATGGTGATGCATCTGTAATGAGAGCTTGGCCCCTGGATTTACCGAAATTCTCTTGATTTGAAAGCGCTGAAGTTCTTCCAGCACCGTATAACTTCCCCACGGCCGATGCACTGTGGTATGCAGGCTGAATTCTTTGCGAGCCCCGGTCTTCAACCGGGCAACAACCTTTTTCACATCCTGGGATCTCGACAATGGCGCAACCAGGATAGCATCGGCGGTCTCGACAATCAGGGTATCCTCCATTCCCACCGCCGCCACCAGTACATTCTCGGCTTTTACCAGGCAGTTCCTGGTGTCCTCAAGCAAGACATCGCCCTGGGCCACATTGCCCTTGTTATCCTTGGCAAGAACGTCCCACAGCGCCTTCCACGAGCCGATGTCGCTCCACCCCAGGTCGGCTGCAACAACAGCGCCATTGGCAGTCTTTTCCATCAGAACATAATCGATGGAATCACTCGGGCAGGCGGCCATTGCCTCTGCATCGAGTCGAAAAAACCGCCCATCGCTGACTCCCTTACGCACAGCCTCTTGCATGAGCGCCAGCATTTCCGGGGCAAACTCCTCCATTTCCTGCAAAAATGTCCGGATGGAGAAAGCAAACATCCCACTGTTCCAGAGGTAATTGCCGGCGGCCAGGTATTCCCTGGCTACTGCCTGATCCGGCTTTTCCTTGAAAGAGATAATCTGCGCCCCCTCACCTTGTTCAATATAACCGTATCCGGTTTCCGGTCCGGTCGGCTCGATGCCAAAGGTGACCACCGCCCCGGCCTCGGCAAGCACTGCCGCTTGGCGAACGGCCTCGGCAAATTTCTCAGGCTGGAGCACGACGTGGTCGGCGGGCAAAACCAGAAGAATGACATCATCACCGAGATTACGGCAAAACTCAGCCGCAGCGCAGATAGCCGGTGCAGTATTGCGACCCATAGGTTCAAGCAGGATAGTCGCGGTGGAAAACCTGTTCAGCTCTTCAACCTGCGACAGGGTGATGAACCTGTGCACTTCGCCAACTACAATGACAGGCGGCAACACCCCGGGCAACTGCGCAACTCGCATAAGGGTAGTCTGCAACAGCGAGGTATGGTTGGTCAGTCGCAATAGTTGTTTGGGATACAATTCCCGGGATAGGGGCCAGAGCCTTGAACCGGTACCACCCGCCAAAATAATAGGCTGTATCTTTGCCACCTTGTCTCCTTTGTCTTCAACGTATTACTCAGTTATTTTTATTAGCGCAAAACCAACCAGTCAGCTGGCAGATGTCAACGAATGAGGGCCAGTAGTTCCTCGGTTTTTTCTCTCAACAACGACACATCCCCGCGACTTTCAACATTCAGACGAAGAAGGGGTTCAGTATTGGATTTACGGATATTAAAACGGTACCGCTCAAAGGCCACGGACAAACCGTCGGTATAGTCCCTCTCTCCATCGCCATATTTTTCCTCGATCCGGGCGATTACTCCGTCAGGATCTACGACCCGACGATTAATTTCACCGGATACCGGGTAGGCAGCCATTCGGTCCGCCACTAATTCCGACAGCTTTACACCCTCGCGGCTAAGCAGAGATGCCACCAAGAGCCAGGGGATCATCCCCGAATCGCAGTAACCGAAATCGCGAAAATAGTGGTGAGCGGACATCTCGCCGCCATATATTGCGTCTTCAAGGCGCATCCGCTCCTTGATAAAGGCATGACCGGTTCTGGTCATGATCGGGACACCACCGGACATTTTCACCTGTTCAAGGGTATTCCAGGTCAACCGCGGATCGAAGAGAATTTTTGCACCCATCTCGCTTTTCAACATCTCCCTGGCGAGAAGGCCGACGATATAGTAGCCCTCAATAAAATTCCCTTTTTCATCCCAGAAAAAACAACGGTCGAAATCCCCATCCCAGGCAACCCCGATATCCGCCCCGTTTTCCAGGACGGCCCTGGCCGTCTCGTCCCGATTTTCTGGAAGCAGCGGGTTCGGTACGCCATGGGGAAAACTGCCGTCGGGTTCATGATGTACTTTGATGAACTGAAAGGGCAGATAACCTTCCAGGCGATCAATAATCGGTCCCGCGCAACCATTGCCGCCATTCACGACAATTTTCAACGGCTGCAGTTTTTCCGCATCAACGTAGCCAAGAAGATGGCGAACATAGGCATCTTTTATATCTAGGGGTACGAGTTTTCCAGGCATTGGTGCGGAATTAGGCAACCGATCATCAATTATCAGCCGTGCCATCTCTTGCAGACCGAACTCTCCCGTTACCGGACGCGCTCCTCCCACCACAAACTTCATGCCGTTGTAATCAGCCGGATTATGGCTTGCTGTTACCACGACACCACCATCGACCCCGTCCGCTTCCATGCTGAAGGCGGCATGGTATAACTCCTCGGTACCACAGAGCCCCATATCAAGGACATCTGCACCCATCGCCCTCAGCCCGGACGCCAGAGCCTCTGTAAGCGCAAGACTGCTCAGGCGAATATCTCTTCCCACTGCGACTTTTTTCAGGGCATATACAGATGCAAAGGCTTTACCGATCTTTGTCGCCAACTCGGGATTCAGTTCATCAGGAACTTTCCCGCGAATATCGTACGCCTTAAACGCCGGGAGAAAATGTGCAACCATCTCTATCTTCCTTTTTCATCGGACTGGAGGCAATGACGAAATTGCTTGACCTTTTTCATCAATTTCGTTACGGCTCCTTATGCCGTTTCCGGCATTTCCTTGGCCATGTTATTTTTGTTTTTTGTGAACGGCTGAGGTATATTTAACAGCTCTTCGGCGGCAGATTGTAAATGAAAATCCCCCCGACAGCAATAACCAATCGAGAACATTACAGCAATTTCACTGCTGTTACCCACCTGAAAATATCCCATGAAAGGCATTATTCTCGCCGGCGGTTCCGGCACCAGACTCTACCCACTCACCAAGGTCGTCAGCAAGCAAATGCTGCCGGTTTACGACAAACCGATGATCTATTACCCCCTGTCGGTACTCATGCTCGCCGGGATCAGGGAAATTTTGATTATTTCAACCCCCCATGATCTCCCCGGTTTTCGTGAACTTTTCGGCGACGGCAGCCAACTCGGCCTGTCAATCAGGTATGCGGTACAGCCACAGCCGGAGGGTCTCGCCCAGGCATTTCTTATCGGCAAAGAATTTATCGGTCGAGATACTGTTTCTCTGATTCTCGGCGACAATATCTTTTTCGGCCAAGGTTTTTCGAAAATCCTCAGGGACTGTGCGCAGCTGAAACAAGGAGGCCTTATCTTCGGCTATCTGGTAAAAGATCCGGAACGATACGGGGTCGTAGAGTTCGACAAGAACAACCAGGTCATCGGTATTGCTGAGAAACCGGCAAAACCAAAATCAAAATACGCTGTTCCCGGTCTCTATTTTTATGACAATGATGTTATCGCTATCGCCGAAAATGTCAAACCTTCACCCCGCGGCGAGCTGGAAATAACCGATATCAACAACGCCTATCTACACCGCGGCTCACTGCGGGTGGAGCCTCTCGGTCGTGGCTTCTGCTGGCTCGACACCGGCACCCATGAATCCCTGCAACAGGCTTCCAGTTACGTTCAGGCGGTGCAGGAGAGGCAGGGCTTGAAAATAGCCTGCATTGAGGAGATTGCCTATGAGCTGGGCTACATTGATGCAGACCAGTTGGAAAGCCTTGCCGCCGACATGCTCAAGAACCAGTATGGCCAATACATCGCCGACTTCGTCTCCGGGGAAAAGCAAAACCAGAGGATACAGCAATGAAAATCGTCATTATCGGAGCAGGTGGCCAACTTGGTTCAGACTGCTGTAACCTTCTTTCCGCCGACAACCAAACCATCGGCTGCGACCTTCCCCGTATAGATATCGGCAGCAAGTCAAGTGTCGATACCTATCTCAACGAAACCCGGCCCGATGTCATTGTCAACTGCGCCGCCTATACCGCAGTAGATGCCTGTGAAACCGAGCCCACGCTTTCCTGGAAGATCAACGCCGAAGGACCGAAATTTCTCTCCCAGGCCGCCGACCGATTGGGCAGCCGTCTCATCCATATTTCGACCGACTATGTCTTCGATGGATACAAACCCGCGCCACTGGCATATCTGGAAACCGATACCCCAAACCCCCTTTCCCAGTACGGCCGGAGCAAACTGGCAGGCGAACAGGCGGTTGCCGCGTATTGTGCCAACCATGTCATTTTACGCACGGCCTGGTTGTATTCCGCCTGTGGGAAAAACTTTTTAAAAACCATGTTGAAGCTGGCTCTTGGCAATCCAGGACGGCAATTGAAAGTGGTCGATGACCAGCACGGCTCCCTCACCTGGTCTTACACTTTAACCCAACAGATCAGCCGACTCCTGAACTCCGACCTCACCGGGATAATGCACGCCACCTCGGAAGATCACTCCACCTGGTATGACGCCGCCCGTTATTTTCTCGACGCCATGGGTGTTGCCTATTCAATGCGGCCATGCACCACCGCCGAGTATCCGACCCCGGCCCACAGACCGGCTAACTCGATACTCGAGAACAAAGTGTTAAAGGATGCGGGAATCGCAACCTTTGTCAGTTGGCAGGAAGACATTGATACATTTGTTGCCGCGCACCGTGAACAACTCCTTACCGAGGCAAAGAGCTGAACGTATTTATGAAAAAGTGAGATCTTTGCCTCAACGCTGCTCGTTATAACTAAAATCCTTGATAAGGGTGTCAACAAGCTCTTTGTTGAGCTGATCGAGGTCGTGCATCTGAAAGCCGGCCAGGAAAAAATCGGGATTGACATCACTTTTACACCATCGGCTCGTTGCATCGAACATTATCTCGCTCTGTTCTTTCATCTGGGTGGGCAGACGCATGCGCAGACGATAGTTCTCGTTCATCGGAATCGGATTATCACAGATCACCATCATGCCCTTTTCGGAAATATCAACCAGGTGACCAAGAATTTTACTGCTCATGCCATCATAGATCCGCAGGTAGAAGACCAGATACCTGCGGTTAACCTCGCGCAACTCCCGTCTCTCCCCTTTGTCTTCCATGATGTCCATGTCTGCCCCCTCAGTTTAACTTGACCAGTTCGACATTGCCCACCGCGCCAATTTTTTTCCCACATATGACCACAACCCCGAGCACACCGTCAATTCTCTGTCCCACCTGCAAGGCTCGTTTGATACCCTCATCGCTGGAAATCTCCCTGCCTACTTCATTGCCCAAACGTGTTGCCACAGCATCGGCGAGGGATGTGGATCGAGCAATCACAGCCACGGCATCAGCCCTGCCAAAGCTTAGGGAATGCCCAACAGTACCGGAGGAGGTACAAACTGCCACCGGCATATTCGATGCCGCAAGTTTTAGTCCCACCTGTAAGCTTAAGGGTGATTGACCGGCAAAGATGGCCACCGTACAATCCCGACTCCGGTTGATGAATATATCTCCCCCATTTTCCACCATGACTTCGCGGCATCCCCTTTGCATAAGTGCTCTGCCGACATATTCGGCAATCACCCCAGCCACCGCAGCCATGGGCCCGACATCGGCCATCGACCCGGCACTAAGCATCTCTTTGACAATGGGCGGTGCCAGAATATCCAAAGCAAGTGGTGACAAGGCAGTGAGAAACTCGGGGCACTGCCCAATATATTTTTCGATCTGCAGGCGATATTGTAAGGCCAGCTCGAATGCCGAGTCCGTCACATCACGGTCGGTCTGGATATGAAGATCAGTGTCCTTGATCTTGACATAGGAAGAAACCAACTCATGTTCAGCAAGGATCCGATAGGTTCGCTGGATATATGATTCCGGTTTTTTAGCCTTTATCCGTTTCATTTTCGCCAGGCTCCCAACGGAGTGCTAGTGCTGATCGACCGCTGTCTTTTTCTGGGGGCCGTCAGGGGCAAGATATTCCTTGACCGCATCAAGGGAAATGGCCGGCTTTTGCTGCATGAGATTTTTTCGCAATTCTTCGTTACGAATTATTTCCCTAGTCAGGTCAGCTGCCCCATTGAGTGTCTCACAGGTGACGCAGGTTCGCAGCATCTGGCTTTCAGGGGCAAGAACGGTGCCGAGGATTATATGAAGAAGGATAACAAGAATAAGCGCTTTGGCAAAACCGACAAAAGCACCGAGCAGACTGTCAAACCAGGAGGTAATGGTGAGTTTGAGAACAAGACTGAGGCACTTGCCAAGAAGCATCACCACCACATATGTGGCGATAAAGAGCAGTATATAGCTGGTGAAAAAGACGACCTTGGGATTGCCGGATATATCTCGCAAAAGCGGCAGCATTCTGTCATGATAATGACCGGCGGCATAAAAGGCGAGATACAGGGCAAAAAGTCCGGTTATCTGCTTAAGGAGCCCCAGCCATAGTCCACGTCCAATCAAAAGAACGAAGAGGCCGATCACCACCAGGTCATACAATGTCGCACCTGAAAAAACTTTCATACACCCTCGATCCGCTTATGCTTCAACCATTGTTTTTTGCCGTGCCTCCCTTGACAAAGTTAGCAGGAACTCTTGAAACTGCAAGCTTTTTTTAAAACAGCAGGGAACACGCTACGATGGACATACTGCAAAACGACCTGTTTCCGGCCGAACTCAAACAAGCGGCAACCATCCTTTTCGAAAGATCCGCTCTGGCGGTAACTCTTTTAGAGCAGCCTGCCGTAGACGAAGTCCCTATCTGCCTCCCGCCGTCTTTTGCCCATGAATCAACCCTCCTTCACCCACAAGAAATATTAAAATTTGCAAGCTATCGACTCGCTAAAAGGCGGGCGGAATTCCTTACGGGGAGGATCTGTGCAAAATTAGCCATTAAAAGTTTTTTAGACTCCGGGAACCTTAACCCTCCCCCGCCGCTCGATAAAATAGAAATTGCAAATGACCCCTTCGGTCGACCTATTATCAATCTTCATGACCTGACAGATTGGCTACCGCCGGAGATTTCCATAACCCATGGAGGGAAATACGCCGCCGCCCTGGCAACCGACTCACCCTGCGGCATTGATGTCCAACAACAAAGAGACAACCTCCTGCGAGTGAGAGAAAAATATTGTTCCCTTTCGGAACTGCAATTATTAGGTAAGATCCTGCCCAATTTGACGACCTTGTCCTGCCTCGCCATGTTGTGGACTGCCAAAGAGGCCGCAAAAAAGGCCCTCAGCTCCCTGCAGATGCCTGGTTTTCTCGAGCTCGAACTGATGCAGCTGGCAAATGATAGCCCCAATTGTTACTCTCTCACCATGGCCGTCATGGTTCGGGACAACTCCCGCATGCCACAAATAGTCAGGGTCCTGGCAACTCCCTTTGCCGATTACGGCCTAGCCATTTGTATCTTAACCCCGACACATGAGATGCCTTTCAGCAAGGCTCCTCTATCGAGCTGAACAAAAGCTGTTATTTTCTCCAAGGACTTTCAAAAAAGGATCAGCACCATGCCAGAACTGCCGGAAGTTGAAGTTATTTGCCGAGGTATCCGCCCGCATTTGGTTGATCGCAGGATAACGGCAATACATCACAGCGACAAGCAGCTTCGTCGTAATGTCCCGATTGCCCTTCTCCGTCGTGAAATGATCGGCCACACCATAACCGCTGTGACTCGCCGGGCAAAATTTTTGCAAGTCACCATGGATACTGGAGCTATGCTCATCATTCATCTGGGCATGACCGGCAATCTCGGCTTCTTCAATCCTCTCAGCACGCCTGGAAAACATGACCACGTCCGCTGGACCCTCGATTGCGGCAACGAACTGCGCTATAACGACAGTCGCAGATTCGGCTCCCTCCAATTCCTCACACCTTCTGAAACCGCCAACCGGGAAGAAACCGTCTTTAAAACCTCCGGTCCGGAGCCTTTTAGCGACTCTTTTTCTCCAGAATATCTTCTTCGACTGGCAAAGGGAAAGAATCTGGCTGTTAAGGTGTTTATAATGACCAGCCAGGTAGTGGCAGGTATCGGCAATATCTACGCCAGCGAGAGTCTCTTCCGTGCCGGAATCCTGCCGACGAGAAAAGTGCAGACTCTTGGCAGAAATGACTGGGACAGGCTGATCAAGGCCATCCGTGAAATTCTCCGGCACGCCATTGACTGCGGTGGTTCAACCATCAGCAACTTCATCAACGCCCAACGAGAAAAAGGCTATTTCCAGGTCAACTTCAAGGTCTACAGCCGAGAGGGTGAACCATGTCGATCATGCTCGGATACGGTTGCAAAAATGCGATTAGGTGGCAGGTCCAGCTACTTCTGCCCCACATGTCAAAGATGAAAAATACCGCTGTCGGCGATCGTCGCGGCAAGGTGCACCTCCACCACATCGCCAACTGCAAATTCCTTCCGCCCGGGTGGAAAGAGGATAAAGCATGACACCGGCTCCAGACGCTCGGCCAGGCGCACCATACACCTCCCCTGCTCCATAGCAAGGACGCCGCCCTTTATCTGTAGCAGGTCACTTCTCCTGACCCTCAAATTATGTGACAGTCTGGCATGCAAAGCCCTCGGCCGATATCGTTGCGCTCCCTGCATCATCAATACGAGAGGTCCGACAAGTTCGTTGACTAACGTGCGTACGGCATGAGGTGGACCGGGCAGGGCGATAAAAACCGTGCCGCCGAGAATACCGAGCAAAATTGATCGACCGGGATGCATCGGCAAGGTCTCCAAAATAATCCTTCCGCCTGTAGCGCTGAAAGCGTTTTTCACCAGGTCGTATTTCCCCGGCCCCATGCCGCCGGTACTGACCACGAGATCGCACTGCCCATTCGTTAAGGTGTTGAAGATCCCGGCAAGGGCTTGAGGAGTATCGGCAATAATACCCTGTTCGGTGATTATTCCTCCGTAATGGGGAATAATATTCTGCAGGAGTAAACTATTGAGAGAGAGTTTCTGCCCGGTTTCCAATCTCCCTCCCACGGCCACCAGTTCGCTCCCCGTGTAAAAACAGGCAACTCGTGGCCGGGCAATAACTTTCATTTGATCTACACCAACTGCCGCCAAGAGCATCAGGTGGTCAATCTCAAGCCTCGTCCCCCGGAAAACGACTGTTTCGCCTGCCTTCATTTCACTGCCGGCCATATTTATAAAAAGTCGTTCAGAGGCCAAGGTCGTCTCAGCAATCCGAACTCTTCCTGCAACCTCATGGCACTCCTCCTGCGGCACAACACGCAGACCGCCTTCGGGAATCAAGCCGCCGGTAAAAATGCGGCAGGCCGATCCAGGTTGAAGGCGACTGATATTTCGCGCCCCTGCGGCTATCTCTCCGACAACCGGAAAAGAAGCATCTCTCTCTCTTTCTGGGTTAAACGCCGCCAAAACATAGCCATCACGCAGGGACTCGGAGTGAGGAGGACATCCATACAACGCCAGAACATCCTCAGCGGCAATCCGTGAAGCTGCCTCGGCCAACTGTACGGTTTCAACGGGAAGCACATTGATATCAAGTGGAATGTCTAAGCCATTTATGGAAAAAATTGACATTATCTCGCCTATTTCTTAATTTCGCCCTTGGTGAGGGATTACGCTCATATTTTCGAAAACCTTGCCTCTATGCAATACATACCTTCTCTTGGCACGTCAAGCCCATCCCCCTCTCGATGAAGAAAAGCTCTAGCTATGTTGCTGATGGCCGTGGTAAGAGATTCCTGTAACAACAATGCTCACCCCTATTGGAAATCTCCGGCCCCTTAATATCTCAAAAATGCAATATCCGACAGTCAATACAAAGCTCATCATCCTTCTCGGCAATCCGCTCGGCCACTCCATTTCTCCTGCCATGCACAACCGGGTATTTGAAAAACTGGGCCTCGATTTCTGCTATATGCCGGTACAAGTTACCTCTGAAAATCTAAAAACCGTTTTTGCTGGCCTGACCAAAATGAATGTGGCCGGTTTCAATGTCACCATACCCCATAAGATCGGCATCATCGCACACCTTGATGCCCTCGATCCCCTCGCGGCAACGATAGGCGCAGTCAACACCATCTGTATCAAGGAGGGCAAGACGGTAGGCTACAACACCGACGGAGAAGGTTTTATCCGGTCACTCGAAAACGAGGGCAAGATCTCCGTACGAGATAAGCGTATCTTCCTGATCGGCAGCGGTGGGGCGGCCCGCGCCATCGCCATGACCCTTGCCTTTCAAGGCGCGGCAAAGGTTTTCATCGCCAATCGCACCCTCGCCAAGGCCAAATCGCTTGCTATGGAGATAAACGAAAAGATCCGCAACTGTGCCGAAGCTGTGGAAGTGCTTCCACCCTACCATCGAGATATCATCAAATCCTGTGATATTCTCGTCAATAGCACCAGCATCGGGATGCACCCCCAAGATGAGGTGTTGCCATTCGATGAAGATTCGCTCTTTGAACATCTGGTTGTCGCCGATATCGTTTACAACCCGCACACCACCAGGCTCCTCGCGACTGCCCAGGCAAGAGGCTGCAAAATAGTCCATGGCCTCGGCATGCTCATCCATCAAGGCGCAGCAGGCTTCAAACTGTGGACAGGTGTCGATCCCCTAATTCCGGAAATGACCTCTGCCGCACGCACCATATTGGATAGAAAATAAGAAGACATCCCGCCACTGGGGCTCCTTTTCACTTCATTTCTCGGGTTCAGCAGCAACAACAGCGGCCCCGTACTTTTTCATTTTTCCCCGGAACTGATCATAGGTAAGTCCTAGACGTAATGCCGCCTGTCGCTGATTATAACGGCTATCAGCCAGGGCCTGGCGCAATAAGGACATCTCCAGATCCGCGACTCTTTGATCAAGGGAACCCTGTCTTGCTGAGGTTGTGGAGGATTTTCTAAATTCGTCGCCCAGTTCCTCTCCCAAGCCATGGTGCAATGTCGCATACGGAGAGACGAAAGGATCAAAAGTTACCTCTTCTATGATTCCCGCCTCGGCCCGGTACACTGCCCGCTCGACAACATTTTTTAATTCGCGGATATTGCCTTTCCAACCATATGCCTCAAGCATTCTGGCAGCAACCGGCGAAAAGGCTGGAATCCCGCTCCTTCCCAGTTCGTAAGACATTCTTGTAGCAAAATGGTTGGCCAGCAACATAATATCCTCCCCCCGGTAGCGCAGCGGCGGAAGAAAAAGCACCTCAAACGACAACCGGTCAAGGAGATCCCTCTTGAAATCCTGGCGTTCAGCCAACTCTGCGAGATCGACATTGGTTGCTCCGACTATTCGCACATCGACCTCGACCGGAAGGGAACTGCCGACCCGCTCGAAAGATCCGTATTCCACCACCCGTAAAATTTTTTCCTGGGCCTCCATGGGAATCGAACCGATCTCGTCGAGGAACAGGGTGCCACCGTCGGCTGCTTCGAATCGCCCGGTTTTTCGCTTTTCGGCTCCGGTAAAGGCGCCTCTTTCATAACCAAAGAGTTCCGCCTCAATAAGCGATGGGGAAAGCGTCGCACAGTTCAGGGTGACAAATGGCCCCTGCCAGCGTTTTGATAAGAAATGCAGGCGGTTAGCCGCCAGCTCCTTGCCGGTTCCTCGCTCACCAATCAGGAGCACGGGTCGATCCACCGGCGCTACCCGAGAAAGCCGCTCCTGAAAATCGAGAAATGCTTCGGATTGCCCAAGTGCCTCATTCCGCGAAGCGGTAAATACCTTTTCGCTGTCTATTGCCATCTCAATCGCTACGAATTTTAGCCTATTATTGGTCTTTCTGACCTCTTCGTGGCTATTTTAACCACATAGTCACCCCATGTCAATGCATCAACATCCTGTATTATCATCGTTTTAAAATTTTCGATAGCTCCGGCATAGTTCCTGCTATTTCTAAGACAAACATCAACAATCAATCATGGAGGAACATCATGGGAGTATTTACCCGCTTTAGAGACATAGTCAGTGCCAACATCAACTCGATGCTCGACAAGGCAGAAGATCCGGAAAAGATGATCAAGCTGATGATCCACGAGATGGAGGATACTCTTATAGAGTTAAAAACCTCCTGCGCCGGGGTTATTGCCGGGCGAAAAAAGATCGAGAGAAAACTTGAAGAAATCAATGAAAAAACCGAACTCTGGGACGAGCGGGCGGCCTTGGCCGTTGCCAAAGGACGGGACAATCTTGCCAGAGAAGCCTTGGTGGAGAAACGCCGCTTCTCCCGAATCTCCGAATCCCTCGACAGTGAACTTGGCGACTACCGCCATCTTATCGAGAAATACCAGGAAGACATTATTGAGCTTGAAAACAAGCTCAACAGTGCCAAAGAGAAAAAAAGGGTTCTCGTCCAACGCCATAGAAGTGCCACCGGCAGCAAGCGCGCTCACGAAGAAATACGACGGAGCACCAGCAGCGACACCATGGCCCGTTTCGACAAACTGGAAAGCAGAATTGAACAGATGGAAGCCGAGGCCGAACTGGTCAATGCCCACAGGAAACCGACAATAGATGAAGAATTCGACAATCTCGCCACCGATGTCGAGATCGAAAATGAGCTTGCCAAGATCAAGGCAGCTCAATACAGTAAAAAGGACGAGACCCTTTGAACCTTAACCGACAACACAGCACCACTCATCGGAGAAAGCCATTATGCTGAGTATAATAACCGTCGCCATTGTCTTCGGCTCCCTCATCGCCCTGGCGACCCTCATCTGCGGGACTGTGTTGGTCATTATTAAAACCCGGCGAAGCAATCGAGGGGCTGGCGACAGCGAGGAAACCCGCATCATCCAGGAACTCTACCAGAATCTGGAACGTATGGAAGAGCGGATCGAATCCCTTGAAACGATCCTGGCGGAAAGTCAGGAAAAGGAAGGATATAAAAAATGACACGATATTACAACAAACAGGGTGGAATTTATCGCGCCAGAGACGGAGTATTTCTTGGAGTGTGCAAAGGCGTCGCCGAATATTTTGACTTTTCGGTCTTCTGGGTTCGCATGGCGCTGGTAATTGTCTTTATCTTCAGCGGCTTTTGGCCGGTTATCGGCGTCTATCTGGTGGCTGCTTTTTTCATGCGGCCGGAACCGGTGAGGCCCATCGCCAGCGAAGAAGAGCAGGAATTTTACGACAGCTATGTGCACTCGCCGAGAAGTGCCGCCCAGCGTTTAAAAAAGAAATTCCAGGATCTGGACCGGAGAATCCGCCGCATGGAAGACAAGGTCACCGGTCGGGAATACGAATGGGAAAAACGTTTCAACTCGTAGACTTTCCCCCTTCCCCACACCTCAAATACGAAGGGTGGCTGCCGGAAAGCAGCCACCCTTTTTGCGTCTTCTTTTAATTTACACCGGCCTCGAAGCTCATCACGCGTGACTGCCCCACCCGCCATGTTGCAATTCCATAAGTGTTGCGACGATCCGTGCCGCAGCCTTGCCGTCGCCGTACGGGTTATGCGCCCCGCTCATTTTCTTATACTCACTGCTGTCGGAAAGCAAGATGGCGGCTTCGGCAATGATCTTTTGCCGATCAGTACCAACAAGCTTAACCGTTCCTGCTGCCAACGCCTCCGGCCGTTCGGTTGTGTTGCGCATGACCAGCACCGGTTTTCCAAGCGAGGGCGCCTCTTCCTGCACTCCGCCGGAATCGGTGATGATCAGATACGAACGATCCATGAGATAGACGAACGGCAGATAATCGACGGGCTCTATCAAATGAATGTTTTGCAAACGCCCCGCTCCAAGATTTCTTCTAACCGGTTCCTGCACCTGCGGATTAAGATGGACCGGATAAAGAATCTCGACATCCGGATGGCTACGGGCAATTTCCGTCAGGGCCGTACAGATGTTTTCGAAGCCCTCGCCGAAATTCTCCCGCCGATGGCCGGTAACCAGAATCAGTTTTTTGCCGGGATCAAGAAATGAAAACCGCTCGTCAAGCGTTCCCCTCAGGGCATCATCGACCTGCAGTTTTTCGACAATTCCCAGCAGTGTGTCGATAACCGTATTTCCTGTCACAAATATCGAGCTCTCAACCACCCCTTCGGCAAGAAGATTGGTCCTGGCAGTTACGGTTGGGGCAAAATGGACATCGGCCAGGGCGCTGGTAATCTTCCGGTTTATCTCTTCGGGAAAAGGTGCAAACTTGTTAAATGTCCGCAAACCGGCTTCAATATGCCCAACCCTTATCCGGCAGTAATAGGCGGCTAGACTGGCTACCATGGTGGTCGTAGTATCACCGTGCACGAGAACAATGTCCGGCCTTTCCTTTTCCAACACGGCTTTGAGCCCGCGCAGAACATTGCCGGTTATATCGAAAAGGTCTTGCCCAGGCTGCATGATATCAAGGTCGTATGCCGGAGTGATCGCGAAAAGACCCAATACCCGATCAAGCATCTGTCGATGCTGGGCGGTAACACACACAACGCTCTGGATAGCCGCAGGAAACTTCTCAAGCTCCTTGATGACAGGGGCCATTTTTATGGCTTCCGGGCGCGTACCGAAAATGGAGAGGACTTTCATCTGGTGGGTTTCCAATCAATAGAGAATTGTGTGCAATTATCGGGCAAACCCTCTGTCATGTGACCTGATAGCGACATTTCAGTTTTGAAGGCAAGCATGATTCACATAACCAACCGAGACAACCCAGAAGCAGGATTGCTTTGCAAGGCCTGGGTCACATTTCGACACTCATCCCGAATAAGACCACACAAAAAAGGCCAGAAGGACACATTCCTAACGGTTTCTGCAACAACGCTTGCAGGCAAAAAGCGTTCAATCTCCTTTATAAAATCTATACGGGCGGAGGGATCTTGCTCAAGAAATATTGAACGTTCGTCCAACAGCTGCATGAATTCGTCTACACCAACATGCCGATCACCGAGTTTCTTCGATATTAGAGGTGTCGGCAAAAGAACCCCCTGCTGCTTGAGCCAGGCAATATCCCAAAGGTCTCGATTTTTTAGGCGATTAGCTCTCATAGCCAAAGCTATCATTTTATCCGCCAGTATCTCTTCGCGACTTTCCGCCTGCAGAATAAGACCTGAGGTTCCCATCTCAACTCCATATATATTCCGCAACATCAACGGCTTACGATCATAGCTGGGAAGAGCGCAAATATCGATATTGATTCTCTGGGCCGGCAGCATTTTCCCTTCCGGATGGGTATTAACTCTGATTTTCCAGGTGTCGACATTTCCCGACTCTTTTTGTGGTTCGTCGACCGTAACAACCAGACCATACTTCGCCTGCAAACGTTGGACAATTACCTTGGCAAGGTTGCTCAACATTTCCCGGTCGAATGTTGTCCCTCCGGTGAAATCAAGGTCCTCACTCAAACGGCTGGAGCCATAACAGGCACGGAGACACGTACCACCGATAAAAGTCAGGTTTTCAAGGAACCCTCCGGCTGACATCTCCCGTAAAATATCGTGGTGAAGAAGTTCTTTTTCAACAACCACCCGAAGGGAAGCAAGATCACCTTGGTTTTTAACAGCCTCAGTGACAAGGAGATCAAACAGGTTCATTGACAACCTCCCAATCAATGAGATCGATATTCCGCCCAGTCGCTCGCATATCTCTTACCGCAAGACCGACTGATGCACGCCACAAGCGGCAGCGTGAATCATAGGTTATGTCATGCACCAGATCCGCCGGCATTTTTTTGGTGTGGATGAATTCAATATGTCCAAACATGCCGCAATTGATAATCTGACTTCGGCCCGAAGACATGAGGGAGATCCAGTTCATCGGTATCTGTGAAATCACCCCTGCATCGCTCAGCACTGTTTCCAAACTGAGATAATTGAAGCAATGAGCCCGCAGCCTGGCCGCCGCATGAAATAATAATAACCCTTTGTCATAACCAACACGGGGATACAGGTAGAGGCCATAACAAACCCGCTGGAGCAAACCAACACCTCCCCCTCGACTGAGCAATGCTTTGAACGATCCCTGGCTGTGATCCGGAAGGACACACTTCAAATCGGCAAGTGAAAAAAGACAACGTTCATCGCTTGCCAGCAGAGCAAGGGTATTGGCTAATTTCTTTAATGGTTGCATTGAAAGGATTTTGGTAGTCATAAAGTTACAGTTATTGTTACTTTATGACTACCAACACCCAGTGACCTTGTCAAATTAATTGTGCCCTGTTGGTGCAACGCGGCAGTTGGCATTTTCCATGGTGGGTGTTTTCCTCACCCCGACAACAAAAAACAATTCAATCGGCCCCAATAATCTTGTCAAAACGATCTTCGATCACCCGATGATATTTTTCTTTCATCACCGGTGATAAAAAGCTGCACTCGATCAAATCATCCCATATCTTTCGCACTCTGCTGAAGCTGGAAAGAACATCGACTATCACCTTCGCGGACAGATCAAGCCTTTCTTTCCCGAAATACCCGACAAAATCAGAGCGATGCAAGTTGTTTTTCTTGCCGTTCAGCGGCAGTGCCAACTCTTCCTTCGCTCTGGGCAGGATAATAGTAGTATTGACAAGATCATAAGCCGGAGCAAGTTTGACCACATTATCCTTGGTAATAATAGAAAAGTTTTTCAGATGCATATCTTCATTACCAATGAGATAGTTAAAGATGGTCAGACGAAAAAGCTTCAACTTTTCAACTGCCGGAAAAGTACAATAGGTTTCGAGCAGATGTGCTACTTTTTCCATGCTCGATCCATATTTCGTATCCCTGAACTGACCGGCCAATTGGGCAAAATCTTCAACATGATATTTCCCTTGTTGGCCATGTCGATCAAAGCGTTTGACACAATACGTCAAAGCGCCATCCTTGCCATATATCAAGCCGTGCAGAGGTACTTCGATGGCCACACTGCTCGCCAATCGCATTGAAAGGTCCTCATTTTCAGGAACTTCCGGATAATCGACAGTTTGAGGTTTCAGGATGAATGTGCCACCCTTGTCGACAATTACAAAATCCTGTTGTTTGATACGCAGCCGGGCCGAGAGTTTGGGCTGAACTCCCTGGATTGACATTTTCTCGGCCCTGATGCCGGCTTCCAGCCTCAATTCAGCAGCAGTGAACGGTAACGGCTGAAGATCTTTCAGGTTTCGGGAAAAGAATTTGAGTCCTCGCGCGGAATAGATGGTCGCACAGGGTTCATAGCTGAGAGGGCAGCGGTTCATTAATGTGCACGCACCGTTACCGCACCGACCGTATCACCACCTACTGTCAGGAGTTGGCCGAAGGTATCATATCGATCAAGTTTCATACGCCGAAGCAGCGCTTCAAGCTGAAAACCTTCCGGTAACAAACCATCAAAAAAGGGAGGTAACATTTTAAAACTGTACTCTTCTTTGCGCACAGGCATGGTCTGAGAGATAGGCGGGCCGACATATCGGGGATCGTACACAAACCGATAATCTCGGTTATTTTCAATCTCAATGAGTTGACCAGCCATGAGATTTTCATAATAGACATCAGCTATTCGCATTTATCCGCTCCTGTTCACAGGTAACCGACAAAGGACTGCGGAAATCTATTTCGATATTTAATATGTTGAGGATTTTCAGAAGAATATCAAAACGGACTGTCTGCTTGCCGTGTTCCAGTTGATATATCAGGTTTTTCCCAACACCTGCAAGAGCAGCGAGTTCCTGTTGAGTTAAACCGCTTTTCTTGCGATGAAGATACAGTGTCTCAGATAGCTTTGCGTTCATATTTCCCCCCAAGAAGGGAAAAACTCCCTTTTATGCCATAATACACAAGCTTCCGGCACAAAATCAAGATATTTTCCCTTTCTTGCGGGATTTTATTCCGCCATCCCTGGTGTTTTGATAGCTCAACGCGACCCTTTTTGGCAAATAACGGTCTTGAAGGTTTTGAAAAATATTACAAAATCAAGGGCAACGGAAATGTTCTTCAAATAATAGAGATCGTATTCAAGTTTCCTCAGCGCGTCTTCCTCGGTCGCACCATAGGGATAGCAGATTTGTGCCCAACCGGTAATTCCCGGTTTGATGACATGGCGAATACTATAATACGGGATAACCTTGATGAGCTGCTCGACAAATACCGGGCGCTCGGGCCGCGGGCCGACGAAACTCATCTCCCCCTTGATGACGTTCCATAGTTGCGGCAGTTCATCAATCCGCAATTTTCGCATAATAGTGCCGAACCGAGTTACCCTCTCATCATCAACGGAAGCCCAAGTTGCGCCATTTATTTCAGCATCCTGACACATGGACCTCAGCTTTACCAAGTGAAAGGGTTTGGCATATTGACCGACCCTCTCCTGCCGATAAAAAATCGGCCCGGTCGACTCCAGTTTG
>JAZDOW010000250.1:0-3448 GCA_043798185.1 Pseudomonadota bacterium | reverse complement strand
ACAATTGGGGCATTCCTGACTGGCTCGAAAGAGAAGTGAAAGAACGAGACAAAACCTGTGTTTACTGTGGCATTCAAATGATCGAGCGGATACTTCCACATGTCCCCCGCAAGACTGTGGCAACCTGGGAACATATCATCAATGATGCAAGTATCGTCACTCGTGAGAATATTGCACGATGTTGCGCTGCCTGCAATTCAAGCAAAGGCGCCAAGAAACTCTCTGAGTGGATTCAGTCGGGTTATTGTAAGGATAACGGCATCAGCAAGGACACGGTTGCGGAAGTAGTGAAAAAGGCGTTAAGTGTTCACACCCAATAAGGTAGATTGCAGGGCAATCTATAGCATAAAATCTACGAATGCGATAAAATAGAAATATGCAATTTGCATGGGATCCGAAAAAGGCTAAAGATAATCTGAAGAAACTCGGCGTTTCTTTTGATGAGGCCGTCACCGCCTTCTATGACCCGTTCTCTGCCACCTTTGATGATCCTGACCATTCGGTTAAAGAACAACGTTTCATTACAATCGGTTTCTCCTCTAAACCCCGTCTTCTCGTTATTGCACACACCGAGAAGGGAAAGATTACTCGTATCATAAGCGCCAGACCGGCAACAACCCATGAAAGGAAAAATCATGAAAAGCAAAGCAAGTAAACCATCTGTCGATGATCTTCGTGCCGAATATGATTTTGACTATTCTAAAGCAGTGAGGGGCAAATACTATCGACGGCTTCTTGAAGAGGGGTCGAATGTCATTGTTCTTGATCCTGAAATAGCAAAATCTTTCCAAGATTCTGCTTCTGTAAATGAAGCATTAAGATCACTCCTGGCAATCACTCAATCGACGAAGCGCTTAACAAGTCGTTCCACCGGAACGCCCAAAAAACGGGCTTCCCGGTGAACTTTACGTTAGCGTAATCCGGTAATGGAAAATAGAATTCCGAAATCCCGTATCCCAAGATGGTTATCGATAATTTCTTCCACTATGGAGTAAATAATGGGGACACCACACCCATTAATGCAAACAAATCAGAAATTGTTCCAGTCGGTTCACATCGCGAATCCACAAACCAAGGGCAGGAGGCCCACCACATACCAAGCCATCCCGTGGCAAGACTGCAATGTCGAACAAGACCCCATTAGCAAGAGAGGGAAAACCCTTTGCCAGCTTCTGAATTGTTTATAATGCTTGTCGAGGGATCATAGCGACGGCTTCTATTGTATATTGGCAGAAGCGGTGCGAACCATGGCTGCTACATTTGCGGGCAACGGAATATAACCGAATCTATCAGAGAGCTTCTGTCCCTCATCCAGGCAGTACATAACCATCCTGCGCAGAGCCTCGGCCTTTTTTGGATCATCATATTTTTTATAGAACATCATCCAGGTGTAGGTGGTGATGGGATAGGATGTGTCCCCTTCTGGATCCGTTAACCAGACAATCATGTTTTCCGGTATTTTCGCACCTGACAGAGCGGCCTGGCCACTTTCGAGCCCCGGGGCGACAAATTTGCCCTCTTTATTTTCCAGGCTGGCCATCTCAAGACTTGCCAGACCGGCATAACCAAAGTCGGCATAGCCAATTGCCCCCGGCACCATTTTGATCGATCCGATCATGCCGACATTCAGTGGGGCGCTTTCCATTTTTAACGCAGCAGGCCAGTTGATCTTTTTGCCAAAGCCCGGGCCATTTTTGAACTCCTCGGAAATTGCGCAGAGGTGCTGGGTGAAAACAAAATTTGTTCCGGAGCTATCAACACGGGTGACAACGGTGATATCAAGGTCGGGCAGTTCAACGCCTGGATTGGCGGCGGCAATGGCCGGATCGTTCCATTTTTTGATCTTGCCGAGGAATATTTCCGGGTACACTTTCCGAGGCAACTTTAGTCCGTGAATGCCTTTAAGGTTATAGACCAGGACCACCTCACCGGCAGTCATCGGCAGGAGTTGTACGCCTTCCTTAACTTCCGAGATTTCCTTGTCGTTCATCGCCGCGTCACTTGCGGCAAAATCGACGAGGTGTTTTTGAAATTCTTTGATGCCTCCACCCGAGCCAATAGGCCGATATTCCATCTCAATGTCTTTATTGTCCCGACCAAATAACCAAAACCAGAGCGAATAGATCTGGTACGGGAAACTTGCCCCCGAGCCTTTGATGGTTGTTGTGGCAGCTGCAGGCTGTGTGCAGAAAATGGTTGCAATAAGGCATAGCGCCGCAACACGCAACAATGTGCTTCCTTTCATCAATTCACTCCTTTTTGACATTAAAGTGGTGCTGTATGACTCTTCAGGAATATCGTTCCGAAAACTGTTTGCTCGCGAAGCCCCAGAGCGATCTCCATGACAAACAAAGATCTTTCGAGTTCGGGACCGTAGCACAATCTTGAATATTTTGAAATGGGCGGACCTCGTTTTATCACCGAAACCAGCTGTAAAAACGAATATTTAATATTCCAAACATAATCCTAACCCCAATGAATGGGTTAAGTCACTCGATGGGTCGTAGCCTTGTATTCATTTTCAAATAGGAGAGTATATGCCGAATAATATTGCGAAGTTAACTATTGGAAATATCACTTATTATCTTCCGATCATAAAAAGCACGACCGGAAAGAGTGCTTTTTATCATTTCCCGCCGAATGCCTCGCCGATGTCCATATTGTCTTCAATGGTCGGCACACTGCACGATTTTTACCCGGAGATGGACCTTGACGAAGATCCCTATAGCGGCATAACGACAACCACCGCCAGGCTGCTCTCAAAGACCAGGACGATAGCGGCATTTTCCTACATAAGGACAACAGTCGAATCGGCCGACCACGCCAGGTATATACTGGCATTGTCGATCGTCCATTTGTCGCGATTGATGACCGCAGCTGATTGCAGCACACTTCACGTTCTGATTGGCAGGCGAGCTGTCTCTTCGGCTAGAAATGCATCGAGGCGCTCAAGAAGACCGGTAAACTCCATGATCGCCGCTTCCCCCGCTTCGGTCAGAATCGCCCCGCCGCCGCCCTTACCGCCTTTACTGGTCGAGACCAGTGGTTCCGCGGCTTGACGATTCATGGAATCCACCAGGTCCCAGGCGTGCTTGTAGGACATTGCCATCGATTTTGCCGCCTGGGAAATGGAGCCGAACTCTTTTATCTTTTCCAGCAAGACCATGCGACCGAAGCCAAGATATGTCTCGCCGTCCTTTTCTATCCAGACTCTTCCTCGGCAACGAAGGCCCTGAGGAGGATCCGGCAGTTTATTTCCGCTGCGATGTCGTTTCATGGAGGATATTTACATATAATACCTGCACGGTGTCAAGCGATTCCGCTACCATCCTTTTTCTCTGACTCCGATTCGTCCACTCAAGCACATGGTCGTGCAATGCATTACGACTGCGGCTCAACCTCTCACCACTCAAGTGCATAGATATAATGAGCTTGCATCTCGATATAT
>JAZDOW010000243.1:0-9269 GCA_043798185.1 Pseudomonadota bacterium | reverse complement strand
AGTGCCTGGCCGAAGACAGCGTATATCGGAAAACATCGTGTTTGGCGGCGAAATACTGGTCGAGGAAAAGTATGAGTGGATAGCATTGATAGAGAGGTTGGCATTAACCAATCCGGTACGGAGCAGCGCCTTTATAGTAGTCGCGAAAAAAATTCCTTTACTGTTCTTTACATAAAAGAGACTTTTTGATCCGACATGATCTCTTGTAAGCAGTATCTGTCCTGTCTTTTTATCATAAATCGCAATTGCGAATATCCCGTTCAGGCCATTTGCGAAATCTTGTCCGTGTTTGCCATAGGCAGCTGTAACAATCTTGCCACCGGATGCGTTCTTTTCAAGATCAAACTTTTCTCTAAGCGCTTTATCATTGTATATTTCTCCTTCCAGCACCACAATACAGGAATCATCCTCATAACATGGCGAATGTTTATCGTGGGCAAAATGTCTTCCTCCCAGATGTACAGTTTCGCCTGCATGCAGGTGCTCTCCTTTGTCACCACGGAAGGTGAGTTCTTTTGACATTCCGTTTACAGCATTTCGATGTTGTTCAGTATCCGCATCCCAGATTATGCAACCAAATATCCCTGACATATATTATTTACTCGATTGAGTTATCCGAAGAGAGCTGTCTTCTGTCATATTGCGCTTTGGCATATCAACTCTTGTAAATATCCATATATTCCTTCATCATTCCCTCGAAAGAAAAATGCTTCCGCACCCGGTTGTGAGTATTAATACTGAATCTGATGGCGAGGTCATTGTTTGTGAGGAGTTGAACAATTCTTTCAGCCATCAGGGCATCATCATCGGATGGGACCAAATACCCGGTCTCACCTTCGATTACCACCTCCGAATTACCTCCAACGTCAGTGACAACGGCAGGTATTCCATATGACATCGCTTCCAGCAGAGAAACGGAAATCCCTTCTGTAAATGAAGAGAGCAAGAATACATCAAAAAGAGGATAAATTTTATCGAGGTCTGTTCTCAAGCCTAGAAATATTATATGCCTTGAAATGCCTGATTGTTCCGCTTTGTTTTTAAGATCTTGTAATTTGCTTCCATCTCCGGCGATAAGCAGATAAAGTTCAGGCACAACGTCCAGTGCTCTCTTCACGGCGCGAAGCATCATAGGTATATTTTTAATATCTTCCAGGCGGGCGGCAGTTCCCAATATGGAGGATTTTTCACCAAGTTCTAATGTTTCACGGATTTTTTGAATCTCGTAGCCATTGACATTGGTCGGAGTTTGTATTCCATTATGAATGACTCGAATTTTTTGTTCGGGATGAAAATCATAATACGCCATTGCTTCCTTGGTTTTCTCGGAAATCGAAATAAAATGGTCGACGCCAAGAGACCATAATGGATTAATGATCCGACGTTTCCACATTCTTTCTTCTGGAAAGAGGCGACCATGCACGGTATAGACCATTTTTGTATTCCCGGCAATAAATGCCGCAGGGACAGAGCAGACAAAAGCTGCATACATATGTGCGTGAACTATTTGTATATCCTCATCTCTTATTATGCGGCTCATCCATAAAATTAATCCAATATCCAACGCACTTCTCTGTTGTCTGCAGTAAACCTTGACACCCTCTTTCTGCAATTGAAAACCAAGATCTCCCAGAGAATGAATACAACAGACTACTGGTGATAATTGCTCATCGAGCATGCTGCGAACCATTCTATAAACGAGCTGCTCTGCGCCACCGCAAGTGTGAAGAGTCGGAACTACGTGCATCACTCTTGGCTGCGGCATATTAACAGGTGACATTCTGTTCCTCGGTAAACAAGTATCAGTTGACATTCAAAGGGGTAAAATTCATCAAAATGGTAAATGCATTTTTCGCTGCATTTGCTGAGAATAAAATGAAAATTGTTGCATGATTCTCTTGTTTGTATGGCAGAATTTCAAGAGTAAGGTAGTAACAGTTCCTAGTGTGTTATGTCAAGAATATGAAAAATCTATCATTAAACCCAAATCTGACCTTTCTGAAAAAAATCTGCTCACTCGCTTTCTGTTGCCTGGTCATAATCGTGCTTTCGACATTAGTTTTTATCAGAGCTTGGGTTGCCAAGCCGCTTGTTGTTAATGACCCCGACGCTCATGGGGAAGCCTGTTATGTCCTGGCAGGTGGAGATTCAATTTGGGAACGTTTGGATGCCGGTGCCGATTTGATCCAGATGGGACGGGTTTCGTCTTTGCTGATAATGAGAGATAACTCGCAGGGAAAATTCAGCTTCAAGGCCCAGACTTCCTGGACCAGGACACAATCGATGTTGGATTACCTGTCCTGGCGTGGAATTCCAGCCTCCAAGGTAACGCTCCTGCCCCAGATCGATGGGCTTTTCGGCACCTTGACTGAGGCAAGAAACGTTGCCCGGCTGTTGCCGCAGGATGTGAAGACCCTGGTCATCGTGAGTTCGGCACCGCATATGCGCCGAGCCGTTCTGGCCTTTAGGCGATCTTTACCTGCCAATGTAAAAGTTATCCCCTATGCTGCAACAACTTACGAGAATAGCTATGAAATGTATTGGCCAATCTGGGTTGAATATCTCAAGCTGCTGGTTTATTGCATAGTTGTTTGGTAATGCGCTTCCTCGGAGTTCCCAATTTGAAATGCCACCTTCTTTTATTTCGGAGTCAACATGCTGGTTGGCAAGAGACGCATCGGTGAAGCGTTTTGTCTATGCTGCCAGCAGTTCGATCTATGGTGCTCATCGGCCCCCGCTGGGCGGGGCAAGACCACTTTCAGCCGGATGGCGTTTCCACGTAAGCAGTACGTCTCTCTGGAAGATCCCGATAGCAGAGAATTTGCCGCAGCCGATCCCCGTCGCTTCCTGGCGCGCTATCCGGACGGCGTAATTCTCGATGAGGTCCAACGATCTCCGGAATTATTTTCCTACCTTCAGACCCGTGCCAACATGGACGGTCGCAAGGGGTCCATATCCTCACCGGCTGCCAGCAGTTCGGCTTTTTGTCCGGAGTCACCCCGTCGCTGGCGGGACGGGTCGGCATGGTCATTGACAAATAGCCATACTCGGCTAAACTGAAACAAATCATCGTAATCAGCTTGGAGAACCAGATGTCATCACGCACAGCGAGAGAAATGTCACCTGAATCATTGAAACAGCTTCACCCTTTAAGCGGATTTAGTGGTACTTTAAGCTGTTTTGTCTGGAAAAATGACGAAAGAAGATAAACACCGATTTTCGCACCCAGTTTAACCGACACAAGCGATAACGTCTGCGTCAGCTAGCTCAGTTGAACTTTAATGCTATTTTCGCCCCACCAAGCCAAGGAATTTCGCAAGGCAGGTTCTGCCAGGGAACAGCCCGCAAGATGGGATTATGGGCACGCTTTGAGAAAGTCACCTTGATATTGTCACCACGTACCTCGATATCTCCCTTGCCTTTGACAAAGTTCCGGAAGATTTTAGGTGCATCGCAATCCTCAAAGCCTCGTAGCTGCAGTGCCAGTCGGCTGTACAGTGTATCCGCGATCATGGTCATCACCACATCGAAGTGGATTTTAGTCAAGATCGGGGAAGAAAGAGCATTGAGGTGGAAAAACGTGACGGCCTCGGCAATACCGTTTTCAACGCGCCAGCGGCGGGCATAGTTGCCGACCACCAATTCCACGGGTGTTTCAAAGTCGTTGGTGATCAGGAAAGCCGGCTTTTCGTGGCCATTGCCGCGCACGATAATCTGTCGCAACTCTCCCTCGTAGCCTCGGAGTTCGATTGTGGATACATGGACCATCGGTTGGGGATATTTGCGCTTATCATGTGGAATATTGATCCGCGTCCAGGGTTCAAGCTGCGCAACTTCCTCAACCAATTTATGCCCCCGGCGGCGCAGGGTTATAAACTTGATCTTCTGATTGTTGAGTTCAGAGAGGTTTTGATACGTGGTCAGCTTGGAATCGAAGATAAATGTGGACTGCATTGACTGATTGATCCCCTGCCAAAAAGAAAGAAATGCAAAGACTTGGTCGTCTGCCTCATCGCGCTGAATATCGGCGGCGGAATAAAGGAGGAGTTTGCTCTGCGCATCTTGAGCGATGAGAGTCAAAGCCCCCTTCATCCGTTTTCCCCTGGCCCCGGCCCAGTGCTCTTCGAGCACTGATTCGTCGCCGAAATGCGGAATGGTGTGAAAATCGAGATTGACTATGCTGCCATTACAAAGACCGAGCCGGAGAACATGGCGGATAAAGGCATCCTGCAGCCGCAGAAGATGAGAGGCATCAAGTGAATAGGAGTAGGTGGAGAGCGCCGTGCACTTCGGCAAGACATTGAGCCCGGCAAAAAGCCCCAGTCCTTGGTCGAAGCCATGCTCGCCCACATGGGCGAACCTCTCGGTACCGAGGAGCTTAAGGCCAAGAAAAGACAGAAAATAGTTCATGGCCGAGATGCTCTTGTTGCCGGGAAGGTTAGCTGTTTTAACCACTTCGTCAAGGTGGAGTTGGGCAATGAACGGAGTAAAGAGAAACACCCCGGCTCCGGCAGATTCCATCCGCAGTCCATCGAGTTGTGAAAGGGTAATCGATTCAGCCCGTTCCGGGATTTCGGCCCCCTTGATGGTACGACCGATTTTGAGCTGGGTTCGGCGAGGAAGCTTTTTAAAGCCCTCTTCGGCTAGGACACGTTCGATGGTTCGCACGGAAATGTCTATGGCCTCCTCGCCGAGCAGCTGGGTGATCTCACCAGCGGAAAGGTTTTGCTGGCGCAGGGAGACAATTTTCCGTCGGGTTTCGGCATTGATTTTCCGCCTGGGGTTGCTGCCTTCGGCAGGCGGTTCGGAGAAGTCAATCTTCTCGTGACGGAATTGATGTCGCAAGACACGCAAATAGCCAAGGCTGAAGCCAAAACGTTCGGCAACCAGCTGGTCCGGTAAACGATCAACCAAAGAGGCAGCAAAGCTTCATACCGGCGTTGCCATTTATCGATTGGTCGAGTGAAGAATGTCGCATCTCTCATGTCTCACATTATACAAATGACGCATACATCAATCAAGTCAAAAACACATAATTGAGACAATATTTATATCTGGGGTAACAAGGACGTCGATATGTCTGCTAATAACTTGATATAACTGCAATATACTTATATTATTTCAATTGCGATGGATCAGGAATATTGTTTTAAGTTATACGAAGCAGATATTATGTACGTCATTCAAGATAATAAAAATGACACCGCAACGCGGATCGATTTTATGAAATATCCAATAAATACGAGACATTAAAGCGAAGGCGATGTTTCGTGGCAAACGATAAGCGCTTATCCGCTAAGAGCTTCGCGAAAATCGGTGATAAAATAAAATACTGGCTCAAAACTGCTGATCACGATTGGCATGTAGCCAACCACCTGTAGGAGAAGGGTGATTATTCCTATGCTTTGTTTTTCTGTCATTTGACGATAGAAAAACTCTTGAAAGCGATCTTTACAAAGAGAGAAGATAAAACCCCGCCGTTTTCTCACAACCTTGTATATTTATCGGAAAAGGCCAGGCTGGAATTGAATGAAGAGAAGCTGGAACTACTTGAGGAGATTACGGATTTCAATCTTGAAGCACGATATCCTGATGACAAGTTCTCCTTTTACCAAAAGAGTACCAAAGAATTTACTCTCAATAAAATCATCCAGATCGAGGAGTTGAAGAAATGGCTTCTACAAAATCTACAGTCATAGATTTGATAAGAAAATATATAACCCCGTTTAAATCAGAATAATCTCTCGGTGCAGAAGGTGTTTTTGTTTGGATCATACGTGAAAGGGACGCAACGAGAAGACAGTGATATCGATATCGCGGTTATCTCACCAGCATTTGCAGGAGATAGGTATTCCGACAGGAGGATTATCATCCCTTTCAGGCGAGGAATAGATAGTAGAATTGATCCAATGCCCTTTACTCCAGAAGAATTTGCCGCAGGTGGAACGCTTATTGACGAGATAAAGAAGACTGGCAAAGAAATAATGTAATGGGCTATGCACTTGACCCAACCGACCAAAATATATACTGGTGATGGGGTAACACCAAGTGCAATTGTTATTATGGCGTCTATTATATGGCGGAGGTAAACCGTATCGGTCTTCATAAGGGAACGGCTTCTTTGATTATTTGATCAACTAAGTAAGGAGATATCCCTCCCGGAGTAACCACATCAACCCTGCGTCCGGTCAAATCTTCGATTTCGAGTTTTAGCGAAATGATATCAAAAAGAGAACGCTTGGGTTCCAGTTCGACAAGAAGATCAATATCACTTTCTTCATTTTATTCTCCCCGTGCGAAGGAACTAAAAATACGAATCGATCGGATTCCATGATTGCGGGCACTTCTCTCGATGGTTTCCTTATATTTTTTCAGCAGATCACTTTGTATGGTTTGTCTTTAAAAAAGTCTTTCGCTTCAAGGTGATATCTTATGTAGCTGCCCGTGTATTCATTGAGTTACAGAAAGAAGAGATCGGGACGGTATGGAATGCGGTCTCACGAACCTTGAAAGGGAGAATTTTATCTCCTGAATTAGAACAATACTCCATGGAGAAATCTGTCGCCAGCATACTCAGCAAAGACCGTCAGACCGGAAAAGTCTTCCGGTTTGATGGTCTTTGACGTTTTAACCTCAACACCTACAACTTTGCCTTCACTCCGCTCGATAATAATGTATTGCATATGTCCCAATAACTAGGGGTATTTTGCAATACTTTATCAGAATATCTGGGCCATGACAAGGGTTGCGGCAGCAATGTTAAATTTGAGCGATTTGCCGATTTATTATATAAATTCAACTCGATACCCCTGAAGCTCTCAATGAAACCAGTTGAGTACTCTCTAAAAACACAAAAGGAAATCGTGGGCAAGTATGGCACAAATGGCCATCTAACCTACTGATATTTATAGATCCAACTGAAAATTGGAATCATAGGAGATTCCACCTGAAGCATTGAAACAGTTTCGTCCTTTCAAATTGATTAAGGGAAACGTATTGAGTTCAAGTGTTCGCCAGAACGAGGCCAAAGAAACCGCTGAATATCTGGCTAAGGTTCTGAAGGACCGTTTGAAGGCTTTCAAATGTTATGTTTTTTGGATCTGCAACACGAACTGACTTCAGCCATTGGTCTGATATAGATCTTGCCGTTTGGAGTGTTTTTTCAGAATAATTTCAGGGTAGTAGCCTATACCAGTGGTTACAGCAGCATTTTCAAAGTTAACCTTATCGACGCTGAAGACTGAAACGTATCTGGTGATTTCTCTAGCGGATTTCTGCAAGCAGGTCAGGATGTTTTTCCACCAGCTTTAAAAGTTTAACCAAGGGAGTCGGTGGTCTTGTTTCACCTCGCTCATAGCGAGAAAATGCAACTTTGCCTATGCCAACAACTTTAGAAAGCTCAGCTTGCGTGAGTTTTAAGGTTTTCCGGATACGCCGGATATCTGCAGCCACGTCGCCTTTCACTGCACGAATAATAGCTGCTTGTGTCTCTGTATAACGACGATAACTCTCCTCGTCCCATATTCCTTCACCACACGTAGAACAGAAATCTCCCTTCATTAGATGTAATGTTACGGATTGTCCGCCGTAGGTAAGGGTTTCATCTCGAATTTTGGTAACCATTTCAGAAGTACCACAAGTTGGACATTTCATTGCTCTACCTCACTTTGCTTTGAACTGGATAACCGGCGGGCGCTCATTCGCATAGGTTGTAATTTTGATATAAACTGCTACTCCGTCTTTTGTCATGCCATGGTACACATCCTGCCATATCTTGTGATCAGCGGTGGTAGTCATTGATTTGTAAAAATCGCGGCGGAAAAGAGAAAGCACCACAAGCCGCATTTCGTGCTCAGACAATCCGAGATCGAGGCCACCACGTAAGGCTGTTGGATTGGTTGGGACACTAACAATATTTTTGATTTCAGCCAGAATATAGTGCGGTTTCCGCTTTTCCATGGCCCATAATATCCATTTTGATAAAATTAGTCAATTTGATAATTGATAGCTGAAATATTTTGTGCTCGCTTGGGTGTTTGCACTTTAACAACGCTAAACCAAATTTATAAACAAATGCAACATGAATAGATCACATGGCATGGTCGGTGACAGTCAGCCACCTTGACGAAATATTGAGACTGGTTTAAGAATAGCTGAATGTGTTTACGGGTTTTTCGAATACGTTTGATGAACAATTAGTCGTTTCATTTCTTGCCCATCTTTGATGTTATGTTCTGGAAAATCAAATAATTACATGCCAATTATCTTCAACAGATACTACCCAGCCAGAACCCTGAGCTTCTTTCTAGGCGAGGGTTGCCTCATGTTTCTGTCGATTATGCTGGTTGAATGGTTTTTCAAGGGAAATGCCATTTTCTGGATCGACTGTATCGAGTACAGCAGACAAGCCCTTGTTGTAACCATTGTTTTTCAGCTCTGCCTCTATTTCTTCGATCTCTATGACCTGAATTCCGGCATATCAATGCCCGAGACGATCACCCGCATTACCCAGGCATTTGGCGTTGGGTGTATTATTCTGGCCATTCTTTATTATCTGATCCCTGATTTGCTGATCGCAGCACGGGTATTCTGGACTGGTTATCTGGTGATCTGTCTGGTCATCTTCACCTGGCGTTTTTTTTATTTCTATGTCTTGCGCAAAAGACTCTTTGTCCAGTCGGTCATTATTATTGGCACAGGCAAGCTGGCCTGTGCAATTGCCGGGGAGATTGAAGGCAGGCGGGACTCGGTTTATAAAGTTCTCGCCTTTGTCGGGAAAGACGAACCTGAGTGCAATCCAAACAAAGTGCCGGTGTATAAGCAGTTGGAGGATGTGAGTGATGCCAATTCGTTGCAAGGATTAGACAGAATTATCGTCGCACCTGAGGATCGCCGCGGATCGACTCCGGTTGAGACACTTTTACAGTGGAAATTACGGGGGATCATTGTTGAGCAGGGTGTGAGTTTTTATGAGCGGATTACCGGCAAGATTCTAGTGGAGCGTGTCGATCCGAGTTGGATAATCTTTTCGGAGGGGTTTGGACTTTCCCGTTTGCGGCGTGCAATGAAAAGGGCTGCAGATATAGTTTTTTCCTCTGTATTGTTGATTCCTGCGTTGCCAGTCATATTGCTCTCGGCCATCATCATCAAACTGGAGTCGACCGGGCCGATTTTTTATCGGCAGGAGAGGGTCGGTCAATATGCCAAACCCTTTCACTTGGTAAAGCTGAGGTCCATGTGTCAGGATGCTGAAATAAATGGCGCAACTT
>JAZDOW010000205.1:0-43693 GCA_043798185.1 Pseudomonadota bacterium | reverse complement strand
TAGACAAAATAATTCATTCTGTCTAATGTTTGAGTGGTGTTTATTGATTTTTATGATCAGTTTTTCCTCAGCTCATTTTGTGTGCAAAACGCCCCTCATGAAAGATGACGTAGAAGTCAAACTATCTCCTCTAAATTTTGCCAGACATGACATCCTATTTCATAAAGAAGGTGTAAACCAGTATGATCCACGCTGTTTCATTCAAAGAGTATCGAGCCATGCTCTTTTGTCGTTTACTGATATATAATAATAGTCGCATCAAAACACTAACAACCTCCATCATCATCCTCCTGCAAACACTGATGGTAATACCCCTCGGGCAGGCACTATCTGCCGATTTGGATCTGGAATCCAGCTATCGATTTCTTGTCAGCGACCGTGATGAGGCAGACGGTATTTTGTACACGGCCACTGCCGGAAAGCTTAAAGGACGTCAACTGCCTCTGAGTTTTGCAGGCAGTCCGGAATACTGGGGCGACTATGTATGCCAATTAGCCGGTAACTCCTGCACAGTTATTGATGTTTACGACCCGCAAACCTATGCACTGACACCACAGAAATCACCCGCAGGCGATCTTCAGACTGAACGTCTCAACAGCCATAATGGCACCAATATCTACGACGCTGCAACTTGGCAAATTGCTGTCATGTTAGGCCATGTCCACAATGGTTTTACCCTGCAAAAGAAACAGGATGCCTACAATCTGGTCAGCAATCAAAATATTCTACTCATGGAGGGCCACAACGGTAATTCCAGCCATCCTATAGCCAGCGAAAATCGCGCAGTGTCAGCAGATGAGGTCTTTATTTACAATCAGCAGGTCGTCAACCATCCTCAACAGGCCTACGCATATCGCATGCTTCCAAAAAGTTGGTTGTCTTCTGATCCACTTATGGACACCAAGTTCGGCGACCAGATTACAGCCATCGGCTTGCCAACGCAGAATCATGAATATCAACCCGGCAAGGTCACCTGGACCGACTGGAAACCGATCACCGGTGAAAATGCCTGGGCATTTTTGTTGGGACCACTGCAAGCCGCCTATATCCATTATGTTATTGGCCAGAAATCGGCCTTTGTACCGTTTCAGGATCCTGCCATACGTAATGCCCTCGATATAATACCCACCTTTGCAGCAATGCAATCACCGTCAGGCAGTATATATTATGCGCCAGCTGGTACGGTAGCCAACCAGGGAGTCCAGTTGGTCAATCCTTACATGGTGGCCGTTGAAAATACTATTTCCCTTTATGCTGGTCTCACACTATTACGTGACACTCTGCAGACAACATTCACTCATGACAAAAAGCTACCTGCACAAGATGAGACGGCAATCAAGGATGCACTAGAACTCATTAATGCGATGATCAACGGTGGTGTGATCGGACACAATCGTACCACCTCAGGTATTCTCTCCTTCTTCAGGAAGTATGCCTGGCACAATGGCGAGTTTGTACAAGGAGGCCGTGCAGACGACCCGACAAGCACCATAACATGGCTACCTAGCCGGCAGCCGAAAGCAGTGGATGTCAATACCTGGGGCGTCGCCGCTCTCGGACCAGAGCAGATCGATGCATGGTTTGGATTCGGGGCCGCCTATCAAACCTGGCAGCAGGTGAAACATTGGGGTGGGTACGGTATCGGCAAAGATTTATGGGGTGTGGGATTTTCAGATCAGGATGGGAACGGCCTTGATGCAAAAGGCGACTACCGGCAGGGTATTTTCTCAACAGAATGGACTGCAGGTGCAATCACCATGCTACGCATCATGATTGCCCATTATCAAACGATACCTCCTGAATCATCGAATTATCTGGAGGCACAGCCTTTTCTGGAAGAACTTAAAGCTGATGAGCAATCAATGCTCACTGCAATAGAAAAAATTCGCATCGACACCTATGCAACCGTCGGTTTCCCCGGCCAACCGCAAAATATGCGCAAAATACTTCCTCCTGGTAAAACCCGACCCTATCTCTACGCGAGTAAACGCTATTTGATACCATTTGGTTGGTATGCCAACCCCATCCCCAGTACCTGTTCAACAGCCTGGATGATAATGGTGAAGGATGGCTATAACCCCTTTGTTTACGGGGGCAAGTACTAGAAAAGACAAAAGGACAGATTATAATTTTTACTGTTTTCACTATGAAATCTCGAACCCTTTTCACCCACCGTTCACTCTACCCCTGCACAGCAGCCGAACTGCACGCCTGGCATAGCCGACCGGGGGCACTGGAGAGGCTCCTGCCACCCTGGGAAGACACCCAGGTGCTGAGCAAGAGCGGCGGCATCGATGCGGGCGGTCAGGTTCTCCTCAAGATGCACTTTGGCCCCTTCCCCTTTCATTACAAGGGGCGGCACCTTGAAAACATTCCCGGCAAGATGTTCCGCGACGTCCAGGAAAAGGGGCCCTTTGCCCATTGGTCGCACAGTCATTTTTTTGCGGATACCCCGGAAGGAGCCGAACTGAGAGACGTGGTGGAATACTCCTTGCCGGGCCATGCCCTTCTCCCGCAGTGGATCCACAACTTTGTCACGGAAAAGCTCAAGAGAATGTTTCGCTTCCGGGAAACCGTCCTGCGAGAAGATATCGTCCTACATCAGCTGTGCAATTCACGACCCTTGCGGCTCCTGATAAGCGGCGCAAGCGGCGTGCTGGGCCGCGAGTTGCTGCCTCTTCTCACGACCGGCGGGCACCAGGTTTTCACCTTGGTGCGTCGCCGACCGGATCCGGCAAAAGGGGAAATTTTTTGGGACCCGGAGAACAACATCCTGAACGGCGGAGACCTCCCTGAACTCGACGGGGTTATCCATCTTGCCGGGGAATATATCGGGCTCTCCCGTTGGAATGCGGAGAAGAAACAACGGGTTATCGACAGCCGGGTCAATGGCACTGAGCTCCTCAGCCGGACCCTTGCCAAGGTGAGCAGGCCGCCGAAGGTTTTCCTCTCTGCTTCGGCAATCGGCTACTACGGCGATTGCGGCGACAAAGTGATTGATGAAGGCGAACCACCTGGTACTGGTTTTATGTCCGAGGTCTGCGATCGTTGGGAAAAGGCCACAGCGCCAGCGCGAAGCGCCTCCATCCGCACCGTCTTCTTACGCCTGGGTGTTGGCCTGACCCCAAGAGGCGGAGCGCTCAAACGCATTCTAGACGCCTCGCCCTGCGGCTATATCCGCCGTTTCGGTACGGGCAACCAGTATATCAGCTGGATCAGCGGCGACGACATGATCTCCGCCATGCTCCATGCCCTCACCTGCCCCTCGCTCTCCGGTCCGTTGAACATAGCGGCTCCGGAACCGGTAACCAATCAGCAACTCATGCAGACCCTAGGACAGCTGACCAGGCGTCCCCTGCTCTGCCCCCTGCCCGCCGGATTACTGCAGATGATCTATGGACAGATGGCTTCGGAAATATTACTCTCCAGCTGTCGTGTGGCAACCAAGAAGCTTGAGGCTTCAGGGTTTAGGTTCCGACACCCCGATCTTGAGACAGCACTGAGGTCTCTTCTCGGCCGCGAACCGGCAAGCCCACCAGACATAAAAAGGAAATTTCAGCCATGAGTCGGCAACTCAAGATAACATTGTGGATCATTATGACCGTGGCCATGACCTGTGGATTTCTCCATCATTTTGTGGCCCCGAGTGTTATAAATTTTGAACGGTTGCATATTTTTCTCTTCAACCTGTGCGCCGGCGGCACCCTGCTCATCTATTTTACCGAAGGTGAGCCGCAATTGAGCACCAGAGGCCGGGTCTTTCTCCTCCTGGCCCTGGCCTTTGCCCTCTGTGCCTTTCTTCACTGGTATGTGCTGACTTTGGTTATCCCCCTACTGCTTTCGGCAATTATCGAGAGTGTTCGGGTGCGCCATTTCGGCAGATGCCTGCCTTTTGCCCTTTTTTCCACAGGCGAAAGTACCTCAAGGAAATTTCATCAGGCCTCGCTGCTCTGTCTGTCCCTTGGCCTGATGATTTCAAGTCTGGCCATCTACAACAGCGAATTTGCCCATTGGTTTATCCTGACAAAATTCAAACTGGACACCTTCTTCCTCGGTTTTTCTTTCCCCATCTCCCTGATCAGCATGTCGGTGATCTTTGCCCTGATGAAAAAACAAGCCGAGCCGCCGATAGTCTTTTTAAAAGAGCTGTCGTTCTGGGTTATTAATCTTGGGGTCATCGTCTTCTTTTTATTTATCCTCGCCAATTGGTTTGTCCCCCAGGTAGCAATTGCCGCAACACTTTTTCTCACCGTGTCCCTGGTTCTCTATCTCTATTGGCAACAGGGAATGCAATTGCAGCAGAAGGCCTTTCTTACCTCCGGCATCCTTTTTCTTCTGGTAACCTCGATAACCGGCATTCTCTACATCCTCCTTGCCTTTTCCGCCACCTATGACCCGGAGAAAAGCCTACCGCTACTGCGCATGCACGCCTTCACCGCCCTCTACGGCTGGAACCTCAGCGGCCTGGCGGTGATCAGCCGACATGACGACTTCCCCATCCAGCTCCATTCACAGAAGGTTATTTTGCTGCATTGGCTGACCGTCGCCATTCTCTGTCCCTTAGGGTATTTTTATCCGCTGGCCGCAATTTTCGCGGTACTCTGCTACGGTCGACTCCTCTTTATACTGCTCTTTAATCAAGGAGTGGTCGACCCGGGGGTTACCTCCGCCGAGGCAAAAGTTCTGGAGGGGCTATAGGGAGAGAAAATCAATCGGCAAAGAAACGGTAGCGGATGATGCAATACAGCGCACGAAATCCGTCCCGCCAACCGATCTTCTTTCCTTCTTGATAGGTCCGACCGCTGTAGGAAATACCTACCTCATAGATACGGACCTTCTGTTTTGCGATTTTTGCAGTGATCTCCGGTTCAAAGCCGAAACGATTCTCGTAAATGATAATTTCCGCAAGCACCTCACGGCGAAAGACCTTGTAACAGGTTTCCATATCGGTGAGGTTGAGATTGGTGAGCATATTGGAAAGGAGAGTCAGAAAGCGATTCCCCACCATATGCCAGAAGTACAGAACCCGGTGGGCATCTGAGCCGATAAACCTGGAACCGTAGACCACATCCGCCTTACCAGCGAGGATCGGGGCCAGCAGCTTGGGATATTCTGCCGGGTCGTATTCCATATCGGCATCCTGAATGAGGACGATATCGCCCTGGGCTCGGGCAAAACCTGAGCGTAAAGCCGCCCCCTTGCCCTGGTTTACTTCATGAAAAACGGTAATCACACCATCGCCTGCCAACCCTTCAATCACCGCTTTGCTGCCATCCGTTGAGGCATCGTCGACCAGGATTATTTCTCTCGTCATCGGCAGGGTGACACTCTGAACCCGGCGCACAAGCGCAAGGAGGCTGGTCGCTTCATTATACACTGGTATGACAATGGATAGGCCGACTTTGCTGCTAGGCTTCGAATTCATCTCGGATCTCTTCAGAAATATTCTCTCTTTAATAAGCACTCAGGCCGATGCTTCCGCCACAGTTACTGCTGTTGTCGGCGACGGCTGATCGGTGCAGAGGATTCACGACAAAAAATCAAGAGGATACCAAACCACATGGAGGAGTTCAAGCCGCAAAAATCGTTTTCCGACAAAAGCACAAAGCTGCTGAGCCGCCGAGAAGCTTTAACCGAGTTTCAGCTCCTCATCAATAGCGTCGATCTTTTCCTGGGCTGTCTCCCACTTGCCGTACCAACGCTCGAGATGGCGTTTGCAATCCTCATATTCCTTGCTGGTCTTAGCCCAATTATTCTCGTCCTTATAGAGCTCGGGGTCAGACATGCAGACTTCCAGCTCCTCTTTTTGTTTTTCGCAGATTTCTATCTGTTTTTCCGCCTCGGCCAACTGCTTCAGCCAAGGGCCGACACGACGGCTGCGCTCCTGGCGCATCAAGGCCTCCAGTCTTTTGCGCTCCTTGCGACTGTCCTGGCTGTCAAGGGAGGCAGATGGACTGTTCGATCCACTCCCTTGATTTTCTTTTTCAAGTTCCCGCAAGGCTTCTTGCTTCAGCAGGTACTCGGCGACATTGCCTTCAAAAAGGGCAAGTCTCCCCTCTTTTACCTCCAGTACCTTGTTGGCAAAACTGTCGAGGAAATAGCGGTTATGCGACACCACAACGATGGTCCCGTCATACTGGGCCATCGCCTCCTGCAGCACCTCCTGGGAGCTCATATCAAGGTGGTTGGTCGGTTCGTCGAGCAGCATGCAGTTGGCGGGGGTGGCGATCATCTTCGCCAGGGCCAGGCGGCTCTTTTCACCACCGGAGAGCACAGAAACCTTTTTCAGGACATCGTCGCCACGAAAGAGAAAGGCCCCCAGGAGCGAACGAACCCTGGTGGTGGTAAGATCTTCACCGGACAGATTCATGGTCTCAAGGATCGTCAGCTGCGGGGAAAGCTCCTGCGCCTGATGCTGACCGAAATAGGAGAGCTTAACATTAGTGCCGAGACGGATGGAACCCGAGTCATGGCTTATCTGCCCAGCAAGAATCTTCAGAAAGGTTGACTTTCCGGCACCGTTAACCCCGACCACCGCCACCTTGTCGCCGCGACTAAAAAGCAGATCAACATCACTGAAGACCCGTTTTCCGTTAAAACTCTTGCAGAGCTCCTCTACCCGCAGCACATCGCGTCCGGAGTCGGGAGCCGGCGGAAAGGTGAATCTGATCTGCTGTTCATCACCTTCCAGCTCAATGAGTTCTATTTTATCCAGTTGCTTAACCCGGCTCTGCACTTGTCTCGCCTTGGTCGCCTTGGCCCTGAACCTTTCGACAAAGCGCATCGTCTGTTTAATCTTTGCCTGCTGATTATCGTAGGCGCCCTTCTCTATCGCCCGACGCTCCTCCTTCTCCTTGACATAATAACTGTAATTACCCTTATAAACATCGATACGGCCGTAACTGAGTTCCCAGGTGGTATCGGTGGTTTTGTCAAGAAAGGTGCGATCATGGGAGATGATGACCATGGCCCCCTGATAATTGCGAAGGAACTGTTCGACCCAGGTCAGCGACTCAAGATCAAGATGGTTGGTCGGTTCATCAAGGAGCAGGAGCGATGGCGCTTCCAGCAGCATTTTCGCAAGCTTCAGTCGCATCTGCCAGCCACCGGAAAAGGACGAAACGGTTTTCCCCATATCCTCCCGGCGAAAACCGAGGCCGAGAAGCACCCTTTCGATCTTGCCGCCGATGGTGTAGATATCGCTGCCTTCAAGTCGGTGCTGCAGCTCGCCCTGGTACTGCAGGAGGAGTTGAAACTCGTCTGAATCGGGAGCCAGCGCACGAATCTTCTCATGCAGTTCGGCAACTTCCTCCTGCATGGCGAGGAGTGGTGCAAAGGCCGTCTCGGCCTCCTGAAAAAGGGTCAACTGGGAAAAGAGTTCCGCCGACTCCTGGGCTAAATAGCCGACACTGAAGTGCTTGGCGCAGGTGACCACGCCATCGTCGGTGGCTGCAGTCCCGGCCATGATTTTCAGCAGGGTTGTCTTGCCGGCGCCATTTACACCAACCAGACCGATACGATTGCCACCATAAACCTGAACGGAAATGTCCTTAAAAAGATGTTTTTCACCAAAACGAATATCTAAATGATTAACAGACAACATATTTTATACTTCCCCGAGCCATACTTTTGTCCGGCAAGATTGTGAAGCGACCGGAAAAACCAAGTTCTTCCAGCCGCCGGATATTTGACCTTTTCATCCCCACCACCGCCCCGTGGTCGCGATGGGAGATATGCAGGCAGAGGTTTTCCGAAGGAGCAAGCCGCGCCAGCCGTGCCCTGATTTTTTGCAGCCAAAGCCTTGAAACCACCAATTCGCCAAAAGCGGGGTGGTACGGTCCGGCAACAAAATTTTCCGTGAGGCTCAAAGAGGGCTGCAGCCCCATACGCACCACCTTGATACCCGCCGCCACGAGTTTTTCGTAGGCCCTGGCGGTCAGGGCAATGGCTTGATTGAGGTCGAGCGGCCGGTAACGGTTTTGCAGGTAACGGGCCTCAAGACCCGAGGCCTTGACCACCAGGACCGGATACAATCGGACAAAATTTGGCCGCAGTCGTACGACCTCGTCGATGCCCCTGAGAAAAGAACGGTTAGTTTCTCCGGGCAACCCCGGCATCAGCTGTAGTCCCACCTCCATTCCCGCTGCCTGAAGCAGGGCAAAAGCGGTCCGGCACTGGTCGGCATCATGGCCGCGGTGGCTTTCAGCAAGCACCGCATTGTTGAGGGACTGCACCCCCAGCTCCACCACCCCGACGTGAAATTTCCGGAGCATCTCGCAAATCTCGGTGCTTATGCAATCCGGCCTTGTTGAAAGACGGATGCAATCGACTTTCCCCGTGGCCAGATACGGTTGCACCGCCGACAGCAGCGCCATCTGCTCCTGACTTGGCAGGCAAGTGAAGGAGCCGCCATAAAAAGCCACCTGCACCTTTTTTTTCAAGGGGCTTCGGACAAGCCACTGCTCAATAGTCTCTGCCACCTCAAGCCGGTCAGCCCCCTCCGCTACGCAGCCGGAAATTTTTTCCTGGTTGCAGAACAGACAATGGTGCGGGCAGCCTCGGTGGGGAATGAAGATAGGAATGACAAGCAACATGCGGATCAACCGTTTTCCGCTTGAATTTGCGCAAGAGCTGCAGCGGCGGCTTTCTGTTCCGCCTCTTTTTTCGAACCGGCCTGGCCGGTACCGAGCGTTTTCTCCTGAAAGCAGACCGAGACGGTGAACAGCCTCTGGTGTGAGGGGCCCTCCTCCGCCTCTGTGCGATATGTCGGTGCCTCATTGAATTTTTCCTGCAGTACCTCCTGCAGACGACTCTTGGCATCGGCAACCAACAGCTCCTCCTTCTTCCCCTCAATGTCCGGCAAGAAGAAGCGCTCGACAAATTCTGCAACCGCCGGGTAGCCGCCATCCTCAAAAATCGCCCCGACCACCGCCTCGTAGCCACAGGAAAGGATAGAAGATTTTCCCCTTCCCTGGGAGGAATCCTCACCCTTGCCGAGGGCGAGATATTTACCCAGATCGACATCCCTGGCCATTTTTGCCAGGTGATGCTCATTGACCAAAGAGGCCCGCAGCTTGGTCAATGAGCCCTCGTGTAATTTCGCATAACGGTGAAAAAGGATATGCCCGATTACCAGATCGAGAACCGCATCTCCTAGAAATTCCAGTCTCTCATTGTTATTGCCGCCCATTCCCTGTTCAAAGGCATAGGAGGAATGCACCACTGCAATCTGCAGAAGACGAAGATCGGTAAAGCGATAGCCGAGGGTTTTCTCCAGCCTGCTCAATTCATCCTTGTTGATCCGCACCAGCGAATCAATATCGGTAACCATTGTTTAATATTTTCCTTGTGAATTTTTTCTGCTATGGTATAAAACTGTCCTTCATACTGGCGGCGTAGCCAAGAGGTCAAGGCAGTGGTCTGCAAAACCATTATTCATCGGTTCGACTCCGATCGCCGCCTCCAGTAATTTCAAAGGGATTACAGATTGTATCAATCTGTAATCCCTTTTTTTTATTTGCCCCCTCAGTGCGAAAGGTCGGCCCCGGCGGTTCGCAGGGTATTTAGGCCGACCCGGTTTTTCCCACTACCGGATTAATCAGGCATGTAGATACCTCAAATTGGTCGTCCGGTCAAGGCGGTTGCCCCCAATCCCTTTTTTATTGGACAGGGATTCCCCAAATTTCCTCCGAATACTGTCTGATGGTACGATCTGTTGAAAACTTGCCCATCCTCGCCACGTTAAGAATGGCCTTTCTGGTCCAAGTCGCGGAATCAAGAAAGGCGTCATTGACCTGGTTTTGACAGGCAATATACGCCTCAAGGTCGAGAATCAGCAGATACGGGTCATGCCTGCTCATCAGGCTATCGACCACCGGCCGGAACAGCTCCTTATCGCCGTTACTGAATGAACCATTGCCGATACTCTCAATGATATTGCTAATATCCTCGTTTTTCTGGCATATCTGCTCCGGCGTGCGGCTGATATTCTTCCTCTCGAACTCCGCCTCATCAGCAGTCATCCCGAAAATAAAGATATTCTCTTCCCCAACCTCCTCACGAATCTCGATATTGGCTCCGTCGAGGGTGCCGATGGTCAACGCACCGTTGAGGGAGAACTTCATATTGCCGGTACCCGAGGCTTCGGTGCCCGCCGTTGAGATCTGTTCGGAGAGGTCGGCCGCCGGCATGATGATTTCCGCCTGACTGACGTTGTAGTTGGGAAGAAAGACTACCTTGAGGAGGTTTTTAACACGAGGATCCTTGTTGATCACCTCGCCAATGGAGGTGATCAGCTTGATTATCTGTTTGGCCCGGGAATATGAAGGTGCCGCCTTGCCGGCAAAAATTGCCGTTCGCGGCGCCATATTGCCCGCCTGACCATGGATTATCCGATGGTAGAGGTGGATGAGATGCAGAGCATTGAGAAGCTGTCGTTTGTATTCATGGATCCGTTTCACCTGGATATCAAACATCGAGTTGGGATCAACCGCCACTCGGCAGTGTTTTTTGATGTATTCCGCCAGCCGTATCTTGTTGCCAAGCTTTATCCTCTGCCACTCGTCACGGAATTCCTGGTCATCGACAAAGCCTTCAAGACCACGCAGTAGGTCAAGATTGGTGATCCAGCCCGAACCGATCCGGTCGGAAATAAGCTTTGACAGCTCCGGATTGACATCAAGGAGCCAACGGCGCGGGGTGATACCATTGGTTTTCGAGTTAAACCTGCCGGGGAAAAATTCATGGAACCCAGGGAAGATCCGCTCCTTTAACAGATTCGAATGAAGTTCCGCCACGCCGTTGACCGAGTGGCTACCGATAACTGCAAGGTGGGCCATTCGTACCATTTGCACCGGTCCTTCCTGGATGATCGACAGCTCGCGCAGCCTTCGCTCGTTCCCCGGATACCTCTGGGCAACCTCGTCGAGAAATCGCTTGTTTATCTCAAAGATGATCTGCATATGCCGCGGCAGCACCCTGCTCATCATTTCCACAGACCAGCGCTCCAGGGCCTCGGGCATGAGTGTATGGTTGGTGTAGGCAAAGGTCTTGACGCAAATAGCCCAGGACTCCTCCCAGCCCATCCCTTCGATATCAAGAAACAGCCGCATCAGTTCCGGAATGGCAATGGCCGGGTGGGTATCATTCAGCTGCACCGCAACCAGATCGGCGAACTTGGCAAAGGAGCCGTCTTTTTTCTTAAACCGCCGCATGATATCCTGGAAGGTCGCGGCGACAAAGAAATACTGCTGTTTGAGACGCAATTCCTGACCTGCATAGTTGTGATCCGGCGGATACAGCACCTTGGAAATGGTTTCCGAACTGACCTGGGACTCAACCGCCTTGATATAGTCACCCCGGCTGAAGTCGGCAAGGTCAAGCTCCCTTGAGGCATGGGCCGACCACAAGCGCATATTGATGACATGGTCGTTTTTATAGCCGGGCACCATGATGTCGCTGGCCTTGGCCATGACATCCTTGGTATTGACCCATTTCGTGCGATACCGCCCCTTTTCATCGACATAGCCGTTGACGTTGCCAAAAAACTTCACTCTGAAAACCGGCATCTGCCGTTCAAACTCCCAAGGAGTCCCGTTCTGCAGCCAGTTATCCGGTCCCTCGACCTGATAACCGTCGACCAATTTCTGAAAAAACAGGCCGTACTCATAGCGGATGCCATAGCCATAGGCAGGAATCTTCAAGGTGGCGATGGAGTCCATGAAACAGGCGGCCAGTCGCCCGAGACCGCCATTGCCAAGCGCTGCATCCTCCTCCTGATCTCTGATCTCCGACATTTCAAAGCCGAGTTCCTCCACTGCCTGCTTGGCATCATCGAAAATGCCCAGATTGGTCATACTGTTGCCGAGTGATCTGCCGATGAGAAACTCTAAAGAGAGGTAGTAGACCCTTTTCTTTTCCTTGGCATAGAAGGTTTTCTGGGTTGAGATCCATTTCTGCACCATCAGGTCGCGCATGGTATAGGCCAGAGCCTTATAGACGTCCGGCGCCCCGGAACGTTCGGGATCACGACCCTGAAAACTCATCAGGTGGTTGATGATGTTTTCCTTTATATTCTTAACGTTTGAAGGCAAGGGTCGTGGTACTATAGTTTTTCCGGCCTCTTCACTCTGATTCTTAACGTTTTCAAGCACCTTCATGCTTCACTCCTCCAGAAATAATTTGCCGCTTGGATAGTCCTGTCGGTTGTAAAAGGTTGATCGCAAACCGATTAGAACCTTATCTTCATGGGATTCAGGATGATAACATAAATCGTAGTGGAAGTTTCAACAAGAGTGACTGCCCAACAAATGCGGTGCATCGCCTGCCGGATAGCCGGTTTCGCCTACTGGACAAATAAAAGAAACAGATATATCTATTCTACTTAAAACGCTCCAAACAGCAATATGGAGTTTTTGAAAATTGACGCCTTTGGCAAAAAACAATGCTATCAACACTCAACCTCTAAAATCGCATGACAAAGAAAGCACCAACCCCTTCACAAACCGACAACAAAGGACAACTGATAACCTACTGCATAATTTTTGTTGTCGGTTTTTTAGCAGGTGTTGCCTTTACCGTCTATAAAGGCAGTTCCATAACCCCAACAGGCGTTACTGCAACGGATGGCCAACAGGCTCCACCGCATAAAGAGGAAACCGACCAGGCAATCTTCAAACTTGAGGCCGAAGTTACCGCTAATCCCGGTAATTATCAGGCCTGGACGAACCTCGGCAACCTCTACTACGATACCGATCAAGCCGTTAAAGCCATCGCCGCCTATAATAAATCCCTTGCATTGCATAAGGCAGACGCCAATCTCCTCACCGATCTTGGAGTCATGTACCGACAAAACAAGCAGCCGGAAAAAGCTCTCGAAGCCTTTAATCAGGCTCTTCAGGAAAACCCCAGCCATCTGCCGTCTAGGTACAACAAAGGCATAGTCATGTTCTACGACCTTGGTGACCAAAAGAGAGCCATCGCCAGCTGGGAAGAGATGCTCAGGATTGATCCGCAGGCAAAGACCAATAGCGGCATGAACATCCGTGAGTTTATCGATAATATCAAGGCGGACCAGACCACAGCCAAGTAATTCTAGTTCAGCCCGACAAAGAGGAGTAAACGATGAAATTTGAGACACTTGCCCTGCATGCCGGACACAAGGTCGACCAGGACACCCTCTCCAGAGCCGTGCCCATCTACCGAACTGCCGCCTATATGTTCAAGAATACCGAGCACGCCGCCAACCTCTTTGCCCTCAAGGAAATGGGCAATATCTATACCCGCATCGGCAATCCGACCCAGGACGTACTGGAGCAGCGCATGGCAAGCCTTGAGGGTGGCGCCGCTGCTCTGGCTCTGGCCTCCGGGACTTCGGCGATTTTTTACACCATCATCAATATCTGCAGCCAAGGCGACGAAGTCGTCTCTGCCAACAACCTGTATGGCGGCACCTTCGTGCAGTTCGACTCGATCCTGCCCCAGCTGGGAATTAAGGTACGCATGGTCGATGCAACCAATCCGGACAATATCAAGGCAGCAATAAATGACAAAACCAGGGGTATCTACTGCGAAACCCTCGGCAATCCGTCCTTGAACATGACCGATCTTCATGCCCTGGCAAAGATCGCCCGGGAGTATAACCTGCCGCTGGTAGTCGATTCAACCTTTACCCCGCCCTGTCTTCTTCGGCCGATTGAGCACGGTGCCGACATCGTTATCCATTCGCTGACCAAATGGATCGGCGGCCACGGCACGGGGATTGGCGGCATTGTCATCGATGGTGGCAAATTCAACTGGCGGGACCCGAAGTTCAAGCTCTACAACGAGCCGGATGCCTCCTACCACAACCTGCGCTATGCTCATGACCTTGGTGATCTGAACCCCCTGGCCTTCATTCTTCGCATGCGGCTGGTGCCTCTGCGTAACCTTGGTGCCTGCATCAGTCCCGATAATTGCTGGACAATCCTGCAGGGCATAGAGACCCTCAGCCTGCGCATGGCAAGGCACTGCGACAACGGTGCGGCGGTGGCCGATTATCTCGGCAGACACCAGGGTGTTGCCTGGGTGCACTATCCCGGAAGGCCCGATTCACCCGGCCACGAACTGGCGGCAAAATACCTGAAAAACGGTTTTGGCGGGATGATTGTCTTTGGTATCAAGGGGGGCCTGGCAGCAGGGAAAAAGTTTATCGACAGCCTACAGCTGGTTTCCCATCTGGCCAACGTCGGCGACGCCAAGTCTCTGGCCATCCATCCGGCCTCAACCACCCACTCCCAGCTGTCACTTGAGCAGCTGCAGGAATGTGGTATTGATGAGGGCTTGATCCGCCTGTCCATCGGCATTGAACATAGAGACGACATCATCGCCGATCTCGATCAGGCTCTGGCCAAGGCCGCATAACGTTACAGGGGGCTCCCGTGCCCCCAAAAAATCAGGACGATGACCACAAACACCAACCAACCGGCAGTCCCGATAACAGCGGTAAAACAATACTACACCTTTGCCGAACCACCGGAGGAATTGGTTCTTGAAAGCGGAGCGCGGCTCGGACCGGTGACCCTTGCCTACGAGACCTACGGCAAGCTCAATGCGGCCGGAGACAACGCAATTCTGGTGGCCCACGCCTTTTCCGGAGATTCCCACGCCGCCGGCTTCTATGCTACTGATCCCGAGGGCGAAAAACCCGGCTGGTGGGATTTCATGATCGGCCCCGGCAAGGGCATTGACACCGACAAATACTTTGTCATCTGCCCGAACATCCTCGGCAGCTGCATGGGATCGACCGGCCCGAGCTCGATCAACCCGGCAACAGGCACCCCCTATGGCCTCGATTTCCCGATGATGACCATCGGCGACATCGTCACCACCCAGAAGGTACTGATCGATCATCTCGGCATAGGGTGGCTGCACGGGGTGATTGGCGGTTCTGTTGGCGGCATGCAGGTGCTCGAATGGTGTGTCCGCTACCCGGAAATGGTTCGGTCGGCGGTGGCCATCGCCACCACCATGCGCCATTCCGCCCTGGCCATTGCCTTCAATGAGATCGCCCGGCAATCGATCATGGCCGACCCCAACTGGAATAAGGGCAAATATTACGGGAGCAGCAAGCCGGATATGGGTCTGGCGGTCGCCCGCATGGTTGGCCACGTCACCTACCTCTCGGATACGGCCATGCGTCGAAAATTCGGCAGAAAGCTGCAGGATAAAGAGACCTTCTCCTTTGGTTTTGACGGTGACTTCCAGATTGAAAGCTATCTGCGTCACCAAGGATCAAAATTCGTCCACCGCTTCGACGCCAACTCGGTGCTCTACATCACCAAGGCTTCCGATTATTTTGATGTGGTTGATCGTATGGCAAGTCTTGCACGACCCCGACAAGACAAAGGCCGGCAGGCCAAATATCTGGTCATTTCATATACCTCTGACTGGCTCTATCCAACCTACCAGGCCAAGGAACTGGTTCAGAGCTTGAAACGCTCCGACCAGGATGTCAGTTTCTGCGAAATTGAAGCGGATTGCGGCCATGACGCCTTTCTCATCCCGGACAAACGCCTTACTACCCTGATCAGAGGTTTTTTCGATGGTCTTTCCTGAAACCGACACCATCCGCTTTGATCTACGGATCATCGCCTCAACCATCGAACCCGGCAGCCGGGTCCTCGACCTCGGTTGCGGCAACGGCGATCTTCTGGCCTGGCTGGCAACCAACAAGAAAGTCATCGGCACCGGTATCGAACAGGATACAACCAAGGCGGCCACCTGCATTGCCCGGGGCCTAAGTGTCCTGCAGGGCGACCTCAACGACGAGGTCGACGACTATCCCGACTGCAGTTTCGACTACGTCATTCTCAGCCAGACCCTGCAACAGGTTTTCGAACCGGCACGGCTCCTCTATTCCCTGGCACGAATCGGCAGGAAGGTCATCGTCAGTTTCCCTAATTTCAGCCACTATGCCATCCGCCTGCAATTGCTGACAAAAGGGATCGCTCCAAAAAATAATCAATTGCCCTACTCCTGGTACGATTCGCCGAATATTCGGGTCATCACCCTCAAAGATTTCAGAAAATTTGCCCGCGACGTCGGCTACAATATCCTGAGAGAAATTGCCATCAGCGCCGATCCGGCCGGCAGTGAGGGCAGGGTCATACGATACTTCACCAATATCCGAGCGGCATATGGTATTTACATAATAGAAAAGATACGTTCCGGCTGAATTCCCGCAGTCAGCTATCCATTCTCAACAACATAAAGATATTGCCATGTCAGAGACAAAATCCACCACTATCGACACCTTGGCCATTGGCGCCCTTTGCGACCATATAGCGGTTTCCAGCTGTTGTCAGCATGTTAAGATTCCGAAGATCGTCAAGGAACTGCTCAATTCCTGGGCAACCAAGGAGTGCTTTGAGCATATCAGCCCGGTTGCCATTCCCTCGCAGGCCGGGATCATTGAGATTGTCGAACAGGCCCGCTGCATCCTCTTCCCCGGCTACTTCACCCGGACCAAGCTGCATGCCTCGAACCTGGAATACTATGTCGGCAAACAAACCACCGATCTCTACGACAAGGTTTCCGAACAGATCAACATGGCCATTCGCCATGACTGTCGACGCAACAACCTGCTGTGCACCAACTGTGAGGCCCAGAGCCACATGAAAGCCCTGGCCTTTATCGAGGCGCTGCCGCGGGTTGCAGCAATTCTGGCAACCGACATCCGTGCCGCCCTGGAAGGCGATCCGGCGACCAAGAGCCCGGACGAGGTCATCTTCTGCTATCCAGGCCTTCTGGCCACCCTGGTTTTCCGGCTGGCCCATGAGCTATATCTATTGAAGGTGCCGATAATCCCTAGGATCATGACCGAATATGCCCACAGCAAAACCGGCATTGACATCCATCCAGGGGCAACCATCGGCCAAGGTTTTTTCATCGATCACGGTACCGGCGTGGTCATCGGTGAAACCACGATTATCGGCAAAAATGTCCGCCTCTATCAGGGAGTAACCCTGGGGGCTCTCTCCCTGCCGCGCGACGCCGGGGAAAAGATGCGCAACAAGAAACGCCATCCGACCATTGAGGATAATGTTATCATCTACGCCAACACCACCATTCTCGGCGGCGAAACGATCATCGGCGAGGGAGCGACAGTCGGCGGCAATATCTGGTTGACGGAGAGCGTCCCGCCCGGCACCAAGGTATTGTTGAAGAGACCGGAGCTGATCTACTCCAATACCCATTGAACTGTCGGCAAACACTAACGTAAAAGGAAATAATCATGGTCCAGACCATTCTTGAGAGTATCGGCAACACCCCTCTTCTTTCCCTTGCCACTTTTTCGGCAGCCAGCGGCGCAATCATCCTCGGCAAACAGGAGTCGCGAAATCCGACCGGCAGCGTCAAGTGCCGGATCGCTGTATCGATGATCGAAACCGCCGAACAGCAGGGTCTTATTCAGCAAGGCACGGCCATCATCGAGCCGACCAGCGGCAACACCGGCATTGGCCTGGCCTTTGTCTGTGCCCATAAAAAACTCCGCCTCATCCTGACCATGCCGGAAAGCATGAGTATCGAGAGGCGAAAGCTGCTGAAACATCTGGGTGCCGAACTCATCCTTACCCCCGCTTCTGAAGGGATGAAAGGGGCCATCGCCCGTGCCGAGCAGCTTCTTGGCGAAACCGCCGACAGCTTCATGCCCAACCAGTTCGGCAACCCCGCCAACGCAGCTATCCACCGCACAACCACCGCCCTGGAAATCTGGCGGGATACCAATGGCAAGGTCGATATCTTCGTCGCCGGAGTCGGCACCGGCGGCACGATAACCGGAGTATCGGAAGTCCTGAAACAACGCAACCCGGCCATCCAAATTATTGCCGTCGAGCCCCAGGATTCGCCGGTTCTCTCCGGCGGCAAACCCGGCCCCCATAAGATTCAAGGGATCGGCGCCGGCTTCGTACCGGCCATCCTCAACAGGGCCATTATCGACGAGGTGATCACCGTAAGTAACGATGACGCCTTTTCCACCGCCAGAAAGCTAGCGACCGAGGAAGGAATTCTCGGAGGTATCTCAAGCGGCGCGGCTTTGCACGCAGCACTGCAGGTGGCCGGTCGACCAGAAAATCGTGGTAAGACTCTGGTAGTCATCCTACCCGACAGTGGCGAGCGATACCTGAGCACGCCGCTGCTGCTTGAGTAAATGTGATCGGAAAAGCACTACTTTCGTTCAGCCTGCCTATTAGCAAAACGTTGGAGGAACACGTGGGTTACGATTTGATTAACGGTGATGATGAAAGATCTGAGACCTCAATAAAAAGTAAGGGAAAGCACCAGCAAAAAATGAGGGAACTGCGCCTGCGGGCAGAAAAAATAGTGCAATCGTCGGCCAACCTTAAGACCATGACGTCCGAAGAAATTCGACGGATTATCCATGAACTGCAAGTTCATCAGATCGAACTCGAGATGCAAAACGAGGAGTTACTGCGTGTCCAGGACGAACTCGCCGCTTCACAGGAACATTACTTCGATTTCTATAATCTGGCACCCTTGGGCTATTGCACTCTCAGCGAAAAGGGACTCATTCTGGAGACCAACCTCACCACCGCAATGATGCTGGGCGAGAACCGGGAGGCACTGATACGGCAACGGATCTCTACGTATATCCTCGCCGAAGATCAGGACAGCTTTTACTTGCTAAGAAAACAACTCCTCGATACCGGCACCCCGTGCGAACTCGAACTGCGAATGGTAAAAAAGAACGGAACAATATTCTGGATAAACCTGAAAGCCACCACCAATCGAGACGATGTAGGGACACCGGTGTGTCGAATTGTCCTCAACGATATCACCAAGCGTAAATTCAAAGAGGACCTCGGTGAACTCTCAACCCTCCTGATAGCTCCGATCACCACACCGGAGGACCTCCTGCAACGCATGTCGAGCCTGACTGCTTCCTTGCAAAAGTGGTCAGGGTGTGAAGCGGTCGGTATCCGTTTGCAAAACGGCGATGACTATCCCTATTACGAGACCCGTGGTTTTCCGGCAGCATTTGTCCAAGCGGAAAGCCGCCTCTGTTCCTACGGACCTGACCGCGAAATCCTTCGAGATAGTGAGGATAAATCCGTTCTCGAATGCATGTGCGGCAACATCCTCCGCGGCAGGTTTGATCCTGCCAAGCCGTTCTTCTCTGCCAAAGGCAGCTTTTGGACCAACGGCACCACTGCACTGCTTGCCGGTACCACCGAAGCAGACCGCCAGACGCCCACCCGAAACCGCTGCAATCGCGAGGGCTATGAATCGGTGGCGCTGGTCCCCTTTCGCGCCAATGATCAGATTATAGGTTTGCTGCAATTCAACGATCACCGGCCAAACCGCTTCAGCTCAGCTCTGATTGCCCACTTCGAACGATTGGCCGACCTCCTCACTATTGCCCTGTCACGACGGCAAACCGAAATATTGCTACGGGAGAGTGAGGAACGCTTCCGGAATATTATTGAACACTCGAAGGCGGGCTACTTTTTCATCGACCTTGCAGGTCGTTTCAAGACTGTCAACACCGCATGGTTGCACATGCACAAATACAACTCTCCTGAGGAGATTCTCGACCATCATTTCTCCAAGGTACAGATCGACACGAATCAGGCACGGGCCGAGGAAATAGTCAACCAGACTCTGACAGGGGCTATAATCACCCAGGGTGAATTCAAGCGCCTCTGTAAAGATGGCTCCATCGGCTGGCACACCTTCTCTGCCAATCCGGTGTACAAGGACGGAAAAGTAATCGGCCTGGAGGGTTTTATAATTGACATCACCAAACCTAAGAGGATCGAGGAAGCCCTGCATGCCAGCGAGCAGCAACGACTTCAGGAACACATGGCTGCCAACGCCCAACTCAGTGCCCAGGCAGACGAACTGGAACTGCGGGTCGAGCAGCGAACTCTGGAGCTTCAGGAAACCCAGAAACAATTTCTCCATGTGGAAAAACTCTCGGCCATCGGTAAATTATCGGCCTCCATTGCCCATGAATTCAATAACCCGCTGCAGGGTATTCTTTCCATCCTCAAGGGCCTGAAAAAAAGAGCAATTCTGGAAGAAGAAGACCGGGAACTCCTGGAGGCGGCGATTAGCGAAAGCAACCGCATGAAGTCCTTGATCCACAGCCTCCAGGACTTCAACCGTCCAACCTCCGGCCGCAAGAGTTTGGTGGATATACATGCCACCCTCAATTCCTTGCTTTTGCTGCATAAAAGCGATCTCAAGGGAAAGCGGATCCGCGTCGAGCTCGACTGTGCCGAGAGGCTGCCGCAGATCCTGGCGGTTCCTGACCAGATCACCCAGGTTTTCCTCAACCTGCTCAGCAATGCAACCGACGCCTGCGCAAAGGAGGGAGGAATGATCACCGTCCGCACCCGACAGGAGGGCGACAGGGTAGCTATTGCCGTAGGGGATAACGGCGTCGGCATACAACCCGAGAATATCGACCGGATATTTCAACCTTTTTATACCACAAAATTTGAAGTCAAAGGAACCGGACTCGGCCTTTCGGTAAGTTACGGGATAGTGCAGAGGCACAAGGGAGAAATTTTCGTGGAAAGCCACCCCGGGGAAGGTTCCACCTTTACAGTGCGACTCCCTGTTTCAGAACCGGACCCACCTGAAACCGACTGGGGGGGGACAACCGAAGGTCAGGTATATGGCGCACACTCCACGATAAAAAAAATGACTGAAATATCTTACAGCAACAAATCGGCGTCTTAACCATCAACCGCCGCGTCGGAATGAAAACTTAAAGGGATAGGCCTCAAATGGAGACGAAGGTCACAGCTGCAAGAGCAATTTTATTCGTCGACGACGAAGAAACTATCCGCAAATCCTTTGCCAGGGAGCTTGAGGTCGAGGGCTTCTCGGTGACAACGGCTGCCGACGGCAGCGAGGGGATCAGCCTCCTGGAAAATGGTCATTTCGATCTATTAATTACCGATCTGGTGATGCCTGGAATTGATGGCTTCGCAGTGCTCAAGGCCGCAAAAAAACTGGCTCCGACGATCAGCGTCATCATCCTCACCGGTTACGGCGACATGCGCTCGGCGATTGATGCCCTGCGTCTCGGGGCGGACGATTTCACCCAGAAACCTTGCGAGGTGGAAGAGCTGGTTTTCCGCATCCGGGCCTGTCTGGAAAAACGCAATCTGCTGCAAAGGCTGTCGCTGCAAAATCAACAATTAGCGGAGGAAATCAAGCGTCGACAATTGGTTGAAGAACAACTGTTGGCAAGTGAAGCACGCTTCCGCCTGGCTCTGGATGCCTCGTCCAACGGTGTTTGGGACCGAAACCTATCCACCGGCGAGGTCTATTTCGGCGAGAACTGGCATCGCAGCCTGGGGTATGAGGATAAAGCTGAGTTGAACAGCTTGTCTGCTCAAACGAAACTTATGCCCTTGCGGTACAAAAACGAGATCAGTGGCGGCGACACTTTTGAAAACCTTTTGCACCCCGATGACCGAGAAAGGGTACTCGCCCTTCGCACCGCCCATATCCAAGGCGATACCCCACGCTACGAAGCGGAGTTTCGGATGCGCAACAAGGCGGGAGGCTGGCAGTGGATACTCTCCAGAGGCCAGGTAGTAGCCAGGGATGAACAGGGCAATGCCCTACGGATCATCGGCACCCATACCGACATAACCCGGCTCAAAGCTGTCGAGGCCGAACTGGCAGAGGCCGCAGCTGTGCTGGAACAGCGGGTTCAGGAACGTACCGTCGAGTTATCTGAGGCAAATATCGCCTTGACGGTACTCCTGAAAAAACGGGATGAAGACCGAACAATCCTGGGCGAGAAGATACTCTCCAATACCTCAGCACTGGTTGAGCCCTTTCTCGACAAACTGAGGGAAAGCAAGTTGACCGAGCAACAGATCGTACTTGTCGATATCCTTTCCGCCAATATCAGCGAGCTGACATCTCCCTTTGTTCGTAAATTTTCCACCCAGATGATTCGGCTCACTCCCGCAGAGATGCAGGTTGCCAACCTGGTTAAACTCGGCAAGCGAACAAAAGAAATCGCTGCCATCCTGCACCTTTCCCCAGGTACCATCAGTATTTATCGCAAAAATATCAGAAAAAAACTTGAATTGACTCACCAAAAAACCAATCTCCAGACAACACTTTCCATCCATTCCTGAGCCTGCTTCTTTTACGCCTTGCCTCGATTGCCGACGATACCTTCCCCCTGCCTTAGCTGTCATGACCAAAAAGAGGATATATTTTATATCCATTATCACTCCTTTTTTCCTCCATTGTCAAATCGTCACCATTCAGTCACAATAGACCAGTCAACAAAACCTACGGAAACAATGCCTTGATTGCCGAGGCAGAGTGGCACTGCCCGGTTGACGTTAAAAAATTACGGCAAATACCAAAGCGAGAGCGTAAATCCATGAAAATGAAATCAATTTTGCTTGTTGATGACGAACCCAATGTCCTGAAGAGTCTTAGCCGGGAACTGACAAGTGAATCTCATAGTCTCAACGTCAGTGTGGCAACAAATGGCCAGGACGCTATTGATGGCATTAATAGCCGGCCCTATGATCTCATAGTAACCGACCTGCTGATGCCGGGACTCGATGGCTTCCAGGTTCTCAAGGCCGCAAAGAAGTGGAACAACCACACCAAGGTCATCATCTTGACCGGCTATGGCGACGTGAAATTCGCCATTGATGCCATGCGGTTGGGAGCCGATGATTATCTGCTCAAGCCATGTGATATCGACGATTTACTCTACAGGATCACCAACTGCCTCATCAAACAGGACCTGCAGAGAAAATTGCTCATGTATGAGAGCATCCTGCCGGTATGCATATATTGCAAAAAAATCCGCGTTGATCAACCCGAGGCAGTTGGCAAAGGTCCGTGGATTCATCTCGAAGACTATTTCGAAAAAGTTCAGGGAGTGAATTGTTCCCACGGTTGCTGTCCGGAATGCTACGAAAAAAAGGAGATAATAACACTATGAAATTGACAGAAGTGCAGGAAAAAGCAAAACAATTGGGTATCAAAACCAAAAAAATAAAAAAAGCCGACCTCATCAGAGAAATTCAAAAAGAAGAAGGCTATGAACCCTGTTTTCAAATGAATGGTTATGACTGCGAAGAGGCCGATTGTTGCTGGCGCAAGGACTGTTTGATCTGAACAGTATTCCAGAACCGCACAGAACCGTCGCCAAAATGCATTCTCTGTACGAACAAAGGTCCCGACGGCAAACGGACAAAAGATGTCAGCGACGACAAACACACAACACTTGAAAGGAGTAGCAACATGATGGAAGGAACGGTAAAATGGTTTAATGCCTCTAAAGGTTTTGGCTTTATCTCGCAGGATGGTGGCAAGGATGTCTTCGTACATCATTCAGCGATTCAGGCCCAGGGCTTTAAATCACTTGATGAAGGAGACAGGGTGCGCTTCGACGTCATCGATGGAACCAAAGGTCCAGCTGCTTCAAATGTCGTCAAACTGTAGATTCGAAACAGGAGATGGTTATGAGCCCGGATATTCTGCATCTCAGAAACTACAGCGGAATTATAACTGTGGGAGAGAATGGCGTCATCGATACGGATGCCTCTCCCGAGGAGCTCCGGGCCTACAGCGAAAGGCTGAAGCGTGACCGGAGGATTACCGGTGTGCTGATCCCTAAAGATTGTCTAAAAAAAAGAGTGTCGGCAATGGCTGGAGAAATTGCCAGGGATTACCCAGCAGACAAGCCCCTCCATGTCGTCGTCGTCCTGACCGGCGCAATATTTTTCGCCGCCGATCTGAGCCGGGAATTATACGACCGAGCCGGCATTACCGCACGGTTGCACCTGATCAAAACGTCGGTCTATAATGACACCATTAAAAAACCGGATGAATTTTACCGGGCTGTGAAACTCGAACATGCCCCCAAAGACATTGAGGGCGAGGACATCCTGGTGATCGAGGATATCCTCGACCAGGGTTTTACCCTTACCTGGTTGAAAAAATATTTACTTTTGGAAAGAAAAGTTTCTTCAGCCAGGATATGCTGCCTCCTCGACAAGATCCTTAAGAGTCCCTCCCCTGAAATCAGCAAGATGCGTGAGCAGCTGCGGATCGACTATACCGGTTTCAGGATTCCCGACCTCTGGGTTGCCGGCTACGGCGTCGATGCAGCCCAGGATCTGCGCAATCTCCCCTGCATTGCATCCGTCAACGAGTTCCTGTATAGATAAAGAACAAGCAAGGAGACGGCCATTAAAAGACTCCACCTTTTCGGCGGAAATATTATCGACGTTGAGGGAAAAACCCTCTTTCCAGGCGACCTGCTGATCGAAGACGGCATCATTACCGCACTGTTGCCGGCAGGCAGCACCCCTCCAGCCGACTCTGACAGCATGGATATCTCGGGGATGTTCATCTCACCGGGGTTCATCGATTCCCACCTGCACATTGAAAGCAGTATGGTGCCGCCGCTTGAATTCGCCCGGACCGCCGTGCCGCACGGCACGACCTGTGTTCTGGTTGATCCCCATGAGATCACCAACGTTTTCGGGGAAAAGGGTATCGAATTCTTCATGGACCAGGCCGACCTGGTCCCGATGGACATGTACATCGGTATTCCTTCCTGCGTACCCGCGACACGACTCGAAAACTCCGGCGCCGAGATAGGAATCGAGCAGATACGGCGACTGATGCCCGACAAAAGAATCTATGGCCTGGCGGAGATGATGGATTTTCCCGACATTATCGGCGGAAATCCGGCGGTGTGCGGCAAGGTCGACGCCGTTTTCGATTTCGGCAAAATTGTCGACGGCCATTGTCCGGGTCTCACCGGGGAAGGGCTCGGGTCCTATATTTCCAATGGTAAAAATGATGGCCGGGTCCGTATCATGAACGACCATGAGGCGACCGAACCGGATGAAGCCATAGAAAAACTTAAGGCCGGGATGTATATCGCTCTCCGCTACGGCAGCGCCGACAAAACGCTCAATGCCATCCTGCCGGAACTCCTGACCCGCGGCATCGATCTCTCGTGCTGTATGCTCTGTTCCGACGATGTTTCGGCCGTCGAACTCAGCTGCGACGGCCATGTCGACCGAATAATCCGCCGTGTCCGCGACATATTTTCAGGGGTCGGCGGCCTTCGCCTGCAAGATGCGACGATTGCCGCCATCACCATGGCCACCCTCAATCCGGCAAGATATCTCTCGCGGTTTTTGGAGTTCCAGAGGCTGCCGCCGGTCGGGAAGATTGCCGCGGGCCACCGGGCTAACCTGGTAATTTTAAGATCCTTTGAAGGTCTCGAAGTGGAATCTGTAATCGTAGGCGGAGTAATCGTTGCAGAAAAGGGCTCTCTTTGTGCGACCATGCCACGGTATAACTACTCGGGGTTTTTAAAAAGCGTCAATGTCGGCAGGACACTCAGCGCAAAGGATTTTGCCATAACAACGCCGCAGGGCCACAGAAACGCTAAGGTCAGAGTCATTGATGTCATCCCCCAGAGCCTTCTCACCCGCACCGCCGTATTGTCAATGACTGCCAGAAACGGTGAGCTCCAGGCCGATCCAACCAGGGACATCGCCAAGATTGCCGTTTTCGAGCGGCACCGCGCAACAGGCTCGCACACCATTGCCCTGGCCAGGGGCCTCGGTATACGCAGCGGGGCCATCGCCTCAACGGTTGCCCACGACAGCCATAACCTGATCGTCGCCGGCGTCGACGATGAAAGCATGGCTTACGCCGCCGGGCATCTCGTGCACCATGGCGGGGGGATGGTTGTGGTTATGGAGTCGGAACTTGTCTATTTTCCCCTGCCGATAGGGGGCCTGATGTCAACCGCCGAAATCGGTACGGTCGCCGAGCAGTATAATGCGGTGGTTTTGGCTTCCAGAAAGATCGGGGCAGTGCACGATAATATCTTCATGACCCTGAGCTTTCTCTCTCTACCGGTCATCCCGGAGTTGAAGATCACCGATCGGGGGCTGGTCGATGTCGGCAGGTTCGATTTTGTTTCGCTTATTTTGTCGTAAAATTGAGTTCGATGTTGCCGCAGGATTGTCCTGATGTAAAAGAAAAAATGGGACTTTTGGCGTGTTTCCTCCATCACCCTCACCTCCCCTTTGTTGATTTTCCTGTGGATTATCACTGGCGGATAACGCTCATCCCAACTATAATGCCCATCTTACCAGCACGTAACAATCAACCGTCATAGCGGGGAGTCATAGCCATCGAAACACGTCACCTACAAATCTTCGTTGCCGTATATAAAACGAAAAGCTTTACCAAGGCAGCCGAATTGCTCTATACCAGCCAACCGACGGTGAGTGAGCATATGCAAAACCTTGAGGCCCGTCTCAACTGTCGCCTCTTCGACCGACTGGGGCGCTCAATCCTGCCGACGGCTGCCGCCCAGCTTCTCTACCCGAGGGCCATTGCCATCCTTGAGGATCTCCGCCGCCTGGAAGACGATATCACCAGTACCGGCAACTCCATGTCGGGAGAGCTGATCATCGGCGCCAGCACTATTCCGGGCACCTATATCCTACCTGCCGTCGCCGCCTCCTTTAAAAACGATTTCCCCGGTATCTCCTTTGAAATCAGGATCAACGATTCGGCAAAAATCGTCGAGGCGGTGGCTGAGAATGAACTGTTTATCGGGATTGTCGGGGCCAAAATTCCCGCAGCTAAACTCCTCTTCCGACCCTTTACCGAAGATGAGCTCATCCTTGCTGCGGCCGGCAGCAACCCGTTGCCCGGTGAAATTACCATGGCAGACCTCTGCAAACTCCCCTTTATCGTACGGGAACGAGGCTCCGGGACGAGAAAATCCATTGAATCCCTCCTCGCCCGGCAACACTCCAGCCTCGACCAATTGACCATCTGTGCAACCCTTGGCTCAAGTGCAGCGGTAAAAGAGGCGGTAAAGGCCGACCTGGGTGTCTCGGTAATTTCCAGGTCGGCAGTTCGGGATGAATTGCAAAACGGCACCGTCAGAGAAATTACCGTTGCCGGTCTGACGATGAAAAGAAATTTCTATATCGTCACCTCGCCGAAACGGACACTGCCGAATCAATACCAGGAGTTTATCAAAAGACTCCTGGATTCATATGACTTTCCGAGAAAATTGTAGCTTGCTGGAACTTATGCCTGCGACACCCGATACACCTCTTCGATCGTCGTGATCCCCTGCAGTACCTTCATGGCACCGTCACCGGACAGGGTGATCATACCGTTTTCGACTGCTTTCTTTTTGATCTGATTGGCATCTGAGGTCTGGAGAATCAGGGCCTTCATCTCCTGGGTCATGAGCAAAAGCTCAAAGATGCCGCAGCGACCTTTATACCCGGTATTCAAACATTTATTACATCCTCTGCCGCGGTAGATTTTCCGCCCCCGGCAGTCTGCCTCCCCAAGACCTATTCGCCCCAGCATCTCAGACGTCGGCTGGTATTCCTCTTTACAGTGTGGACAAATGATCCGTATCAAGCGTTGGGCTAGAATAGCGTTCACCGATGAAGCAATGAGGAACGGTTCGATACCCATGTCCCGGAGGCGGGTAATCGCCCCGGCTGAATCGTTGGTATGCAGGGTCGAAAAGACCAGGTGTCCGGTCAGGGCTGACTGGATGGCTATCTCGGCGGTTTCGGTATCGCGGATCTCCCCTACCAGGATGACATCCGGGTCCTGACGAACAATCGATCTCAGGCCGGAGGCAAAGGTGAGATCGATTTTCGGATTCACCTGTACCTGGCCGATCCCGTTTATCCGGTATTCTATAGGATCCTCAATGGTAATGATATTGATGTCGGTGGTATTGATGGCAGAGAGGGCGGCATACAGCGTCGTGGTCTTGCCCGAGCCGGTCGGTCCGGTGACCAGAACGATACCGTTTGGTACCCGAATGGCCTTGGCAAATGGAATAAGGCGATCCTCCGGCATGCCGAGATCGGCAAGGGACAACATAACCGTTGTTTTTTTTAACAGACGTAAAACCACGCGCTCGCCAAAGGCAGTCGGCAAGGTGGAAACCCGCACGTCGATCTCCCGGTTGGCGACCTTCAGTTCAATCCGGCCGTCCTGGGGTAAACGTTTTTCGGCAATATTCAACTTGGCCATAATTTTTACCCTGGAAACCAGGGCGGCTTGCACATGTTTCGGAGGACTCAACATATCGTAGAGAATACCGTCCAATCTTTGGCGAATCTTCAGACTGCCCTGGTACGGTTCGATATGGATATCCGAAGCGTTATCTCGTATCGCCTGGGAAAACATCAGATTGACCAGACGAATGACCGGAGAATCGCTGGTATCATCCAGCAGGTCGCCAATCTCCTCGATTTCCGAAAACAACCTTTGCGGATCCTCGTCGTCGATATCCTGCATAACCGTATCGGCCGAGGTCTGGGTCATGTCAAAGGCATAATTAATCGCCCTAATAATAGCTTCAAGTGGTACCAGAACCACCGGCAAAGTTGCATTGCCAAGAATTTTGCGAACATCATCCACCGCCTGAAAAGAAAGAGGATTGTTGACGGCAATGAAGCTTGCCGCTCCGGAAATAACCGGTACCAGCCGGTGCGTTTTCAAAAATCCAATGGGAATACGGGAGGTAAAATCGGTAGCTATCTCGCCCGGCAGGGTATCTTTGACCTCCATTTCGAATTGCTTGCCCAGGGCCTGAAGAACTGCGAGTTCACTCGTATCGCCGCTTTTTATCAATATCTGACCCAGCATCAGGTTATTGTCCAGCTGGCTAGCCAGGGCTCTTTGCACTGCAGCCGGAGCCAGGCCATCGTCAACCAGAATTTCACCAATTTTTTTCATTGCTCTGCCACCGACACATCCATACTCTCGACCCTTACGAACCTCAATGCGGCGCCTCATTTTTTTCGATACGTTCGATACCTTCTCTGGCTATCTCCAGAAGGTTTGCCCCTTTTTTTCGAGAGTCGCTCGATTGGTCGGCAACCGCCGACGAACCTGAGGCAATGACCGCCCGGTACATTTTCAGGGCGAGTTCCGGTTTGCCCTCTTTTTCAAAGATCACTCCCATGTTTATTAAGGCAAAGGGATTTTGTGCATCAACTTCCAGGACTTTCTGCAGGAGTCCCTTCGCTTCCTCCAGTTCCCCGGCCTGGAGCTTGTCATAGCCATCGGCAAGTAACCGATTGAGCTGCAGCTGTTGCTCCCTGCTGGGTGTCACCGCCCCCCCCATCCCTTCCATAATTTCCTCTTTACTGTGGGTTACTGCTGTAAGTTCGGAGGGATTGCGAACAATCCGCGGGGTGATAAAAATAAACATATTGGTTTTGGCGCTGGTCGTCGTGTGGGTTTTAAAAAGCCAGCCAAGGCCGGGAATATCACCAAGCAGGGGAATTTTCCATACAGTGTCGGAAGAATCGTGGCCGATTATCCCGCCGATAACCACCGTTTCCTTGTCACTGAGAACAACCGTGGTTGATGCTGTTCTCTTGTAGGTGGTCGGAGTATCGGCGCTGTTATCCTTGATTCTCACTACCTCGGTGGCAATTTCCAGCCGCAGGCTTCCGGCCTGATTGATGTGTGGGACAATCGACAGTTTGGTCGCCACATCCTTATATTCGTACTGGGTATAATCCTGCGCACTGGCGGTGGTATTGCGGCTGGTAATATACGGCACATTCTCGCCGACGGATATCTCGGCCTTCTTGTTATCGGTGGTGAGAATCTGCGGCGTTGAGATAATATTGATATCCGAATCGGTTTTATAGGCCCGGAGGATGGCGGCGATACTGGGGAAGGTAACATCGCCGATCTTGATGCCCTGTCTCAACACGCCAAGGGAGAGACCGGTCGGCAACGCCGGAGTTTCGCTGCTGAGGTTGGTAATCATATCATATCCTGTCGATCCGGAAAATCCGCCGACGACCCCACCCTTGCCACTGGAAAAAGAGCTGCCGAGTTCCCATTGTACCCCGACATCGAACGATTTATCGGCATCAACCTCGAGAATGAGTGCTTCGAGATAGACCATACGCCTGGGAATATCGAGCTTTTTGATCACATCTTCGAGTACTGCAAATTCATCTTTTTCAGCGGTTATCACTAGGGAGTTGGTTTCCTCATCGGCTAAGATCCGCACGTCTTTGGAAATGGCTGCCGGTTTCGCCTTGGCGGGGTCTTCACTCTGCTGTTTTTCCGGCAGAGTGTTCAGCACCTTGGCCAGCTCAACGGCGGTGGCGTTTTGCAGGTAATAGACATGAATATTTCCTTCCGGTCGCTGGATTTCACTGTCGAGCGTTGCAATCAGGCTGCGAATACGCGCCATATCCCGGGCATTGGCCATGACTATAAGACCGTTCACCCGCTCATAGGGAACAACCTTTATCATTCCGGCCGCCATACCTTCCTCGCCGACCTTTTTCTGGCTGCCGTCCCGCTGGTAGATTGTTGCGAAAATCTTGCCAAGTGCCTCGGCCGAGCCATTCTTCAGTTTGATGACTGCGACATCCTCGTCCCTTGGCTGGACGTCAAGCGCCTCGATTATGCCAAGCAATTTCTGGATATTCGACAAAGTCTCCGTGAGTATCAACATACCCGAAGGGGCATGGGCTATGATAACCGAACTCGGCGACACAAGCGGAGTAAGGATTTTCTTCAAATCCTCGGGAGAAGAGTGTTTAAGAAGGACCAGTTGCGTCACCATTTTATCGCCGGGGCTCACCGACGCCCCCTCCTGTAAGGTCCCGACGTTCTGCGAACGGGCTCGGGCCGAGGGCAATATCTTGACAATGGCGCCGGTTTCCACAGCGGTATAGCCCTGCACTTCAAGAACCGATTCGAAAACCCTATAGGCCTCCTGGGCGGAAATCTTGGTGGGTGAGAGGATGGTGACATTACCCTGAACGGCTTTGTCGACAACAAAGTTTTGACCGGTCACCTCACTGATATATTTGATAAACAAATGAATATCAACGTTGTCGAAATCGATGCTTATCGTCCTTTTATTGCCGGCATCCTCGTCCTTTTTAAGGGCGCTGGCGAGCAGCGGCCGGGGGAGATCCTGGGCCGACACAAGTGTGCCTTGGCCTGCCGAAAGACTGACGGCTATCATGCCGAGGAGGACTATGCGAAACATTCTCATGTCTTTGCCTTCAAATGGAGTTAGAAATGGTTTGTATCAATTGCTATCTGCCGGACGCATAACCCTTTTCGTCGATTGTGCAGAGCCGGTTTCCCCTGGAAGAGGTGGCTTAAGCAGTTCTTCCACCTGAGGACCGGCATTCCCCAAGGCTGTCTTTTCAAGTGCCGCCTGAACCGTGTCCGGCTGCAGCACTCCTACTAGGCTGCCGTCGCCAGCCTTCTGCGCAGGCCTAACCTTTGCCGCCTCACTCATATCAAGGATTTCGTCCAGGCCATTCAAGGCGATAACAACCTTGCCACGGCGGATCTCTTTGATCATGGCACCCTGGACACTTTGCCCCCGCCGGTAAATTTGCTGCTCTAGAGTCTTTTTATCGAAAATAATGGCGCGATTGCCGCCCTCGTTGTCGCCGATTGTACCCATCAAAACAATGCCAAGACTCGTCGGCTTCAGACCATCGAGGCTATCGGCAAAGGCAGCCAGACGGCTGGACTCCTTTGCCGGGACTGCGGCAAAGAGATTTCTGGCGAGGATCACCTGATACCCATATTTTTTAGGAGTATCCGCCTTGTTCATGCCTAAGGGAGCTGCCTCCGGCGACAAGGTTCGCACCGTCGGTCGCAGAACCAGGAATTCAAGGGCCATATAACCGCCCTCAACGATGGCAATACAGCACAGGGTTATGACAAGAAGAGAAACTATCGCTGAGGTACGGGTCGCCATGGCAAGATCACCTGCTGAAACGGAAGGTCGGGCTGTTCAGGGTTCCGCCCACCTTGAAAGGCAAAGTAGTCATGTTAAACCGTTTCATAACTCCCTGCACGATCTTCTGTTCCTGGGGATGCATCTCAAGAAAGGCGTCCAGGGGCACAAGACGACCGGTCAGCTGCAGTTCACTGTCCCAAAAAGACATTGCCGGCTGGAGTTCTCCGGTGAAATCGGCGGTTATATCTTTACCCTTAAGCCTTCCGTCTGAAGCTTCGAGTTTTCCATTGTTGTATTGCAGGTTGCAGATCGCCTGGTGAAAATCAATCTGCTGCAGTGACAATACCGGTTGCAGCAGTGCCATGCTGCCGGTATCGACGACAATCCGTCCCTGCCCTGTCCCGCCCGCGGGCCTATCGAATGTGGCCTGATAGCTGCCGGTAAAACCTAGGGTTCCCTCAATCTTTCGCTCAAAAACGGCAAAGCTTTTTTGCAGGGCAGCGACGTCAAGACCGGAAAGTTGAATGTCGTGCAGCATCATCTTTTTTGCGCTGAAATCTCCATCGAATTGCGCTGACAGCACACCACCATACAAGGTAGCAGCCAGGGTAATCTTATTAGGTAATTTTGCCGGGTTCGGAGTCAGGGTCAGGCTGTCGATTATAAAATCAGCCCGACCGGCGGCATCAGCTCTCCTGAGACGCACTCCATAAAAAGTAAAGGTCAGGGGTATCTGATAACTGATGCGATCAATGGTACAGACACACTCAGTGAAAATGAGCTCCAGACGGTTTTCACAAAATTGCTTGAATTTTTGTGCGGGAAAACGCAGGTAGAGCAAAAAACCGATCAGTAGTAAAGCATAGGCCAAAAACAGAATGGCACGCCATGAAAAGATAGTGCGGATCACTCTCATGCCTTTTTCTCAAAGGTGACGATTTGCAAAATCGCATCGAGATATCCCAGGCCAGTGCCGTTCTCCTGGATGGAAATTCGCCGGATAAAGACAACGTCCTTGGGCGATTCGATCAGGAGAAGAAAATTAACGAGCGACTCCAGGGTGATCTGTTGCAGTTTCATTTCAACACTGGTTTCATGCAATGCTTGTTCGGCGCTGCCGGTGGACGGCTTGATATAGCTGATCTGTTTTTTCACCTTGGCTTTTTCCGCCTGCCGATCAATAAAGGTAAACAGGGCAAATCCCGGCTCGCGCACGGCAATTCTAACTTGAACGTCACTCTCCACCATCTTTAAAGCGCGATATTCCTGCTGCAACTCCTTGATCTTCACCAGTTCCTGCTTTTTTCTCTCAATGGAAAGTGCGAGATTACTGCGAGCCTCAAAAAACGGGACTACCACCGTCTGAAAAACGACAAAACAGAGGATGAAGATCAGACCGCAGGAGAGCACCCACCTTTCCCGTGTCGTCAGGTTCTCTATCCCCAGTCTTTCCCGCAGCCTCTTTGGCCAGGTCGTGTTGAAAATATTACCCATAAGTTATTGTCCAGCCAATACCAGCTTCAGTTCAAAGCTGACCTCATCCCCTTGCGGCGCCTGACTTGCCGAGCTGATAACCACTTCTTTGAAAAGTGGCGATTTCTTCAATTCTTTCTGTATATTATCAACCGTATTGAAATCACCGGTAACGGCTTTCAACAGCAGGGCCTCTGTTTCGGCGACAAAACGAACGACCCTGACCGAATACGTTGGGGGAATTCGAGAGGAAATCTCGGTGAGAAGCTCGATCACCGAATATTGTCGCGAAGAAATCCCTCCCGACCGGTACATCGCTTTTGCTTCATTTATTATCACCTGCAGTTGCTGAACCGGCTGGACAATGCGGGTAACCGTCGGCACTGTCGCGGTAAACACCTCGGTTATCTGCCGTCGCAGACCCTCCTGCTGGGCGGCCATCATTTGGTAATCATGGTTGAGATACAACCCGCCAAGGATGCAGCCGAGAAGGACGGGAGCTCCCAGCAATAAAAACCTGCGTCGATAGTCATGAAATGTTTTCTCCCGGCGAAACTCCTCCTTACAAAAATTCAACACCCCATGACTCTTCCCTGAACCGAGACCGCAGGCAACAGCTCTCTCCCGGCACTCGGAGCGGCATTTGTCGGCGGTTAAGTTTTCAAGGATCAAACTGGGTTGCAAGCCCGTTCCATACTTCTTGACCGACAAGCCGAACATGGTGGAAAGAAGAGGTGGAGGTCCGTTGTAATAGACGGTGCAGCCGGGTTTTCGTAACTCGGGAAATCGACAGCCAAGCAAGGTCTGTTTGCCAAACAGTTCGAGGCGCTCATCGATGCCGGTGAGCCCGTCATTTTCCACTCGCCCCTTAAATGAGCGTATGGTAGCTACCCTGCCCTCGCGGATGAGGAAAAGAGTTGCCCAGTGCTTATCACTATCCAACAGGATACAATCCCTCTCGCCCCTATCAATGAGATTCCAGGCGAGATCCATACCGCTGACACCTATAAATTCCGGTTCCATCCCCGCTGCCCGGAGAACTGCCAGACGTTCGGCAAGAGCTACCCGTTCGATCATCGCAGCGAGAATTTCCACGCCCTGCGGCCCGGCCTTGGTAACCACATAATCAAGCAGCAGGGTATCAATCTCCACCGGGATCTGCTCTGCCAGTTCCATGGGGAGCACCTGCACTATTTTCTTCTTTTCGGTGAACGGCAAGGTCACGTTGCGGAATGAAAACAGCTCGGCGCCAATCGTTACCCGGCATTTCCCCGGTGTGCCACTAAGTTCTCGTCTGATCTGATCGATGGCTGCGGCAAAGGATTGGTCTATGGTTTTCACCTGCACACTGCCGGTAATCCGGGTGCTCCCACCACCGCATTGCATAGCCACGGCGATGACCATTTCCTCATGGATATCAAGACAAAGCAAGGTTTCCACCATATCCCTTTATTCGACCTTCCGCCAAAGCAGTTTCACCTGCCCTCTGCCGACCCGCTCTACTACGGCAGTCATTCGTTTCTCAAGCTTTTCGTATCTTCCGGCACCATTGATCTGAAAATACGCACTCTCCGTTGTCAACAGGTTCTCATATAGCACAATATCACCCGGCCAGCCGCCGATTTTTTTATACCAGGCAGGAACGCCAAGCTGTGGTGCATTGTGCGCATCCCTTCTGTAGGCATCCAACCGGTCCGTTAATTCATCATTCATCAGAGGATCAAGACTTCTCAGGAGAAGACGCGGGGCGGTGTTTATATTGATCTTGCCGTTATCACCGTAGACGGTCAGATATTCTGCCAACCCCTTTGTCGTGGCGGTACCAAACAGTAACTCGGGGGTCATACCCTTGACCAACAGCAGTTCCTCGATGTATTCAACCGGGCCATTTTTACAACCGTACGGGGGATCAAGCGACCGATAGTAGCTGTTTTCCGCTCCATGATCAGACTCCCTGTCGTCTTCGTCCAGCCAGTCTACCATGGAATCGACCAGTTCCTGCACCTGCGACTCGTTTTTAATAGCAAAGACGCCGGTCAATAATAACCTGGAGAGTATCGCTCGGGCTTCTTTTGCCGTACTTCTGCCTTCTTGGCTTTTTTTTCGCACCAAACTGTTTATCTGCAAACGGCCGGACAGGTCGATGACCTCCAGGTGCAGTGTTTCGGTGGGAAAGAGGTCCTGGAAATCCTCCTCTTTTATAATAGCCCAAGGGGAAAAAAAAGAAGCTGTGGTGTTTACACTTCCATCATACTGCAAGAGTGCAATCCCGAGCTGCACCGCCGAGCCGGCAATCATCCTTAACTGGGTGGCGACTTTGTGGTTGTACGATGCCACGTACTTTCGCCACGTTGTCTTGTGATATCCGATTGTTACGACAACAAGTAAACTCAGGACCATGAGGGTGATGAGCAAAGCCATGCCTCGCTGATTCCGCCATGGGGTCCAAAAAACAAGTCCGGGTTGAATAAAGGCCGTCCTAGCCTTAACCTTTGCTCCGATCATCGGCAACACCTCAGCTGCCAGCCGGTTGCGGCAGGGCGATGCTCGTCCTGAACACCTGCACTTTTTGTCCGACCGCGGCCTCGGGAAAGACCATTTCCACCCCAACCATAAGCGGAAGCTTTGTTGACTCCTGGCTGTCTTCCGCAGTATTTCCGTCGCTCTTCCAGGTTGTGACTTCATTTCCGGTTTTATCACGGTAGGTGAGCTTCAATTCCTTCAGGCCACTGCACAGCAGATGCTTTTGTGTCATTCCCTCGCCAATTTTAATCCCTGGCAACACCTCGGTCTCCGAACGATACAAGCTGAGCAATCCGCTCCGATCATCAATCTCGGCCAAATAGCTGATGAGAAGGCGACCGCGTGGCATATCGGTCTTACCTAAAAATACTTGTGCACTGGAGAGAAAAGAGAGCCCATCCTTCCTCGCTCCGGCATAGGATTGCTCCTCCCCCAGCAGGAAAGCGCCCTTACCGAGGATCAGCGATTCTAAATCCTCGGTAAGGCGGGTAAGGACGAAACCACTTCTGTCGGCAACAAGAGCCTGATGCTCCGAATCATGGACAACGGAGAAGGTCACTTTATACGCACCATAGACCGAGGCTACAACCAAGGAAAAAATAAATATGGCCAGCAGGAGCTCCACCAAGGTATAGCCCCGGCAGAATTTTGCGGTGACAGGCCACCCATCTTTTTTATTATTTACGCCGAACATAGGAGGTGAGAGAATAACGAAATTTTGTTTCACTCCACGAAACAGACAGGACGATGCGAGCAAGCTTGTTGTCGATGCCGGCAGGAAATTTGGTCTTGAGAACGTCGACATTTTCGACAACAAGGTGCCAGGTGTAATCCGGAAAATCCGCACCAAAATCCCCTGTATCATCGGCCAAGGGGCGTTCCCCACTCTCTACCTCGGCGAGTTTTGTCGAGGCCAGGATCGGCGCAAGAGTATTAAATTTTGCCTCGGTTACCCTGGACAAACTCTTCGATTGTGAACCTAAAAGGGTAACAAAACCTATGGCAATGAGAGCCACGGCTATCATTACCTCCAGCAGGGTAAACCCCGATTTGCAGAAAATATGGCAACGAGAGCTGCAATATATACGTTCCGGCGTTTTCATAACCTTACTGAACGACCTTAACTTTCGGGTCGGTTACCTGAACTGCGTCGACAAAGGGCAAAAACTGCAGGGTGAGGACATGGCCGGTATCGTCGGCAAAGCGGATACTGGTTTCATGCATGTAGCCCTGGCGAGTGATCCATACCGCCACCTGCTCCATAGCCGATACGTCCTTGCCGGCTGTTATTATTTCCTCAATACGGATCCCATCGGGAAGCCGAAGGCGCCCTATCGACTCGCGCTCGCCCTCCTCGGTTTGAAGGTCCCTTTCGCACCAAAGGCGGTTTTCCAGGCGATTAATATAGAAAAAATAAGGCTGTTGGCTGCTGGCCGCCAGTTCTCTTGCCCCATTCACCAAACCGATAGCCTTTCTTACCGTTGTTTTAAAAGGATCGTCGGAAATAACTTTACGCAAGGCCGGCGTGCTGATGGAAACCATAAGGCCAATTAAAGCACAGATTACCAGCAGCTCAACGAGACTAAAGCCTTTTTCCGCTGAAGACTTCGGGTCGTTGCGCCCGCCATTTTTATCGCCCAACTCTACTCGATTTCCCAGTTATTGATATCCTTTGCCGCGTTTTCTCCCCCCGGCTCTCCATCTGCACCAAGAGAGCTGAGATCAAAATCGCCCTTTGCCCCAGGGCAAAGATATACAAAACCGTGGCCCCATGGATCAACCGGAATCTTCTTTTTCTCAAGATACCCTCCGACACGCCATTTAGTCGGCAGTTTTCCGGAGGCCGGGAGTTCGACAAGGGCCTGGAGACCCTGTTCAGTCGAAGGGTACATGCCGTTATCCAGTTTATACATTTTCAATGCGGTCTCCATCGCCTGGATTTGCATGATGGCCTTCGTTCTCTTTGCTTCCTCTGGATGTCCCATGATCCTCGGACCAATATAGCCGGCGAGAATACCAATTATCACCAGTACAACGAGGAGTTCGATCAAGGTAAACCCACTCTCCTTGTTAATCCGTAGCGGTGCTAAACACGATGCAGCTTTATAATCCATTAAAAGGCCTTTATAAAAATGTCATTATGACAAAAATATCAACTGACGCGATCCTGCATCATAGTCGAGATTTATTTTGTTTGCGACTGCAACCTGCCATGAAATAGCCTGGACAACACCATTCCACCTTCTTTAGTCTCACCCGGCAAACGGGATAAATACCTTCACGAAATTATTTCTTAAAAACAAGAAAGAATTTCTAAGGTACTACTGGCCGCCGACCAACCAATCATTTATTTGATCAACTGACTCATTTCGAAAATCGGCAGCAAAATGGAGACAACGATAAAGCCGACGGCCAATCCCATCGCCGCAATCATTATCGGCTCAAGAAGGGACGTCATTGCCAAAATGGCGGTTTCAACCTCCCGTTCATAGGCAGTAGATACTTTTTTCAACATTTTTTCAAGGCTGCCGCTTTGTTCTCCGACTGCTACCATCTGGACAAAGGTCGGGGGAAACCACCGGGAGTCGGACAATGCCCCGGTCATGCTCTGTCCTTTCTCTATCTGCTCCATGGCAACATCAATAACTGCCGATACCTGTACATTATTGACAAGAGCCCGTACTATCTGCATCGAGGTCAAAAGTCCCACACCACTTTCCAAAAGATTCCCGAGGGTTACGGAAAATCTGGCAAGAATAACTTTATGAACCACCGTGCCGATTATCGGAGTTCGTAGTTGCATCAGATCCCACACCTGTCTGCCACCAGGGGTATGCGCATATCGGTTGATACAGAAAACAGCGACACCGATAACAAACAACAGACCCCACCAGAACCTGCGCAGGAAACTACTCAGGTGAATGAGGATCAGGGTCGGCATCGGCAACACCTTCTCCATCTCGTTAAACACCTGGATTATATTGGGCACGATATAGGTGATGAGGACAAAAAGGATAGCCGTCCCGATGACGGCCATGAACAGGGGATAGACCAGGGCGGCCTGCAGCTTTCCCTTCAGAACCTCCTGCTTTTCCCTAAAGTCGGCCAACTGCTCGAGAACAATGTCGAGAGAACCGGAAGCCTCGCCGGCCCGGACCATATTGACAAAAATCGGTGGAAAGTATGAAGGGTGGGCAGCTAGAGCAGTGGTCAGGGTATTGCCTTCATTGACTGCTGCCCGTATTTCGGCAATTATTTTCTTTAAGACAGTGTTGCGCGTTTGTTCGATCATTGAGCCGAGGGCTTGAACCAGAGGAATCCCCGCTCCGATAAGCGTGGCGAGCTGCCTGGTCATGGCACTGATCTCTTGAGACCTTATCCTATTAAAAATATTTGACCATACTCGGAAATTTTTCTCGGAGGCAAGCTTTGTTCCACTTTCTCTTATTGAAACCGGATAATTACCTTGCGAGCGAAGTCGCGTTCGGGCCTGTGCGCTGTTGTCCGCATCAATGATGCCCTTAATCTTCTTACCCCCTTTATCGAGGGCCTGGTAATCAAATACCGGCATAGAAAATTTCCCTAGAATCTATTCAGACTGCTCAGTACGGCCTTAATAGAAGCAATGATGATGTCGGTATCCACCCCCGCCCCCCAACTTACTGTCCCCTCTGGACTTTCGGTCTCGATGTAGGCTGCCGCCTTGGCACTTGAGCCTCTGTTCAGGGCATGTTCGTCATAACTGCTTAACTTGAAATCACCGGTCACTCCGTTTTTCAGCGCGGCACAGAATGCATCCAAAGGTCCATTGCCGGAGGCCGATACGGTAACCTCTCGACCATTTACCAGAAGCGTTGCCTCGACATCGGCGTGTGAGGCTTCATCACTGGCACTGACGTGTCGTTTAATAACATTAAATGCCTTGAGTTCATACGGAGTTCGAACAGCAAGATACTCTTTTTCAAAGGTTTTGTAGATCTCCGAATGTTGCAGTTCCCGCCCTTCTCTGTCGGCAATACCTTGAATGATCTTCCCGAATTCCGGATGCATGGCTTTTGGCATACGAAAACCGAAATCTTTCTCCAGTATATACGCAACCCCACCTTTACCGGACTGGCTGTTGATGCGGATAATAGATTCATAGGTGCGTCCCACATCGGAAGGATCAATAGGCAGATAGGGCACTTCCCATAAACCCGACCCAGTTACAGCATATTCGTGCATTCCTTTATTTATTGCATCCTGATGGGAGCCGGAAAAAGCAGTGTAAACAAGCTCCCCGGCGTAGGGATGGCGAGGATGAACGGGCAGTTCGCAGACCCTCTCATACACCTCCACTAGGTGATTGATATCATGAAGATTGAGGCTCGGGTCGATCCCCTGGGAAAACATATTCAGAGCAAGCGTCACTATATCGACATTTCCAGTCCTCTCTCCGTTGCCAAACAAGGTACCCTCTACTCGTTCGCCACCGGCGAGAAGCGCCAACTCGGTTGCAGCGACTGCGCAACCTCTGTCGTTGTGAGCGTGGAGACTGATAATCGCCGATTGTCGGTCAGCCATATGCGAACAAAACCACTCAATCTGATCCGCATAGACGTTTGGCGATGCCATTTCCACTGTGGCGGGAAGGTTCAGAATTATTTTATTCTCGGGAGTTGGCTGCAGGATTTCCATAACCGCTTCACATATCTCCAGCGCAAACTCCAATTCGGTACCGGTAAAACTCTCGGGGGAATATTCATAGCGAAATTCGGTTCCCGGATATTTTTGTTCTTCTTCCTTCAATAACTTTGCTCCCTGCACGGCAAGGTTGACGATTTCTTTGCGACTCATTTTAAAAACCGTCTTACGCTGCAAGGTCGAAGTGGAGTTATACAGATGAATGATCACCCTCTTTGCTCCGGCAATAGAGGCATAGGTCTGAGTGATCAAGTGATCTCTGGCCTGTGTCAGAACCTGAATCCAGACGTCTTCAGGAATCAAGCTTTCTTCGATAAGCACCCGGGTAAATTCAAACTCCACCTGGGAGGCAGAAGGAAAGCCAACCTCTATCTCGGTAAATCCGAGGTCGGTCAAGACCTGAAACATTTCCAGTTTTTTCTCAAGACTCATCGGTTGAATCAGGGCCTGATTGCCGTCACGCAAATCAACACTGCACCAGGTCGGAGCCTTAACAAGAGTTTTAGCGGGCCATTGTCTATTTGCCAATTTTATAGGTGGATATGGCCGATATTTATGCACTAATTCAGGATTCATTTTTTCTCCTTGCTGAGGGAATCATTACTCAAAAAAAAAGGCCACGGTTTTTCAACCGTGGCCTTTTTGGGAAACCGAGTTTTATTACAACAAACTACAACCCCTCCGTATCAGCCACGGAACCAACCGGCGGATAACCTAGAAGTAGAGCGAGTAGCGAGTTTGCGATGACCATGTTCTTCAAATTTAAGATTTCTATAAATGCAACAATATTTTTTGAGAATACACATCTGAATCAGTTGTTGTCAAGCAGGTTTTCGCCATTATCATGAAAACCACAACCCTTTGCCCGTTGACAGACAGAGTGTTGACAGATATATTTCATATTTGATTAGAATTTACTGACTTTTCAAGATGTTCTTTCGTTGTCCGGAACAGTTTCAACTTTTTTTACAAGGGAATGACTTCATGGGAAAAATTACTGGATCCCAGGCGATCGTCAGATGTCTTCAAGAAGAGGGTGTAAAAACAATATTCGGATATCCTGGAGGTGCGGTTCTTGACCTTTTCGATGCCTTAATGGATTCCGATATAACCAACGTTCTGGTTCGTCATGAACAGGGTGCCGTGCATGCCGCCGACGGCTTTGCCAGAGTCACTGGTGAAGTGGGTGTGGCCTTGCTCACCTCCGGCCCGGGTGCGACAAACGGTGTTACCGGTATTGCCACTGCCCATATGGACTCAATCCCTCTGGTTATTCTCACCGGTCAGGTTCCCAGCCCCTTGATCGGCAACGATGCTTTTCAGGAAGTTGATATCGTCGGAATAACCAGGCCGTGCACTAAACATAATTACCTGGTAAACAATGTTGAGGACCTGGTAACAACCCTGCGAGAGGCATTTCACATTGCCCGCACAGGGAGGCCTGGTCCGGTCTTAGTGGACCTCCCCAAGGATCTTGTCGCCGCCAGACTCACCTATCCGGAAAAAACGCCGATCCACATCTCGAGTTACCAACCGACATACAATCCCCACCCGGTACAGATTGAAAAGGCTTGCCGACGTATGATGAAGGCAAATCGACCGGTGCTGTATGTGGGTGGGGGAGTGATTTTGTCGAATGCCGGCAATGAACTCACGGAACTCGCCGAAAAACTCAGCATCCCTGTTACTATGACACTCATGGGTTTAGGCGCTTATCCCGGCAGCCGGAAACTCTCCATGGGAATGCTGGGAATGCACGGCACCTATACCGCCAATATGGCTGTCGCCGAAAGTGATCTGCTTATCGCCGTCGGTGCTCGCTTTGATGACCGGGTCACCGGCAAACTTGCAGATTTTGCTAGTAAGGCAGACATTATCCATATTGATATCGACCCAACATCCATTAGCAAAAATGTACGGGTTGATATCCCTATTGTTGCGGATTGCCAGAAGGCTCTTTCCGCCATCAACAAGTGGTTTGATATGGAGTCAAGCTTTAAGCCTGCAGACCAAGCAGAACGTTTGCAGCCCTGGTTTGCCCTGATCACCGAGTGGACGGCCAAACATCCGCTGGCATATAAGGAAAATAATAACATTATCAAACCCCAGTACGTTATTGAAACACTCCATCGATTGACTGGGGGCAAAGCAATAATTACTACCGAAGTCGGTCAAAACCAAATGTGGGCAGCCCAGTTTTACAAGTTCGATTACCCACGCCATTTCGTGACCTCTGGTGGTTTGGGGACCATGGGCTTCGGCCTCCCTGCCGCCATCGGTGCCCAGATGGCTTTTCCCGATCGAACAGTCATCGATATTGCAGGAGATGGCTCTATTCAGATGAATATCCAGGAACTTGCCACCGCCAAGCAATATAGCTGCCCGGTGAAAATTGCCATCCTCAACAATGGCTATCTTGGTATGGTGCGCCAGTGGCAGGAATTGTTCTATAATAAGCGATATGCCTCGACGACTATGAATGTGGTACCTGATTTCGTTGAACTTGCCAAGGCATATGGAGCTGTGGGCCTCAGAGCTATAACTAAAAGTGACGTTGAGCCGGTCATCCAGGAAGCACTTCGTACCAGCAACCTTGTTATCATGGATTTCAAGATTGAGCCGGAAGAAGGAGTCTACCCAATGGTCCCGGCTGGTAAAGCAACCACTGAAATGCTGCTGGTGTAGATTCTTCGACACTGGTTCGAGGGAACTTTCTCAAGCCGGTTTTCACCTTTTGGAAAAAAGACAATAGTTTAATCCATCAAGACTTTTATCGTTTCTGAGAGCTCTTCTTTGCAAGGAAAACGAAACTCACACAATCAGGATTATACCGATGAAACATACTATTTCAGTGCTTCTTCAGAATAAGCCGGGGGTTCTTTCCCGAGTAACCGGACTTTTCAGCGGTCGGGGCTTCAACATCGAAAGTCTCTGTGTTGCCGAAACACTCGACCCAAAGGTCTCTTGCCTTACCGTAGTTTCCAGGGGTGACAATACAATCCTTGAGCAGATCACTAAACAACTGAACAAACTTATTGATGTTATAAAGGTTTCTGAAATCAATGACAAAGAATATGTTGAAAGAGAAATGGTGCTGATTCGGGTAAAAGCCGAGGCACACACACGGGCCGAAGTCCTCCGGGTCGTCGATATTTTCCGTGGTAAAGTGGTCGATGTGAGTGCAAAAAG
>JAZDOW010000199.1:0-77384 GCA_043798185.1 Pseudomonadota bacterium | reverse complement strand
CAGGTCGTAATCCCTTCGAAAATCAGGTCAGTTCGGTCCGCGCCCTCCGCAAAACCTTTGCCGGCAAGGAAAGCGAAGGGTAAAATCGCCAACCTCGCGGCGGTGGAGTAAAAAAGAAGCATTGATAATGGTGAATCATAGTGCTCTCCATGGTTAACATAGTGGTTTGATAATGAAAAAGTGGAAATCGCCGACCTCGTTGTGAGAATAATGTGTAACATACTGAAAAATCGTCAGATTGTCAAAGATCACTTGCCATTACCCGAGGTCCGCGGAAGATGTCGGGGAAAGTGTTCCGGCAATTTTTATAACCATGGCTTACAGTACCACGAATTCACGCTCTGGGTCAATAAACCTCCCTTGACCGATAATCTCGGTCTTTTGCCGGCAGGTTTCGCAGAGGGGGATGTATTTGACCCCGTCTTCAGTCGGTTCGATCTTTTGGTCGATGCGTTGCCGAAGTTCGAGAAAAGTTTTGTCGCCGACTTCAATCTCGAATTTTGACTTCTGCACCCTCGTCCCGTAGTCTTTTAAAATCTTCGCCACCTTATTGAGACGACGGGGATCGGCGATATCATAAATGGCCAGATACCACATCAGAGGATCACCCAGTCGAGACGGCTGAAGCGGACGCCCTGGCCCTGGATAAGGGCTTTATCCATGCAGGTCGCGCAGACCCGGTAGATGCGCACCGCGTCGGCGTCAAGGTCAAGCTTTTTCCGGCAATAGTCTCTGATCTCGCGGATCTCCCGCACATCGAGGCGGCATTCGAAGACCGATTTCTGGCTGCGAATGCCGAGCTCTTTCAGGAAGGCGCGAAAGCGGTTACGTCGCTTATCTTCAACAATATCATAGACAATCACGGTATTCATGGCCTCGGTCTCCGTTTTTCAACCGGTAAAATGGCTACTTCAGGACCAGGGGTTGATACACCCGCAACGAACCTTCGATAACCTTGCGATACATCCCGGCCTGGGCTACCAGGGCATCGGCATAGGTGATGGTTTTTTCCTCCGGCGGGTAATAGAACTCCGTGGTCATTTTCCGCTCGAAATTTTCAATCACCCGGCGAAAGGCGTCATCGTTGAGTTTCACTGCCGGTTTTCCTTCGCCGAGTTCCTGGTCCTGTTGCGGCGTCGGCTCGTCGGTCATGCGTTGTTCCGGCAGATCGAAGTGTTCGCGGCTGTCGAGATTGGTCATATGGCCGTAGGGGTCGGCGGTGACATCGGCCGGGGGCGGCTCGTCAACCCTTGTTTTTTCGGGCGTTGGCGGCAGCTCGATGCGGAAATCCTCCTTCTGTAGAATTTTCAGGTTAAAGAGAGACAGGCAGAGGGTGTCGGCGATAATGGTGCGAAACTCCTCCATCAGGTCCATAACCAGGGAGTGGCGGCTATAATCGGGAACATGGAGAAAGGCCGGATGCGGATCGAGGTTGACCCGGCGGATGGCGGCATACTCCCGGTTAAAGAGAAAGGTGTAGAGGAGGGACAAGACGGCGTTGACCGGGTCGGTCGGCGGTCGTCTTACCCGGCGGGAAAAACCATGGTCCTGGATGAAACCCCAGCGCAGGGCGCCGAAATAGTGGGCGGCGGCTCGGCCTTCGTAACCGCGGAGCGAATCCACCGTTTCAGCGATAGCGACCAGCTGCAGCAAGGCGCGGATTTCTCGCGCCGCAACCTTTGGCTCCGGCCGGTCTCGGGTGCGGCGGATACGCATGAGGAGGGTGATCATATTGAGCATTTTCCCGCCGACGATCCGGCGGCACAGGTCGATGCCGAAGGGTTGGTCGTCGAGGAGGGTAAACTGGCGTTTACGAAGAGCGACGTTTTTCGGTTCCGGGGTGGCGAAACGGCCGAGGTAACGGCCGTTCTTTGAGCAGAAAACGGTATCGACATTGTGGCGGAGGAGGGTGGCCCGCGCCGCCGGAGTGATGTCGATACTGCCGAAAAGGACGATCTGTTCGAGCTTCTCGACAAAGAGGGTATGGTAGGTGTCCTCGCCTTTTTTCACGAGGAGGTGCCGACCTTCTCTGATGAGCCGTGCGCCCTGGGTTTGGATATAGATGTTCATGTTTCGCCGTCTCCTTGGTTGAATTGAATAATCCCTACCATGGGGGACAGGCGGTAGCCAAGGATTGCAACGTTGCAAGGGGTTTATCGGTGTCGGCTTTTGTGCCTGGTTGAGCACCTGCTCAAGATTGAGCGGTTTGTGCATGCAACTTTAGCCCGAGGGCGCCGATGACCTTCAAAATGGTATTGAAGTCTGGGCTACGTTCACCGGAAAGTGCCTTATAGAGGCTTTCGCGGGACAGTCCTGCATCCCGAGCAACTTGTGACATACCTTTGGCGCGGGCGATGTCACCAAGAGCCTTGGCAATAAAACTGGCGTCGCCATTTGCTTCTTCGAGGCATGCTTCCAGATAAGCAGCCATTTCCTCTTGTGTTCTGAGATGTTCTGCAACGTCATAGCGTGTAGTAGTGGTTTTAGTCATGGCAATTACTCCAGAAGGTTGCGAGCGAGACGCTCAATTGCTTGGATACGTGCTCTCGCCTGGATATCGCGAAGTTCATCAAGCCAATGTGCGAAGAACTCAGTTTTCCGTATTTCGATCATAGAATGATTGTAGCCACACGGCTACATATTGTCAATGGCAATCAAGTTCGGTGCTGGAGGTCCAAGGCTTTGAATAACTCGATGAGGCCGGGAGGCAATCAGAGGCCGAGCCAGCGGCGGATATTTTTCTTGAGGGCGAGCACATCGGCGCCATCGATAAGACCGATTTTCATCTTTTTCGCCCGTTCGCGGTCGAAATCGGCAAGCCGACGGGCGGAGACCAGCAGGGGGCGGCCAAAGAGCCCACCGGCGCGGTCGGAAAGGGTGTCAAGCTCATTGAGGGCTTCTACGGCCTTGGTGCCGGTGGAGGTTTTTCGTGAGGGATTTGCCGCCTTGCAGGAAAGCATGTGCAAACGGTTTTCGTGGGTAAAGAGGATATCAAACTCATTTTCCGTTTGTCGCCGGCCCTGCCCATCCCATTGCACCTTGACGTTCATGGCCAGGTCGAGCCCCTTGATGCCGAGAGATTTCACCACCCAATAGACATATTCCTCCAACCAGCCGCCATTGCAGAAAAAGATCTTTTCCCTTGAGGAGATATTGAGTATGCCGCTTTGCGCCGGTGAAGCGACGCCGCATTCCATCAAACACGCGGCCAGCTTTTCCGCCTTTGCGCCCAAGTCATTTAAAGACAGGTTGAGGTACGACGGATTATTGCCATTACGGTCAATTGCCGAATTCAAACTGCTTAAAAGCTGTTCGTCGCCGATGAGGAGCTCGGCAAGTTCATGCAGGCCGGGGCGTTGGCTGCTCTGCACCGTATCATTCCAGGACAGGGGCGTCATGCCGTAGGCGGCAAGGTAGTCCCGGAACCTGATGATATTGCCGACAAGGGCCGTCTCCTCAGGTCCTGGGGCGAGCTGCAGGAGTTTGTTGCCTTCGGTATCGAGGTAAATGATCCTGTGGTTGTTGAAATAAAAGGCCTGGAAGGCGGCGAGAGCGGCAATTTTGGTGCCGCCGGTGACGTTGAGGGTGAGAGGGGCCTCGTTCTCCGCACGTTGTATTACCTCTTCGCATGCCTGTTGGACCGCACGGAAGTTATAGGCCGAGGCAATACTCTGGCGTTTCACGGTAATACCAGCCGGCTGGATAATTTTTTGCAATCGATCCGCCTGCGCCTCCATCTGCGGCGAGACCAGGAAAACGGCCTTGGCTGGTTTTTCAAGGAGGAGAGGGACAAGGTTGGGGATGGGTTGTTCCGAGATCAGACAGACATGGGTGCTTGGTGTGGCGCTGTTATTGGTTTTCATGGTTGGGGAGTCTCCGAACTCTGTTTTCTATAATGAGTCTGCTGGATAGTACGCAAGAAGAAGGTCGCGGCGAAGAATAGTCACAAGCCATATTTTCGGTACCTGACATGGGAAAAGGTGTGGCGGATCTCAACTCGGTCATCCGCCACGTGCTCTTCCATTGCCTCTCGCCTGGTGGTGGAGTAAATCGGCACGAGGCTAAGACGAAAGGCCATCTCCACCGCAAGATAAGTTGCGCCGAATTCCCCCTGGATCAAGACAAAATCTCCAGGCTGGGCGGCCGCCGCCAGCCAAGCAAAGACCGGGGCGAGATAGCCGGTCAGTTCGTCGGCATCCGTCGGCACCTGCGCCCAGATCATCTGCACATCGACGGGCGGCAGGATAATTCGGTTGATGCCGAGTGAGGAATAGGCGTCTTCTTCCTGTCGCGCCGTTAGCCGGTGGTTGAAGAGGAGGATGAGGTTGGGGGTAAAAGATGCTGCGGGATGTGAGGTATATTTAGCCATCAATCATGCTTCAATTTGGTATTTCCGCGTCCTAAGCAAACATGAGTCGCCGTCCCAGCGGTTGGGGGATGTTCCGGCCAAGTTCGACTGCCGTATCGAGCCAGAGGGACATGGCATCTTTGACATTGGCCAGAGCCTCCTGGTGAGAAGAACCATGGGCGATGCAGCCGGGAAGTTCCGGCGCCTCGGCAATAAAGGTTTGGTCTTCATTGCTCCAGTAAATATTGATTTCGTAGCGGTCCATGAGCGGCCTATTAATAGAAGCAGTATCTCAGTGCAGTGCTTTAGCTAGACGGTCCAAAACAAAGAACTCATCTTCGAAATGGCCGAAGAGCCGCTTTGCGTCCTGGTCATGCCATGCATCACATTCATGGGTGGAAGGTGGGTTGGGATTGCCTGCGAGTTTTTTGAAATCGAGGGATCGAGGATTGCGAGGATTGGGGTTCCCATTTTTTCTATCTTCAAGAAAGCGGACAAGGTCATCGATTCTTTCATTCACCATCACTTTGCGGTGGGCTTCGATTTCAGCAACACTTTTTACGAAATCGGGACCGAATTTGAGGCAATTCCCGGGTGGTGGAAAGATCATTTCGGTATACAGGTTTTTCTTGGTCTGCGCCCAGACCAGATCACCCCAAGGAGAAAGACAAATCTGATTGCCGTCCACCATAAGCAGTGTTTCAGGAATTCCTTCTGTTTTGGAGCCTGGGATACGTATGCCGAGAACGAGACATCGGAAGGTGTCAAGATGTTGCCGGATTATGACATCGGCATCCATTTTTAATGGCAGCCTTGGCAACCGCAATAATTCATTGCCTGTTTCAAAAATATAGACAGTTTCGTCGGCATAAAATTGAGCCAGAGTCTGGAGAAATCCTTGAATACTTTTAAAGCCACCGGTGAGGTTGAATACCACATGGTGGCTGTGCCGGTAAGGGCTGATTTCTTCTTCACACCATTGCACCAGATCGGAAAGAGCCATTTTAAATGCAAGAAAATCAACGGTGCGGAGGTCGGTTTGTCTTTTGAGAATGCAGGTGAATCCCTGTTTGACAAGCCAGTCTTTGACAATCTTTGCCGCCGCTTCGCCAAGCCAGGTGTCGGTACAGAGGAGCTGGTGGATGTCTCCTTTCCGGTCAGAAAGTTTGCCGCAATAAAGTGAAATAATGCCATTCAATTCGGCTGAACATTTCTTCGCCGTATTCGCGTCTGCCGCAGCAATAAGGCTCCTTACCGTTTCTAAGTGCTTGATGATGCGTTGATGATCGTTCGGCGATCCATCTTTTATTTCACCTTCAGTCTTCGCGTTGGTATGGTGGTTGATGGCGGTTCGCATATCCGGATCCAAACCATGGGTGAGAAGGCTGGTGCCGCAGGGTGAGAGTATGAAGAAAGGTATATTCATGGGTTGATTTCAATCAACAAGATTAGAAGAATTGAGAAATATCTTTGCCGGCACGGGAAAGGCATACGCATATTCGACTACGTCTTGGTCAGCATAGGCGATATCTTTAATCAGCATTCCATACCAGTGCTGGAGAGATTGTGTACGAAACACTGAACCGGGTCTAAGCATTATTAGTGGTTTCTTAAAGGGATTCCCGCAAAACGTTTTTTCTTCCCCAAGCTTGCCGTATTTGACGGTAGTTTTATACGCACCATCAATGGGATTGCCTGGGGCAGGCACGAAATGGGAGAGGGTGACAAAACCGTTAGCTGAAGATTGCAAGCCGTTCATGTCTAAATCATCGCATGAAGCAAAACCAGTCAGAGAACATGCACCTTTGCCAGTTGATTTTTTAGCACCATAACCTCCCTGGGCAAAATGCTCAAAGAGGAGTTGCAGATCGTCCTCAAAACCATTACGCACCTTGGCATAGATCTGCACTTTTCCGCATGGCGCAAAGCATTCGTTCAATTCAAAAAGGCTGCCCTGATCGCCGGTAGTGTTAGTGAGGCGGCTGATTTGATTATGGAGCGTTGCTGCCGAAATGAATCCTTGTCCCTCTTCTGAAAGGTCGGGGGTTTCTCCGCGTTGAAAAACTTGAAATTGCGACAGAGACAGATACTCTCGCTTTTTGGCTATTTTGATTTGCGAATAACGGGTTTTGCTGATCTTCTCTTCCAATTCCGATTGATAGAGGTTTTTGAGTGTCAGTGGCGCAGGGAGTAAGCCAGCGGGAAAACCATCGGAAAGAATGAACGGCAAATCATTTGGACTGAATAGGTTAATGAGCTCGGTTGCGCCTTTGAAATTCTTAAAGTCAACATATCGCTCTGCTACCCAGCAAAGATGGCCGAAAAGGGTGTCCGCCCGCCAGGGTGAAATGAAACTGGATGGTACTGCAAGGTCAATGCGATAAGTGCGCATGTTTGCTCTCACAGGGTGAAGGAATGGCCGTCTATCTTCAATCCGGTAAACTTCACCTGGCCACTTCCACGGCTTCCAAAGTCTCCAAGATAGGTTGTTTCAACATCTTTCAAACCTTTTTTTACAAAATCTACCATGGCACCTTCATCGTCTGTATCATAGAGTTGCAAGATAATTTCGAAGTCGAATGTTGCACCGGAAGGAACACGCTCTTGAGACCGTGGATGTTCCGCAGTGCCAGTTTTGCGGTTCACCACGTTTTCGACTTTTTTCTCAATATAAGATGTTCCTTTTGCCTTCATCATGTTGGCGTACTCAACCTTACTTTCGTTAGAAAGTTGTGCATCACGGACCAGAATCCTAGTGGGGCCTAAATTGTGTCTTGTGTTTTTGTGTGCTCCAAAAACCTTACAAATTAAGCAAGTTGGACCGCCACAACCACAGGGTTCCCCTTTGTCATTAATACCAATTTTCTTCTCCAGTTGGGAACGCATTTTCCCCTTGAGTGATGAACCGGGTATATATGGTTCGCCGGTCACTGGATGTTTTATAATCGGTAGGTCAACTCCGCCGATGTCAATTTGATCTGCAGAGCCTCCAATATGCAGGCCGGTAATACATTCAATCTGTCCAGAAATCCTTCTATAGGCGTTGATCTTCATTGTAAGTCTCCTTAAACCTGCATTTATTTTTTAGGATGGTGGAAGGTGAAATAGGCGACAACAGCCTGAAAATGCTCAAGGAAGCCATTTGAAAAATCCTGCTCAGTTTTTACTGCAGATAGATTTTTAATTATGAAATTATAAAAAAGATCAGGAATTTTTCCTTTCCCTTTGGCTTCAGCTACAAAAGGTTCAAGTTTTTTTAAGTCCACATAGACTGCCGGAAAGTTACAGGTCATTTTAAGGCGATTTGCAGCAGCTCTTACATGACTATAAAAGCGACGCAGTTGGTGGTTGGTCATTGCGGGATAAGAATGACCAAGCTGCTCGGCGATAAAATCTGCGTCTCCTTCTCGTGCAATATATCTATCGAAAAGATTGCCCCTTTCGTCGAAATAGCCTTCAGTCAGATAGCCGTCACGAAGTCTCACACCAGCAGGTGTACTTCTGTGTAGAGGCCCTTGGTTGATTTTCTTTCTATGGCACACGCCACAGATATTACTTCCAGGTTTTGTAATATCTTTTCCACAAGCACATTTTTTTACCAAGGCTTCACTTCCAGAATTGCTCGGGTGTTTTGACAAATCCTTTTTCCAATCTCCCATGTCAGCTCCTGTTTGTCTGGATTGAATAATTCGCAATGTATTTTAAATGAATAAGGTTACTGCTCTTGAGGTTGGTTAGTTCATGTGCCCAGGCTATGAGATCTTTTTCTTTACCTGGGATGTTACGGCTGATGGCATAGGCAAGCATTGGCACAAAGCGCAGATAACTAGTTTCACCAGTGGTTTTGAATTCACGAAATTGATCAGCACTATCAAGCAGTTGACGAACGAAACCCATAGAAACCTTCTTCTCGGCTTGCCAGCCAGCCAGGCGATTAGCCTGTTGCTGCACTTTCTCGAAATTATCCCACTTGATAATATCGTCTAAAGCGGCGAGTTGGTTTTTCGGTTCATCACTTCCGATAGAGCACTGCTTTTTTGCTTCGTCGAGTAGATTGTCAGCAAAACCGATGGCCGTATAAATCGGTAAACGAGCTTTGGCTAATGCAATACCTGCTGAGAGGGAAAAAGCCGGATTGCCGCAGGTGAATTGGCAAAACTCTTCACGCATTCTCTGGCTGAAACGAAGAATCTGTTCCCATGGTCCCAGCATCAGTAAGTCATCACCTCCAGCGTAAACGGTATAGATATCTGCGAACTCCTCGCGGAGCAAATAGTGGAGTCGTCCGGTAAAAAAAGTTTCCAGTAAACGGCTTAATGCGGTGATCCGGGAAATCGACTTCTCTTTTTCACTTTGAAAACCGTTTATGAAGATCAGCCCAAGATTGTCCACATCGGCTTTGAAAATGCCGAGGGCTTTTCTCCCTATACTTGCTTCGGCCAAGCAAGAGAAAAATTTCAGATTGCCCTCCATGGCATTATCCTTTTCGCCGCAATCTGACTTATTGCAAGAGTGACAGAGGGTTTCATCGAAGCGTGGTACGTAGTTAGCAAATGGGCGTGGCCGGAGTGCGACGTGGGTTCGGCCAAAATTCCAATCGTTGAATTGTTGCACCAGGCAAGCGTCTTTTGAAAAGTCTGCCTTCTTCTGGGTCAAGGAATATGAGTAATTGGCAAAGAGTTTATATTCTCCTTGGTTTCCTCTAAAGAATTGGACACCCATAGCTCGAGCAAGGTCAGTCCCCAGATGAGCATCGGTGGCACAATGTTGGCAGAGTACTACGTCATCGTGGATCTGCTTTGTTCCTAAAAATTTCTCACAGCTCTGACAGAGTTTTTCTCCGCTAAATTCCCGGTCGTTCAGGACAAAGGCTTCTGTGTTCCATCCGCTGTTTACAGTAAGGCAACTGGATAAGGCTCTTTCTTTGGCAATTTGTAATGCATCGTTAACTCGTTTCAGAACCCGGTTGAACTTCAACAATTCCTTGCAACTGCACGGGACTGAAGCAATATTGACGGCAATCTCGCCATTCACATTATCGATTAACCATTGCCCGAAGTCATGCTCATATTTGGCAATGATCGTCTCAGCTTCAGCAATGTTAGGAAGCAGGAGGTAGAATTTCCCTCCAGAGGCGATGACCAGATTGGTGAGCGGCAAGCCAAAGGCATGCAGAACGGCATGACTTGCCACGTCAGCCAGGACCGAAAGTTGGAAAGAACGTGCCCGTAGTCGCTTTGCCGTACCACCAACACCAACATTTTTGATGTTGAAGATATAGTTTTGAATTCCCGACAGGTCTCCTACCAGAAGGCGGAATTTCTGTGTTTTGTCATGGGCCGAGAGCTTTGCGGTTGCCAAGTCACCACATTGGTCGTGATAGCGGTATAAGGCAGTAGCAATTGCCGCTGTGGTCTTGGCATGATCAAAGAGTGAGATATCAGGCCGGTGCATGGTGGAACTTGGAATACACCAGGTGTATTTTTCCAGCAGGGAAAGCATGACCACACTGAAAGCTTCAGTGGTTTCTGTCTCAATCTCTTCCAGTTCTTGCCGGAATTTGTTCCATAATTCGCCGTACCCTTTAACGATCTTTTCGCCTTCCTTGGGGTTCAAGTGGTTAAGATGGGTTGGAAAAACATTTTCAACATCACCATCTAGCGGGTCCAACTCATAGCGATATTCATGTGTCTTATTTTGCTGGTCATCAAGCTTCATATAGTCAAAAATCACATGAAGCCGCGCCTTTTTGTATTGCTCACGGTCGCTTGTGCCTTCTTCGTCTTCGTGCCTATCGCTGCCAGACGATAGCCAGTCTGCCAATTGGATAAGTTCCTGGAGCCGTGTTGTCGGGAAGTGGTGATAAGATGCCAAGTTGCTAATGGAGTCTTCTCCCTTTGTTGTTCCAAGATGACGGTGATTTGCAAATAACTCAAAAAATTCATTGGTGTACAAGACATGACGATAGCTATAATACCCAAGCCTGTTGATTTTGCAGATGCTGTTTTCTATTCCCTTTGAGGCAGGGGATAGTGGCACTTCTGCCCTTTGCGCAAACTTGCCAATATCATGCAACAGCCCGGCGAGGGCGATCTTCAACACTGTCTCATCCATGCCTTCCTCCGTTTGTAGGATATGTAAAGGCCGCAAATTACGGTCAGGTAGTGTGGTAACATGGTTAGGCGATTTTTTCGACACATTTCATGTTATCGTTCATGGCGATATGCCATGGTGGTGTTTGGCCGGACGGATAGAAGCCTTGCGGCCAATCAGGCTGTTGCCGGTCGGGGATAGCGGCTCTTGCTGGTCTCTACTGCACCAAGTCAGCCGGGTTCATGCGGAATAAATACCGCAAAGTCCGGTTGTGTGCATGGTCTGCAATGTTGCAGTAGCCACATTGAACGGGAAAGAGAAAAAACAAGAGCGGTTGCCGGGACTTTCCGGCAAGGTTTTGTGTTGAGTCTTTGTGATAGCTTTATCTATTTGGCCTCTTGCAAAGCCAATTCCAAGGCAAGGAGCGACCATTTTGCAATTCGGTCGCGAGCGGCAAAAATCTTTTCCGGGCTCCACCAGTCGTGGGCATAAAGATCTTCACTTTGCCGGCGGATGGCGAGGGTCTCGGCGGGCCTTACCTTGCGGCGGTGCACGGTGCCGAGATGGACTTGATCCACCGGACAGGAAATATCAATGAAGGGCTTGGACAGGGAGAGGTTTGATGTTCAGCTCATGTTTATGTTGCTCTACTTGCCAGAGATCATAGGCAACCTGATGGCCCATCCAACTTTCCGGACTTCCGCCAAAGGCAATGGACAATCGATAGGCCATTTCCGGGGAAATACCTGAATTACCGTTGACAATTTTCGACAGAGTTTTGCGGCTTACCCCGAGGGCACGAGCGGCTTCTGTAACCGACAGCCCCATAGGGGTAAGCCATAGCCCACTGAGAATTTCGCCGGGATGGGGAGGATTGTGCATTCTCATAGTCTCACCTAATGATAATCTTCATAATCAACGATTTCGGCATCTCCGTTCTCAAACCGGAAAGTCACCCGCCAATTTGCCTGCACGGTTACAGCCCAGGTCTTTTTTCTTTCGCCCTTCAATTCGTGAAGGGCAAGAGTCGGGATTTGCATGTCTTCAACGGTCCTGGCCTGATTAAGTTGGGCCAGGATAAGTCGCAACCGCTCAGCATGCTTTGCCTGGATTCCGGCCAAACTTCCGGTAAGGAAGAATTTCATTAATCCCTTATGTGCAAAACTCCTTATCATCGTTTTATTGTAACCTCTATATTCTCATATTGCAACCAATAGGGTTACGTTTTTCAGCCAGGATCCAGGTTTCCTGCCGGTCTGCCGGTTGGTGATGGTTTTCCAGCCACCCGAGGAGATGATGTTCAGCCGGTAAGGCGGCGATCCTCGGTATAGAGAACCACCTGTTCTTTCTCCGCCTCTGCCATGAGATTGTCGGTAAAACCCACGCGGCTGAACAGGCAAAAAAATTCTTTGCGGTCGGCGCTTCCCCAGGCGACTTTTTTCGATTTTTCACGGAGGGAGAGAAGGACATCGGTGCCGACTTTCTTTTCCGTGGTCTTGGCCTCGCAAAAGAGGATGGAATCCCGCGCCTGGTTTATGGCTACAACATCAATTTCCTCGCCGCGATCCCACCATCTGCCGATAGCGGTAAACGGGAAAAAAGCATCCATGTCGGCAAGCAGCGCCTCTCTGGCGACCTTTTCGTAGGTCTCGCCGAGATATTGGGGCAACTGGCCGATGCTTGCACTGGCTACTTGCTCCAGTCGTCCCAGTTCCAGTTCAGAGCGCCGCGGCAGGACGAAACGAAACCAGAACCGGCAGAATTCGTCGCTGATGCGGTACAACCCCTTTTTACTTTTTAGGGGATTGGCCTCGGTAACCGGAATCTCCCGTTCGACAATGCGCAGGTCAGCCAGCACGCCGAGATACTTGTTGGCAATGGCCTGCTGAAGGCCGGAGGCGTTGACGATCTCCGCCAGTTTCCGTTTCCCCTGGGCAATGACCTGGAGGAGGGCGAAATAGTAGCGCGGTTCGCGAACCTCGGCCCGCAGCAGGAATTCTACCTCGTCGTATAGCATCTCTCCCTTGCGGAGGACGTGATCGGTCAGATTTGCGGGAAAATCCTTGTTCTTTGAAAAATGCAACCAGTAGGCGGGGATACCGCCGGCGACGGCGAAATGGGCCAGTTTGTCCTGAAACGGCTGTTCGGCCCGGAATTGGCTGGCTGCCCTGAAGGTCATGGGCTCGACCAGCCATTGCCCGGTACGCCTGCCATAGAGTGGCGAACGATAGCCGAGGACCTCCTTTTCCATCATCGCCATACTGGAGCCGAGGAGGATAAGAAAGATGTTGCTGTCGGCCAGGTATTCGTCCCATCCCTTCTGGAAGATGCCGGGTATTGCCGGGTTTGCTTGGATAAGATACGGGAACTCATCAAAAATCAGGACAAGACGCTGGTTTTTGCTCCTCAGAAAGGCAAAGGCCTCTTCCCAGGTTGCAAAGCCGCGGGTTAACAGCAGCGTTTCCTTAAAAAAGGAGCCTAAAAGCTGGGAGAAACGCAGCAACTGTTCCTTGTCGCTGGTGCTTTCCGCCAGCAGATACAGCCCCGGTTTGTCGAGAAGAAACTGTTTGACCAGTTCGGTTTTGCCGACTCGGCGTTTCCCCCAGAGGACGATCATCTGGGCTTTTGGCTCCCGCCATTTTTCTGCCAGGAAAGCGAGTTCCCGGTGTCGATTGATGAATGCCATGGCTCCCTCCATTTATATACTCGTAAGTATTATACTCAAGAGTATATAAACTGCAAGAGGGGGGTGTCATCGTTATTATTCCTTAATTGCAATACGTTCGCGGGAAATGCGGATACCGTATCTGGTGTCCGGGCGGCTGCCGACCGAAGCGATTTCCAACAGCGGGGCCTGGCTTAAACCAAAGGTATTGGTCAGGTCACGACGAATCTTCGACTTATAGGATTGGAAGTTTTCCCTGGTCAGGCTGCCGATGCCGGAATCGCTCATTTCGGTCAGGAGCCTGGCGCCGGGAATTTTCGCATAGAAGCGGGCGACCGCTTCGCCGTCGATCATCCCCGCTTCGAGGAAACAATCGCAGCAGTCGAGGCAGGTGGCATGGAGTCGGCAGGTGATTTTTCGTTCGGCGAAAAATGCGTAGAGGGCGAGCCGGGCCGGGTGCATGTCCAGTTCCAGGCGGCCATGGATCAGCTTTCCCGCCCGCCGATCAACGGTCAGTGTCGGCGGGGGTTCCCGGACTAAAGCCTGCATGAGGTCGGCGGGCGGCAGCGGTTTGTCCGGCATGGGGTGCAGCTGATCGCGTACCGAAACGAAGGGGATGGTGATGAGATGGATCTGTGCCGCGCTGCTGTCTTTCCAGTAGGTTTGGCCTTTGTCGTCGCGCAGTTCGACGGTCACCGGCTTTCGCGGCGGATAATAGAAATTTCGCGTGCTTTCAAACTCCGGCGAGACGAGAACATGGAGAAGGCGATCCTGGGGGCGACCATAGAGCTGGGCGGCCAGGGTGAGGCAGGAGGTCATGGTCTTTCGCCCGCCGGCGACCAGAAAGAAAACGGCGGTATCGCTTTGGCCGGTGAAGCGGAAGGCCAGATCGAGGCAGGTCTGCATGAGGATTTCGTTATCCTCCGGGCTGACGATATCGTCCAGTTCCCGGCCGGCGTCCCGGCGGAGGACATGGATGTTGTCATGGGTGAAGTCGATGTCGTTTACCGACATAGAAAAATCGGCAAGCAGTGCGGCGAAGTGGCCGGTACGCGGCGCCAGCAGGTCAGCAAGGACCTTGTCGCGGCCGGGGCGGGTGGTGATCAGATGGATGGCATGAACTTCGCGGCCTTCATGGAACAGGGCATAGAGGGTCTCGGTGACCACCTGTGGCGACAGGCCGCAGACCGCGAGAAGGATGTTTCTCATGCCGGGACCTCCACCCGGATGCGGCCAAGCCCGAAGGTGGTCTGCTTGCCGAGATGGGTTTTTTCGCAGTACCTGAGAAGCGGCAGAAAGGCGGCGAGATTGTCGCCCTGGTAGACCATCCGGCCGGTTATGCCCCCCAGTTGCATGGTGGTCTTCTGTCTGCTGCTGTAGCGCTGGATATCAGTCCAGTGACAATCGGCGACTGTTTGCCGTACACTTGCCGCCTGGGCGACCAGGCCGCGGTAATCGAGATCCGGCTCACCATTGCCGTAGGCCGCTTCCAGGGATGATATCCGTCTCAGGGCCGCCCTGATGACAATATGGAAAGGGAGGCCGTCCTGGAGCTGGTTGTGGTATTTAAGCCTGAGGGGGGTATGGCAGATGAGGGTGATTGCCTGCGGCTGCCGGTCGTCGGCTGGGCTCAGAGTGTATTGCGGTGGATCATCCGCCTGGTGGAGAGTGGAGTTTTGAAAAAGAATTCGTCCATCCCGCGCCACCTGCTCCAGGCTATAACAACCCATCTCCGGGGTGTTTTTGCCGAGGCCGGTCTTGCCCATCTCCTGTATCGCATAGACGACATGCGGCAGGTAATCATTGGCCCGTCCAAAAAGCAAAAAACTAAAGGACAAAGTGTCTCCGGGGGAATATTCCCGCCGAGGATCATCGTCCGTCTCAATAACGTAGGGATGCTGTTTTCCCTGGGATCCGTTTACGGTCTGTCCTTCAAAAATAAAGGAATGGCAACAGCTTGCCGCCAGCATGCAGGAGGGGCACTCCTGGCGGCGCAGGGCGCAGGCGCATTGTTTCAAGGCTCGACCAAAGGCTCCTCGGAGGGTAGAACCTTTGTATTCCGGGAGGATGGCGCTGGTGATAAAGCGGGTTGTGAATTGGTAACTGCCGATCTTCATGTGGTTTTCCCCGCATATTGTGTTTGTTGCGGTGTGAGAAGGCTGGTTTCTCAAGATGAGGCTCTTGGACACCTCATCCTAGCCTTAACGGGGATTAACTACAATTATATTTTTCCCTGAGCATACGCGAAAGGTGGTTGACCATGGCAAAGGCCTGGGCGACGGTTTTGCCGCCATCCTGATTGACGAGGCAGCAGGTAGCCGGGGAGAGCATGCTTCTTGAGATGATATATTCGATATCCAGCCCTTTTTTGCTTAAATGGCGCCAGATTCCTTCCAGTTTCATGCTGAGAAACCCAAGGCTTTCTTTGGAAAAGGCTTCAAAACCGGTCGGAATAATACCCCAGACGATTATCCCGCCCCGGTCGAGAAATTTCTTGATCGAGCCGCCGCAGGAGGAAAAGATCTCGCCATTGGTGTAGATATCCATCGACAGGATATCCATGTCGAGGCCTAGGAGAAAATCCCAGTCCGGGTTGCCGCAGAGATGAATGCCCCTCGGGCCGTCGACCATGGAGAAAAAGGTGTCCAGGTCGCCCTTGGCCTTTTGCTCGCCATAGCCGGACATCGCTGAAAATATAAACTGCAAACCCGGTTCATCAATAAACATGAAGGCATTGGCGTTGCGTTGCTTGAGCCTGGCAAGTTGCACATTGATTCTCTTGGCCATGAATTCAAACATAAAAGGGCGGATAGAATCATCAAAGAGGATAGGGCGATCATCCTGGTCAAGAATATTGAAGCCGAAACTGACTGGTCCTTCAAGTTGGCCGCGTATCGCCGGTCGGTCCGCCAGGTCTTTCGATAAAAAATTATGGTAGACCTGGGAATACTGCTCACTGATATCGAAGTATGACGGATCGTCAAAGTGGCTCATGGTCTCTTCAAATTCACCAATGAATTTATCCAGGGAAAAACGCAGGGTTTTTTTCTCCAAATCGAGAACGATGCCGGGGAAATGCTCCGCCGCCTGGACATACATGTCCTCATAATAATTGAGATTCGGCAGTTGTGGCCAAAACGGCACATCGAGCATCAGGGCCAAAGAAAGAGCCTCTTCGACATTTTTATGGGGCATTACGGCCATGGCGGTGGTCAAGAGATTTCCAGGTATCGGCATAGGAATTGCTCCTCTTTTTTGCAGGTTTGATGCATGCGTAAAGAACAAAGGTGAGGGCCTTGGTTAGGCGATGATTTGCGATGTTATTTGATTTTTTCTAGTAAGTTGTACAGCGTGGCATTAATTTTGTCGAAACGGTTTGGGTCGGCGATCATTGCCTGTGGCTCCTGTACGTAGGGCCCAGGGACAATTTCATCGCCACAGTTGGCAATAAGCAACTGGATGCCGGCAAGGGTTGTTTCGATGTGAAACTGGAGCCCGATAATTCTTTCATCATAAATGAAGGCCTGATTCTCACAACCACCACTGTGCGCTATATGCCTGGCCCCTTGCGGAATATCAAAAGTGTCGCCATGCCAGTGGAATGCCTCGAAGGATTCGGGGAAGCCGCTGAATATATTGCTTGTTCGACTCTCTTCCGTTGTTTTGACGGGAAACCAGCCAATTTCTTTATGGGTGTTGGCAAAAACCCGAGCGCCAAGCACGTCGGCAAGAAGCTGGGCTCCGAGACAGATGCCTAAAATTGATTTCCCACCGGCAATGACCTTGTCAAGAAACCTCTTTTCTTCCACCAGCCAAGGATAGGTGCGCTCTTCGTAGATGTTCATCGGACCACCCATCACGACCAAGAGGTCAATGGCTTCAATGGCCGGAAATTCTTCATGAAGATAGAGGCGAGTTGCGGTAAGAAGATGGCCGTTTCGGTGAGCCCAGGGCTCAATGCCGCCTAAGCCCTCAAACGAGACATGTTGGATGTAATGAATGTTCATTGATGGCCTCATTCGCTAGGATAATTTCGATTGGTAACAGCTCTTGTTGGTTATGAATCTCGAGAGAGAGCGATCCATTTGTCATTCGCAGTGCTTCTCGATGACATAGAGTAACACTTCCATTCAAACATCTGGTTGACCTAAGTCAAGGATAAATGTGTTCCTTTCTGGTCGGATACGAGCTTAAGGCAATTACACATACAACAGGAGGGATCCTATGCGACAAACAGAAGCGGATATTTGCCGGCCGTTGAACATTTCCGAAGAAGATATCCTTGAGGCAATGAGGGAGATCCCGGGCTATTTAGATATCAGCCCGGGGGATTTCAAGGAGATCTTCCAGCTGGCCTATCGTCATGCCCTGGCCCGACTGATGGATTCAAGGAAGGCCGCTGAAATAATGACAAAAGAGGTTCATTGTGTAGAACTTGCCATGGACCTGCAGCAGGCCGCAACCTTACTCGCCGAGAAAAAGATTTCCGGGGCGCCGGTGGTCGACGGTCAAGGAAAAGTCGTTGGTGTTGTCTCGGAAAAGGACTTCCTTGTAAAAATGGGGGTGGGGAAGGCGGCATCGTTTATGGAAATCATCGCCCACTGTCTGAACAATAAGGGGTGCGTGGCGACGCTTCTGCGTAACCATGGCATGGGCGAAATCATGACTGCCCCGGCAATAACCGCTGGGCCCGACACGACCATCGCGGCGATTTCCGCCCTCTTTATCGAAAAACGCATCAATCGTCTGCCTATTGTTGACGGTGAAGGCAAGCCGGCGGGGATCGTTACTCGCACAGATCTGGTCAACTCATATTGTTTTTCCCGGTAGAGGCCGACATAATGCAATTTTTTCAAAAGATGAAAGGCAGTGGCCAGAGCCCGCCGCGGGTGAGTCTGAAAGAGGTGTGTTGGTCGTGGGTCGGGAGCTTTCTCGGCATTGCCGCGGTTGCCTTGATCCATTACAGACTGGTTGACGAGAAAGCACTGGTCATGCTCATCGGTTCCTTCGGCGCATCGGCGGTACTCATCTACGGCGCCATACGCAGCCCCTTGGCTCAACCGCGCAGCCTGCTCGGCGGCCATATTCTCTCAGCTTTCATAGGGGTTACCGCCTTTCTGTGGTTTGGCGGGCAACCCTGGCTGGCGGCGGCTCTGGCTGTTGCCACCTCAATTGCGGTCATGCACCTCACCAAAACCCTCCATCCACCAGGCGGTGCCACTGCCCTGATCGCTGTTATCGGCGGACCAAGCGTGCATAACCTTGGATACCTGTACGTCCTCATGCCCGCTGCTCTCGGGGCGGGAGTAATGCTTCTTGTCGCCCTGGTGGTCAACAATATACCCAGGACGCGTAAATATCCTGAGTTCTGGATATAGGTGCCGGTTGCTCTCTTTCCATCGGTCTTATTCATTGTGGTGGAGTTGATTATTTCTCTCAGCTCTTCATTGCGTGGAGAACAACTGCGGTGGATCGACCTGGCCGGAGACCCGGGTGTCAATGTCATCGCCGTTAAACGCAGTAATTTGCATATGACCGAGCGGAATAACCACGATGTGCGGTTGCAGACCTCTCTTGTTCAATTTACCTGAACCACTTCTACCGGAAAATCACCCTGCCGGTGATCTAATGCAGCTTGAAAAAAAGTGACAGTGGGAGTGATAGACGCGGCCAGGGCCAAAATGGAATGGGGTGTTGGTGTGAATAACCTCAAAAACCAATGGGGCTGATGATGTGCTGAATTCGGGTGCTGTTTGCTGTGAATGATATGTAATTCACCATCTGTAAAAACGTTGACAACATGGAGTGATTCCATAGGAATGAGCAATCCTTGTCCCAATGCCTTGGTGTAAGCCTCTTTTGCTGTCCATAATTTGAAAAAGAAAAGCTGTCGTTGGATGTCCGGCAGAGAGTGATAGGTGGTGATCTCTGCCGGACACAATACATGGTGTATCAATTCGTCTGTGTCAAAGTTTTCTCTTAGAATTTCAATATCGCATCCGAGCTGCTCGATGTGGCCAATTGCACAAACTATCATGCCCTCGGTGTGGGCAAGGTTGAAGAAGGGCAGAATCCGTTTAGAGTTGTGATAAAAAAATGGTTTGCCAAGTCCGTCAGGAATGATTTGAACATCTTGGGGGTGGTACGATGTGTAATGGATGATGAGAGATCGTAGAAGGAGCCGTGAATGAAGAAATTCGTTTTTTTTCTCAAGTACCCTGAAACGTTTGTAGCGCGTATACTCCGAAGAAGACAGGAGGTTGCGGACAGCAGGCTCGGAATACAAGGAACAGAGGTCACAGTCCAGAAGCATTTGCCAAACATGAATTTCTCCCGGTGACAGGGGGATAGATGGGGCTATTCTGAAGCCAATTGTGCTGGGTTTCCATGCCATACTGTATTCTCAGTGATAATTTCTCCCTTGAGGAGCAAGGATAATGGCTCTAACGTACTAGAGGCTCTCATAATTGCTCCAGGTAAAATAATGGTGAACACATTTATGCTGCAACCCGCTTCAATTGTGACTGGCCCGTGTTGTAAATATCCGTTATCAACAACATGGGCAATAATAAAGGAATCTTCCTGAAGGATAACATTATCACCAATGGAAATGAGGTCCATTTCACAAGGAGGCATAGTGTCATAGAATACATTGCTGCCGATTTTAGCTCCAAAACATCGCACGATTACAGAGGCAAGAGCACTCCCCCGCACATGCTTAAAGAGAATGGCGACGCCAAAAATCATTAGCCGATTCATAAATTCCCACGTTATAAAAGGAAGAGACCAGTACCTGTGAGCTCCAGAAAAACTTGGCATCAGAATTCGTTTTATTATTATCGAGAGTGAAAATGAAAACAGACCAAACAGCAAAAAGAGGAATGGGATTATTGCAATACGCCAAATAAGACCAGAAGAGAAGAAATGTATATATTGAAAAATAAAAAGACATGGAATCATTGCAACTGCCTGCAAAAATAAAAAAAAGATAACCAGGAGCACCTGAACTATCCTTCCAAAAGCATAATGAGTTAACGAGGCAGGTTTGTCTTTAATAATTTGCGATGATGAGGCTTGCTGTAATCTGGCAACGTTTTGGTGACGAACAGCATCTCTTTCTCCGTCTTTATGAGCATGTATTATTTGGGCGGGAGAACCCAGCCAGATAGAATTTTCCGGGAGACACTGATTTTGTGAAACAACAGACAAGCTTCCCAGAGAAGACCAAGGCTGCATTTGCGACCCTGGCATCATGATGCATCGCTCGGCTATTATCGAGTGGTGTTCGATGCTGATAGGTGCCACATGCATCTCGGCGCTGGAGAGTTGCATTGAGCATTGGTTGTGCACTTGATGCGAGTGATTGGTTGCCCTGGCTGTGGGAAACATCTGCAGTCTAGAACCTATCCAGACATCATCTCCTATGGTTATGAGGTCTGAGTCATGGTGGACAATCGGTGCAGCAATCAAAGTCCGTTTACCAATGGTGACACCTAAGGCCCGGTAGAGCCAGTTGCATAATATTGTTCCTCCTATTGTATATTCTGCAAGGGCCCTGAAAAGCACCGAGGTTAAAAAACGATTCACCAACCACTGCCTCCATGCCAGCCAGAGCCCAGAACGTTTTATCCCCTTTCTCGTTCGACCAATAAGTAACCATTTACTAACAATACAGACAGCAGCAAAAACCGATAAGAAAAGGACTGGACCAATGCACAGTGTTATGGCGGTAGAAAGAAAGTTTGGCATTGCTCGACTGAGCAGAGGAGAAAGAAAAAACAGGGGAATGAGTGCCACGACAATGCCTCCGGAAAGAATTACCACACCCAACAACTGGAGAAAAAAGAGGAGCAAAGGATGAGAATGGGCAGCAACGGTAAAGGGGTGGTGACCTGATGCATATGGATTCTCAGCCATCTTTGCGGGAGACCCTTGCCAATATGTTGCTCTTGGGCATCGCTGTCCTGTCTTAATCAATGATTGTCTATCCAGAAAGACATTTTCCTCTATCTGTGAAAAGGGCAGAACTACAGACATGGCACCAATATAGCTATTCGCACCTATCTTGACCGGTCCGAGAATCAAATGACCCTTGTGAAAGGTATGACCACAAATGTGAGCATCTTCGTCAATTGTAGTGTTTTCTCCTATCTCTATGAGGTCAGGCTCTGTAATATGAATGGTGGAGATAACAGCCCCTTTGTGAACAGTACCGCCAAGCAATGAAATCCACCAATTGATAAACATGGTCTCGCGAATCCAGTGAACCATGATGAGATGTGTATACGAAATGAGGCGACCAACAAACCACCATCGAAGAAAGTACCATGACCACACCTTGTGAACCCCAGAGCGATATTTCCCAATAACCAGCCATTTGATCCCAGCTGTTAACAATAAACCGGAGAGTATAATCCCCGGTCCCGCTAATGGCGCGGAAAACACAGCAGAAAGAAGTCCATATTTTTCCCTTATCATGAAGAGCAGCAAGATACTGGGTACCACGGACATTCCTGTTATAATGGAAATAAATATTGATCCGAAAATCTGCAGGAAACATCTCACTCCTGCCGGGACTTCTTTTTCATAATCGTCGCCTTGATCTATGAAGTCGTCAAGATGAATAAACCCTTTGTCATCTCGATGATCTGGCGAAAAACGTCTCGAGGCATCCTTACTTTTCGCTTGATTCACCGCCTCCTTCTTTTGGAAATGATGGATCAAACTTTCGATGGTTCGATGTCGCAGTATATTGGCTACAGAGATGTTTGGCCAAAGTGCCTCTCGAATTTTTGAAACAATTTGAACCGCTGACATGGAGGTGCCGCCAATGGCGAAAAAATCATCAGTAATCCCAAAATTTTCATGACCAAGAATAGTTGAGAAGTAAAAGTGCACCTGTTTTTCCAAATCTGTCTTTGGGGGAACGTGGTGTTCAAATCTCTCATCGAGGCTTTCCAAGTCCATCGCTAAAAGTGCTTTCTTATTGATTTTACCATGGCTTGTGAGTGGAAAGGTGGTGATTCTCTTATAAAAAGATGGCACCATATAGACTGGTAGACTTTTTGACAGTTGCTTTCGTATATCTTTGCTGTTTAGGGCATCGCTACTTGTATAGTAAGCTACGACCTCTTTATTCCCCGCCGCAATCTCTTTTGCCAACACAACAGCTGATTCGATACGTGGATTACTCAGCAAAACCTGTTCAATTTCACCTAGTTCAATGCGATATCCGCGAATTTTTACCTGATCATCCATCCGACCCAAAAATTCGATATTCCCGTCTGGTAGCCAGCATCCCAGATCACCGGTTCTATACATTGTTTGACCAGGCAAATAAGGGTTGGGCACAAATTTATCTTGAGTAACATCTGGGCGATGAAGATATCCCCTGGCAAGTATGTCACCGCTCATACATATTTCGCCTGGAATCCCTATTGGTTGGAGCTGTTGTGCATCGCTCAGGATAAAGATCTGTACATTAGCTTTCGGTTTCCCTATCGGTACTGATGCAGTTTGCAGCTGGGTTGAAGAATCGAGAATAAACTGGGTGTTATCAATACATGTTTCAGTCGCGCCATAGACATTAAAAATTTTTAAGTGACGAAAAATTTGCTTTGATTGAAGAACGCCGGGGACTGACAGAGGAAGCAGCTCACCTCCTGTAATAATTTTTTCCAATGAGATGTCAGTGTTGTTTCTTGCAAACTGCAACAGCAATTCCTGAACCAAAGATGGCGTCGAATTGAAAATTTTTATCTGATGTTTTTCAAGGGTGTTAATCAATGCAATCATATCCAGAATAACCAGCTCCGAGAGAATGCAGAGGCAATGCCCGGCTGTCAATACGGCTGCAATTTGCTGAATGGATGCATCAAACGTAAATGCTGATGTGGCTGAAGCCTTAATGGTTTCCGGGTAATCTCTGTAAATATGACAACCAAGGATGTTGTTGAGCAGACCTTGATGTTCAATCAAAACCCCTTTTGGTTTTCCGGTCGATCCCGAGGTAAAGATTACATAGGCAAGAGATTTGCTGGTACATAAGTTATCCGGATTATATCGCAGGTCAGAATACTGCAGATCTATATTAACAAGCGGTATTGTAGTACTTTCGCAAAACTGAGGTGCTGCATCCTTCTCAAAAATGATGACCTTGGGCTGAGCATCCGCCACCATGAAATTGAGCCGGTCAGTGGGTGCATGGGGATCCAGCGGCATATATGCACAACCAGCCTTGAGAATAGCGAGGAAAGCAATAATCACTTTCTCAGAACGATTAAGCACAACACCAATGAGATCTTCATGGGCTACATGATGGTCAATCTTTAGAAAATGAGTCAGTTGATTGGCGCGCTCATTCAATTGGCAATAGGTAAGGCTCATATCCTCAAAAATCACGGCAATGGAATTTGGAGTCTTATCAACCTGTTCTTCAAACAAATGAAGGATGGTCTTTTCTTTTTGGTAGGGTATTTTTGTGTTATTAAAGTCATTTAAAATGCGCTGATTTTCTTCTTCCGAGTTCAACGGCAAAAGACTAATTGGACAATTTTCTTGCAAGAGAACGCTCTCCATAAGAGTCATGAGGTGACTTGTCATCCGTTCAATGCGGGTACCCGTGAACAGGTCGGTGTTATAATTTACCTGGAGTTCCAGCCCACCTTGTTGCTCAATGAACTCAAACGTCAAATCAAACTTACTGACTCGATTTTCAAATGGATAAGAATGTACCTGTACACCCTCTAAGGCGAGGTCGAAAGCATCATTGTTTTGCAACACAACGAGTACGTCGAACAGAGGGAACCGTGCCATATCACGGTCATGTACGAGATCGAGGACCAGCTGATCAAAGGGATAATCCTGGTTGTCAAGCGCTTCTTCAATGGTTTTACGCACTTTTCCGAGCACATCATGTATGCAATCCTCTCCGGACAAAGTATCTCGTAATGCCAAAGTGTTGACATAAAAACCTACCTGGTTTTCTAAATCCGGATGATTCCTCCCCGCACTTATTGAGCCGATAACGATGTCTTCATCTCCGGTATATCGGTAAATCAAGATTTTCAGAATTGCCGTTAATAGCATAAAGAGTGAGGACTGATTCTGTTGGGCAAAACATGTCATTTTGTCCGATATTTCTCGATCTATAGGAACATTATACTGGGAGCCATGAAAGGTTTGGAGCTTAGGTCGAGGGGAGTCGACAACCAGGCTTATGCGTGGCAAATCGCCTCCAAATTTTACCCTCCAATACCTTCTTTGCAGGTCAAACTGGTCACTTGCATGCTGTTGTTTCTGCCAGCACACATAGTCGGTATACTGAAGTGGCAAGGTTTGCAGTGGGATAGGCACGCCTTTTTGAAGGCTGGCATACGCAATTTTCAGTTCTTTGCTCAAAACGTTCATGGACCAACCGTCGGAGACGATATGGTGCATGACAAGAAGGAGGATATGTTCATCTGCATCTCTTGAAATGAGGTGCATTCGAATCAAGGGTCCGGTTTGCAGATCAAAAGGATGCCACAATTTTTCTTCAACAATCATTTCTGTCCGCAAGCGATCTTTCTCGATGATGTGTTCGATGCGAATATCTGCATTCTGCAATATTTTTTGAACAGGCTCATGGCTTTCATCAACAAAGAAAACTGTGCGCAAACTCTCATGACGTTGAACGACATAATTAAAAGCCTGCTCCAGGGCGGGTATATCCAGTTGTCCTTTAACTCTATATGCAAAGGGAAGAATGTAGGCCATACCTCCTTTATCCATTTGCTCGATTAGCCATAAGCGGCGTTGCGCATGCGACAAAGGATACGTTGCTTTCGGAGACGTTACTGGTATTGGGGAGAAAACCTCGTGCCCCTGGTCATGGATTTTTTTCGCTAGGGTTTGGATGGTCGGATGGGTAAACAACTCTTTTATTGTTATGGCCACACTAAATTGTGTCCGAATCCTGCTGATGATTTTCACGGCTTTAAGGCTGTGGCCACCGAGAAAAAAAAAGTTTTCCTGCGTTCCTATGGGAGAAATTCCCAGCACATTTGACCAAATAGCAACGAGGCGGCTTTCAATATCATTTTGAGGGCCAATAAATGTGCTGTGAATGGATTGAAAAACAGTGATCGGATCCGGCAGATTTTTTTTATCGATTTTTCCATTGGGTGTGAGAGGAAAGGAAGGCACCTCAATAAAGTGAGTGGGGAGCATATAGTCTGGCAATGATCCAGCGAGATAATCCCGAAGTTCGGAAGGCTCTACCGATTGCTTTGCGATATAATATGCAACCAGCTCTTTATTGCCGGGCATGGTCTCCTTCACCACTGCCAGGACCGTGTCTACTAATTCATGTTGGCAGAGTGCGTGTTCTACCTCTCCAAGTTCAATGCGAAACCCCCTGACTTTTACCTGGTCATCTAGTCGTGCCACAAAATCAATATTCCCATCCGGCAGCCAGCGTGCCATGTCTCCTGTGCGATACAATCTCTCCCCATCCATGAAGGGGTGAGCAATAAATTTTTCGGTGGTCAATTCCTTGCGATGTAAGTATCCTCTGGCCAACCCATCTCCACCACAAAAGATTTCACCTGTTTCTCCTATCTCTACACAGGTGAGATCCTCTCTTAATATATGAACATATGTATTAGAAACAGGTTTTCCAATAGGAACATCTGCTTGATGTTGGGAAACAACTTTGTAATATGTCGTAAAGGTGGTGTTTTCCGATGGTCCATAGGCATTGTAAAGACAAATCTCCGGAAAGGTTGTAACGAATCGGTTAAAAGCTGAGATGGAAGGTCTGTCACCGCCTGTAATGATTATCCGAAGATCACGGAAAAATTGAATATCGCTATCGACAAACTGACTGAAAAGTCCACAGCTGATCCACAATATGGTTACATTATTGTCTTCTTTATAGTGCTTGAGGTATGTTAGGTCAAAGAGCGTCTTCGGTATTACCAGGGCCGCACCATTCAACAAACTTCCCCAGATCTCAAATGTCGAGGCATCGAAAGAGAGAGAGCCGGTTTGCAGAAATCGGTCATTTTCAGTGATGGAAATATAGTTGGTGTTTTTTACCAGTCGATTAACCGATCGGTGTTCCACCATTATTCCTTTGGGTTGTCCTGTGGATCCTGATGTATATATCACATAGGCCAAGTCGGTAGGCGAATTCCGGCTAACCGGGTTGGGCATTATTCTTTGGGAATCAGTCTCTTCAAAAGAGATGAATTTAAATTCCTGCGCGAAGACACCCACATCTTCTGAATGAGTGTCGGATATTATCACCTTGGGTTGAGTATCATGCAGCATATATATTATACGGTCACTGGGATAGTCAGGATCAATGGGTACATACGCTCCACCGGCCTTTAAAATTGCAAGAACGACTATTACAGCTTTTTCATATTGACCAATGAGAACGCCGATCAGATCATCTCTTTGAATATCAAAATTCTCTAACAGATAATGTGCCAGTCGATTGGCTTTCACATTCAACTGAGCATAGGTCAGCCTTTCGTTTTCTGAAATTATAGCGATGCTGTCAGGCGTGTTCTCAACTTGTTCTTCGAATAATTCGACGATTGTTTTGTCTTTCGGATAAGGTGTGTTTGTCTTTGATTTCTGGTCACAAATGACATCCTTACATCCAAAAGTCAGCATGGCGGTTTCCTCTGTAATTTTCATTTGATATTTCTTTAAATAACGACGCAGACAAAATTGAGCGTTGCCTTTTTGCAGTCAACGCAATACAGAAAATAGTGCTTTACCCTGTAAATTTCTTTTTGCAAAATCGAATCTAAATCGAGGCAGTCAAGACCTCAAAACGATCTCACTCATTCTTTTTGGCAGGGTACGCGGCCTGTTCAGCAAAGTCGACAAGTTGGGCTCCATCGGTCAAAACATAATCCGCTGCTCCGCCTTCTTGCGATGCGTAATATCCCTAATAATCAAGGCACCCATCTCCAACCATTTTCCCTAATCCGCCAACAATAGCTCCAAGGGATTCTCCACCTCCGCTACTAAGGGCTTTGGTAGGCCGACTGGCAGTTGGCGGAGACAATTCGCCCCGATACAACAACCTGTTTTTTTATGCTAACCACGATAAACGGGATAAGTACCTTAATGCCCAGCTGTCCTGTTCGATGTTTGACTCAAATGTCCTGATCGGCTATACCTTGGGAATCGTATAATAAAAAGGAGATGCCATGTTTGAAAAGTACCGCCTGTCGGCCCAAGAACTCAGAGGACGCTGTGATTCAGATCAATTCCTCTTTAAAAGTACGGCAGAGCTTGCGCCCCTGAACGAAGTGATCGGTCAGGAACGAGCCGTATCGGCAATCCAGTTTGGTCTGGGTATGAAAGGGCCTGGCTACAATATCTTTGTCACCGGCGAGGAAGGAACCGGCAAACAGACCATCGTCCGAGACCTCATCACTCAATACGCCTCCGGGCAACCCACTCCACCGGACTGGTGTATGGTCAACAACTTCAAGGATGAGTTTCGTCCTCGTGCCATCCGACTGGCACCGGGGAAAGCCTATGGATTTGCCAAGGCCATTAACCGCCTGATCAATAACCTGCAACTGCGCCTGTTAAAAAAATTCCAGAATCGCAGCGTAAAAGGCAAGATCACGGAGATACAATCCCATGGTGCTGAGCAGCAGCAGATCCTCATGGAGCAACTTAACAGACTGGCGACTCAAAAAGGCCTGGCGCTCATAAAGACCGATGAAGGATATCACTCGGTCCCGGTGACGGATAACCGCCCTTTCACCGAGGAAGAGTATGACCAGCTACCACCGGCAGAGAGGAACACCCTGGAAGTGGCCATGCGGGACATTCAAAGGGAAATGCAAAAGATCAAGGGGGAGATCAATAAGATCAACCAAAGCCAGAACAAAATTCTTGATGAGCTGATTGAAGAACTGGCCAACAAAGTCATCGGCGCCCGCGTCGACAGTCTGCGTGCCGAATACAAAGATAACCCGGAGGTCCAGGCATACCTATCTCAGCTGCAGACATCTATTGTCGATGATCTTGACAATTTCATTGGGGGCGACCGTGACGGCCAGGGTGCTGACCACTCCTATGAAACAAGTGAAAAACCAAATTTTGATCGGTATCGCGTCAACGTTCTTGTGGCTCAGGGCAGCAGAAGCGGAGCGCCGGTAATCTTCGAACCCAATCCCAGTTATAAAAACATGTTCGGACAGATTGAAAGACGCTCCAATCTGGAAAACCAGACCATTGATTTCACTATGGTGAGGGCGGGATCACTGCTGAAGGCCAACGGTGGTTACCTGATCATAGAACTGGAATCCCTTCTGGTGAATTCCCACGTCTGGGAGGCTCTTAAAAGAGTTCTACAGACGCAAATGCTCACTCTTGAGGACATTCCTTCCGAAATGGGACCGGCATCGGTTGCGCTTCAGCCGGAGCCCATCCCCATGGACTTCAAAATCATACTGCTGGGCGAATACGGCCTCTTTGAACATCTGCAGAATGAAGACCCTAAGTTTAGTAAATACTTCAAAGTTCGGTCCGATTTTGATTACGAGACCCTACGCTGTCCGGAAACCATGCAGTTGTACGCCCGTTTCATCGCCAGGGTATGCCGTCAGGAAGGTCTGCTGCCTTTCAATCGCAAAGGTGTTGCCTCCATTATCGAATGCAGCAGCAAGATCGTCGCCAATCAGAAGAAGCTGTCATTGCGATTCGGACCCATCGTCGGCATCATCAAGGAAGCTGAATACTGGGCGCGCCGGGAAGGGAAGAAACTGGTAACCGAGACCCACACCTACAAGGCATTCAGTGAGCACCGTTTTCGCAATAATCTCTACGAAGAGAAAATACATGAATCCTACGTCGACAACACCATTATGATAGATGTTTCCGGAGAGGTCATTGGCCAGATCAACGGCTTGGCGGTCTTTTCAGTGGGAGAACTGGCCTTCGGCAGACCGACCCGCATCACCGCCGAAACCTTCATGGGCCCCAGCGGCATCATCAATATCGAACGTGAAGCCGAAATGAGTGGGGCGACCTATGACAAAGGCGTGATGGTGCTTTCCGGGTATTTAGGCCGTGTTTTTGCCCAAAAAACCCCTCTCAATCTGTCGATCAGCCTGGCCTTTGAACAAAGTTATGACGGAGTTGATGGAGACAGTGCCTCTTCCACTGAGCTCTATGCCATCCTGTCGAGTCTGGCGGACCTGCCTATCCATCAGGGCCTGGCCGTTACCGGGTCGGTCAACCAAAAGGGGAAGATTCAGGCCATTGGTGGGGTCAACCAGAAGATAGAGGGCTTTTTCGAAGTCTGCCGGAGTAAAGGTTTAACCGGCACACAGGGAGTCATTATTCCCGCCGCCAATGTCAACAACCTGATGCTCAAGCGGGAGCTGGTTGAGAACATCGAAAATGGTCGATTCCATATCTATCGAATCAGCAGTATCAAGGAAGGGATCGAGATTCTGACCGGAGTTCCAGCCGGTGAAGCGGACGAATCAGGTCATTATCCTGCTGAGACGGTATACGGCAGGGTGCAGAGGAAACTTGACCGCTTCCTTCATCAATCTATAAAAATTAAAGAGGCTGCCCTTTTTTAGGGTCGGATGAGGTAGAAAATATTGATAGTTGAAGATGAGCCGCGATTGGCTGAATTACATAGCGAGCATCAGAACCAGGGCAAGATGCTGAGAAACGAGTGCTGCAGGACCGAGATGAGATATGCTCTTTTGTTTCCAGGGCATGAAGGACGGTCACTGCGGATCTTCGCCAACTACCCGGTTCCGACCGCGTTGTTTGGCCAAATATAACCGCCTATCTGCCACCTTAATCAAATCCTCCATGGTAATCTTTCCGGCCTTTGCCAACTGGCTGGCAGCCACTAGGCCAATGGAGATCGTCACTTTAATCCGCAGTTGGTTGTAAACAAAATCGGTGGCCTCTGCAGCCAACCGTAAGCGCTCAGCAAATTGCAGCCCATCCTTTAAGCCGCCGATGGAGAAAGCATAAAATTCTTCCCCGCCGTAGCGACCAATCTCATCTTCCTCACGTTTGGTTGCGGACATCACTTCCGCCAAGCTCATTAATATCTGATCTCCGGCCTGATGGCCATGAGTGTCGTTCACCGCTTTGAAAAGATCAATATCCAGCAGCAAAAAAACAAAGTCCTTGATGTAACCCCGATAAAGATTGCCGATATTTACCTCGACAATGCGTTGCATGATGGACCGTTTCGGTAACTTGGTGAGATCATCAAAATAGCCAAATTTTTCCAGCAAGCTCTTTTGTTCCATCTCCTTAGTGACCTCGGTCAGGCAGCCGACTGAGAGGCAGATGCCGTCGCCGGCAAATATTTCTATCTTGGCCTGATCCTTCAGCCATATCGTTTTCCCCTTGGTCCCGGGGAGAACCAGATGGTAAATGCATTCAACTACCCCTTTATTTTGCACCTCCTGGCGAAGGCCACATTGACCGCCTCGCAGCTCATCACGGGTGACAATCTCTTCCTCAACATTGGCTTCCTGTTCAACGAAGCGATACAATCGACGATCGACGATACTCTGTCTAAAGACTTCGGCAACTTCCGACGGTTGACAGTTGAGGAGAGCCAAGAAACGCCTTCCGACATATTCGTACCAGATAATTTTTCCGTCCCCGCGCCAGGCTGCGATGTAAGGAATGATCGGTAAGCACATTTTATCCAGGGCGACCAGAGTAACCAGGCACTCGGTAAGCCGCTGGTGGAGATTTGTCGAAAATCTGCCGTTGAGAATCTTGCCGCAATACTCCGCTAAATGATTCGTCATCTTGAACCTGTATCCTGGTAGGAACCGAACCTGCACACTTTGGTTATGCGGCAATTGATTGCCGAAAGCTCACAATGATGACGCATCGTATCAAAAGAAAGGAAGAAAAGCCAAATTATTAGGAGTGGTAGGTAGAAGCCTTCAAAGACGTTGCCAGTTGATACTCTTCATCTTCCGGTTTGGACAGTTTCATTGCCCTGTCGAAACAATCACGCGCCCGCCTGTTCTGTTGAAACCCTTGCAGCAGGATCTCGCCACGCAAGTTGTGGGCCATGGCAAACGACGGTTCTTTGCGCAGCAAGAGGTCAACCTTTTTGAGAGCGGAGTCATATTTGACTACGCCCATGAGCATGCCGATTTCCTGAATTTCATTATGGTATTTGATGTGCAGACTCAACTGTGGTTCTTTGCCAAGTCCGATAAGGCCCAGGAGGATGTTGATATCATAGGAAATGACGATAATAATAAGACTGATGCCGACACTGTAAATGAAGGGGTTTACCAAAACCGCCATGAAAGAAAATTCATTCAACAGGCCGTGTATTGCGCCTATAATACAAAAAAGCACAAACAACATGCCGGTATACCTTAGAAAATCTCCAACGACGGTGAGGTCTTTCTCTGGCATTTAATTGATATTCCAGCGTAAATGTTTTGGTAAAGGATATTTTATCCCTTTGAGTAACTGAAGACGAGGTTATCGTCCTGCTCATCAACTACTGCCTCACCGCCTCTGGCGAGTCGACCAAAGAGAATCTCCTCGGTCAGGCTGTCGCCGATTTCTTTCATGATCAGCCTTCTCAGCGGTCTGGCGCCGTAGTCGGGATCGTAGCCCTTTTTCGCCAGATAGGTACGGGCCTGTGGACTGAGCTTGATAGTTACCCGTTTTTCCGCCAATTGGACTTCAAGTTCTTTAATCAGTTTGTCGACCACCAGCTCGGTGGCGGCATGATCGAGGGAGCTGAAGGAGATGATGGCGTCCAGTCGGTTACGGAACTCGGGAGCGAAGAGTTTGGTGATTGCTGTCTGATCCTTGCCCTTTTTGCTGCTGACAAAGCCGATGCTCCGGCCGGCCATTTCCCGGGCTCCGGCATTGGTGGTCATAATGATGATAACGTTGCGGAAATCGGCCTTACGTCCTGAATTGTCGGTAAGTGTCGAGTGATCCATGACCTGCAGGAGAATGGAATAGATATCCGGATGGGCCTTTTCAATTTCATCGAAAAGCAGTACCGAATAGGGATGCTTGCGAATGGCCTCGGTAAGCAGGCCACCCTGATCAAAGCCAACATAGCCGGGAGGCGAGCCGATCAGTCTGGCAACCGCGTGTTTTTCCATGTATTCGCTCATGTCAAAGCGCTCAAAATGGACATTGAGGATGGTGGCCAGCTGTCGTGCAACCTCGGTTTTACCGACACCGGTCGGTCCGGCAAAGAGAAAACTGCCGGTCGGTGAGTCGGGGTTGCCAAGACCCGCCCGTGATCTCTTGACGGCCGAGGTGAGGGCACCAATGGCCTCGTCCTGGCCGAATACCACCGCCTTCAGACGAGGGGAGAGTTCGCGAAGTTCGTGAATTTCCGAACTCGAACTCGATTTGGCGGGGATTCTCGCCATTCTCGATACGACCTTTTCGACATCGCTGATCTTGACGGTCGCACCCTGCCGGCCTTCCAGCCGGAAAAGGGAGCCGACCTCGTCCATGACGTCGATGGCCTTGTCCGGGAGAAAACGCTCATTGATAAAGCGAAACGATAACTCGGCCATAGCCTTGACTGATGTCTGTGAGTATTTGACGTTATGGTGCTCTTCGTATTTCCTCTGCAAACCCTTGAGGATGAGATGGGTATCTTCAACCGTCGGTTCGGCAATATCAATTTTCTGGAAGCGCCGCGACAGGGCCCGGTCTTTTTCTATCTGGTTTTTATATTCCTCGTAGGTCGTTGAGCCGATACAGCGCAAAATTCCGGCCTGAAGGGCGGGCTTTAAGAGGTTGGAGGCATCCATGGAGCCGCCGCTGGTGGCACCGGCCCCGACGATGGTATGCATCTCGTCGATGAACAAAATGGCGTTTTCCTTCTTCTCGATGGCGGAGACCACACTTTTAAGGCGTTTCTCAAAATCCCCGCGATACTTGGTGCCGGCGACGAGGGTGCCCATGTCGAGGAGGTGAATGTCAACACCCTGGAGCAGATCAGGTACGTGCGGTGTCTCGCCTTTAGCGCGGGCCTCTTTGTCCTGGTGGATACGCAGGGCAAGCCCTTCGGCCATGGCTGTCTTACCGACACCCGGTTCGCCGACCAGGAGCGGATTGTTTTTCTTGCGGCGGCAAAGAACCTGCATAATTCGGTCTATTTCCTCGTTGCGGCCAATGAGCGGATCTATTTTTCCGGCGGCAGCAAGATCGGCGAGATTGATGGTAAAATCCTCGAGCGCCTTGGCGTCTTTGCCGCCCTTTTGCTGGTCCGGTGCCTCAGGTGGGGAGGAAAAGGGTTCCTTTTGCAATCCTTCAGCCGGCAGTTCATGGGAGATGAAATTCATTACCTCCATCTTGCCGATGCCGACCGAGGTGAGAAAATAGACGGCATGGGATTCCTCCTCGGCAAGGATGGATATCAGCACATCACCGCTGTCGACCTGATTTTTACCGCAACTCTGAACATGGGCAACAGCTCGTTGCAGCACCCTGTTGAAGGCAATGGTCTGGGCCGGTTCCATCGACCCGGTGCTGGAAAGGGTGGGGATTTCCCTCAGGAAGAATTTTTGCAGACGTTCCTTTAAAATTTGGGTTGAGCCGCCGCATTGATTAATTATATAGTCGGTCAACTCGTCATGCAAAAGCCCATAGAGCATGTGTTCAACGGTCACATACTCATGATTATGGTTTTTTGCCTCTCTTATCGCCATTATTAGGGCTTTTTCCAGTGTCTTGCTCAGCATAGTATTCCGGGTCGGTTGTGGAAAAGTGAAAATCTTTAAACTGTTTCCATCGAACAACGTAATGGAAACTCATTCTTTTTTGCCAGTTGATGGACCACGGAAATCTTTGTCTCGCAAATCTCCCTGGTATAAACGCCAGCTACTCCTACCCCCTCGTTATGGACATTAAGCATTATTTTTGTGGCGTCAGGGGTAGATTTCTGAAATACGGTTTCAAGAATAGAAATCACAAATTCCATGGTGGTATAGTCGTCATTGTGCAGCAGCACCTTATACATTGACGGTTCTCTGGTCTCAATAACATCCCTGGTGAGTACTGATCCTTCTCTCTGATTTTTATGCTCTGCCATTGTCGTACAAAGGTAAATTCGTTTATTACTGGAAGACAATCCCGGTTGGTGGGCGTCCTGACATTACTAAGATAATAATAATTCGCGTTCTTTCAATATACCATGAGAATCTCATCTGCCGGAAAGTTTCGCTGTGCCCTTCAGCATCGTCACAAGCAGCTCTTCGATAACCAGCCGTGACGGCAGCGGTGAGCCCTTGAGGCGAAATTCCGCGTCCAGCAACATCGCCAGCCATCTCTTGAGGCCGGAACAGGAGTATTCGGAAGCCTTGGAAAAGCTCATGAACAGGGCATAGGGGTGTCCTTTGAGAAGTTCGCTCCATTCCCCTTCCGCTTGCAGGGCCGGGAGATAGGTGTTCTGGAAATCCCTGGCGTTCATGCCGCTACGCCAGACGGGAAAGGCCCGCATCTGCAAAGAACGGAAAATCAGCTGTTTTTTTAAGTAATTTCTCAGGGTCGACAGGATAGCCAGCTCATGTATTCCCTGTTCGAGGAGGTTCGAAAGGATTGTAAGCGCGCGGCCTGCCTGCCTTTTGCTGAGGGCATCGGTCAATTCGTAGAGGGCGTCTTCGCGATTGCGAGCGACCATCTCTTCCACGTCGCCTGCGGTGATGACCGCTCGGTCACCAATGGAATGGACCAGTTTTTCGGTTTCGACAACCACTGCCACCGGATGAAAGCCGACCCTTTCAAAGAACATCTCCACCGCCCGGGGTTCCATCTTTTTTTGCAACTCGGTGAGCGTCTTCTGCATCATCTCCCGGAGAATTTCCTTCTGTTCGGTTTGGGCTGCGGCTCCGGAACCGCTAGCAACAGAACAGTCGACGACGGTACCGTTTTTCTTCAAGTAGGTGAATAATTTTTGGCGTTTATCGACGGTTTCGGCGGTGAGTAACAGGACATTCTGCGCAGGAAACCCCTTCTCGAAGGTGGCTATATAGCGATCAGCCAGATTTGCCCCACCGGTCTGGATGTGGCCTTGGGCCTCGCCGAGGAGCTGGTCGGCCCATTGCATGTTATCGTTTGGCTTAGCAAAGGCAAAGATTTTTTGCCATTCCGCCGGTGGAATTTCCGACAGGGGGGTTGGCCCCTCGATCTTCAGGTCGACCGCCTGGGCCATGCTCACCAGGTGGTTGCGGGCTGGGCCGGAGTTGCCTGCCTGGAAGGCGTTGACCGCCTTGGTCCAGATTTCCTCGACCACCGTTTTGCTGTGAAAGATCCGGCTGTCCGAGACCCGAAACAGCTGACGGCCTGGAAGGAGGCTGTAGCTCATCAGGCGCGATAAGGTCCGGCCACTATCCTCGCTGTCACCGTCAATGGCCTGGACAGCGCCGGGCCCGGCTGCCAGGAGCTTTGCCTGTACCAGATCGGCAGCTTCTTTGCAAAGAAATCGTTCGCCGAAAAAAAGGAAAACCTGGGAAGTGAGTGGAGGTGAACCTTCCTGTACAGCTGTTTGCAGTTCTGATCGTTTAATCAGTGCCATATCCTTTCGTTCGTCTGCTTCTGATTGAGCTGGAAGATGTACTCGAGTTTGAAACCGCCATTTCCAATATACAGACAGTATAGAACGTTTTGGCGACAAACGGAAGAGCTGAACGGTTCTCTGCAAAATGCCTTGCTATTGCCCGACAGGTGGAAGTATCTTTACGCCGTATATTGCTCAAACATTGTGAGTCCCTCGTTCAATTGCGGAGAAAAACAGCATGAAAAGGCCGACCGTTTTCGCTGGAATCATCAGTCCCTTCCGAACTATACCGTCCCACATCGCTCGACCGGAATATGCTCATACCGGTGTTCCATCCCCCTATAAACTCTCCTGTGTAAAGACAGATGCTGATCAGATTGAGAGGATGCGCAAAGCCGGCAGATTGGCGAGGGAGGTGTTGGATGTGGTCCTGGCCGCCGTTCGCCCAGGGATAAGCACCGACGACCTGGACCGACTCGCCCACCAGCATATCGCCCACCTTGGCGCCTATCCGAGCCCCCTCAATTATATGGGCTTTCCCAAATCCATCTGTACTTCGGTGAACGAGGTCGTTGTCCACGGTATTCCTGACAATCGAAGGCTTGTCGAGGGGGATATCATTAATTGTGATGTTACCGTCTATGTCCATGGTATGCATGGCGATTGTTCCGAGACGATTTTTGTCGGTGAGGTCGACGCAGAGGCCAAGAAACTTATTCAGGTTACCTGGGAGTGTTTGCTGCGGGCCATTGATGTTGTGCGACCCGGCAACAAGCTGAACGCCATAGGCCGGGCGGTGGAGGGCCATGCCCGGCAAAACGGTTTCAGCATCGTCCGGGAGTTTACCGGGCATGGTATTGGTGAAAACTTTCACATGGCACCCTATGTCGCCCATTTTTACGAAGCGGAAAACACCGTGCTGCTTGAGGAAGGTATGACCTTTACCATTGAACCGATGATCAATGCCGGCACCCCCGAATGCATTATCTGGCCTGACAAGTGGACGGCGGTTACCGCCGATCTTTCGAGAAGTGCCCAGTTTGAGCATACCCTCCTGGTCACGGCTGACGGGGTGGAGATTCTCACCGGCGGCAGGGAGCCTTGGTTTTTGCGAAAGCAGCAATAGGAAAAAATAGATCCGGCCCCTTTTTCGTTTTCGCTTTTTCGTTAGGTGACTTCAATGTTGATGGAAGATAAAATACAGAAGCTCAGGAAAGAAAGGGGCTGAAGTCAGAAACATCTGGTTGAGATAATCGGAATAAAAGCGGGCCGATTGTCGGTGGGTATGAACGGAGCGAGATGGCATCGTCGGTTGAGGTTGCAATAAAACTCACCGAGTCCTTCAAGGTGACCATTGATTACCTCGTTGATGACACGGATTCTATTGCCGACATAAAGGATAAGGCTATGTTACAGCGCTTGACCGATATTGAAAAACTTGACCAGAAAGATAAGACAACCATCGTTCATGTCATTGACAGTCTTCTCAGGGATGCAAAGGCTAAAAAAGCCTACTCTTCCCATACCTAAAGGACCGGAGAAACTTCACTATGCAAACACAGACGGTAAAAGAAAAGATAACGAAGGTTGTTTTGTCTCAGCCGGAAGATGCCACATACGATGAGATTATGAGGGAATTGGTCTTCGCAAAAATGGTTGACCGTGGGCTAGAAGATGTCCGTGCTGGTCGAGTAATCTCGAATGGTGAAATGGCAGGCCGGATCAGAGCATGGAAAAAATAAGATGGTCACATGAAGCAGAATAATGGCTCAGAGAAATTTACGAATACATAGCACAAGACAACCCTTCCGCTGCCGGAAAAGTCGTTTCCGGCATCTATGACAAAGCTCAGCTTCTGAGTGATTTTCCCGAACTTGGCCATAAATACCGCGAAGAACAGGAAGGAGATATCCGTGTGCTCCTATATGGCCATTACCGAATTGCCTACATTATCACAGACGAATACATTGACATCTTGGGTGTTTTTCATGGAGCGCTGGATATAGAGAGATATTTGCCTTAGTCGATGAGTGGCACAGCCTGGAAGGAGGTTGTGCGAGGAAGCGGCTTCTCGTTGTAGCACAGATAAGAAGAAGGATGCCAGTCAGCCGTTACACCGGTCTCCGCTGCGCTCTGCAGATGAACTCTTCATTGGCATTTATCCGCAAGTTCCGGCAGGGCTGCTTGAGGAGAGAGGGAAGGACGAAAATAGATCCGACCCCTTTTTCCTATACTACACTCCTTGCTCAGTGAAATCAAAGACGAATTTGCCCCATCCGGAAAAGGCGAGCACGTAAAAGGGGACCACGTAAAAGGGAATTATTTTAGTATTCGACCAGACAGAAAAAAACTCTTTATGCGCATCTCGAACAAGAAACCGAGACGACCAAAGAAGAGAACATTGCCTGTCATGGATGGCCCCTTTTTTGATTTTTGCTAAGCGTTAAAGAAACAACTTGTAAGCCGGATTGTCAGTCTCTTCCTTATAGCGGTAGCCGAGGGCATCGAGTCGCTGTTCAAGATTCTCATCCGTCCCATTTGGACACTCAAAGCCGATGAGCACCCTGCCGAAGTCGCCGCCATGTGCCCGGTAGTGGAAGAGGGAAATATTGAGCCTGCCCCTGGTAGCATCGAGGAAACGAGTCAGCGCCCCGGGGGTCTCCGGAAACCAGAAGCGGAACAGCCGCTCGCAGACCACCTCACTTGAACTTCCGCCGACCATGTAGCGGATATGGGTTTTGGCCAGGTCGTTGTCGGTTATGTCGATATTATCATAACCGGCAAGGCTCAGTTGCCTGCTGAAACCGAGCCGTTCTTCCTCGTTGCGGATGGCGATGCCGACAAAGATATGGGCCTGTTCCCGCGTTCTCATCCGGTAGTTGAATTCGGTAATATTGCGGTCTCCGACAAGATCCCGGCAGAAGGTCTTGAGGCTTCCCGGCTTTTCCGGGATGGTGACGGCAAAAAGGGCCTCCTGTCTTTCACCGGTAAGGGTTCGCTCGGTAACGTACCTGAGCCTTTCGAAATTCATATTGGCCCCTGAATTCACAGCGACCAGGGTTTCGCCTCTACAGCCCGTTTCCCGGATATATTTGAGAAGACCGGTCATCCCAAGGGCCCCCGCCGGTTCGACAATGGCGCGGGTTGCCTGGTAGACCGCCTTTATGCCGCTGCACAGTTCGTCGGTGGTCACCCTGATTATCCCGTCGACATATTTCCGGCAGATCTCGAAGGAAAGTTTTCCCACCTGACGAACCGCCACGCCGTCGGCAAAGATACCCACTGCGTCGAGGGTCAGTCGTTTTCCAGCGGCAAGCGACTGGAACATTGCATCGCTGTCGGTAGGCTCAACCCCGATTATCTTAATTTCCGGCCGTAAAATCTTGACATAGGTGGCCATGCCCGAGATCAAGCCACCCCCGCCCACCGGAATGAATATCGCGTCCAGCCGGCCGGGGTTCTGGCGCAGCAGCTCGTCGGCAATGGTCCCCTGTCCGGCAATGACCAAATGGTCGTCAAAGGGATGGATGGGGACCATGCCGGTCGTGTCGGCCAAGGTTTCTGCGTGGGTTGCGGCGTCGGAGTAATGATCACCGAAAAGCACAACCTCGCCGCCGAAGCTGTGCACCGCCTCGATCTTTATTTTCGGAGTGGTAACCGGCATAACGATGAGAGCGCGGATGCCCAGTTTGGTGGCAGCGTAGGCCACGCCTTGGGCATGGTTGCCGGCCGAGGCGGCAATGACGCCTCGCGCCCGTTCCTCCGGGGCAAGGTGGGCGAGTTTATTATAAGCGCCGCGCAATTTGAAGGAGAAGACCGGTTGCTGGTCTTCCCGTTTCAAGAGTATGCGGTTGTCGAGTCTTGCCGAGAGGGCCGTGGCCTCGTCGAGTGAGGTTTCAACGGCCGCTTCATAAACCCTGGAAGTGAGGATTTGTTTGAAAAGCTTTTGCAAAAGCCAGCCTCCGTATGGGGGAAGAGTCGACCCTTACCTGAGCGAGGCGTTGATCTTCTGCAGGACGGCGTTGCCGGGGCAGAGGTCGGTCTCGGTAAGGGTGTTGAGGGGGCGGAGTGTCGAATTGATGATGTCGTGGGTTTCCATTATGTCCTGGTTGACGTAGAGGAGGCCGGTGAGCAGTCGACCCTTGGCCTTTTCCTCCTCAAGACTGTCCACCGCTTTGCGTCTGCTGGTGACTTCGCGACTAGTGTCGGCTTTATGCAGATGGATAATGCTGCCGTCGTGCATGACCACCTCCTGGCTGGTACCTTCCGGGTAATGGGCGAGGATCTCCTGCTGCAGCGGAATAAAGTCGAAGGTGTTGGTCGCTTCGATGTGTTCCCGGACGTATTCGTAGCTCTTGGTTGATGTGGCGGTGTTATTGAACGTCACGCAGGGCGAAATGACATCGATAAAGGCCAGGCCGCTGTGGGCGAAGGCTCCTTTGATAAGCGGTACAAGCTGCTGCTTGTCGCCGGAGAAGCCACGCGCCACATAACTTGCGCCGAGCTCGATGGCCAGCTCGCAGAGATCGATGGCCGAGTAGGGGTTGGGTACACCTTTCTTGCCGGCCGAGCCGCGGTCGGCGGTAGCCGAGTCCTGACCCTTGGTGAGGCCGTAGCAGCCGTTGTTCATGCAGATATAGTTGAGGTTCAGGTTGCGGCGCAGGGCGTGGGCGAACTGGCCCATGCCGATGGAGGCGGTGTCGCCGTCACCGGAGATGCCGATATAGAGAAGCTCTCGATTAGCCATATTGGCACCGGTGGCAACCGACGGCATGCGGCCATGCACCGAATTAAAACCGTGCGACCGGCCGAGGAAGTAGGCGGGGGTCTTAGAGGAACAGCCGATGCCGGACATCTTGGCAACCCGGTGTGGCTCGATGGCCAGTTCGAAGCAGGCCTGAATAATGGCGTTGGTGGCCGAGTCATGGCCGCAACCGGCGCATAGGGTGGAGATGGCCCCTTCGTAATCCTGGCGGGTGAATCCGGCCGAGTTCTTGGCGGCTTTGGGGTGACGGAAAATCGGGCGTTCGGTGCTCATGCTTTGCCTCCATTTTTACTGCTGTATTGCTTCTTTTTCTCAAGAAGGGTCTTGATTTTTGCTTCGACGGAGGTAGCGGTGATGGGCAGGCCGTCAAAATTGAGAATCGACAGCAATTTTTCCGGGGCAATGTCACCTTCGCTGATCAACATGGTGCGCATCTGGCCGTCGCGGTTCTGTTCAATAACGAAGACCGTCTCGTGGTGGTTGATGAATTCGAGCACTTCGTCCTGGATGGGAAAGGCTCGCAGTCGAAGGGAATTTATGGCTAACCCCTGGGCCAGGAGGCTGCCGATTGCTTCGTAGGCGGCGTGGGTGGTGGTGCCGAAGAAGAGTGCGCCGAGAGGACTTTGGGGATCCCTGATTTTAATGCGTGGCGACGGCACCAGGCGGCGGGCGGTCTGCCATTTACGCAGGAGCCGCTCCATTCCGGCCTGATAGATCGGACTTTCTTCGGTATAGCCGGAATACTCGTTGTGTGAGGTTCCGCGGGTGAAGTAGGAACCCTTGGTCGGATGGGTGCCGGGATAAGTGCGATAGCAGATACCGTCGCCGTCAACATCGAGATAGCGACCCCATTTTTCCTGGCGCTGATCGAGGTCTTCGGCTGTCAGCACCTTGCCGCGGTCATAGGTTCGGCTGTCGTCCCAGTGCAATGGTGGGCTGAGGTGGTCGTTCATGCCGAGGTCGAGATCGGTCATCAGTATGACCGGGGTCTGCAGCCGTTCGGCAAGATCGAAGGCGTCGGCACCAAGATCAAAACATTCTCTCGGGTCGCAGGGAAAGAGCAGGACGTGCTTGGTGTCACCGTGCGAGGCATAGGCGCAGGCCAGCAGGTCGGACTGCTGGGTTCGGGTCGGCATACCGGTGCTTGGGCCGGTTCTCTGCACATCACAGATTACCGCCGGGATTTCCGCGAAGTAGGCAAGGCCGAGAAACTCGCTCATCAGTGAGATGCCGGGGCCGGAGGTAGCGGTAAAGGCGCGCGCCCCGTTCCACGAGGCACCGATGACGATACCGAGGGCGGCCAGCTCATCTTCGGCCTGGAGGATCGCCGCCTTGCGCCTGCCGGTGTCGGCTTCCACCCGAAACATCTTGGTATATTTTTCAAAGGCCTCGACGACCGAGGTGGAAGGGGTGATCGGGTACCAACCGACCACCGTCGCACCGGCGTAAAGAGCCCCGAGGGCAAAGGCCGAATTGCCGTCCATGAGAATTTGCTCGCCCACCTTGGCAGATTTTCGTACCCGCAGCTTGCAGGTGTCCGGGTGATGGTCACGGGTATAAGCGTAGCCGATTTCCAGAGCTTTAATATTGGGTTCGCCAAGCTTGGGTTTCTTGCGAAACTGCTGCTCAATAGAGTCGGTGAGGACGGCAAAATCCATATCTAAGAGATAGGCAAGGGAGCCGACGTAGATGATATTTTTCAGTAACTGCCTCAGTTTTGGGTTTTCGAAGGCGGTGTTGCAGAGTTCGGTGAGCGGGATAGGGATGGGGGTGACATCGGTGCGATCAAATTCTTCCGAAAGTTCGCGTGTCGAATCGTAGAGAAAATAGCCGCCCGGGGAGAGTTCCCGGTAATCGCGCAGCAGGGTCTGACCGTTAACGGCGATGACGAGGTCGAAGCCGCCTCGCCTGGCGAGATAGCCATGCTCGCTGACCCTTACTTCGTACCATGTGGGTAAGCCTTGAATATTCGACGGGAAAATATTTTTTGGGCTGACCGGCACTCCATGGCGGAAGATGGCCTTGGCGAAAAGATTGTTGGCGCTGGCCGACCCGGAGCCGTTGACGTTGGCAAAGCGGACGACAAAGTCGTTGACACGTTCTATCGTATTCATTTGTTCCCTGCCTGTGCACAATTATAGGTGAATTTCATCATTTCCCAGGAGGAGGTTGGGCAGCGCTCAGCGCATAGTCCACAGTGCAGACAGACGTTTTCATCTTTCACCATGACCCGGCCGGTGGGCAAGGTTTGTGAGACATAAAGCGCCTGCTCCGTATTATCCGCCGGGACGAGGAGCCTGGTGCGCAATTCCTCCTCTTCGCCGTTGTCGATGAAGGTGATGCAGGATTCCGGGCAGATGTCGACGCAGGAATCGCATTCGATGCAGGTTGTATACTCAAATACCGTCTGCACGTCACAATTCAGACAGCGCAAGGTCTCCTGGTGGCCGGTTTTTTTACTGAAGCCGAGTTCGACCTCGAGCAGCCGATCTTTGAGGGATTTCGTTCGATCGACCGTCGGCACTACATAACGCCTGTCAATGGATACCCGGCTGTCGTAGAGCAGATCCTGGAGGCCCATTTTTTGGCTGACCAGGTTGACCGAAGGCGCCGGGCGGTCATGCAGATCTTTGCCCCGGCAAAAAAGATCAATGGAGATCGCCGCCTGATGGCCGTGGGCGACGGCGGTAATGACGTTTTTCGGTCCGAAGGCAGCGTCGCCGCCGAAGAAGATATGCGGAATTGTCGACTGATGGGTTACCGGGTCGAGCTCGGGCAGGCCGCGCTCGGTCATTTTGATGCCAACTTCCGGTTCAATAAAGGGGAAGGCGTTGACCTGGCCTACCGCTAAAAGAACCTGGTCGCAGGGTATAAAAACCGGCGGTTGATCGATTGAAATCAGACGGCGTCTGCCTTTATCGTCCTGTTCAGCAGCCATTTTCTCGAAGTGCATGCCGACCAGTTTGCCCTTTTCTACGACAAAGTCCAGGGGCGAATGGTTGTCGATAATGGGAATGCCTTCCTCTTCGGCATCTTCAATCTCCCATGGGGAGGCCTTCATGTCGGCTTTCGGGCTGCGAACTACCACGGTTACCTCGTCCGCCCCAAGTCTTTTGGCGGTCCGACAGCAATCCATGGCGGTGTTGCCGCCGCCGAGGACCAGTACCTTCGGTCCGCTCTTGATAATATGGCGGTAGAGCACCCCGGCAAGCCATTCGATGCCGATGAAGATTGCCTCATCGCCCTCCTTACGGCCGGGGAGCTCCGGCAGGTCACGGCCGCGCGGTGCGCCGGTACCGACGAAAATGGCGTCATAGCCCATGTCGACGATTTTTTTCAGACTATCGACATGGTGGTTGAGATGGGTGTTTACCCCCATGCCGAGAATACGGTCCACTTCTTTGTTTAAGACCTTTTCGGGCAGGCGGAAGGAGGGCACCTGGGTGCGGATAAAGCCGCCGGCCTTGGTTTGATTGTCGAAAAGATCGACGCTATACCCAAGCGGCAATAAGTCACGGGCGACGGTGAGCGAGGCCGGGCCACCACCGATGAGGGCGATTTTTTTGCCGTTTTTTTTGGCTGGTATCTCCGGCCGAAAGTCGGTTTCCGAGCTTTTAAAGTCGGCAGCGACCCTTTTTAAGCGACAGATGGCTACTGGATTTTCCTCAACGCGGGAACGCCTGCAGGCCGGTTCACAGGGCCTGTCGCAAATTCGCCCGAGAACACCGGGGAAGACATTGGAAATCCAGTTGATCTTAAAGGCTTCGTCGTATTTGCCTTGGCTGATCATTCGGAGGTACTCCGGTACCGGGGTGTGTGACGGACAAGCGTATTGGCAATCGATGACTTTGTGGAAATATTCCGGATTATCGATATTTGTCGGTTTCAAGAGACACTCCTCATGGTTGACGATGGATGACAAAGGCCAAGCCCCGATACAACGGATTCTTTTGCAAGCTTCTATTCCGGTAGCAGGCGAACGGCGCCCTTGTCGGCCGAGGCGGCAAACAGGGCATAGGCCTTGAGGGCGGTGCTGATGGTCCTTTCCCGGTCGGTTGGACGAAACGCCTCGACACCTTTTTCTTCCTCCCTCTTACGACGAAGGGCAAGCTCGGCGTCCGGGATATTCGCCCTGATTGTTCTGGCCGGGATATCTATCTCGATCCTATCACCATCTTTGATGAGGGCGATGGCACCACCGGCTGCGGCCTCAGGTGAGATATGACCAATGGAGAGTCCCGAGGTGCCGCCGGAAAAACGACCGTCGGTGATCAGAGCACACTCCTTTCCGAGATGAATGGATTTTAGGTAGGAGGTCGGGTAAAGCATTTCCTGCATGCCCGGACCGCCCTTGGGGCCTTCGTAACGGATGACGAGGACATCTCCGGCCTTGATGCCGCCGCCGAGGATAGCCTCGCAGGACGCCTCCTGGGAAGAGAAAACCCGGGCCGTACCGGAAAACTGGAAGATCGACGGATCAACTCCGGCAGTTTTAACGATACAGCCGTTTTCGGCAATATTGCCGAAGAGGACGGCGAGCCCGCCTTCCCGGTTATAACAGTGCTCCATGTCGCGGATGCAACCGCCCTGGCGATCGAGATCAAGTTCCCCGTACATGTTGTTTTGGGAACCCATAATGAGGTTTCTTCCGGAGGCACCAGGCGCGCTGAGATAGAGGGATTCCGCCTCTTTGCTATGGGTCGGTCCGGCGATATCCCAGGTGTCGAGGGTCTTTTTAAGACTTGGGCTGTCGACTCGGCATACCGTGTTGTCGATCAATCCGGCCCGGTCAAGTTCACCGAGAATGGCCATAATGCCGCCGGCTCGGTTGACATCCTCGACATGGTAATGTGAGGATGGAGCTACCTTGCAGAGGTTGGGCACCTTCCGGGAGAGGGCATCAATATCGGTCATAGTGAAAGCGACACCCGCCTCGTGGGCGATGGCCAGAAGATGGAGGACGGTATTGGTCGAGCCGCCCATGGCAATATCAAGAGCCATGGCATTCATGAAGGCACTGTGGCTGGCAATGGATCTGGGCAGGACGGAGCTGTCGCCGTGGTTATACCAGGCGGAGGCCATATTGACGATACGCTCGGCCGCCTCCTCAAAGAGTTTTTTCCGACCGGCGTGGGTGGCCAGCACGGTACCGTTGCCGGGTAGGGCCAACCCCAATGCCTCATTCAGGCAGTTCATCGAGTTGGCGGTAAACATACCCGAGCAGGAGCCGCAGGTCGGGCAGGCGCAGCGTTCAACCCTGGCGATATCCTCATCACTTACCGCACTGTCGGCGGCCATGATCATGGCGTCGATCAGGTCATAGCGTTTACTGCCGTCGATGCCTGCCTCCATCGGTCCGCCGGAGACAAAAATGGTCGGGATGTTGAGGCGCATGGCGGCCATGAGCATGCCGGGAGTAATCTTGTCGCAGTTGCTGATACAGATCATCGCGTCAACGGTATGGGCGTTGCACATATATTCGACGCTGTCGGCGATCAGTTCGCGGGACGGCAGGGAATAGAGCATGCCGGAATGGCCCATGGCGATGCCGTCGTCGATGGCAATAGTGTTGAACTCGGCGGCAAAACAGCCGGCGCGGTCGATGATTTTCTTCAGGTGCTGGCCAATCTCATGGAGATGGACATGGCCGGGTACGAACTGGGTGAAGGAGTTGACGATGCCGATAATCGGCTTGCCGAACTGTTCTTCCTTAACCCCGTTGGCCCGCCAGAGACTGCGGGCGCCGGCCATTCTGCGTCCTTCGGTTGTTGTTGCACTGCGCAAAGGAATTGCCATGTCAAAAACTCCAAATTTACTTGGGTGGATAGGTAACAAAAAGAAAATGTGTAGAAAAAATGGAAAAAAGCATGTAACAGTTGTTAGTAAGATAGAAATGTATCCTTCACCAAGAGAAACTGAAAAAAGGCCTCTCTTAGAATGGAATCAGTATGATAATATACTATGAAAACAAATGGCAGGGCACAATATTTCGGGGAATGGTATGAAAAAGACGGAAATTGATTTCTGGATAGCCACTATGCTGGAATCGCACAGTAATGTTTCCGACCTGAACATTACCGTCGGCAAAACCTTGCAGGTTGAATCAGCCGGTCAACTCGTTCCGGTGGATATTACCCCGCCGGTGGACGAGCTCACTCCCTTTCAAACAGAGACTTTTGCCCTCAACCTTATCGGCAACAATCGCCGGCTTCTCAAGGACCTGGTGGAGACCGGTTCGTGCGATCTGTCTTATTCCTTGTCGGATAAGGCCCGGTTCAGGGTGAATATTTTCACTCAGAAGGGATATTTCTCGACGGTTCTGCGAAAACTCGAAAGCCAGGTGCCGACCATTGAGAGGATGAAGTTTCCCGATGCCTTCAATAAAATGGCCCGCGATCAGAACGGCCTCATTCTCTTTACCGGTGCCACCGGTACCGGCAAGACGACCTCGCTTGCCGCCCTTTTGAATCGCATTAACCGGGAGCGCTCGGTGCACGTCATCACCCTCGAGGATCCGATCGAATATGTCCACGAACAAGACAAGGCGACCTTTAATCAAAGGGAAATGGGTAGTGATTTCAGTACATTTGCCGTTGGAATGCGGGCTGCCCTACGCCAGGCTCCCAAGGTCATTCTGGTTGGCGAAATGCGCGACCGGGAGACCATGGAGATTGGCATGACCGCTGCCGAAACCGGACATCTCGTGCTATCAACCCTGCATACCATTGATGCGGGTCAAACAATCAACCGTATCCTCGGCATGTTTGAACAAGAAGAGCAGCCTCAGATTCGCAACAGGCTCGTCGATACCATCCGCTGGATCGTCAGTCAACGATTACTGCCGCGGGTAGGTGGTGGTCGGGTGGCGGCGATTGAGATTTTGCGGACCAGCCTTCGGGTGAAGGATCTCATCATGAACGGGGAAACCGAGGATAAAACCTTCTATCACATTATCAACGAAGGGTCGGCCCTCGATATGCGAACCTTTGACCAACATATTCTGGAACTGTACAGCCGCGGGATTATAACCGAGAAAAGTGCCATGACCTACTGCACACAACGGGCTGAAATGAATCGCGGTCTCGATCGTCTTAAGGCTGAACGGGGAGAGGCTACAACCAACCTGACCGATCTGTCCATGGAAGGGGAAGAGGAAAATGAAGACGAAGGTCGCGGCTATTTCGGCAGATGAGAGCTTTCTGTACCTTAGAAATTCTTTTGTGATGAGCGAGGGGTTATAAGAAAAATATGATAGTACAATGCCCGCATTGTGGAAAACAGCTGAAGTTGGGGGAAAAAATCAGGGAGAGTGTCAGGCTGCTTGAGCCGGGAAGGCGTATCAAGATCAAGTGTGCCCATTGTGCGGTCCCTTTTGGTCTGGATATGAGCATGGACAAGACTTCTCCGGTTGACAAGACTCCTCCGGTCGACAAGGAGCGTGTGCCTGCCGCCAAACCCGGAGTTGCCGAAGGAGGGCGGATTAGGCCGCCGACGCCACCCGACACGAATTGGTTGAAGGAAGGCAGTTTCGAAGAAACGGATGTGGTGGAGGATATCCCTAAGGCCATAGTCTTAATGCCGGACTCGCTGCCCGGTCGTGATCAAGTCGTCAAGGCCGCTACCGCGGTCGGTTACCGTGTTGAGCAGGCGGCGACTTCTGCCGAGGCGATCGAAAAAATGCGTTTTGTCAACTATGCCGCGGTCTTTTTGCATAGTCGATTTGAGCCGAGCGGCATTCGCTCCGGTTCATTTCACCAGTATATGCGATCGATGAATATGGCTCGGCGGAGATATATATTTTATGTGTTGATCGGTGAACAGTTCCATACCCTTTATGATCTGCAGGCCTTGTCCTATTCATGCAATGTTGTTATAAATGAAACAGATATTCCGTATATCAGCACCATCCTGAAAAAGACCATTCCCGAATACGAAGAATTGTTTGGTCCATTGATGGAAGAGTTACGCATTGCCGGAAAAGCTTAATCCCTGACCCTGGCAGGCGGGATAAGGCACTGAGGAAAATTCTTCCTAACTCGTTGAACGGGATAAGTCACGTATCAGATATATTCGCAAAAAACGTGCGAATATATTTTTGCAAGTGACTGAAAAAACGAACACATTATTTTTCCCCATTCTGGGAATATGCCCTCTGGTGTGTTCCCCGTCATCGTGACAGATCTGTCTATTTTTACGCAGTAATCAGCTCGGTGTAATTTTTTCCAATCCGACCACGTCGGACGTTAAGGTGCGAAAGAGAACTTATGATGAAGAGATTTCTCCTGGCGGCAGGACTAAAAATCAAGAGAATTGCCCAGGCCGGCAAACATAAATATCGAAAAATGGTGGGACGATCCGTCTCAACCGGAGAACAGAAAACAGCACTTGAGGAAGCAAAGAGTGTACAAACGACTGTTGAGCTGGGACAAGCCAAGGCAGAAGTACAGAAGACTGCCGGATCGGGTGAGGAGAAGAAGTATCGGACCCCGAGAAAGCCACATGCTAAAGCGGAATGGACTCTTGACAGCTTCCAGGTGGTCCCGGAAGAGGGCAAAAGCCGTTTTCACGATTACGAAATCCCTCTTCCAGTTATGCGGGCCATTGCCGAGCAGGGTTTTCAGTACTGTACGGCCATCCAGGAAAAATCCCTGGAGGATGTCCTGGCGGGTCATGATCTGGTGGGTAAGGCCAATACCGGTACGGGAAAGACGGCGGTCTTCCTCATTGCCATCCTTGCCCGGTTGCTCGGTGATACAAGTCCCGGTTCGAAAAAGAGCGGGGTGCGTGCCCTGATTTTAGCTCCGACCAGGGAGCTGGTGATGCAGATCGCCAAAGATGGTATAGGCTTCGCTAAATATACTGGCATTACCGTCTGCCCTGTCTTTGGCGGTGTGGATTATCAAAAACAACTCGGTCTGCTGCAGAGTAAAAAGTGCGATGTTGTGGTTGCCACGCCGGGACGGTTGCTTGACTTTATCGGCAAAAGTGTCATAGATCTGCGTGATTGCCGGATACTGGTTCTTGATGAGGCCGATCGCATGCTGGACATGGGCTTTATTCCTGATGTTCGCCGTATCGTCGGCCGTCTTCCGGCCAGAGAAGCGCGCCAGACCCTTCTTTTCTCGGCAACTGTTCCGGAGGATGTGCAGCGTCTTGCTGCCCAGTGGTGTGTACGGCCGAAGGTGCTGGAGGCGGAACCCGAGCAGATGTCGGTTGAGACTGTCGAACAGGTCGTTTACCTGGCCACGGCCGAAGAAAAATACACTGTCTTGTATAATCTCATTATGCGTCATCCTGACGACCGGATCATGGTCTTTGCCAATATGAAGAACGAGACCAAGCGGTTGGCCAATCGCCTTGAGCGCAACGGCATCGATTGTTTGTTGCTCTCCGGTGATGTCGAGCAGGCAAAAAGAGCCTCCCGTTTGGAAATGTTCAGATCCGGCAAGGTCAAGGTGCTGGTTGCCACCGATGTTGCCGGACGAGGTATCCACATCGAGGGAATAACCTTTGTAGTGAATTATACCCTGCCTTATGAGCCGGAAGATTACATCCATCGCATCGGCAGGACCGGCAGGGCAGGAGCAAGTGGCAAGGCGGTGAGTTTTGCCTGTGAAGAAGGATCTTTTTACCTGCCGGCAATAGAACTCTTCATTAATAAAAAATTTGACTGTGTTTTGCCCGAGGAATATTTATTGACTTCCCCGCCTAAAGGTCAGACTCGTCCGCCGTCAGGCAACAGCACTGCCACGGCCGCTTCCGGAGAGCCTCGTAAAAGCCGACAAAGAAGCCGTCCCGGAACGAGTGGGCGTGGTCCGAGGAGAAGTGCAAAAGAACCGAAATAAGATTTTGATCGGCGGAGATTTGCCGACGCATGTAGCAGCATCGTACTGGGGCAAGGCTTGTTTTCTTGAGGGTGGAATCTCTGAAAAAAACAGCCTGTAAGACAAGAAGTTATTGTCGTTTCGTTGAAAAGCTGCTATACAATACTGTTCATATTCGTGCAAGGTCCCCTTTCTTAACCAAAAAAGTGGGATCTTGCTTTTCTTTTACTCCCTCCAGGCGTGTTGGAGTAGATAACCCCTACCATATGGCCTTTGGTCGACAGGAAGTGTAAAATCCATGACAGAACAATTTAAACAATCAACCCAGGAAAGCGGTGAAGAGCTAAGCTTTGCAGAGCTCTTTGAGATGGAAGAAAATAACAAGGTAGTTGCCGTTGGTGATGTTTCCAGGGGCACAATCATCGGCAGTGTTGATGATTATTTCCTTGTCGATGTTGGTGATAAGGCCGAAAGCTATATTGCCAAATCGGAATTTCGTCTGGATTCTGGTGAAGATATCAAGATTGGTGACATCTTCGATGTATTTATTGAACGTCGCAAGGAAGAAGGTGGTCTCCTCCTGTCGAGGGAAAAAGCTATAGCAATAAAAGTATGGGAAAAAATTGCCGAGATTCAGGAAGCCGAAGGAACGATCTCCGGCAAGATCGAAAGTCGAGTGAAGGGCGGTATGTCCGTTGATATCGGTGTGCCTGCTTTCCTTCCCTACTCCCAGATCGATCTGCGACCCGTTAAGGATCTCGATGCCCTTATCGGGGAAAACATGGATTTTAAAATTCTCAAATTCAATAAGAAGCGCAATAATGTTGTCATCTCCCGCCGGGCAATTCTTGAAGAAGAACGCAATAAACTCCGCGAGGAGATGCGCTCCAAGCTGGCCGAAGGGCAGATCATCAAGGGTGCTATTACCAATATTACCGATTACGGTCTGTTTATCGATATGGGCGGCATGGACGGTCTCTGCCATATCACCGATCTTTCCTGGGGCCGCGTGTCCCATCCGGCAAAGCTCTACCGAGTGGGCGAAGAACTTGAGGTGAAGGTTCTCAAATACGATCGCGAGCATGATCGCGTTTCCCTCGGTGTGAAACAGCTGCGTGAAGACCCCTGGTCCACCGTTATCACCAGGTATCCGGTTGGTCAAACCACCAAAGGCAAGGTTGTCTCCATCACTGATTACGGGGTATTTGTCGAGCTGGAAGAAGGAGTTGAAGGTCTCATTCACGTTTCTGAGATGACATGGTCGAAGAAACCTCGGCATCCCTCCAAGATGGTTTCCGTCAGCGATGAGGTTGAGGTTATGGTGCTCAATATTGAGACCGAAACCAAACGCATCTCTCTTGGTATGAAACAACTCCAGCCCAATCCCTGGGATCTGGTGACTGAAAACTATCCGGTCGGTTCGGTTATTGAGGGCAAGATCAAAAATATCACCGATTTTGGTGTTTTTATCGGTATCGAAGAGGGTATTGACGGACTCATTCATGTTTCTGATTTATCATGGACGGAGCGAATCAAGCATCCTTCTGAAAAATATACCAAAGGAGAGACGATTCAGGCGGTTGTTCTAAAGATCGATAAGGAAAACGAGCGGTTTTCTCTGGGTATCAAACAGCTGGTCCCGGATCCGTGGCAGGCGGCTTATAATAATTATCCTTCCGGTACCGTTGTCGAAGGGGAGATTACCAACGTTACCGATTTCGGCGTCTTTGTGAAGCTTGAAGAGGGTATAGAAGGCCTTGTGCATGTATCTGAACTGAGCAAAGACAAAGTCAAGACTCCGGTTGGCATGTATCAGGTCGGCGACATTCTTAAGGCGATCGTCATCAATGTATCCGCCAAGGATCGGAAGATCGGCTTATCGGTTAAAACCCTCGAAGGCGAGGATGAAGGTTCGGCTGTTGAGAAGTTTAAAAAGGCCGAGAAACTGGCTGCCGAGAGTGGACCATCGACCTTTGGCGACCTGCTGAAAGCGGCCGCAGAGGGGAGTGATTCTTCAGACAATAATTGAAGCGTTGTCAAGAGATAGAACATGATATTTCGCAACGGCTCCTAAGTATCCGGTTCAATCGGGTGCATGACATGCAGTGAGAAGGTTGTCTTGCCGGGGCTTACCGGTGAGACAACCTTTTTTTATAGTTTATGGTAATTCCGCTAAACGGGATAAGTACCTTGAAATTTATTTATAAAAAAAGAAACGAATTTCTAGGGTACTAAGTGAGACCTAATAGACCGCCCCATTGTGGGGTATCCTTCTGAACATTTCAAAATTCGTTAGTTGGTATGCTAAAAAAAGATCTAGTAGATAAGGTGAGTAGCGAGCTTTCCATGCAGAAACAGGATGTCGGCCTGGCTGTGGACATCATGCTGGAGACGATGACCCAGGCCCTCGTCGAGGAAAGACGCATAGAGTTGCGGGGTTTTGGTAGTTTTTCGGTACGTAACAGGAAACCCCGGTCCACCAAAAATCCTCGAACCGGCAAGATCATGGATATTCCTGATCGGAAGACCTTGCATTTTACCATGAGCAAATCGTTAAAAGAGTCACTGATCAGCGATAAGGAGTGACATCGCCTTTGCCGACGCGCAGCACCTCGGGGGTATCGCAGGTCAGATCAATGACTGATGAAGGATCTGGATAAATCGGTCCGGCGTCGATGATCAGATCGATGCGGTTACCGAGGTACTGTTCGATTTTAAAGGGTTCCGCAGGGGCTTCGTCGTTTTCGAGCTGTGCACTGGTGTTGACAATGGGGTTGCCAAGGGTTTCGATGAGTAGCCTGCAGATAGGGTGAGCAGGAACCCTGATGCCGACAGTTTTCTGTTTGCTGGCCATGACTTTCGGGACTAGTTTGGTTCCGGGCAAAACGAAGGTGTAGGGGCCTGGGAGGCTTTTTTTCATCAACCTGTAAGCGGTGTTGGAGACATGGGCATACTGGCTGATATCGGTCAGGTCGGAACACATGAAGGAAAATGGTTTGTCTTTAGGCCTCTTTTTCAACTGTATGATCGATTTGATGGCTCTCTGATTCATAAGATCACAGCCGATACCGTATCCGGTGTCGGTTGGATAACAGATAACAGCTCCGCCTTTCAGTAATTTGACAACCTGTTCGACCAGGCGAAGCTGTGGATTTATTGGGTTAATTTCCAGTAGCATTTTCTTCAGGTTCCCTTCATTCTTTGTCTTCTATCGCTTTGGAAAAATATCAGATTATAAGGAGGCAATATGTTACCAGATCATATAGAAATTGCTCTTACTTTCGATGATTTACTGCTTGTACCGGCCGCTTCGGAAGTTCTTCCAGGCGAAGTGAACCTGGAAACGCGTCTGACCGACAGTATTAGGTTGAAGACCCCCTTGGTGAGTTCCGCTATGGATACCGTCACAGAGCATCGCACCGCTATTGCCATGGCCAGGGAAGGCGGAATCGGTATCATCCATAAAAACATGAGTATAGAGCAGCAGGCTTTGGAGGTCGAACGGGTAAAAAAATCGGAATCGGGGATGATCATCGATCCGATCACCGTTACCCAGGACCAATCGGTTGCCGAGGTTCAGGAGATCATGAGTACCTATAAAATCTCCGGCCTGCCGGTTCTGCATAACGGCAAACTGACCGGGATAGTGACCAACCGTGATCTTCGATTTGTTTCCGATGACGGCCTGCGGGTAGCCGATGTTATGACCTCGAAAAATCTGGTAACCGCCAAGGTGGGGATCGATCTTGCACATTCCAAGGCCCTGCTCCATGAACACCGGATCGAAAAGCTGCTGGTTGTCGACGATAATGGTGCGTTAAAGGGGTTGATTACCATCAAGGATCTTGAGAAGATCAAGAAATATCCCCAGTCGGCCAAAGATAATTTCGGTCGTCTTTTAGTCGGTGCCGCCTTGGGAGTTGGGGCAAAGATAGAGGAACAGGCCGAGAGGCTGATGCGCGCCGGTGTGGATGTGGTGGTTGTTGATTCGGCGCACGGCCATTCCAAGGGCGTTATGATGGCTGTGGCAAGACTGAAAGCCGCCTTCCCTGAACTTTCAATCATCGCCGGCAATGTGGCAACCGGCGAGGGAACCGAAGACCTTATTCGCGCCGGGGCAAACGGGATCAAAGTCGGTATCGGACCGGGATCGATCTGCACCACGCGAGTAGTAGCCGGGGTTGGTGTGCCGCAAATGACAGCTCTCAAAAACTGCGTTGAAATGGCCAACAAATACAATATTCCGGTCATCGCCGATGGCGGCATCCAACATTCCGGGGACATTACCAAAGCAATCGGGGTGGGTGCCAGCACGGTTATGCTCGGCAGTCTCTTTGCTGGAACCGACGAAACTCCGGGGGAAACCTTTTTATTTCAGGGGAGGACCTATAAGGGGTATCGGGGCATGGGTTCCCTCGGGGCGATGTGCCAGAATCATGGTTCTTCCGACCGCTATTTTCAGGCTGAGGTCACCTCTTCCTCAAAACTTGTACCCGAGGGGATCGAGGGCAAGGTTCCCTACCGGGGCCTCATTGCCGACGTGCTCTACCAGTTGCTCGGCGGGTTACGTTCAGGTATGGGCTATGTCGGTGCGGCAACGATCCAGGATCTCCAGCAAAAGGCCAAGTTTGTCCGAATTTCCTCGGCCGGTCTACGGGAATCCCACGTCCATGACGTCATAATAACTAAGGAAGCGCCGAACTACCGTACAGCTTAGTGGTTGTTTGGGAGGGGGGTGGGCGATTTTCCGCCCCAGTAACAAGGTTGGCACAATCAAACCCGATAAAAAACCTTTAGACAAGATGCGCAAGAGAACCCATGGATATTCATAGCGAAAAAATTATCATCCTCGATTTCGGGTCGCAAACCACCCAGCTTATAGCCAGAAGGATCAGGGAACAGAAAGTCTACAGTGAAATACATCCTTTCTCCATCACTCTCGACAAGCTAAAGGACTTGAAGCCGTCCGGCATAGTGCTTTCCGGTGGGCCGTGCTCGGTCTACGATAACGATGCGCCCCATTCCGATCCCGACCTTTTCAGCCTCGGAATTCCAGTCCTCGGAATCTGTTACGGTGCCCAGTTAATGATCCAGCAATTGGGCGGCAAGGTTGAAAAGGCTGAAAAGCGGGAATTCGGCAAGGCTGAACTGAAGGTGCAGTATACCGCCGGCCTTTTTGCCGGGCTGGAAACAGGCGATGCCAGACACCAGGTGTGGATGAGCCATGGTGACCGGGTTGAGGTTATCCCGGAAGATTTCACCGCCACGGCAATAAGCGATAATTCTCCCTATGCGGCGCTCCGACATAAACATAAGCCCCTTGTCGCCGTGCAGTTTCATCCCGAGGTGGCTCACACCCTCATTGGTACCGATATACTGCGGAATTTTATTTTCGGCATCTGTAACTGCCTGCCGGAGTGGACGATGCACTCCTTTATTGCTCAGAATGTCGAGGTTATTCGGAAAAAGGTCGGGACTGATAATGTCATTTGTGCCCTGTCGGGAGGTGTTGACAGTTCGGTCACTGCGGCTATTATCCACAAGGCTGTCGGCGATCAATTGACCTGTATTTATGTAAACAACGGTCTGATGCGCACCGGTGAAACCGAGTCAATTCTTCGGTTTTTCAAGGAAAAGAGTAAGCTGAAGGTGATAGATGTCGATGCCACCGATTTCTTTCTCAGCGAACTTGAAGGGGTTGAAGACCCGGAGGTCAAACGCAAACGTATAGGTCTCGGCTTCATCAAAATTTTCGAGGAAGAGGCCCGCAAGATCGGCAAGGTCAAGTATCTTGCCCAGGGCACCCTATATCCGGATGTTATTGAGTCAGTAAGCTTTCGCGGTGAAGCCCCGATCAAATCCCATCACAATGTCGGTGGCTTGCCGGAGATTATGAAACTCGATCTCATTGAACCTCTCCGCGAACTCTTCAAGGACGAGGTGCGCGAGTTGGGACTTGAGCTCGGTTTGCCGGAGGAGGGGATCTATCGTCAACCCTTTCCAGGACCGGGCCTTGGGATCAGGATCATGGGTGAGGTTACCAGGGAAAGGCTACGCATTCTCCGTCAGGCCGATGTAATAGTCCTCGAAGAGATGCGCAAGGCCGGATGGTACCGCAAGGTGTGGCAATCTTTTGCAGTGCTCCTGCCCATTCAGACGGTGGGCGTTATGGGGGACGGGCGGACCTACGAACACGTCATTGCCATTCGCGCCGTTGATTCCCGCGATGCCATGACGGCGGATTGGACCAAACTCCCCTATGAGATCCTTGGTGAGATTTCAAGCCGCATCATCAACGAGGTGCGGGGGGTGAATCGGGTGGTGTATGACATAAGCTCAAAGCCACCGGCGACTATCGAATGGGAATAACTGACGGATATCGCGGGCGGGTGTGGGCATGCTGAAGACTGGAATATATGTAGATGCTGAAAACATCAGAATGTGCGGCGGTTATGGGATGCGCTACGATGTTCTGATGGAGCTGGCCAGCGCCGGCAACTCCACCCTTCTCCGTGCCAATTCCTATCTGGCGGAAGACGGGGAGCGGACCAAGGATGATCAGGAATACCGGCTAAAACTCTACCGTTATCACGATGTCATCCGCCAATGTGGTTTTAAGGTTATTAAAAAATTCGTCAAGCACTTCGTCGACGACGAAGGGATCCTGACCACCAAGGCCAATGCCGACATGGATCTGGCCATTGATGCCCTGTTGCAGGCCAGAAACCTCGACCGGGTCATTCTCCTTACCGGCGATGGCGATTTTATCCGCCTGGTCCTGGCCCTGCAGAATATGGGATGCCGCGTGGAGGTTATCGGCTTCAAATATGTCAGCGCCGAGTTGAGGGAGACGGCGGATCTCTTTATCTCCGGCTACCTGATTCCCGGCCTCCTGCCGATAGGGGCACAGGGCGGCGACAACCGTCAGCGGGGTATTCCCATCAATTACAATCAGGACAGAGGGTTCGGCTTCATGCGCTATTACTCTCTCGGACGTGAGGGGTTGATTCCCCATTCGGTGTTTTTTCATTGTTCCAAGGCGCTGGAGATAAATGATACGCTCTTTCTCGATTCAGCGAACATCTTTGAATTCTCCATTGTGAAAAATCCGGACAACAACAGTCGAACCGAGGCCTGGGATATTCAACTGGTCAACGGCTAGAGAAGGGTGGTCAGGCAGGAAAAATATTTGCGAAGGGCAGGAAGAACATGAGCACGGCGACCCTTTTTGCCGCTGATATCGGTGGAACAAAAAGTGAACTGGCGATTTTTCAGGAAACCGACAGCGATTTTCGTATTCTTGCGCAGAAACGTTATGCCAATGCCGGGTTCTCCGGGATTGAAGAGATTATCTCCTCTTTTTTCAGTGAATTTCAATACCGACCACAGGGAGCCTGCATAGCCGTTGCCGGGGTGGTGACAGGTAACCTGGTGAAGCTTACCAACCTTCCGTGGCTGATAGATAGCCTCTCGCTTAAGATGCGGTTTGGCTTTCACCGGGTAAAACTGATCAACGATCTGACGGCGATTGCTACAGCTCTATCGCACCTTGGCCCGGATGATCTGGCCGAGATCCAGACAGGGACAAGGGACGGAGGTCAAATGCGCGGAGTCGTTGCTCCCGGCACCGGTCTCGGCGAAGGGTGGCTGCTTGAGAGCCAAGGCAAGGTGTTCGCCAGGGGTTCCGAGGGTGGGCACTGTGATTTTGCCCCTGTCGATGACGAACAGATGGCCCTTCTCGCCTGGATGTTGGAAAAACAGAAGCCGGTCAGCTATGAGGCCTTAATTGCCGGGCCTGGGCTCGCCTATCTGTATCAGTTCTGCATGCACTTCCATGGCATCCCTGAGAGTCCGGCCATTGCCGAGGCTATGAGCTTGGCTAAAGACAAAATTCCGGTGATCGTCGACGGGGCGATCGGGGAGAATAGTTGTCCCTTGTGCCGTCGGACCATTGAGCTTTTTCTCACCATACTCGGCAGTGAAACCGGCAATCTGGCCCTCAAGCTCTACGCCCGGGGCGGTATGTACCTGGGCGGCGGGATACTGCCGCGACTTTTTGGTAAGGTAGTCTTCGACGGCTTTCTCAGGAGTTTTTGTGCCAAGGGCCCGATGACGGAATTGATGCAGACCATCCCGGTGCAGATCATCCTCAAGGCGGATGCAGCACTCCTCGGGGCCGCCCATTCCGGGCGAACCGAGAGTGCCGACCTTCTTCGACCATGACCACAGCAATCGATCCGCGGAAGGCTGCGGCGGCATTTTGCCCGGATGGCACTACCTGTCCGGTATCGCCTCTCGGATCCGGCAATATTAATGATACCTTCCTCGTTGTATCGACTGCGGGTCCCTTCGTTCTGCAGCGCATCAATCGGCGGGTTTTTAGCGATCCCCTTCGGGTAATCAATAATTTTGCCAAAATCACTCGCCATTTAGCCGGACGATCAGGGCAGGCTGACCGCCAATTCAGAACTGCCCATCCGGTGTCGACGATGACCGGCGCCCTTTTTTTTCGTGACTTTCAGGGAGAGTATTGGCGCGGCCAGACCTATCTGGCGCATACCCATTGCCAAAATCTCACAAACTCTGGACAGGCCTTTCAGCTTGGCAAGGCTCTTGCCTGTTTCCATTGTTTGATGGCCGACCTAGACGCGCAATCTCTTCTCGATCCGCTCCCGGGTTTTCATAATTTGTCCCTGTATTTGCAGGAATTTGATCAGCTCCCGCAAAAGATACAAAAAGAGCTGGATGCGGCAGGTCGGTATTGTTTTACGGCGATTAGCCGGGGCAGACTGCAGGCGATGATCCTTGAAGAAGCAAGAAGTTCAGGCTTCTTGACCATTCAAGCTATTCATGGCGATCCAAAGATAGATAATTTTCTCTTCGATGAGCATGGTCTTGCCGACGGCATGCTTGATCTCGATACGGTGGGGGCAGGAATAGTCCATTACGATCTGGGGGATTGCCTGCGATCCTGCTGCAACCGCGTGGGAGAGAGCGGCGAGAACGGACAGGCTGTTTCCTTTGACATAAAAATCTGCCGGGCCCTGCTGCAGGGCTATTTCAGTGAGCCACACAATTTGCTCAGCGCCGACCAGCGGACCAAAATATTTGACGCAGTCCTTGGGATAACCTTTGAGCTCGGAGTACGCTTCTTCACCGATCATTTACGCGGCAACACCTATTTTAAAGTGCGGCAGGATGGAGAAAATCTGGCAAGGGCAGTACGCCAGTTTCGATTGCTGGAGGCTATTGTTGCCCAGGAAAGAGAAATACGGGCTTTGACCCTAAGCTCTTAATCACCCTGGCCATCGATGGCGTAAAGGTAGTTGCCGATGGTGTCGACCAAGTGCGGTTGGAGGTGAGTAAATTCTATGCCTATCCTGGTTGCGTCGGTGTCAATGGCAAGATTTCTGATAATTCCGGTGAGTTCTTGCTCTTCTTTTATTCCCGGCATCAGGCAGCGGAGGATGACACCGCATGTGGTGTCGATCTGGGGTAGGGGAAGATCCTTTTTGTGGCTGATTTGGCAAAGTGCCCCGCTTATGCTCAAGTCGATAAGAGTCCCGTATAATTCAGGCCCCTCCGACATGTGAAAGGTGCAGGGAATGAAAATTGTACTTCTTTTCGCCGCACTGAGTGCATGATAATGGATGACCACCGGATATTCGAAAAAGAGCAAATCGTAAGGCGATTCGACGGTTCTCAGCAGTTGGGCTTTGAACATCCACATCCGACCCTTGTGGATGTACTTAATGATGACCCGCTGTTCAAGTCTGAGCCCCTCGTCCATTTTGTCAAGCGGTTGGGGATTGGTGAAGATGAGGTAATGATCCAGCAGCATCCCGACCATTGTGCTCTCGAAGCGCTTATCGCTAAGCGGAAATTCCAACTTGACTCTGGAACCTATTTCTAAGGGGATTCGCTTACCCAGGGTGGAGAGGTGCTTTAAAGGCAGTTGGTGATCCTTGGCGGGGGTGGCATCACTCTGATCTTTATCCTTTTCGTTTTGTAGACGAAATGCCTCCATGATAATGGAGAGAAGTGGTTTGTTTATCTGTCTTTTTCGTTGACCGTTGAAATGGCGGAGTTGGACGACGCTACCCTGCCACGACAGGATAAAATGTGCTGCTTTTTCTCCACTCAAGTCTTTGGTTTCGGCACTGATAAGCCGGCCACCTTGAATGTAGAGAAGTCCGGTATCTTTCTCGTGATTTACCTGGAGGGTACAGGTCTTTTCCTCGCTTTCGAGCATCTGTAGAAAACTATGGATGGGGATGCCCTTGACCGTGCCGCTGGTGTCGTTATCGAGAAGGTCCGCGGCGTGCTGGAGAAGCTCCGCTGTCACGATCGGTTTTTCCAGGCATTGACTGGCCCCCATTCGTATCGCTTCGGCGGTCGAGGTACCCATGCTTGTCGACAGGGCGATACAGGGTACATAGGGAAAGGTGTGGGTGAGCAGGGAAAAGCCTTCCTGGGAATTCATTTTCGGCAGGGCGAGATCGCAGACGACCAGGTCCACATGGTGCTGTGACATGATGTTGATGGCGGCTTTTTCCTCTTTTGCCGTAAGGATGTTGATTTCTTTCTGCCACTGCTCGAAAAGACTGACCATGGCTTCCAGTTCTACGGCTTCATTTTCTATGATAACAATCGTTTTCATCTTTGCTTAGGCCCGAGGTTGAGAGAGGCTGGTCATCGGAGGACTTGGCGGTTGCAGAAAAAATGTTAAGGCTGCAATTTTCTTTGTTGTAAGCTGAAAATTGCAAAAAAGCCAAAAGTAATACAAATTTCCGGAGTGTTGTAAAGTTTGCAATCTGGCGATGCTCATGTTTTTTCTGGTATCCAGCATTTTGCAATGATATACAAAAAAGAGCGGCACTGCTATGGCACTGTGACCTTTTCGGAGCTGTAACGAAAAATGGGCCATTTCCATCCATTGTGTTGCTGTTCTCTTTACTGTTTTGGTCATTCCTCAGACCATGTTAATTTTCGACAACAGCCCCGTCCGCAGAAATGGACATATTCGGGAAAAAATGTAATTCAGAATCTCATGCGCACATTTTTTACCACTTTTCCGTTAGAAGCGGTTACCGTCTTTCTCGTCCTTATCGGTGCGACCTTTCTTTTCGTCGCTATCATGATCTCAAGGGACGTCCAGGGCAAGGTGCCGCCGACTTTTGCTTTAAGGTGGCGGATTCTTACTCTTCTCGTCGGGTTTTTCTTCTTTTGTTATTTGGGCTACATCGGCCTAAGGTTGAGTGACTTCCCCTTCCCCCTTGAGCTGCTTACTGCTGTTGTGTTTTTCGCCGGATCGCTTTTTGTTTATGGAACCATAGATCTTTCGCGCAATACCATCTCCAGGCTCCATGAAGCAAATGAAAACCTGGAGAAAATTGTCGAAGGGCGCACCGCGGAATTGTCGGAGACCAACAACAAGCTGGAAAAATCGAGAAGCAAATACGCCAGGCAGAGTCGGTTTCTTGAAAGTGCCCTGGACGCCCTTTCGCATCCTTTTTATGTGATTGACGTAAAAAGTTATGAGGTAATTCTCCACAACAAGGCCAGCGGCTTTGCCGGAAGACCGGTGTCCACCTGTTATCAGTTGACCCATGGCTGTGATATGCCCTGCGTGGGTTTGGACCATCCCTGCCCACTCAGGGATATCAAGGAAACGGGGAAACCGGTAGTGCTGGAACATGTACACCGTGATGATGCGGGCAATGCCAGATTCGTCGAAATCCACAGCTACCCGATCTTCGATGAGGATGGTATTCTTGTCCATGTGATCGAATATGTCCTCGATATTACCGACCGAAAGCTGGCGGAAAGTGCACTCATCAAGGCCAAGCAGGAAGCGGAGGTAGCCAACACCTTCAAAAGTGAATTTCTTGCCAATATGAGTCATGAGATCCGTACACCGATGAATGCCATTTTCGGCATGACTGAGCTTGCCTTGGCCGGTCAGTTGACCGCGGAGCAGCGATATTGTCTTCAGACGGTGCAGAGTTCGTCGGAACTGCTCCTCACCTTGATCAACGATATACTTGACCTGTCAAAGATCGAGGCCGGCAAACTGGAACTTATGAACAGGCCCTTTAAAGTAGATCAGGTTATTGCGGCTGTGATCGATTTATTGAAAACAGGTGCAAAAGAAAAGGGTGTTACCCTTGCTGCCGACTGCAGCGAAGTGAGCGGCCCCGATGTTTATCTGGGCGATGATCTCCGCCTGCGGCAGATTCTTTTTAATCTGGTCGGCAACAGCATTAAATTCACCAGCCATGGCTCGGTGCATGTGGGGTGCCGTCTGAGGGAGAAAACAGTCAAGGATGTCCTCCTGGAATTTACTGTCAGAGATACGGGGATGGGCATTCCGGAGCAATATCTGGATCGCATTTTTGCAAGCTTCAGTCAGGCCAATAGTTCGATGACCAAGAGCCACGGTGGGACCGGTCTTGGCCTCGCCATCTCGAAGAAGCTCGTGGAGATGATGGGCGGCGTCATTGGGGTCGAAAGTCACCTTGGGACAGGCACAACATTTACATTCACCGCCAGGTTTGCTCTGGGAGAAAATCTCACTCCTTCTCAGCAGGCAGGAAACGAATCGCAGGTCCAAGGTCTTCCCAGGTTGAAAATTCTGGTTGTTGATGATATAGCCGCCAATAGAGATCTGGTGCGAATGATTCTTCAGCTGAACGATCATCTGGTGGAAGAGGCCGGCACAGGTCTTGAAGCCTTGCATCTGCTGGCGGCCACGGATTATGATGCCGTATTGCTCGATGTGCAGATGCCCGTCCTTGACGGCGAGCAAACGGTAACCATCCTTCGCCAATGTGAAAAAGGTCTGTGTCCTGAAGGAGTTGGCATAGAGGAAGATGTTTCGGTAAAGCTTCTTGAAAGGCTTCAAGCCAGACATACCCCGGTAATTGCCTTGACCGCCCATGCCATGGAAAGCGACAAAGAGCGACTTCTTGGTGCCGGGATGGACGGATATATCAGCAAGCCCTTTCAGATTGAAGAGGTGCTGCGACAACTGACAAAAGTTTATAACTCTCTGCATTGAAAAAATATGGCAATTACTTCACCCTATACCTTGTTGAAAAGATCCTCCGAATGTGCGGCTCGACGGGGGGAAGTACGTACCCGGCAAGGGGTTATCCAGACACCGGTTTTTATGCCCGTTGGTACCCAGGGTACGGTTAAGGCCGTGACGCCGGAGAACCTTTTGGAAATGAAGACTGAGATAATCCTCGGCAACACCTACCATCTTTTCATTCGACCGGGGCACGAGCTGATTGAACGTTTGGGCGGTTTACATTCCTTTATGAACTGGAAAGGGTCGATCCTCACCGATAGCGGCGGCTTTCAGATTTTCAGTCTCCAGGCCCTGGCAACTATAACCGAGGCGGGAGCGGCCTTTAGATCGCATCTCGACGGCAGCAAGCTTTTCCTCAGTCCCGAGGATGCAATCATGGTACAGCAGGCACTTGGCTCAGATATCATGATGTGTCTTGATACCTGCATTCCCTATCCGGCAACGAGAGATGAGGCAATCAAAGCGACCGACCTGACAACCCGGTGGGCGGAACGCTGTCGCAAGGCGCACAGTAAAAGAGAGCGGTTGCTGTTCGGCATCGTCCAGGGCGGGATGTATCCGGAATTGCGCCGGGAACATGCCGCGGCCTTAATCGATATCGGCTTTGACGGGTATGCCATCGGCGGGTTGAGTGTCGGCGAGGAAAAGGAGCTCATGTATGCGATGACCGAGGCCACAGTACCGGCCCTTCCCGCCGAATATCCGGTGTACCTGATGGGAGTGGGAACTCCCTCGGATCTGGTCGAGGGGGTGTGGCGCGGCATTGATATGTTCGACTGCGTCATGCCGACCAGGAATGCGCGGAACGGATCGCTTTTTACCTCGCGCGGCAAACTCACCATTAAAAATTCCCGCTATCGTGATGACCCCCGCCCTTTGGACGAGGAGTGCAGCTGTTATACATGCAGGAAGTATTCCCGCGCCTATCTCAGCCACCTCTTTCATGCCCGGGAGATTCTTAGCTATCATCTGAATACCATCCACAACCTGCATTACTACCAGAATCTCATGGCTGAAATCCGCGGAGCCATAGAGATCGACGGTTTTGCCCAGTGGCGGAAAGATTTTTATAGCAAGCAGGAAAATGAATGATTACTTTGCACAAAGTTTTTCCCAGTTTATCGGGCTTAGAGCAGGTGTGAAAAGAAGTCTCGCAAGGCCCATTTTCACCTATGGCAGTTACATCTTTGGAGGGTTTATTATGACAGGAATTGCTTTTGCAGCTGATACAGCTGCCGGTTCGGGCATGGCTGGAGGCCTGGGCGGTTTGACCCAGTTTCTCCCGCTGGTCCTTATCTTTGTTGTTTTTTACTTTTTACTTATCAGGCCACAACAGAAACAGGCCAAACTGCACCAAGCCTTTCTCAACGATTTGAAAAAAGGCAGCAAGGTGTTTACCAAGGGCGGACTGCACGGTGCGATAATCGGTATAGCCGACAATGTCATTTCCCTGGAAATCGCCAAGGATGTGATTGTTAAGGTATCCCGAGATGCTATTGCCGGCTCATTGACGAAAGAAGGCACGGTAGCCACCAAAGCCGAGACAAAAAGCGCTGGAGGCTGAGGCATTAAGGGATGTTGATTTCTGCAGGTGGCGGATGAAACGGTAGAGGCCGGATTGCCCAAAGAGAGGGTGATCCGGCCTCTTTTTTTTACGGATTTGTGTAGTCACTTGCTTTTCCCCGCTAATTACGAAATGATAGAAATCACAAAAAGAAAGAAACGGGATTCCTGCCGGCCTGTCCAATAAAGACAAGCGATGACCGACAATGGGTGAGAAGGTGACATTGAAAACGATTCTGCCGATTGCAAAGACCACCATTTTAGCCGTGGATGACAATCCGTCTTCGCTCCGGCTTATCCAATATATGTTGGAAAAGGAAGACTACCGGGTTCTGACCGCAGTAAACGGTCGGGATGCATTGGCGGTACTTGCCGCCAATGGCAAAGACATTGATATCATCCTCCTTGATCGTCTCATGCCCGAGATGGACGGCATTGAAGTATGCGGAAAAATTAAGGCTGATGAAAAACTCCGGGCGATTCCGGTCATCATGCAGACTGCAGCCGGACGACCGCAGGAGATAAAAGAGGGCATTGAGGCCGGAGTTTTTTATTATCTGGTGAAACCCCTGGTCCCTGAGACCCTGCTGTCGATCGTCGCTTCGGCACGGCAAAAGATACGCAAATACAGGCAGAGCGAATATGAAAATTTGCAACGGCAGGGCAGCATTGCTTTGGTGCAGTCGATGAAGTGTGTCTTCAAAACCATCGAAGAAGGGGATAGGCTCGCAGCCTTTCTTGCCCAGTTTTTCCCGAGTCCTGATCTGGCCATCACCGGCATATCGGAACTCTTTCTCAATGCCGTTGAGCATGGTAATCTCGCGATCAGCTATGAGCTGAAAAGTCACCTGGTTCATACAAACAGTTGGAAGGAAGAGGTCGATAAACGGTTTGTTGATCCCCTCTACCGGGAACGGGCAGTAACGGTATTGTTTGAAAAATCCGGCGAAGACTGCCTGCTCAAGATTCATGATGAAGGGGAGGGGTTTAACTGGGAAGAGTACCTGTCCGTCGATCCTTCCCGGGTCACCCATAATCATGGGCGGGGAATCGCCATGGCCAGAATGATGAGCTTTGATGAACTCGTTTACAATGCCCAGGGCAATGAGGTGACAGCCATTGTTTACGGCTGCAAAGATTGATGCCAATTAAGCCCCCGAGAAAAAAGTGAAAAAAAAATATTACGCGGTGGCGGTAGGACGTCGCTGCGGGATCTATACTGATTGGTCGTCTGCCGAGGCGCAGGTCAAGAGTTTTGCCGGCGCCAAATACCAGAGTTTTCCCAGCCGGGAAGAGGCTGAGGCCTGGCTTCTGGACCCCGTGTATCAAAAGAAAGAACGGAGCAGTAGCGAACACGCCTCAGCAGAGACTCAGCCGAAGCAACGGCCTGGAGCAATTACCGTCTTCACCGACGGCGGTTGCATCAATAACCCCGGACCCGGCGGTTACGGGATTGTTATCGAAGAAAATGGTGATCGGCGGGAAATGAGCGGTGGGTTTCGGCTGACCACCAACAATCGCATGGAGATGATGGCGGCAATAGTCGCCCTTGAAACGCTGTGGCAATGCCGGACACCGATCGATCTCTTCTCCGACTCCAGCTATATGGTAAACGGTATAACAAAAGGTTGGGCGCGGAAGTGGCGAAACAACGGCTGGTGCAAGGCCGACGGCGGGGCAGTTTTAAATGTCGATCTCTGGCGGCAGTTGCTTTTACTGGTTGAGTCCCTTGATGTCCGTTTCCATTGGTTGAAGGGACATGCCGGCAATGAGGGAAACGAGCGATGCGACACATTGGCTGTGGCTGCGGCCAGACAGGCAGAATTGCCGGATGATGAAGGATACCGGGGATTGGAAAGCCGGGAGGGGGCAGGATTTGAGTAAAGAACTCTTTAAGGGATCGATTCTCTTCGGGCCTGTGCCGGCGGTGTTGGTGACGACGATTAATTCAGATAGTCAGCCGAATGTTTTTACAGTCGGTTGGACCGGTGTTGCCTGCTCGCATCCGCCTATGGTGACCATTGCCGTACGCAAGGAGCGGTTGTCCTATGAAAATATTAGGGCTACCGGCGAATTTGTCATTAATCTGACGACCAGGCAAATGCTTAAAATGACCGATTTTTGTGGCTGTCGGTCAGGACGTAAGGTGGATAAGATTAAACATTTCGGTCTGGAATTGGAACCCGGTGTCGATGTCGCCGTTCCTTCCCTGAAAATAAGCCCGGTGGCCCTGGAGTGCCGGGTGCAGAGTGTGACCGAGTTGGGATCCCACGATCTGTTTATTGCCGAAATAGTTCGCAATAAGGTCGACACCTCGCTTATCGACCAAGACGGCAGAATTCGCCTGGGTGAGGCGGGGCTTCTTGCCTACTGCCATGGAGAATATTTTTCCCTGAGCCGTCAGCCTCTTGGGGCATTCGGCCATTCCGTGGCCGGCCGTGCTGTTCGGCAAGCGAGGCAGAAAAAAATACCGCAGAACAGGAAGAAGCAAAAAAGCTGATTCCTGGAGCAAACCGAAGCATTTGTTTTTCATATTTGGTGAATAATTACGGGAGGAGCCATGTTGATGACGAGATTTAAAGAGTGGCATATTTTGACCAAGATCGTCACAATTTCAATTGTCAGCATCAGCTTTATGACGTTGATCATCCTTTTGTATTTCATGCCGATGGTTGAAGAGAATATGTTGGAAGGGAAAAAGGAGGGGGTAAAAAATGTCGTCGATGTTGCTTTCAGTGAATTCCAGGAGTACCAAGTCCTGATTAAAAATGGGATTATCACCCAGGAGGAGGCGCAAAAGCAACTTGCCCAGCGGATCCGCGGTTTACGCTACCAGGAAAATGATTATTTCTGGATCAACGATGTAAACCTGATCATGATCATGCACCCGATGAAACCGGAACTGGATGGTGTCGATCTGACCGACAACAAAGATCCGAACGGCAAGTTTCTGTTCAGGGAGTTTGTGGCGGTATGTAAGGCCCATGGTGCGGGCTTTGTCGATTATATGTGGCCGAAACCCGGTGAGGAAAAGCCGGTGTCGAAAATTTCCTATGTCAGGTTGTATGAGCCGTGGGGGTGGATCATCGGCAGCGGCATCTATGTCGACGATGTACAAAGCGATGTCAATCGCCTTCGTTTATTCATGTTGGCCGGGACAGCGATTTTTACGATTCTTACCATCTCTTTTGCGATCGTGGTTGGGACCGGTATCACACGACCCCTCAAAAAAGTCATCGAGGGCTTGCAGGATATCGCCAGCGGCAAGGGCCATGCGGCTCTGACGAAACGTATCACCATCACCTCAATTGATGAGATCGGTTTGCTCTCATCGGAATTTAACAGATTGATGGAGTCGATCAATAACCTATCGGTTTTCAAGAAGGTAATTGAGGAGGATGACAATTTGGACGAGGTGTACCGACGGCTCGGCGAGATCTTTGTCCAACAGATCGGAATCATCAAATGCTTTATTTACCAGATCATCAATGCCAAGAATACTCTGCAGTTGACCTACCCGAGCAGTTTCGATCAGACGGAAATGCTGTGTAATCATGCAGTTCTCGACGATAATGATCTTTGCAAGGCCAAGCGGACCGGCCATTCAATTACGTCCACCATATTTCCGGCAATCTGTCGGCAATTTACCGGCCAAGAAGGGACGGTCCACTACTGCCTGCCAATAGTGGTCGGCGGTGCACCGGTGGCCGTGGTGCAGTTCGTCTTCGACGCGCCTGAGAGCCAATCCGGCTTTAAAGTGATGGAGGCGAAGGTTTTTAAGGCTGAGCAATATATCAACGAATCCCTGGCGGTGATCGAGACGAAACGACTGATGAGCTCGCTCAAGGATTCGGCTTTGATCGATCCCTTGACCGGCTTGAATAATCGACGATACCTCCAGGAATATACGGAGAAAATTGTCGCCGGTGTCCTGCGCAGAGGCAAGGCAATCGGCTTAATTATGTGTGATCTTGATTATTTCAAGCAGGTTAATGACACCTATGGGCACAGTGTCGGTGATCTTGTACTGAAAGAGACTTCCAAGGTCATCCGCCAGTCCATTCGCGAGGCGGATATTGTCATCCGTTTTGGTGGCGAGGAGTTTCTCGCGGTGCTGCTTGATGTAAGTGAAGGAGAGAGCCTGAAGATCGCCGAGAAGATTCGCAAGAACATCGAACAGCTGAAGATCAAGATCCCGGACGGCATCATTCAAAAAACCATCAGTCTTGGAGTCAGTGAATTCCCGGCCGATACTGAAACCCTTTGGAGTTGCATCAAGTTTGCCGATGTAGCGCTTTATCGTGCGAAAGAAAATGGTCGTAACCGAAGTGTACGTTTTACTAAGGATATGTGGAAAGAAGAACAGGTTTGAAATATTCGTTCCATTATTACTTTTAAAACAACAAAGGAGATGGGGTGTGTATGTGCAGACAGGTGAAAATATGGCGAATTGCAGTGTTGTCGATATTCTTTCTCTGCATTACAGGTTCGGTGCAGGCCAAGCTGTTTCAGGAAAAATATGTGTATGATGCCGGTGAAGCTGACAGCAAGTTGAGTTGCCGGGCAATTTCCTTGCTGGAGGTTAAGCGGTTGCTCCTTGAAAAAATCGGCACCTATATTGAGTCAAGAACGGAGGTGAAAAACTTTCAGCTCTCCCGGGATGAGATTATTGCTCTCACCGCAGGCATTGTAAAAACCGAGATCATCGCCGAAAATTGGGATGGAAAAACCTATCAATTGACCGCCAAGATTGAAGCCGATCCGGAAGCCGTGACTCGTGCTATCGACGATTTACGCAAGAATCAGCAGCAACGTGACGATCTTGCAAATGTCGGCAACGTCAATGAAAAAGCTTTGGAAAGAATTGAAGCGCTCAAAGAAGAAATGGCCGTAATGCAAAAAAATCTCATTGATGTCAATAGAGACTATGAACAATCGAATAAATTCATCTCGGCCTGGGATTTGGCGGAAAAGGGGCTTGCTTTGGTGCGAAAGGATAATTTTCAGTCAGGCATTGAGGTTCTTACTCAGGCGATAGAACTGAATCCAAATTACAATTTTTATTATCATCGGGGCCGGGCGTATTTTCAGTTAGAGCAATACTCGCAGGCAGTGGCCGATTTCAATCAGGTGGTCGTTTTAAATCCTGACATGAAAGACGCTTATTTTCGTCGAGGCCGGGCTCTTAATCACCTCGGCGAAAAGAGAAAGGGCTTGGAAGATATAAGAAAAGCAGCATCCATGGGTCATCACCCGGCTAAACGCTGGTTGGAGGACAAGGGCAAGCCCTTGTGAAAAACACCATGACCGGAATCGCTGGAATGGCGCAGAGTGCAGAGACAAAGGTGATGAAAAGTGGCCATATTTCCTGGCGGCTCTGAGGCTTTCGAACAGGGCGTATTTCAACATAAAGTGATCTCATTCCCCTCTCGCCTGCAGTGAGGAGAGAGTTCACCAGATAGAGGCACTGACGGTTTTCCCCATAAGTTCCATAGCGTAGACCCGGTCAGCGGACCGGCCGGCAATGCCATAGCAGACATGCAGCGGCAGGAGATGTTCCTCTCGGGGGTGACAGTATCTCGCGGCGGGGGCCTGATCCCAATGCAACAGCAGCCTTTCACGTTCATCTTCACGTAGGGTTTCGTCGAACAGCGTTTCCCGCAGCCAATGTTCGAATACCTCATTGTCCTTACGCGAGTCTCCTGTTGGAGGTTCACGAAAGGCTCTCAGATTATGAAAGGAAGATCCCGACCCGATGATAAGCAGGTTTTCCCTTTGTAATTGAACCAGTACCCTGCCCAGTTGCATGTGGTCCTCTGGTCGCAGATTGTCCAGGAGCGATATCTGGACACAAGGGATATCGGCCTTTGGATACATGATCTTCAGAGGGATAAAGACCCCGTGGTCGAAACCGCGGCGGTCGTCAAGGCCGGCTGCAATTCCCTTACTTTGGAAGAGCCGGTGAATTTTCTCGGCAAGCTCGGGGGCGCCTGGGGCGGGGTAGGAAATCGCATAAGTTTCTTCCGGAAAGCCGTAATAGTCAAAAAGCAGGTCTGGACCCTTGCCGCTGGTAAGAGTCGGAACGGTCTCTTCCCAGTGGGCGCTGATAACCAGAATGGCGGCAGGGCAAATGAGCGAAGCAGGGATCTGTTGCAGGAATTCCACCAACTCCCGGTGGCCTGGATCGCCAAGCAAAGGCAAGGGGCCGCCACCGTGGGTTAGAAAAATTATCGAGCCGTGAGCCTTGCTGTTTTTCCTTTGGTACAAAGGGAACAGGTCCATAGATACTCCTCGTTTTACGTGATCCATAGAAGAAAGTGATGTGCTTTCACACAATGGTATGGCCATGCGGAACTATGTCAAGAACACGAACGTGTTTGGGAAGGGTAATTGATCATTTTTGTACTATCAAAGGTAGCCTTTTCCTGGTGCCGTGAATTGCATTTGATTAACTGATTAAAAGAAGATAGGATTTAAAAAAGCAGGATATGACTAGGGGATGGGTGCAACTGTACAGTATCTTTACAGCAAAGGAGGATAATTATGGCAGAGTCTCTCAAGGTCAGACAGGCAATTAAAAGGAAGTTTCCGGTAATCGATGTTGATGATAGCCTTGATATGGCAATTCAGCTCATGGCTGAAACCAATGTTTCGGTGTTGGCAGTAAAGGTTGGCGCAGAGTTGATAGGTATAGTTACCGTATGGGATGTGATGAATGGTTTGGCCCATGGTTATGATCGCCAGCAGACTAAGATCTCGACATTTATGACCAAATGCGAGTTCAATACCGAAAAGTCAACTAAAAATTCTTGCATTCAACTTGATGAGGACGAGGATGTGATATCAGCTATCAAGGTGATGTTCGAGGCAGGGGTCAATCATCTTCTGGTGACAGGTGAGAAAGGCAAGCCGGTGGGAATTGTCTCAAGTCTTGAGCTGGTCAAGCTTGCGGCAATCATGTGAAAAATGGAAAGAATTGTCGCTAAATTCGGTGGCTCCAGTGTCGCCGACGGGGCCCAGATTGCAAAAGTCAAGGCTATTGTCGAAGCCGATCCGAGGCGGCGGATTGTTGTTGTCTCGGCTCCAGGTAAGCGGCAACCAGGAGAAGCAAAGCTTACCGACCTGCTGTATCTCTGCCACGAAATGGCCGCTATGTCCACCGCCATTGACGAGCCCTTTGCTTTAATCCGAGGCCGCTTTGCCGAGATCATCGGCGAGTTGAATCTCAGCGACAGGGTGTTGGCTGAGCTTGATCATTTCAAGATGGAGCTGCCGGCCGGTGCTACCCGTGATTTTGTTGCCTCACGGGGCGAATATTTTTCCGCGAAGCTCATTGCCGAGTATCTGGGCGGGGAATTTATCGATCCGGCCGAAGCTATCATCATTCGCGCCAACGGGACCATCGATCAGAACAGCTACCGGGCCTTGGGGGAGAAGATGCTCCATAAGGACAGGATGTATGTTATGGCTGGCTTCTATGGTCGGGATCGGGCAGGCCAGGTCAAGACTTTCTCCCGTGGCGGCTCTGATATCTCCGGGGCCATTGCCGCCCGGGCGGTGGGAGCTGTTCTCTATGAAAACTGGACCGATACCTCGGGCATCCTCATGGCCGATCCGCGGATCGTCAAAAATCCCCAGACCATTGCTGAGATTTCCTTTCGCGAGATCCGCGAAATGGCCTATATGGGGGCCTCGGTCTTTCATGACGAGGCCATTCTGCCGGTCCGTGAAGCAGCAATCCCGATCCGCATAAAAAACACCAATCGTCCGGATGATCCCGGTACCCTTATTACCGGCAGCCTCAGCGATAAAACCATCTCCGACACCGAGATCGCCGGTATCGCCGGCCGCAAGGATTTTTCCATGATCTGTCTTGAGAAATCCCTGATGAACAAGGAGCTGGGGTTTGCCTACCGTCTGTTGGGAATCCTCCGCGAGCACGGGGTCAGCTTTGAGCAATGTCCGTCGAGTATCGATTCGATCAGTGTCATTGTCGAAGATGCCCAGCTGCAGGGATTGGAGGAACTGATCTTGGACGAGATTCGCCGACAGCTCCAGCCGGACAGCCTGTATATCGAAAAAAACCTGGCCCTGGTTGCCGTGGTTGGTGAGGGCATGGTGCGCACTGTCGGTATTGCCGCCAAGATATTCGACGCCTTAAAAGGGGCGAAGATCAATGTCCGGGTCATCAACCAGGGTGCATCGGAAATGAATATCATCATCGGTGTGGCGGCAATCGATTATGAAAGGGCAGTTCTTGCCCTCTATGGAGCATTTGTCGGTCACTCCTGATTGTTGTCGAGAAGCCGTCGCACGGTTGAGGTCAATTCCTTGAAGTCCACCGGTTTCATCAAAAAAGCCTGAACCCCCACCTCCCGAGCTTGTAATTCATCAATCCGGCTGCTGTATCCGGTGCAGAGAATAATCGGGATGTCGATGCGCAGCTGGTGAATTGCCAAGGCTAAGTTGTCGCCGGCCAGGTCCGGCATGGTCATGTCGGTCAAAAGCAAATCAAAGGCTGAAGGATCGGCCCGAAATATTTCCAACGCCTTGGTGCTGCTGCTGAGAGTCTGCACAGCGTAGCCGTTGTTCTTGAGAACGATTTCCAGCATTCTCGCTATACTCGGTTCGTCATCAACGACGAGGATTCGTTCACTGCCCGTTGTCTTCGCTAATTCCTCGGTCTCGACCGGCCTGGCCGGGGCGTCGATACTCGGGAAAGAGAGGGAGAAGGTAACCCCTTTTTCCGGATTGTTGACGACTTTAATCAGGCCGTCGTGGCTTTTAACAATACCTTGCACAACCGCCAGCCCCATGCCGGAACCTTTGCCGAACTCCTTGGTAGTGAAATAGGGATCAAAGATTCGCTCGAGGCAATTTTCCGGGATGCCGCTACCGGTGTCTGCAATGTCCAGGCGCACAAATGTCCCTTGCCGGGGAGTCGCCTCCTGGGCCTTGACCTCGTCCGTAAACGTCTCTTTCCGGAGGGTGATGGCCAGAGTCCCGCCATCTGTCTCCATAGCCTGGCCGGCATTGGTGCAGAGATTCATCAAGACCTGGTGAATCTGGGTCGGGTCGCCGAGAATATTGCCGCAGTTGGGAGCAAGGTCGAGGAGTATATCGATGGTTGTCGGGATGGTGGCGCGCAAAAAAACCACAACTTCGGTAATGAGTGCATTGAGATTGACCGGTTCGCGGTTCTGATCCTCCCGGTGGCTGAAGGCGAGGATCTGTCTGACTAGATTTTTGGCCCTGGTCCCGGCCTTTAAAACCTCCTGTATCTGGCTGTTTGCCTGACTCCAGGTGGGTATTTCCTCAAGGGCCATTTCGGCATAACCAAGAATAGCTGCCAGAATGTTGTTAAAATCATGGGCGATACCGCCTGCCAAGGTGCCAATGGCCTCCATTTTATGCCGTCTCCGGAGTTGGGCTTCAAGAGCCACTTTCTCCTGCTCGGCTTTTTTTCGCAGAGTAACGTCCTGAAAAATACAGGCAAATTGCCCCGGTGCCGGGCAATAGGCGGCGATTTGGAAATGTTTGTCGAGCTCTGGAGCATGTTGCTCAAAATTAACCGGTTCGCCACTCAGTGCGACTTTGCCGTACATTTCGATCCAATACGGTTCGAGATTTGGTAGAACTTCGCGCGCCGTTTTACCTAGTATATCCTTGGCAGCAAGTCCGGTTAGGGTCTCGAAGGCCGGATTAACGCTCAAGAAACGATAGTCGACCGGTTTGTCTTTTTGGCAGATTATTTCATGCAGGGCAAAACCGTCGAGCATTTTGGTGAAGAGATTTTGGTAATCTTGTTCCAGGTTTCGGTATTTTCTTTCACTCTCCCGATAGTCGGCGGTTTCATCCTGAATTCTCTGTTCGAGTTGCAGCTGAATCCGGCGTAAGGTTTGTTCGGCCTCGGTGCGTGCCCGGATCTCCTCTTGCAATTTTTTCAGGGCCACAACCATGTCCGGCCCCGTTGCTGCGTTTACACCAAGGAGATTGTCGAGTTCTTCTTCGATGGTTTTGGTCGAAGGGCTGACGATAAAGGTGTCGGTGCTGTCACCTGTTGCGGTAAAGGAGGTTTGTTCGGCCCAGCAACTTGTATCGAAAAGTCGCGAACAATAGCCGGCGAGCTTTCCGGCCAACATGCTGCAACCCCAGTTTACACCGAGAGATTGCTGATACTTACCTTCCCAACTGTGACTGACCCGAAAAATGCACTCTCTTTTTTGCTGGTCTTTTGCGACGAGCTGCCAGTTGCCCCAACCGGCGGTTGCGGCAACACGGGCGAGGGCCTGGAAGCCTTCCGAGAAGTTTTGGTGGCTGGAGATTACTCGCCAATCGTCAACTATGCTTTTTCGACCCTCGCTTTGCAGGGCCAGGGAGAATCGCTCGGTTCCCACCATGGCCTGAACTCCGGCCATGAGTCCGGCAAGGGTTGAGTCGACCCACATCATGATAACCGGCATACCACTAAAGGTGCAGGTACCTTGGTTGCGGTTCCACTGAAGAGGGATGCCGGCGATGGAGATTCCGGTTAGGTTATCATTGTCGGCCATACGTAGTGCCATTTTGTCTTTCCTTTGGGTAACATATTGGCCTGTCGTGGATTCAAGGTGTTTACCCCTCTCCAGAGAGGGTACGAATAAAGTCCAGGTTGTCGGGATTCAGCAGCAAAAGTGGTGTGGAGAAAATTCCCAACTCACCGTCAAGAAAAGATTGAGGAGAAAAGATCTCGAATAATGGTACCTCAACAAGGTGTGTTGAGACAAATTTTATTTTTTCCAAACCATATTCAGGTGTCGTCAAATGGAGAATGGTTAATCGTTTTAGCTGTAATTATAGTTAGATGTATCGGGTTATGGGGTGCGAAAAAAGGAGTGTTCCCATAAGCCGTAACGTCAGGTGGTTCTTGACAAGTCCTTGCCGGAATATCAATGGATAGGCAACCAATTTATGAGAGAACAAACCTTTGGTTGGGAAAATGTTGAAGGATTTGTCGGATTGGCCTATAACTGGGAATTGTGGAGAGCGAAAAATCCCTGAAGGAAGGTAATTTGTAAATCTCTCCAGGAGGCAACATGAAACGTTTCTTTTTTATAATCATCCCCCTGCTGCTCCTGATTGGCGGCTTTTTTGCTTACCGCTTTGTGTTCCGGGAAAAGCCGATAAGGGTTTCTGTGAAAGCGGCAGAGATTGGTATTGTAGAGGCGACGGTAACCAACACCCGGGCCGGATCGGTTAAGGCAAGACGGAGGGCAAGGCTTGCGCCGTCGGTCGGCGGGCGGATCGCCACCCTCTATGTCCATAAAGGAGATGAAGTGCAGGCCGGGCAGCTCCTTCTTACCCTGTGGAACAAGGATCTGGAAGCAGAACTGGACCTTGCCGAAAAACAGGCCAAAGTTGTCGAAGCCACTGCCAACGAGGCCTGCCTTATGGCCGAATACACCGGGCGGCAGGGAGAGAGGCTGACCGAACTGAGGAAAAATCGGTCGACTTCGGAATCAAGCTATGATGAGGCCATTGCCACTGCCGCTTCGAAAAAGGCTGCCTGCCGGGCTGCCAAGGCCCAGGGTGAGGTCAGCCTTGCGAGGATTGCAGAGGCGAAAGCGATGGTGGAACGGACCATCGTTGCCGCACCTTTTGACGGGATCGTCGCCGAGGTTAATGGTGAGATCGGTGAATTCATCACCCCGTCACCGCCCGGAATCGCGACGCTGCCGGTGATCGATCTGATCAATATGGAATCGTTGTATGTCGCTGCTCCGATTGACGAAATCGATGCCGCGCAGATCCGTCCGGGCATGGAAACTCGTATCACCCTCGACGCCTTTCCGAAAAGGGTTTTTAAGGGAAAGACGCGATCGGTCTCTCCCTATGTACTTGAGCAGGCAAAACAGGCCCGTACGGTGGAAATCGAGGTTGATTTTCAGGAAAAAGTAAATGATATCAATCTGTTGGTCGGATATAGCGCCGATGTCGAGATCATCGTCGAAGGGCGGCCGCAGGTTGTACGGATTGCCACCGAGGCCCTGCAGAAGGATGGTCATGTCTATGTTGTTGATCCGATGAGTAATCGACTCGAATACCGCAAGACGACAAGCGGTCTAACTAACTGGCAGTTCACCGAAATTCGCAGCGGTGTTGCAGCCGGTGAACGGTTGGTGACAACCATCGATCGTCAAGGGCTGGCGGACGGGGTGGTAGTTGTCATTGACGCCGAAGAGCAGAGCAAAACGAAAAAATAACACCATTTACCTATCATTTATTTTCTGCTATACAACTTGTCGGCTAGGTGGAAGCTTGCAGGTAAGCTCTGAGTAACTATTTCGGCAGGGTGAATTTTCCCTGCAAATTTCATGATACAAATCCAACAAGTTATAACTAATACTGGACAAACCCTTCCGTACAAGGTACATTCCCCAAAATTGTATCCAACACGAGAGGGTCATTATGAATTTATCCCAGGTTG
>JAZDOW010000152.1:0-62761 GCA_043798185.1 Pseudomonadota bacterium | reverse complement strand
CAGTCCGTCCGCTCGCATAAGGACATCTATGTTTAGTGGCTGGGTTGGGTCGGAGTCCGCTGGTGGCGGCGAACTTCGTTTTTATTTTCAGGTGATTGCTGCGAAGGAGGGACACTAAAACATAAATGGGCCTTATACGACATTGCACCGGGCTACGGGCTGGCTTGGTTGGTGGTGCAGTCGGTTGCCCTTGGTTTGTCGCTACGCGAAAGAAAGAACAAAGGCCAAAAGCCGACTTGACCCCTTCTCTCTTACAAAAGGAGGTTTTCTTTTGTTTTGCCAAACAAGAACTGCCAAAACGACAATAATTATTAATGGAAAAAAGATACCGGGATTTAGATTGAACATTGTCACAGGGATTATAAGTGAAATAGCGACAAACAATGACACCGTCCTCAATATGAGCTGTAAATTCAGCTTCTTTACACACTTATCATGTCCATATACTTTCACTCTTATTCCACCACCGAATAACCATTTTAGACCTCCAAAATTAGTTACTTTCGGGTTCCCAATTATTTCTTGAATGTGTTCGCATTCCTGATTGCATATTACACAACGCTTAGGAAAAACTGGATTATTAGAAATATTGACAAAATAGTTCATTCGATAAAGAAAACTAGTTAGCTGGAATATGAACCGGTGGTCCAGGATTATTATACCAATCATTTCCTGAAGGCGGAATAACTGCGGTGCCACTCGTATGGTGTTCAAACTGAAATTCATCTGAATGCCCACAAGGATAATACCAATATGCATCACATTTGCTCACACAACTTGCAAATTGTCTAGTAGAATTTAATGTACTAGCCGTACCAACAATAGGAAGAATTCTTCCACCGCCTATTTTCACGATAGTACTTGTCAACCCAATCTTTTCTCCCATTTTCGTAGCTTCCTTTCCTGCATATTCCATTCCTTGGGTGGAAAGTTCCCCAGACCACCCTAACCCTGCTTCCGCTGCACATGATTTAACGCAGCATTCCCCTGCATCAGTCAAATATACAATATAAGGTGAGCAGCGTTGTTTCTTTGACCTTTCTTTGGCCTTTTGTTGAAACTCTGGAGAGGGTTTTAGTTTATCATATAGCCAATCAAGTCCTTCAGGATCAATTTTATTCACCGGATCATTACCAACATAAGCATACAGATTCATCCCCCCATCCAAACCAATAGGGTCAGCGGAAATATACCTGCCGGTTTCCGGGTCATAAAACCTGTGCCAAGATATCACGATGCGGCTTCTCCCCCTAAAGAGCTGTTTTTTTCTGGGGAAGGCAGCTGTGTCAAAGAGCTGTTTCATTAATACCCGACATTGGCTAACAAGACAAGCAACTACAAGCAGTTAAAGAAAAAAGAGTTGCGCACCGGGGCTGTGTTCCGGTTCCTTCCGCTGAAAGCGGCATATTAGGGTGGGCGGAGTTGGCGTAAGCACGGACGGTGGGACGTGGGAGGGCTGGCATACAACCTGCGTATGTTGCATAATACGGACACATTATGTTTGATGGCCCACCTGCTACCCGGAACCGTGGAACTGGCACGGACTGCCGGACAATGACAAAAGCCGTTTGCCGCACAGCCATTAAGCATAATGTGTATTATGCTGACATAAATGCAGGTTGTATGACAGCCCGTAAGTACATGGATAAACATGGGATGTTTGGGCGCGGGGGTGGGCTTCTATTCATTGGGCCGCAGGCCCCACTGATCCAAGTCTTTTAAAGCTTTTCCCCGGGGTGGTATTTGGCGTGGATCTCCTTCAGATCATTGATCGTAACCCTGGTGTAGATCTGTGTTGACTCCAGGGACTCATGGCCGAGCAGCTCCTGGATATGGCGGATCGGGGCACCGTTTTTCAGCATATGGGTTGCGCAGGTGTGGCGGAAGGTATGGGTGGTCACGTTCTTCCTGATCCCTCCTTCTTTAGTGGCCTTTTTGACGATGGCCCAGACAGCGGTCGGTGTCATCCCGGTCCCCCAACGATTGAGGACCAGGTAGCCCTTATCCTTTCCCTGGATCATGGTTGGTCGGACCATGAGAAGATACTTCTTTATCAGGTCACAGACACGCGGGCTTATAGGTACGACACGGTCTTTTGCTCCCTTGCCGGATCGTATTGTAAGATAACCGCCCGTCAGATCGAGGTCGACAGTTTTGATCCCGGCCATCTCAGCGGCCCGTACGCCGGTATCATAAAGGATCTCCAGGATAATCCTGTTTCTATAACCGTCATTTGTCCGCATGTCCGGTGCTGCCAGCAGCTTCTTTACCTCGGCGTGATCCAGGATCACCTTCGGCAACCGTTTTGGCTGCTTCGGCAGTTTGATCGTCTTGCCGAGATCGGCGGTAAGATAGTCCTGTTCATAGAGGTAGCCGGCAAAGCCTCGGACCGAACAGAGATATTTTTCCCTGGTCCGGGCCGAGAGCTGTTTTCCTTTCTCGGTCAGCCTATACGTCAGTTCCTCCTGGAACAGCTGCAGGGCATCCTGGTTGAGCTGAACCAGGTCGGTTATTCCTTCACCTTCCAGGAACAGAACCATCTTTGCCAGGCCGCTTTTGATATTGCGGATCGTCAGCGGTGAACGGCTCAGGATCTTCAGTTCTCCAAGATAACCCGGTATCAGTTCCCTGATTCTCATTGTGGATGCGTCCGGTTATGGGTTTCTTTGAGGTCGATTGGGTATACTCGGGTATAGATTTGGGTAGTCCTGATGTGCCGGTGCCCAAGCAGCTTCTGGACATAGCGGATATCCGCCCCTTGTTGCAGCAGATGGGTTGCACAGCTTCTACGGAAGCTGTGGGGTGAGGCCGTTTTTTCGATCCCGGCGGCTTTCTTGTAATGGAACAATGCTGTCCTGATGGTATTACCGGTGACGGGTTTCCCTTCATTGCCAAGGAAGAGCCTTCTTTCCTTTGGATTCTTCTTGGCATATCTGGGTCGGATATTTTCAAGATATTCCTTAAGATAAAGGGACGCATTCCCCCCGATGGGAACAACCCGCTGCCGGTTGCCTTTGCCTTTTCTGACCTGAAGAACCTTGTCCTTCAGGTCAACGTCATGGACAGTGAGCTGTACCAGCTCGTTCAGCCGTATCCCTGAAGAGTAAAGGGTTTCCATGATAGCCCGGTCCCGGATCTGCATCCGCAAAGAGAGATTCGGTTGCGCAAGAAGCAGCCGCATTTCCTCGATGGTGAGGACCGGCGGCAGTGTCCGGTTCTTCCGGTTGGTCTCCCGGATTTTCTCTGTCGGATCAAGAAGGAGCTGGTGGCTATCCAGTAACCAGCCGAACAGCCGCTTTACCGGTCTCAGCCGCATTCCCTTTGTCTCTTCGGCGATATCCATGCTGGTGACCAGGAGATGGTAGCTCCGGATCGTCTCATGGGTGATCTGTTTCATGTCCATGACCGTTATCCCTCTCAGATAATCCAGGAAGTAACCGAGATATACGCAGTAACATTCGATGGTTGAGGCGGCATACCCGCCGCTCTCCAGGTAGTTTTTGAACCTGGCCTTTGCCGTATCGATATTCATATTTTCACATCGCCTCCTTTGGCGGTTGCTGTCCTTTCTGGCCGGGATGTGGCCGGAAGTCCTGGAAGTGGGTCTTGCAAGATAAGTATTCCAGCCGGTCGCCTTCGTAGATCCGGAAGTAAACAGCCTCGTTGCGGCAACGCCGACCCTTGCAGGTCACAGCCTGGCAACGTCTGTAGTTCTCTGGCTTCTGGTTTCTGGTTTCTGTCATCTGGCGCCCCCCTCCCTGGGGCTTGTTCTCCTGCCTCGCCCTCGGGGTTGTTATCTTTTTTCTTTAACTGCAAGTAGTTATCCTTATTTTTCCGAACCTCGGGGTACCCTCGGAGTACCTCGTTTCACCCTCGGGGTGAGGGGTTTGGCCCTCGGGGTTATTCTTCCCGGTCGATCATTTTTTTGATCTGTTCAATGGTGGTGAGGTTAAGATAGCATTTGTCCTGTTCCTCTCCCTCCGCCTGGCCTTGATAGTTGAGGATATAGCTGTACTCCTTGCCTATGGAGCTGATGCGGGCACCGATGTACTCCAGTTCCTCAAGTTGCTTGATATGTGCCCTGATCTGCCAGTCGGTCCAGCCGGTGTACTCCCGGATCATACGGCGGGTAAAAAAGATCTCGTCTATAGGCCGGTTGTCTTTTTCCGCCTGTTCCTTAACCATGGCATAGATCAGGGAAAGCAGGGTTCTGGAAGGCTTGGCCAGCTCGTCCATGCTCTGCCCGAGAACCACGTTGGCCAGGCGGTTGGCGGTGTCGATGTCTTCCAGGGAGACTTCGATATATTCCACCGGCTTGCCTTCCACCTCCACGGTCTTGATTTCCCGCTGATACTGGTGCAGGAAGGCTACTGACCGGATAAGTCCGAGATACTTTTTATGATCCCGCCGAGCTCTCAGCGAATGACTTGGGTAGCTCAGATATTTTGAGTAAGGATTGACCACCGCCAGGTTTTTCAGCATGCGCTGGACGGCGTGGTGCTTGCGGGTGACGGTGTCCTGTTTCTTCTCCCTGATCAGTCCTTCAAGCGTCTCCGCTGCTCTCTGCATGTGGTGGATGGCCTCGGTCATGGCCGAGCTTTCATCGATGGTCAGAAAGAGAAAACGGGAAGCGGTCTCCTGGTCGATCTCCGTGGCCGTGGTGGTGATCATCACGCAGACCGGGCCTCGTACCGTGTATTCCTCCGTTTTCATTCTGCCGTTGGCATCCTTGCCGGTGGCGGCAACAGTGATCTTCTTGGCACTCTGGATGTTGCGGATCGAGTAAGCGGCACCGCCCATGCCTTCGGCCTCTTCGATGGCCAGGATCTTGTTCACAAGGGAGTCTTCCTCTTTATAGAACAAGGCCTGGTCGGTGACCCGAGTGTATTTGATATAATCCTCATCGGGGATGAGCGAGAGGATGGCATCCTGCAGGGTCGATTTTCCGGCGGCAGATCGGGATTGGATCAGGGCTGACAGCGGATCAGCCAGCTTCCTGGAAGTGGCCGCCAGATAGCCCACCAGCTTGTTGATCTCCTCGCCGGTGACGCCCAAAGTATTGAAGTCAGTGAGCAGTTCGGCGAAGATATCATCACTCTCCAGAAAGGACAGGGCCAACTCTCCGTCTTCCTTGCTGATTTCGGTTGTTACGCTTTCCTTCTTGATCGGCTGCCACTGTTCCACCAGGTGCAGCAGTTTAGCCAGATCCTCCTTCATCAGCGCTTCCGGCTCGGCGAACAGATCCGCACAGAGTTTTGCGAACCAGTGACGTGATCTCGATGAGTAAAGATCGATGGTGGTCAGCTCGAAGGGTTTGGAGGAGGCAATATTCTCAGATACCTTAATCGTAGCCTTCAGCTGGGTATCGCCTCGCTGGATGCCTTTTACCTGGTATTGCCGCTTGCTAAAGCCCACGGTGAAGCCGTGTTCCTCCTGGATATAGAGACTTTGTTTGCGCTTGTTCAGGGAGTCGGACTGCTCGATGGATTCCGGGTTGGCCGCCTTGAACAGCCCTTCGAGTTCCTCCGGGGTGTGGCGGTTGAAGTAGATATTGATGTCCTTTTCCGGCAGAGTGACGATGTAGGCGGTTATTCCTTTCTTCTTTAACTGCTCTGTGGTTTTAACAGCCCCTTCTTTGCCTGCTGGATCGCTATCGAAGCAGACATAAACCTCTTTAACTGCGCTGTTAAAAAGAAAAAGATGATCGTCGGTAAGGCCGTTGACGCCATAACAGGGAATGACGTTGGTAAAGCCCTGGTCATAGAGGGTCAAGGCATCGATAACCGATTCAGTCAGAAGGATAGTCGACGATCTCTTGACCACGCCCCTGGCCGGATTGACAAGGCCGTTGCGGGAACCGGCAAGATAGAGGTGGTTTGCGCCACAGTCCGGATCGATGTTGCGGCCATAGAGGCCGGTGATTGTCCCGTCCCGGTCGTAGAGAGGGAAGACCACACAGTTATAGAAGATCTCGTTGCCCTTTTGGTTGAGGATACCGAGATTTTTAAGGGTACCTATTACCTCCGGATCGTCCGGCAGGATATTCTTTAAACTGCCGTTGACATAGCCTACGGCGAAGTCGGTAAAGGATTGATTGTTGGTGATTCCCCGGCCCTTCAGGTAGTCCAGGCCGCGAAGGTCTTCGCTGAAGGTGTGGTGATAGTAGCCGGCGACTTTGGCCAGGAGCTTCTTGCCCCGCATAACAGCAGCGGGATCGAGATCGGCTACGCTGATCTCCTTCTTTTTTTCCTTAACTGCTGCTTTTGTTTTTCCGTTTTTCGGCAATTCCCCGCCGGGAAAGTAGCCTTTGAGTTTTTCCACTGCTTCATTAAAGCTGATCCGATCAAAGAGCTGGACAAAGCGGATATTGTCGCCGCCTTTATCGCAGCCGAAGCAGTTCCACAGGTTTTCTTTGGGATTTACGGTAAGTGATGGGGTTGTTTCTTCATGGAAGGGGCAGAAGCCCCGGTAATTGCCGCCGACCTGCCTCAACTCGATGCCGCAGGCTTTCATGAAAGGGACAAGCTCAACGCCTTTCTTGATGACGTCTATTTCGTCTTGATTGATCATTTTTCGTTTCTCTCCTCATATCTCGCAGGTCAAACAGCATATCTCTGAGCATGTTCAACGATTCTCGCAAGTGAACAGGGTTCACCAGGGCCGTACCGGTTTGGTATTCCCGCTCCAGGCGGTCAAGGTTGTTGCCGCTGATTTCAAAGGCGGCTATGCCTCTGGCTGCGTCCTTGATCCTGATTCCGTGCAACGATCCGCCTTTGCATAGGAAAAAGGCTCCGACATAGATATCCGTGGTCTCGTATGTGGCGATAGGTCATCACCTCCTTTGTGTCGCCAATGTGGATTTTGCCGGAGAGATATGATAGAAAAGAGAGACTCTTCGGTATCTCTGCCGGGAGTGCTTCAAGCCCGTCAACTTCGCTCTCGCCAAAGAATGGAAGTTGATGGGCTTTTTTTTCAGACAAACTCTCGCAAAAACCTGTCAAGAAAAATTTTGCGGTTAAAAAAGAAAAAAATCCCGCTTGAAATTGACGCTTTTGTGATACATTATATGTATCATGCTGTCAATCAATTTATGCAGCGTAAACAGAGGAAGCAAAAAACATGGTGTATAGTAGCAGACATGACATAATTGGGAGGAATAGCGTCATGTCAAAAACCAAAGTACAAATAAATCTGGGCGAGGAGCCCTTTGGGGCAAAGCTTGCCCGCTTTCGCCGGGATGCTGGATATTCTCAACGTGACCTTGCGGGGGAGACAGGTATCTCTCAGCGGATGATCGCCTACTACGAGAAGCAGCCGCAGTATCCGCCAATGCACGTCTTGACGGTTCTCGCCGAGGCACTGGGGATATCCCCTCAGCAGATCATGGGGCAAAAGGGGAAGTACACAAGTGAACCCCGAGACATGCGTCTGCGTAGAAGGCTGGAGCAGATTGAGGGCCTGGAGGAAAAGGAGAAACGCCAAGTGATCCAGCTTTTGGATACCTTTATCGAAAAAAATCGCTTAAAACAACAGGCTATGGGAGGGTAGAACCATGCCGCAAACAGTGGAAGCCGTTTATCATGACGGAATCGTGGAGCTGAAGCACAAGCCCGTGGGGATTCAGAGGGCCAAGGCCCTGGTGATTTTTCTCGACGCCGAGGAGGCGAAGGAAAGCCACGCGGTGGACCTGAAACGGGTGAGAAAGAGTAAGAGCACCGTTGACAAATGGATCGGCGTTATCGAAGGGGCGGAGCTTGGAGACTGGAAGGCCGAGCGGAGGGCCGCTTTGGAAGGGAGACGCAGTGAAGGTACTCATTGACACCAACATCATTCTTGATATCGCCCTGAACCGCAAACCGTTCGTAGAGCAGGCGGCGATTCTGTGGCGGCTTGCGGAGCAGGAGGAGATCACTGCCTGCCTCTCCAATACCAGCATCACAGATATCTTTTACATCATCAACAAGTATGCCGGCCAAGAGAAGGCCCGCAGCTTCATCGCCGATATTCTGGATACCTTCAAGCTGGCGGATATTGACGAGGAGGGCTTCCGGGAAGCTCTTAATTCGGGCATGAACGATTTCGAGGACGCAGTGCAGTACGTCATCTGCATGCACAACGGTTGTGAGGTGCTGGCGACAAGAAACAAGGCCGATTACGGCGACAGGCCCAACGTCCTCGCCCCCGCAGAATTGTTGGAGCGGATTAAAACGACAGGAACCTGAAAAAGAAAGATGCCAATCAGCCGTTTCACCGGACTGCGCAGGTGAACTCTTTATTGGCGCTTGGAAGCCTGGCACGGAGCCTTGCTCTGTTTTATATATTATGCTTGACTACAATGGTATTGGTTATGATGTCATGGGCACATTGTTTATGCTTTGAAAAGAAAATAACTGCGGGAATTAAAGGAAATACTGTATTAAAAAATACATTCAGAATCAGCCTGGCTGCGGAAAGCATAAATGATATCTTCCCTCCATCGTTTCTAGCTATTTTAATCCCTACGGAATATTTGCCAAGAGTCCCCTGTAATCGAGAGCTTTCTGTTAGTGTAACATAAAAGAAAACTATAGAAAAATATGAAATTAAATAAACAAAAATACTAATATTGTTTTGAATGTAAAATGAATATTTATAAATCCAGTATCCGATATTAGCACAAATCACCAAATCTATGACATAAGCAAGTATCCTCCTGGAAATGCTTGAAATTTTCTCTTTGCTTACTACAATAAATTTGTCTCGTTTTCTTGAAATAAATACGAGTAATATGCCCAGAGGAATAGATAATATTATTAACGATAAGTTAATGATTTCCCAGTAATTATTGTTTGTTGACATATTTCATTACTTTTTTTGTGACTCACAGAAAACTGCGGCGCTAATTCCTAGTTTATCTATAGCTTTTTGAGCCAATTCTTTATGTTTTCCAGCCAGATATCCTAATTTGGCAAGTTTGATATACCATGTCCAAGGATTTACATAAACTGGGGCATCCTTTATGAAAAGGTGAACATCATTGACATTTGTACTTGCTTCCCAATTCTCTCCAGTACAGTCATCGTTGCATTTCGCAGTTAATAAAAAGTCACCATATATATCAATTGGAACCCAACCAAATATAATACCACCAAATGGTTCGCCAGAAATATCGAGATCTGGTCTAAAATCTTTATAGTATATATCTGCTTTAATATGGCTTGTTGGTTTTGGTGGCAACCAATAACCTGTAATTTTTAAGCCATCTAAATCAAACCAGTTTAGTGGATTTCCCGAGACGTATGTATAAAGATTCATCCCCCCATCCAAACCAATAGGATCAGCAGATATATACCGCCCGGTTTCCGGATCATAAAATCTGTGCCAGTTATAATGCAAGCCAGTCTCAGCATCGTAATATTGGCCCGGAAACCGCAGATTATTCTTAACCGTCTCAACAGTAATCTGCGCCTTGCCAAAAGGCAGATAGGCCGCCTGCCAGACCACGGTGCCGGTTGCGTTAACCAGCCGTTGCGGGGTGCCGAGGTGGTCGTTGATGAAATAGTAGGTGCCGGGGGTGGTCTGGTATTCCTTCACGGCAATCGGCTCGCCATCAAGGTAGATATAATCCCTCAGTTTGGTGCCATCAACAAGAATCTCAGCGATGAGCTGGCTGCCCAGGTCGTAGAGATAATGGGTGCTCGTGGTTCCTGCGTTCTTGCGAATTCTCCTGTTGCTGCTGTCATAGCCATAGGTGGCAATGACACTGCCTTGTTTTTCCACCTGAATGATCCGGTTCAGGCCGTCATAGGTAAAGGTGTTGGTCCCGTCGGAGAGTATATTGCCGTTTGCATCGTAGGTGCAGGTCTTCGGGCTTGGGCCGCTGACCGCGGTAAGTTGGTTGTTGGTGGAGTTATAGCTGTAATCGCTCTGGCCACCGGCAACACTCGGCACCTGATAATTGGCGATGGAGGTAACATTGCCGCCGGCGTTACGGGTATAGACATAATCGAAGGTCCCGGCGGTGATCCGGGAGGTGTTGTAACGCTGGTCATGAGCGCGGCTCAGGTTGACCGAACCTAAGGTTGCCGACTTCAACGGCCCGAAGGGCAGATGGGTGATGGCGGAGATCAGCTCTGTGCCGCCTGCCTGGACTGCGGTGATCTGGCCGCCTGCATCGCGGCTATATGTGAGGCCCATGCCGCTTGGATAGGTCATCCCGGCAAGCTCACCGGTGGTGGCGTTCCAGGTGTAGCTGGTTGTATAGGATCTCCCGCCGATGGTTCTTATTTCGCTTGCGATCCTTCCGGCAGCATCATAGGTGAAGCCTACCGTGCCCTCCCGGTCGGTCATGCCGCTGAGATGGCCGATAGCATGACCACCCTGATCGTAGCTGAAAACACTGGCATCGCCGCCGGCATAACTCTGGCTGATCGGTCGGTTGAGAGCGTCGTAGCTAAAGCTTACGCTCTGGCCTTTGGCATCGGTTGCGGTGAGAAGATTGCCGGCTTGATCGTAGCTGTAGCTGGTTGTTCCGGTATCCGGGGCGGTGCGGGAGATCCTCCGGCCGAAATCGTCATAGGTGAAGCTGGTCACCTTGGCGTTGGCATCGGTTACCGTCTTGATATTGTCATGGGCATCATAGTTATAGCTGGCGGTGGTGGTACCTGCCTCGATCACCGACAGCAGGCGATTTAACACATCGTACTGGTAGCCGGTCTGCAGGGTGGTGGCGGCAACCGTCTTGACCAGGTTGCCGACCAGGTCATACTCCGCCGTCTCTTCGGCCGGGCCGGGCAGGGTTACCTTGTTCATCCGGCCATTGTCGTCATAGCCGTAGTTTGCATAGCGGGCAAGACTGTTTGCCGGATCGCGAATCTCTTCGCCTAAACGCCTGCCTTCGCTGTCATAGCTGTAACTGATGGCGTTGCCGAGGCTGTCGGTTATCTTGTCAAGTCGGTTTTCTGGGTTGTAGGTGTAGGTTATGGTTCGGCCGCCCGGCAGGGTGATGGTCTGTAATTTACCGGCTCCGTCATAGGTATACCCGGTGCTAAGACCTGCGGTGGTGGTTGCGGTTACCAGGCCGCTTGCATTATAAACCCGGGTCGTCACGATGCCGTTTGCGTCGGTGACGGTTTCGGCCTGGCCGAAGACATTATAGTCACTGAAGGTGGTGGCATGCCCAAGGGCGTTGGTGACCGTCTGGAGACTAGCGCGGTTATTGCCCTGGGAAGCATCGTTTGGGTAATAGGTGAAGTTCACCACATCGCTGACATCGGTTCGTGGTCCGTCGATTGCAGTGATCTGGCCGTAGCTGTTATAGGTATACTGGGTCGTTGCGCTGATGGCTGTTGTACCGGAGTAGCCGCTCTGCAACCGGGTGATCAGGTTGCCTTGGGCATCGTAGGTCATCGAGGTGACCGTTTGCTGGCCGGGATTGGCGATGGAGGGTCGGCTTATGGTTAAAAGCTGGTTGGTGGCCGGGTCGTAGGTCTTGCTGGTGGTGCCGGCCAATGGAGTGCCGAAGGCCTTGGTGATCTTGGTGGTATTGCCTTTTTCGTCATAGGTGTAGGCGGTTTTGACGTCGTTTGCGTCGGTCGCCTCGATTATCTGTAGTCTGGAATTATAGGTATATTTGGTATTGGCGTTGCCGCCGCAAGAGCTGCAGCCGGGGCCGACCATCGAACCGACCATGGCAACCCCGTGCAGAACATCGAGCTGGTAGGTGGTCTTTACGCCGAGGCTGTTGGTGACTTCGCGGGAGGTGGTGGTTGGATAAGCGATGGTTACCAGATCGGCACCACCCGCCTTGGCTGAACTTGTCACCCGGTCCTGGCTGTCGTAGGTGAGAGTGAGGATGCGGGTACCGGTTTCATCGATAATACCGGTCATGTTATGGGCATCGCCTGCATCATCATAGATATACTGGATATTGGTGCCGTCCGGCTTATCTACCCTGGTCAGGTTGTCGTTTTGGTAAGTGTAGGTGAAATTGCCCAAAGGGCTGGTTATCTGGGTCAGTTTGCCGTTGGTGTAGGTGAAGGTGAGGTTGCGGCCGAAGTTATCGGAGATTGTTGATAGGAGATTGTTGGCATAGGAATAGGTTCGAGTATTACCGTTTCTATCGGTGATGCTGGTCAGGTTGCCGCTGCCATCAAACTGTTTGATTGTATTGTTTGCTTCTTTCAGCTGATAGCCCGAACCATTGGCGGTGATGGTTCGCACATTGCCGGTCTCGTTAATCCAGTTGCCGCTGCCGTCGTTCTTGAAGGGGACATATCTTCCGCCCTCCTGCACCAGGTTGATGACAGTTGGTTCGACGATGAGGCGTTCGGTCAGGGGTGCGGTCCAGCCATAGCCGATGGCGGAGGTTTCACTGCTCTGGCTGTTATAGGTTCTGGTGAAAGAGAGGGGGATGCCTGGGCCGCTGAGGCGGATGTCCGTTGCCGAGAGGTATTTGTTGCCGGTGCCGAAGTTGATCTGGTGGGCGGAGATATAGGGTTGGCTGGCGGCTTGGGCGGTGCCGGCTAAGATAAGGAGAGCAGCTGCTAACAAGAAATGCAGGTATCTTGGCAGTGCTATCATTGTGATGGGCATTTTCATGTTTGTAACCGTTTTTAGGGTTCTTATGGTTGGTATCTATCTATTATTGCTGGTTCTATTTGTCACAACATTGGTCTGGGGGACAGCGATGGCCAAGGTTGTTGTTTGGGGTAATCATGTTTGCACAACCATTTTCAGGGAGTGCTTTCAATATCTCACTATCGGGAATTGGGGCGTAAAAGACGAGCTCATTCGGCGATGAGGGCATAGACTGAGCATTCTTGTATAAATTTCCTGAGGATGCGAACATATGCCAACACTTTGCTGTGTCGTTCCAATATAACTTCATTACTGACATAGATATGAATGTCTCCAGAGAGTTACATCGGAAAGACTGTCCAGTTTCTTCAAGTGAAAAATATTCGCAAGAAACGTCGTAGTTATGTAATATCTTCAAAGGAATATCCGTGCCATAACCGCAGGACCCTGTGGTCACTTTTTTTATTAAAATAACGCAATCTCTGCTTATCTGTTCACATATTTCTTTTCGTCCTCCAGCTCCACTACAAACAGCACTTGCGATGTCAAAGGAAATGACAACTAAAACTATTGCATAAAGCAAATTTGATATTGCCTGTGAAATCATTTACAACTCCTTGGCATCGACACAGTAATAAAAAAACTTGGTGTGCGCCTATTGGCACAAATTGCCGGACAATCAGTAGCATGTTCAATACGATACCTTTCTTGAAAAATTACAGTACGTAAGGCCCATGGCTATAGTTCTTTTTACGGTTACTGTTCAATTTTTCGTCTTAATATCATCCACCCGCCCACTCCCCCGAATCAAAAATCCCAAAACCGACTCCAACTCATTGTCCGGCTGAGCCTCCTTTAAGTCCGCCTCAAGGTCTCTGGCCAGGGTATGCCAGCTACCATCAGCAACAGCGGTACCCAAACCATGATGGATATAGGTGTCAGTGCCGAGATTGCTGGCTTCGATTGGGGTATAATAGAGGTAACGGAAGCCGTCCTTACTCTGCACCGCGACATAGATAACAAAAGACTCGGCGTAGCGCATCGACCACTGCAGAGATTTGAACTTGGTGTCAAACCAATAGTTACCGTCCTCACTGCGTAAACGGTAGCCATTGTTAGTGCCCGAGCCACTAAATTCAATCACCCGACTCTGCTTTTCGGTGTCCATGACGTTGGTTATGGTCGCTCCGCTCGGATCGCTGTCGTAGATGTCCCAGCCGGAAATATTGGTGTCTTCTCCATCTTCATAGACGGCAGTGGTTGGGAAGGAGGATGCATTGGCTGGGTCTGTGGTTTGGCGCACCTCCATGCCGTCGGTAAAACCGTCACCATCGGCATCGGCATCAAGGAGATTGATCAGGCCGTCGCCATCGGGATCGGCGTTCCAGTTGTTCCCCCAGGAGGTTACTTCTTCGCCGTCCAACAGGCCGTCTGCGTCGGTATCGGCATAGTAGGGATGACTACCGTAGGTTGAAATTTCCTCGTTGTCCGTCAGGCCGTCTCCGTCGGAATCCTGGTCGGCCGGAATTTTGGCCAGGGTCTTGATGTCGTCCACCCGGCCACTGCCGCGGATCAGAAAGCCAAGAACCGCCAGAAGTTCGTTATCCGGCTGGGCCTCCTTGAGGTCGTATTCAAGGTCACGAATCAGGGTGTACCACTCACCATCCTTGACATACGCGCCCAGGCCGTGGTGGATATAGGTCTCGCTACCAAGGTTATCGGTCTCGGCAGGGGTATAATAGATATAACGGAAGCCGTCCTTGGTCTGCACGGCGATATAGACGACAATTCTTTCGCTAAAGCGCATCGACCATTGCATTACCTTGAAATTGCCGTCGTTCCAATACGTTCCGTCGGCATTGCGCAGACGGTAGCCGTTGTTCGTCCCTGAACCGGTAAACTCGATCACCCGGCTTCCCCGAGTTTCATCGGCAACGTTGGTTATAGTCGCTCCCGTCGGATCGTTGTCGTAGATGTCCCAGCCGGTGGTCAGACCATCCTCGGCATCTTCGTAGACCATAGAGGTCGGGACGGAGAGCGGATCGCCGGGATCAGTGCCCTGTCTGAGTTCCGCTCCGTCGGCGATGGAGTCGCCGTCGGCATCAGGATCGAGGATATTGATCAGGCCGTCGCCGTCCGGGTCGGCGTTCCAGGCACTGCCCCAATAGATGAGTTCATCCTTGTCATTTATACCGTCGCCATCGCTGTCGGCCATATAGGGATTGGTGCCGTAGATGGTCATTTCCTCGATATCGGTCAGGCCATCGCCGTCGGAATCCATGTCGGAAGGAATCTGCTCCAAGGTTTTGATATCGTCAACCCGACCGCTGCCACGGACGAGAAAACCGAGGACTGCCAGGAGTTCGTTATCCGGTTGGGCCTTTTTTAAATCGTAGGCCAGGTTTCGGGTGACGGTCTGCCAGGTGCCGTTCATTGAACTGACCCCGAGGCCGTAGTGGATATAGGTATCGTTGCCAAGGTTGCTGGTGGCAGACGGGGTATAATAGATATAACGGAAGCCGTTCTTGGTCTGCACGGCGATATAGACGACAAAGCTTTCGCTAAAGCGCATCGACCAGGAAATGGTCTGCATCTTGGCATCGTTCCAATAGGTTCCGTCTGGATTACGCAGGCGGTAACCGTTGGCCGTTCCGACCCCGGTAAACTCAATCACCCGGCTTGCCCGTTGTTCGTCGTAGATATTGGTTACTGTTGCCCCGGCAGGGTCGTTGTCATAGACATCCCAACCGAGGGTGTTGCCATCCTCTGCGTCTTCATACACAGCCATGTTTGCCGCAGTGGTGGTTTTCGTAAGCCGGTTACCCAGACTGTCATAGCTATAGGCAGCTTTCCCGCCGTTGTCATATTCGGCTATGGTCAACCTCTGTAAGGCATCATAACCATATTGGACCGTGGCTGCGGATGCTGCAAACGGATAGAGGCAAAGGGTCAGAAAAATATACGGCAAAAACTGAAAAGAATATTGAGGACGGGAGGGAACGTGGAGGTGCATGCAAAGACTCCTTTAACGCTATCGTTATTGGCAATGTTACGGAAACAACCGTTACTGTAACATGTGAAATCTTATTGACAGCCTTTTCGTTGGATGTGTCTCTTGGTCATGAATGAGTTGCTCTCGTTTCTGCAGACCGTGGGCTTGTTTTTTAACGCCATGGAACTAAGACAGAATTTTGACTTTATACACTGTTGAAAAAGTCATGTGAAGCACAAATAGCTCGATAAGACATGAATCTTACACAACAAAATCGTTGGAATATTTCAAAACTATAATGAAACAGCGGGATTCAGGCGATAATGCTGAAATGAGAAAAGAACCATCGGGATCGATACGATCGATCGGGTCCTCATCCAGTCACACTGGAGGATGGAGCGTGACATTGAACATCTCGAAACTGCCGGGCAAAGATAAAGAGATTTGGTAAAACAGAAGCGAGCTGTGCTGGGGAGCAACTCGCCGAGGGATAACCGGAAGGCAACGACAGCATATCGTCATCGGGAAGGACGAAGTCTTCTGACTTCCCCCTTTTTTCTTTGCAATCTTTGCATAATGATATTCCATAGGAGCCCAATGCCTTAAAAAACCCCGGGGGGTTGGCAGAGCCCTACTCGGAACGTCAAATTTGCATAGAATATTTGCACAAAAACAAAGACATAGAAACCAACTGCACCACTCAATCTGAGAAACTACTCGGATCTCTCCAACAGACCTGTTTTATTCGGGAAAACACTAAAAAACATCCGATTTCTTATGACCGCTGATTCGGCACAATGTATGACTGGATTTTTGCAAGTTACAGATGGACGCCCTCGTGACGACAAGGTATAGTCCACAGGACTTGCCTTCCACAAACTCCACCTTTCACCCGAGCCATATCTCTGATGTCCCATTTTTTTATTTCCCAGATCCTCATCGGGATCGCCATCTGCTTTGATATTCTTTCCTTTCAATTCAAGGAACGGAAGAAGATAGTGGCCTGTCTGCTGGTCTCCTGCTCTCTGATTTCCGTTCACTTCATGCTGCTCGACCACTGGACCGCCGCCTGCCTTGGAATCCTCGCAGCTGTAAGATTCACCGTATCACTTTTTTCCACCTCGAAAAGGATTATGACAGGCTTTATCTTCGCCACAATCGCTATTGCCGCCATCTCCTACGAAGGCCTTCTTTCCATACTGGCCGGTACCGGCGGCTGTTTCGGTACCGCCGCCTCCTTCTGTAAAGAGGACAAACAACTGCGGCAACTGATGCTGGTCGGCACAAGTCTGTGGATCATTCACAATTATCTCGCCGGTTCCCCTGGGGCCGTGCTGATGGAGGCGATCTTCATCAGCAGCAATCTCATCGGTTACTTTCGTTATTACATCCGGCCCAAAAAACAAGTACTCTATCGGTAGGAAAGGGATAATTTTTAAGCAGGGGTTTTCACCCTGAAGGCACAATAACCGGCACGTGGACCTATCCTCGGATGGTTACGACAGGTATCGGGCCGGTTGGCATATATAGTGCATCGCCTGGTACTGCTGTCGAGATATATACAATCGCCGTTGGCGCGCCTGGCGAGAGTGAAGGTGGCCGTGCGAGCGTGAAAATGTTCTACTAGCCGCTCTTTCATCAATCTTCTGGCGATGAATTTCGGATCTTCCTCCAGGGAAAACTCATCCATCAGAGCCATTCGAACGAGATCGCAGACCTTCACTTCGACTGGCAGATTGCAACAGGAGGCAGAACAGTGGTCACAGAGTTTCGAGGAATATTTCGCCCAGGTGGCAGTATTTTCGAGATCGGCATTATGCTTTGGGAGGTGCAACATAATGAGAATGTCATGGAAAATGCGGGATTGTTTTAACGAATTGCTTTATGCTCTACTTGCGGAGGGCAGTTTTTCTAACATGGCTTAGCAGGCCTTGGCAAGTTATTTCTGCTCATTCCGAGGCAGATCGGTCCTTTTTTCACCCATGGCCAACTTGCTGCAATGACAAAAAGATCACTTTATTTCTCACTATGATGGACAGATTTACTCGAACACGAAGACTGCTTGGCGAAGAACGCTTTGCCCTCCTGCAGTCGCGAATGGTTACTGTGGTAGGCCTTGGAGCAGTTGGCGGGTATGTTATCGAGGGACTGGTACGGGCCGGGATCAGTCACCTGCGTATCGTCGACTACGATATCATTCAGCCGAGCAATATAAATCGCCAACTCCTTGCCCTCGAGACCACCCTGGGCAGAGCCAAGGCCGAGGTGGCCAAAGAACGAATCCTGGCCATCAACTCGGAGTGTCGGGTTGAGGCCCTGCAGCTCTTTGCCGGCGAAGAAACCCTGGAACAAATCCTTACACCCAGGCCAGATCTGCTCATCGACGCCATCGACTCCCTTAACCCGAAGACCCAACTGTTACACGGCGCCTATCTCAGTGAAATTCCGACCATCAGTTCCATGGGAGCCGCCCTGCGCACCGATCCTGCCCTGATCCGTTCCGGGGAGCTTTTTTCTACCTCCAACTGTCCACTCGCAAGACATCTCCGCAAGCGCTTGCGCCGGCGGGGAGTAGGTGAAGGTATCTCCTGCGTCTACTCGATAGAAAAAATTGATTTTGATTACCAGGTTTCGGAAGAAGACGGCTGCGTTGACACCAGCCCCTATGCCGACAGGGGACGAAAGCGTAATGTTCTCGGCAGCCTTCCGACCATTACCGGTATTTTCGGGTTGACCATCGCCAATCAGGCTATCATGCAGCTTTCGCGACCTTGATAGTCGGAATCGGCGGTGAAAGAACCGGACAGAGTGTCCCGGGAAAGGCACTCCATCCGGTGGAACTGCAAGAATTGCTGGAATTATTTTTTGCTGCGGCGTAAAGCGATAACCATACTCATCCTGAGGCGCTCGAGGGAACCCTGCATCTCTCCGAGCTCATCCTGATTGGTCACCTCAATTTCTTCCTCAAGGTTCTGGCCGTTGGCAACATTGTTGGCCCTTTGCGTCAGAGCTTTGATTGGTGCCAGGAAATAATTAACAATGACATAGATTAACACCAGGGAAAGAATCAAGATAGTCGCCATGATTCCAAAGAGAGTAGTTTTCAAATCATCTTTAGCGGATTCGATTGCCGTCAGCGACAACCCGATCCTGAAACCACCCCAATGTTTACCCTTCACATAGATGGGTGATGAAACATCCCACATGGTTACTCCGGTATCCCTCTTATATATTTGCAATAGACCTTTTTCGGTGTTCTTTGCAGCTTTTAATCCCACGGGATCATTGAAAATCCGTTTTGTTCTATTGCCGACCTTATCCTTCTCGGCATCACCGGTGATCGGTTGCTGATACCGGGTGTTATGCGTCGGCAAATAACCGTTCTCATCAACGGCTACCGCAAAAACGATACTTTGATCCAATAAAAACTCATCCTCCAGACTGAGAATGGCCTTATCCAAATAGGCATCGTACTTGGTATGATATTTGGGCGGATCAAAATTGCCGATCTTTTCGTAATTTTTATCGAAGGCATCGCCAACCGAAAACACACCGTTATCTATAGCTTCCTCAATGATTTGCCCAATCATTTTAGCACCGATAATGGCCTGGATTTGTCCTCTGTTTAACAGCTCTGCCTCAAGTTTCGCGCCCTGCTTGGCCATCAGCACATAAGTGCCCAAGGAAATAATTAAAAATATAAAGATATTAACTATCACAGTAACTTTTACAGCAATTTTTTTCGTAATGAAATTGACCATAAAATAATCTCCTTTATAATTTTTAAGACCACCTGTCTGCTGGCTTGTGCCGTATCTTCCTTATCCTGAGAAACGGGATAAGTCACTTATCAAAAAATCTTCGCAAAAAACGTGCGAAGATTTTTTGTGAGTGACTACGCTATTTTTTATATCCGATACGAATAGCTCCCCAATGTTTATCGTTAATGAATATCGGCACAGATAAATCAAAAAGTTCCTCGCCGGTATCTCTGCTGTATTTTTGCAGAAGGAAGGGTTGGGTATTTTTTGCTGCAGCCAGTCCTGTCCTGTCGTTGAATAATCTTTTCTCCCGACTGTATTTGGTATTGTAATCTGGATCGCTGGTGAGCGGCATGGAATACTTGGAGTTGTGGGTAGGCAGATATCCGTTTTTATCAACAGCGACGACAAACAATATCCGACTGTCCTTTTCGACATATTTATCAAGAATGACTTTTAAGGGCATCTCGGTGATTTTATCATACTGGGTTGTGAATTTCTGGGGGCTTGTGTTGGCAATGGGGATATAAAAGGTATCAAAAAGTTGCGAGGGAGTGAGCCTCTTGGCAGCGAGCAACTTCTGGAACTCGGCGGTTGCTTCGTCCCGGCAGGCCATAGCCATCTCTTTAACCTTAAGGTCAAATTCGGCGCCTCCTTCTTTTTCGTTGGATGCCACTGTGCCGCTATACAACAGCAGTGCGGCAAGACTGACAATCAGGAGGAATTTTATCTTGTTCGTGATCATTTATGGTCTCCATAGGTTAAATTTCTCGGAACCAAGCCCTGATCTTTTAAAACAAAAAACTGGAGAATAACCTCCTCCGACAACCAGGGCGATGCACAGCCTCTCTACAGGGAATATTCCCTTCCCGGACGAGTGTTGCACACACACCAAGTAAATTGTTCTAGAACTGCCTCTGAAGAAGATATGAGATAGAAACGGCCCTACAGAAAATTCGGGCCCTCCTTTACATGTGTAAAGAAGAACCTATTACTTTTGGCTTAACACAAATACTGTTAACTTGCAACACGTTAGATTTGCACAACACGAACACAAAAGATTGTTATACCAATCAAATTGTCGCTTTCTCATCTTCCCTCCCCTCTTATCTCCGGGCAAAGGAAATAACATCTCCCTCGATTGAGTCACTTACAAAAAATATTTGCACGTTGTTGCAAAGATTTTTTGTAAGTGACTCATCCCGTTTCTCGGGGTTACCTCAATATATTCCGAACTCTTGCCTGCTCACTCGACAAGAAACTTCTGCAGCACTTCGTCGTCGTAAAAGGCTTTCTCAAAAAACAAGCCGGCTGCGGGAGCCGTATGGTTGAAGGGAATATCGGAAGGGGTATGCAACAAAGCGGTTATTTCCCGTTCCGGCAAGCGCCTGCATCCAACCTCAACAAGAACGCCCACCATCCGCCGGACCATATGCCAGAGAAAGTGCGATCCAACCACTCTCACCCGGATGATCTCCCCGTCCAGCAGAATTCGGACCTGATACACCAAGACCTTGGTAGATTTCTTCAGTTCCTGTTTTTCGGCAAATGCAGCAAAATCATGCACCCCGGTCAGCATCGCCCCGGCCCGCTGCATGGCGGCAAGATCCATTATTGTATCGTGGATCCACCAGCTGTAACGTTTGCCGAAGGCGGACTTACGGTTGCGCAGCTGATATACATAACTCCTGGCGACACAGCTGTGCCGTGCATGAAACCGCGGGTCTGCAGCTTCCGCCACGCGCACCGCAATATCCTTGGGCAGAGTCTCATTCAGCCGCCAAACCACCTCCTCTGGTGGCAGCGTGCCTGCCACCTCAAGATGGGCAACGTATTCAAGGGCATGGACGCCGGCATCGGTTCGACCACAGCCTTGAATATCCAAGGGAACCTCGCCAAAGACGCGAACCGCCGCCTTATAAAGATCTCCCTGCACGGTGCGGGCATCGGCTTGTTTCTGCCAGCCGCTGAAATTGGTGCCGTCATACTCCAGAGTAAGACGATAGCGATGCAGGGATCTTCTTTCAGTCATGTTCACTGGTCACGAAAGAGTCTTCTGCCATACTGTAACCTGGCTCACGGAGTGCTGGAATTTGCGCTTCGTCTCCCTAATGACAAATTGCACATCGCGCGGTTCGGCAACCAGGGAAAAATGGTGCTGCAAGAGATCCTTCAAGCCGTCTAGGGTGGTGTAGGGTTCCCCATCTTTTCGGTAACCGCCAATCCACTTGTCCCGGGTGGTGAATTCCGTAAGCCAGGTATAGGGCGAGGCCAGGACCAAGATGCCGTCATCGTTTAACCTTTCATGGACATGGGCCAGGAATTTTCCCGGATCTGAGAGTCTATCAACAAGATTTGCGGCAAGGATCAGGTCATAGTTGCTGAATTGCGGCTTCAGATTCAAGGCATCGGCCTGAAGAAATTCCACCCGATGGGCGGTGTCCCCAAGCCCTAAATCGACCAGGCGCCTTTCGTGGTAGGAAACGATCTCGCCCTCTTCAGGCAATTCGTACCGGATCACTCCTTTTTCCTGCATTTGGTAGGCGATACGAATAAACCTCGCCGAGAAATCAAGACCGTGGACAATGCTGAACTCCTGTGCGAGTTCAAAGCTTGCACGCCCCACCGAACAGCCGAGATCGAGGGCACGATCCTTCTTTTTGCCCTCCATGAATTCAAAACAGATCCGGGCACATGCCTCCGGGAAATTTGCCACCTCAAAGAAGGTCGATCCATAATGAGTCTCGCAGTACTGGGAAACGGCCTTGTCGCTTTCATACATTGCCTGCACTGCTTCAAGTGGCTGGTCGGCTTCGACATAACGAAACCCGGCATGCTGGAAGAAATGACGCCGAAAAGCGTAGCGTGCGTCCCTGGTCGCCTCGTTGCCGGTCGAGATCCATGACCCGCCTTTGATCAGATTATGCTGGGTATCAAAGGTCGGGGTAGAAAAATCATCGTACCAGGGATGAACGGCAAATCCGTCGAAACCGGTAATCGGCGTCTCCGTCCACTGCCAGACATTGCCGACAATATCATAAAACTCACCGAAGCGGAAATGATCCACCGGACAGGAGGAAGCCCAATGTTCAAGGTTGATATTGCCCGGCGCCTTTTCCCAGTGAGGTTGATCGGGAATATCGTGCAAGTCGCGCAACCGGTACCACTGATCTTCACTCGGCAGGCGAATCTTTGTCCCTTCTTTCTCGGCAAGCCAGTTGCAGAAGGCCTTGGCCTCAAGACAATTTACTTCAACCGGCCAGTTCCACGGCATATCAATTATTTTGGCTAGGGTCCGGAAACGGTAGTCCCCATCCTCTTCAAGCCAGAACAAGGGATGGCGAGCCTCTGCAAACTGCAGCCAGCGCCAGCCTTCCTCCGTCCAGTAGTGCTCCTTCTGGTAGCCGGCATCTTCGACAAAGGTGAGATATTCCCCGTTTGAGACAAGATATTTAGAGGCCTTAAAGTCCCACACCTCACTTACCCGCCTGCCAAATTCATTGTCCCATCCATAGAGGGGATGATCCTTTCCTTTGCCGAGAACGACTTTGCCTCCGATCACCGGCAAGAGGCTGTTCCCCGGAGCCTCGCCGAAAACCGGGCAAGGTTCCCACCCCGCAAGAGACCGAACCTCTTCAATCGGCAAACGCCGAATAATAACAGAGGAGGTTTCAAGATGGATACGCTGGTGCTCTATGCCCATCATAATCGCCCAAAAAGGTGAGCCCCAGGTTATCGGAAGGGTCAGGGGCAAACTCTCTATGAGTCCGGCCACCAATTCCCTTACTTCACGGCGATAGGCCCGGACTTCATCGACACTCGGCCAGTTATAGTGTTTTCCATCCAGATCATCCCAGGACATCTCATCGACGCCAATGGCAAACATCGATTCGTACGTCGGATTTATCCGCCGGTCAATGAGTCTCGCTGTATTCAATTTATTGATATAAAAGGCGGCGGTGTGACCGAAATAAAAGATAAGTGGATGACGCAACGGCTCAGCTCGCAGATAGAAAGTCGCGTTACTTGCCAGATGATCATACAGCTGCTCGTCCAGAGCATAGGTTTTTAGAAAATATTCCAGGATTTCTGAACGTTTTTCAACTTCATTGCCGACATTCAGAATAATGGTTCGGGTATTTTTCAGATCCATGGTCTACTCCTCAATGGCAGACAATCGCCTAATAATTTCTTTCCAAGTGTATGCTGTTCATTTAAATTGCAGTTCCACTATCCCACAGCTTTGAGCCCCCTATGCAGCGAGGAGAATATGACACGCCTCTTTATCGCCGTTCCTATTCCTGCTGTAATTACAGCCGGCATTGCAAGTCTTGGCAGATCGATTCCAGGGGCCAGGCCTGTCCCCGTCGAGCACATGCATCTTACCCTGAAATTCATCGGTGAGGTGGAAGGCAGCAGGGTTCTTGATATTCGAGGTCCACTTTCAGAAATCTCCCGGCCACAGTTCACCATGAGTCTCCGCGGGGTCGGCACCTTTCCCCCTCGTGGCACACCTCGGGTTCTCTGGGCCGGAGTGGCTCCGGCAGACGAGCTTATCGCTCTTCGTCAGGCGATAGAGAAAAAACTCGCAGAAATTGCTATCCCGCGAGAAAAGCAGAAATTTTCCCCACATCTCACTCTGGCGAGGCTGAACAATTCACCACTTCGCCACCTCCAGCAATTCCTCGCCGGCAATGCCTTCCTGCAATCTCCTGAGTTTACGGTTGCATCCTTCACTCTCTACAAAAGCCAGTTGACGAGTAAGGGAGCAATTCACACTGCAATAGAGACCTATGCCTTAAAACAGCCCATTGGGTAAGATGCCGTAACGGTCTACAAACGGTCAGCCACTTCCGTGCCCTGGGCTATAGCCCGTTTGGCATCAAGTTCGCCAGCCTTTAACGCGCCGCCGATGAGATGATAACGCATCCCCAGGGCATCCAGCTCTTTTGCCAAGCCAAGCTCCGAGAGCTGCCCGGCACAAACCACCACATCATCCACTTCAAGGAGCTGTTCCTTCCCTGACTGGCGGATTCGCAAGCCCTCGGCGGTGACTGCAAGATATTCTACCCCGATCAGCATCTTGACCCCGTTCTTTTTCAAAATCAAGCGGTGTATCCAACCGGTGGTCTTGCCAAGTCCCGCCCCCGGTTTGCTGGTCTTACGCTGAAGAAGGTATATTTTTCTTGCCGGCGTATCCTTGCGTATCTCCCCCAACCCCCCATCACCAGCATACTCCATGTCAACCCCCCACTCGCCCATAAAATTCTTTACGGTTTCAGGGCCTGATTGTTCATGCAGAAGAAAGGTGGCCATATCAAAACCAATACCACCGGCGCCGATTATGGCGACTCTCTTACCAATCTGTTTTTGACCGGTAAGGACCTCGGAATAAAGGGATACGTTTGGGCTGTCATAGCCCTGGATGTCAATTGCCCGCGGTTTTACTCCAGTACTGACGACATTCTCTTCAAAGAGTTGCAAATCAATCGCCTTCGGAGCGGTATTAAGCTTCAAGGTGACACCTTGCAAAAGCAACTGGTGCTGAAAATACCTGAGAGTCTCAACAAATTCATCCTTGCCGGGAATCTGCCGTGCCAGGCGAAACTGGCCGCCGATCTCCCCGCTTGCCTCAAAAAGGGCGACACGGTGGCCTCTGGCAGCTGCGGTTACCGCACAAGCAAGTCCCGCCGGACCGGCTCCGACCACCGCCACCTTTTTCGGGGCTGCTGTTTTGACCAGAGGCATGGTTGTTTCCCGACAGGCCCGTGGATTAACCAGACAGGTAGCCGACTGTCTGGAAAAGATATGATCAAGGCAGGCTTGATTGCAGCCGATACAGGTGTTGATCTCCTGTTCTCTTCCCTCTGCTGCCTTTATCACCCAGTCCGGATCGGCGAGAAAGGGTCTGGCCATACTCACCATGTCGGCGCATCCTTGGGCCAGCACAGCCTCGGCCACCTCCGGCATATTGATGCGGTTGGTGGTCACCAGGGGTATCTTCACCTGCCCCATCAATCGCTTGGTCACCCAGGTGAATCCGGCGCGCGGCACCATGGTAGCGATGGTCGGCACCCTGGCTTCATGCCAGCCGATACCGGTGTTGATAATTGTCGCACCGGCCTGCTCGATTTCCTTCGCCAGCATGACCACTTCCTCCCAGGTGCTGCCGCCCTTGACTAAGTCGAGCATCGATAAGCGATAAATTATAATAAATTTTTCACCAACAGCCCGGCGCACGCCCCTGACAATTTCCAAAGGAAAACGGATGCGGTTGGCAAAAGAGCCGCCCCACTGGTCTTCACGCAGATTGGTTTTACGGGCAATAAATTCATTGATGAGATATCCTTCCGAACCCATAATCTCGACACCGTCGTAACCGGCATCCCGGGCAAGTGCGGCGCAGGTTACAAAGTCGCGAATGGTAGATTTTATTCCTCTGTCGCTGAACGCTCTCGGCTTAAACCGGTTGATCGGTGCTTTGATACTGGAGGGTGCGACGCACAGCGGATGATAGCCATATCGCCCGGCGTGGAGAATTTGCATGCAGATACGCCCTTCTGCCTGGTGCACTGCTTCGGTTACCAAGAGATGGTCCTTTACCTGCGAGGTTTTCGCCAACCGGAGCGAGAACGGTCCAATCCAACCAGCCCGATTCGGCGCAACACCGCCGGTAACCATCAACCCGACCCCTCCTTTGGCCCGGGCGGCAAAATAGGCCGCCATGCGGTGAAAGCCGTCTTTTTCTTCTTCAAGTCCGGTGTGCATGGAGCCCATGAGAACACGATTCTTCAGTGTAACGAATCCGAGATCCAAGGGTTGCAAGAGATGTGGATACGATGACTGGGCAATATTCATCATTTTGATAGTCCTCTATCAGCACCTTCCGCTTCAGGAAGGTTTTCTATTGCAGTGTAATCCTTGTGTACTATAACTACCGATATAGCTGAGCACTTTTTTATTCCGATAAGAGTCACTCTTTACAGCACCCATTCTGGGGTTTAAGCACCTTAACGAAATTCATTTAATAAAGACCATGCACTATCAGGGTAACATTTTCCGACCACCGAGTGAAGCGTATTCGATTCTTCTGCAGATAACCACAGGCTGTTCCCACAATAAATGCACCTTCTGCGGCATGTATAAAGGCACACGGTTTTCCATCAAGGATGACGAGACAATCATGGCCGATCTTGACTTCGCCGCCCAGCACTGCCGCAACCAGGATCGACTGTTTCTCTGCGACGGCGACGCCCTCATTCTGCCGCAACAGCGCCTTTTGTCGATTCTTAAAGCCATTCGTGCCAAACTGCCATGGGTGAAGAGAATAGGCACCTACGCCAACACCAAGAGCATCCGAATGAAAAACCCAGAGCAACTCCATGAACTGCATTCGGCCGGTCTCGGGATAGCCTATATGGGGCTAGAGTCGGGTGATGACACCACCTTGAGAAACATCAACAAGGGGGCAGATGCAAAGCAAATGATCGACATGGGCAAAAAACTGCGTGCCTCCGGCATGAAATTGTCGATCACCGTCCTCCTCGGGATTGGAGGCCGGGAGCGTTCCCACGTCCATGCCCGGGAAACCGGCCGGGTCCTGAGCGCGATCGACCCTGAATATGTCGGAGCACTGAGTCTTATGCTCACACCGAACACCCCGCTCTTCGCCGCATCCAATCGGGGCGAATTCAGCCTCCTTACGTCTACGGAAATGCTTGAAGAGCTGGCGATCATGTTCGCCGCAACCGAGCTGAGTGACGGCTATTTTCACGCCAACCACGCCTCGAACTATCTGCCGATCAAAGCCAAACTGCCAAAAGACAAAGATGCCACTCTCCAGCTCATATCCCGAGCTCTCGCGGGAAAAATCACTCTCAAACCGGAATATATGCGAGGCCTTTAGTATCTCAAAACGACAAACCCCCTTGCAGCTGAGAAGCAGCAAGGGGGTTTATTACTCAAGTAAAACCTCTTTTGGCACCCTATGAGGTGTTAGAACCGGTAATTCAGACCAACAGTAACCAATACAGCCGAAGCATCGGTAAATTCGCCTTTAGGATAGACGGAATCCGTACGAGTAACATCCACTTTGCGAGACTCTTTATAGTCGTAAAGCATCGCAATACCGATATCCATCTTGTCGTTGATTTTATATTGAGCACCACAAGAATAGAGCCACGCATCGGAATCAGGCAATTCAAAATTGATACTTTCATCCGGTACCGGGGTTTTGTCATAACCAAAACCTACCATCAAATCAAGACTCTTGGTAACACCGTAGGTCACACCGAGACGGAAGGCGTCGGAGTCATCCCAGTTTTTCGCAACCGGTGCCTCATAGGGATTACCGGGAACTGCCGGAGAGAAATTAAAATCAAGGTTTTTATATGCTGACCAGAAGGTTCTGTCCCAGGTCAGTTCCACATTGAGATTGTCCAGTATGTCATAGGCAACCGAGAGGGCAAATACCGCCGGTGCCGGCAGACTTACATCGGCATCAAGATTCATTTTGGTGCCCATCAGATTCAAATGTGCCGTGTCGGAAAAATCCATATCGATCTTAGAACGGTAAGTTGCCGAAACGTTCAATTTTTCAATCGGCTTTACCGAAAGAGCGGCATTCCAACCCCATTCGACGGTATCCCCTTCCATCTCGCGGGAAACTGGCTTTCCAAGTCCACCGGCATCGCTCTTCACCGTAGCATCGGCATACAACATTCTGACGCCTGCGGCAACAGAAACCATCTTAGCAAAAGCGTAGGATACGGTCGGATTGACGTCTACCGTCTTCAACGAAAATTCTTCGGCTGCGGCTTTCGGGTAACGATCTTTCCAACGTTTTGACAACCCGTAAGGTTCTGTAATTGAAAGACCAATACGTGCTCCGCCCAGTGAAGGTGAAACCATGAAACCTGTCGGTGCAAGGAAGTTTTCTGATTCAGAGTCACCGCTGTACAATGGACTCCGGGAATCTTCGTAACTAACTGAAGAGAGATGTATCCAAGTGGCATCAAGCTGGGTATGCCAGGAGTCTGCCATCCAGGACATATTGGCGGGGTTATAATACGCCGCATCGGCTCTGCTCGATGAGGCTATGTTGGCGCCGGCTTTGGCCGTTGAATCGACCGATTGCTCGGGTATACGATACCCGGAAGCCATAGCCGAACCTGCAGTCAGAATAGATGCTAATGCCACTACGGAAATCACTTTTTTCATACTTTTCTCCCTTCAGTATTAGATTTCTTGCTGCCTCAGCCTGCGAGGTTGCTCTCCACAAATTGTGATCAATGGAAATTACAAAGGATAAATACCCGCATGCAACTCTCCCCCCCCCGTAGCGGTTTTCTATGCTTCGAACCTGCCAGCGCCATCGACAGACACTTCACTACTCCCTGCTCCAGTGAAAGGTATCACGCAGCAGAAAGCCTTCCTCCAACAATATAACTTTTACGTTCAGGTTAACCAACAAGCGGCAATACTTCCTTTTGTTCTCATCTTTGCTGATTAATATATAAACGCAATCTATGTCAACTATAAATCCTGTTTGCCAACATCAATAGCATCTTTTGGGATGTTAACTGCGGAATACCGGCAGCAACACATCACATTTGATTCTCGTGCAGATTTTCAATCTCCGCTCGAATCTCTCCATCCATGGTAACTGCTCGGCCGGTTTTGTCGGAAACGACAAAGGTGATGAGCGCATCGGCGGCAATTTCCTTGCTTTCCTTCAGGAGAATTTCCTGTTTGAGCACAACACTTCTATTGCCGATTTTCTCGAGTTTTGTTGTAACGATAAGTGTTTCGCCAACAGGAACCGCCCGACGGTAATTGACGTTGATATTGACTACAAGAAAGGTTAGACCTTTCGTTACCCATTTTCTGAGATCAATCTTCGATTCAAAATATGCCCATCTATCTTCTTCAAAAAACTCAAGGTATCGGGCGTTATTCACATGACCGTAAAAATCGGCATGGTAGCCTCGAACCTTTATCTCCGTCAGGTATTTCATCCCGTCACATCCTCATCAAAATATTGCAGGCCCGACTGCAGGCGTCATTGCATAAGATCGTAAATTTGAGCCCGGCCCATCCTCCACTCCGGCGCAAAACCTATCGCCGGGAGGATGGGCCAAGAAAATCAGGCCCCTTTACCAAAACTCCGCAAAAAATCCTGCAGAGCTGTTGGGTTGTTTGATTTTATCGTTCCGGTCATGAAATCTTTCATGCCGGGCCGATAGTTGTCTTGCCAGATCCGTAAAAAAAATTCCGGACTGGTTTTACAGACACAGTCGGCATTCTCGATGGTCTTGCCATCCGTCACCCGACAACTCTCACTGCTCAGCTCAACAGTCTTTTTTATATCGCCTAAGGAAAAATAAAAGCTCTTAGGCTGTGCGAGACAATTCGGCACAAAGGAATCGGAAAGTGCCGCAAATATTTTTTCTATCATACGATCATCTTAAAGGGATTGAATTTTTTCAGTGAGCATGGGCACGAACTGCTTCAGGTCAGCTACCACTAAAACGTCGGCAACATCGCCAATGGGAGCATCTTTATCGGTGTTGATTGCCACAATAAACTCGGATTTTTTCATGCCGGCCAGATGCTGGATGGCCCCGGAAATGCCGCAGGCAATGTAGAGTTTTGGTGCGACGGTCTGCCCCGTAGTACCAACCTGGCGATTATGCTCGACCCATTCTGAATCGACAACCGGCCGACTGGCTCCGTATTCTCCACCCAGGGCCTTGGCGAGACCTGCTATCATCGCCACATTCTCGGGCTTGCCGATACCTCGGCCGGCACTGACAATGATTTGCGCTTTGCCTAGATCGACACCGCCACTGGCTGCTTGCTCGTAACCGGTAAACTGCACTCGTCCGCCACCCCCGGCGACAGCGATTTTTTCAACCACCGGGGTACCTTGTGGCTCCTCGGTCAAACCAAAAGCGCCACCCTGGAGGGTTACTACCGTTTTGGCGGTTTTAGCCTTCACATCTCGCCGTAATTTGGCGTTACAAACCGGCACCACCGGTATTCCGTCCGCAACACTTACCACCTCGGAAATCTGAGCAGCCTTCAGAGCATAGGCTAGGCGCGGTGCCAGATCCCACCCATAGGAAGAGTGACAAAGGGCCACCATATCCGGATTTTCCTTGGCAATGACATCAAGTACCAGTTGTTTATGGACATCGGGATTATATTCGCCGGCAGCTTTTCCATCCGCCAGGTAGATTTTCCCATTGTATTTCGGCAAGACACCTTCGTCGCCCACCAAAAACATCACGCTCTCACCACTCATCTTGGCAGCAAAGTCAACCAGTTCATATGTTCCACCGAGAAGCTTTCCTTCCCTGCTTTCACCAATTAGCAATATTTTCATATTCGTCTCCTCCTATGCCAAAACAGCGGTTTTCTCTTTCAATATCTTGATCAACTTGTCGGCCATTTCGGCGATATCGCCTTCCAGCACCAGACCACCGCCCTTCTTTTCCGGGAAATACATCTTAGCCGTTTCCTGACGGGCCTCAACCTTCAAAAGATCCTGTGCCGGAATGGTCAGCAGCTCTTTTTTCTTAGCCTTCATGATATTTGGCAGAGTGGGGTAACGAGGGGTGTTCATACCGAGTTGACAGGTGATGAGCACTGGGGCCTGAACCTTGACGCAGGCCTTGATGCCGCCCTCAAGCTCACGTTTGGCAAGGACCGCACCACCATCGTAGGAAAAGTGAACGACGGTAGAAACGCTTGGCAAACCGAGCATTTCTGCAACCAGAACACCCACCTGGCCGCTGCCGCGATCCTGCGACTGCATGCCGGTGAAAATCAGGTCAAAGCTTTTGTCTTTGGCATATTCGGCAATGATGCCGGCGATCTCAAAGGGCTCCTTGCCGGAGGAATTGTCGTCGGCAATATGGGCACCCCGGTCACAACCCATGGCCAGGGCCTTTTTCATGGTCTCTTTGACCTGGTCAGAACCGATACACAGCACGGTCAGATCCGCATCTTTAACCTGCTCTTTCAACTGCACTGCCTGTTCCACGGCATATTCGTCGTATTCGTTCATCCGCCAGGCCAGATCGGTCTTGGCGTACCAGGTGCCGCCGGCGTCAACTTTGAATTTTGATTCCATATCAGGAACCTGCTTTATGCAAACCAGAATTTTCATATTCTTCCTCCAGTTGTTATAAATTATCTTTCGATGTAATGATTGCTTTCTTTCAATGGATGCGTTCCGCCAAGATCTCGGCGATGTCTTTCGGGCGGAGGCTTTCCTCAACTCCAGCACCTTTGACGCCGTCCTCAAACATGGTCAAACAGAACGGGCAATTTGACAACAGTGTCGCCGCACCGGTTTCAACCGCCATTTTCACTCTTTTGATACTAATCCTCTCGCCGATCTTTTCCTCGGCCAGGATTCTGCCACCGCCGGCGCTGCAACAAAAAGCTTCGGCCCGGTTTTTCTCCATTTCCACCAGCTTTCCACCGGCTGCGGCAATCAATTTTCGCGGTGCCTCATAGATGTCATTATGCCGCCCAAGATAGCAGGAATCGTGGTAGGTGCAGGATAGATCCGCGGCATCTATTTTGAGTTTCCCGCCCGCAATAAGCTGCTCAAGGAACACAGTGTACGTTTCAACCTCCACATCAAGGCCGAGATCGCGATAATCCTTGACCAGGGTATTGTAGCAGTGCGGGCAGGAGGTGACGATTTTTTTCACCCCGTAGGCCTTAATCTGTTCTATATTTTCGACCGCGAGACTCTGGTATAGATATTCATTGCCCATCTTACGCATCGGCTCGCCGCAGCATTTTTCTTCCTTGCCAAGTATTCCAACCGTGACACCGGCCGCCTGACAAAGCTTCACAAAACTCTTGGCAACTGCGATATTGCGTTTATCAAAGGAACCGTAACAGCCGACGAAATAGAGGATATCGACTTCGGCGTCATCGGCCAGATTTTTAACCCCCAAGCCTTCCGCCCAATCTCCCCTTTCAGCATAACCAATGCCAAGGGGATTACCGTTAACCTCGGTGGCCTCCATAGCCGTCATCACCTCTTCACCCGGGAACTCTCCTTCCATCAACACCATGGAGCGGCGCAGTTCAACGATTTTTCCGACATGCTCAATTGCCGCAGGACAAATTTCCTGACATGCCCGGCAGGTGGTGCAGGACCAGAGGACATCCCTGCCGATCAGTTCGATGAGGTTCGCCTCCGGATTGGTGAAAGCGGCTTCGCCCAGTTGATTGATAACTTTCATCGGCGACAAGGGCTTACCGGTGGCAAATGCCGGGCAGCGATCCTGGCAACGTTTGCAGAGGGTGCAGGCATCGGCATCGAAGATATCTTTCCAGGTCATTTCTTTGAGGCTCGTTGCCCCGAAGGTCTCTGACTCCTCGTTTTCCAGATCGAGATTGACCAGTTTGCCCTTCGGGCCGAGATCGGAAAAGAAATAATTGCTGCTGGTAGTGAGAATATGGCGGAATTTGGTGAGAGGAATGAGGATGAAAAAGCCCATCACCAAGAGGAGGTGAAACCACCAGGTGAGTTTATGAAGAAGGAGCAACCCACCTTCGCCGATGCCCAAAAGCACTTTGGCAAACACCAACCCAACCGGCGACCACATTGCCAGGGGAGTACCCATTTCCGTCACCGCCATCCGCGAGCCCTCAATGATAAAACCGGTGATAAGGATGGTGAACATCAGAGCATGCATGATCGCATCGTCCTTCTTGGTCTCAAGGCCTTCCGGGGCAAAGAAGTAGCGGCGCACCAGCAGGCCGCCGAGCATGACGATGCAGACTAGGCCGGCCAAATCAAGAACGATGGAAAACAATTTATAGAAAGTACCTTTCAGGAACTTCACATGGAAGAGCAAATCGGAAAAATCAGCCTGGAGAACAATCAACGTCGTTCCGATAACGAGGAGACCAAAACCCCAGAAAAACAGGCCATGCAAGAGTCCCGGCCACATCACTCTGGTTACCTTTTTCTGCAGTAAAACATTTTCAAGCATGATGCTGATACGCCTGCCGAGCTGATCAGTTCTGTTGAGGGGCAAGCCCTGTTTGTATATCTTGATTCTTTGCAACGCTCCCTTTACCAGCATACCGATCGCGGCGATTGCCAGCAGATACATGGGCAGCAAAGTCAAGACGCCATGACCGACATTCCAGTAAATTTCTCGGGTAAATTCCATGATCTTCTCCAGTTACAGTAACAAATCCCAGGTATTCTCTTTTATTTAATCACGAAACAGATTCTGTTCTTCACTCAGTTCAAATTGCATATTCCATTCTCCCGCCATAGGCTTCAGCTCAACATAAACGTTCCTTGAAATGTATTTACCTTTCTTTATAAAATGTGTTTACGTAAAGGTCAAGACATTTTCACCGACTATTTTAATGCCGTTGTAAATGCAAAGAAAACCTGGCGCTATACTCTTTTTTTTATTTGACAGGTTAAGGACTCACATGCTAGTTTGAGCAAAATGCATTACGTAAAGGTAAATGTACTACCGATCGGCCCCTCCAGCGATCATCATTTAAAAAACATTGAAAACACCGGCCCAAGACACCTTAGGGAGCCTGCAGATAGGCACTATCCGTTATAGCTGTTGTTGTCTTAAAGGAAAAACCAGAATGAGCAAGCCTGAAATCAAACCGGTTCAAATTGGTGAACTCGCAAAAGCCCTCAATATCACTACCCGGACAATTCGCTACTATGAAGAGATAGGTCTTATGGGAAAAACAGTAAGACTTGGCGGCGGCACCCGTACTTACTCCAAGGATGAGGTACTCCGCTTGAAATTCATTTTGAAATTGAAGACCATGGGCATCTCCCTGAAAGAGATGAAAGACCTTTCTGATATCTTCGACATTTACGAGAACGACTTCACTCAAATTACGCCAAAACTCATCGAGATACTCGACAGCCACATTGCCAGGGTAGATGAGAAAATGGCCAGCCTCTCATCGCTTAGGAAGGACATCGTCGATTACCGCATTCGCATGACTGATTTCCTTACCCACCATGACCGGGAGTGATTTCCGTGCTATTAGCACCTTAGAAATTCGTTTCTTGTTTTTTATAAACGAATTTCGGTAAGGTGCTTATCCCGTTTACCGGGGTTTACTATTACCCTCGTACTTGACGAGAATTCGGCCCAGAAGAGAAGCAAAGAGAATAATTCCCATCCCAAATAAAACTCGCCCCGACACTACCTGGTGATGAATGACCGCCACCAACAATACCGCCAGCGGCGGCGTCAGATAACTGAGAAAACCTATGACCACGACATTGCCTCCGGTCATGGCGCGATTCCACAAGAAAAAGGACAATCCAAGAGGAACACAGCCGAGGTACACCGCCGAGCCCAAAGCGGCAATCGACGGCATCTCATGGGGCATGGACAATACAAACAGGACTGCCGACAAAAGCGCCGCATACAAGGTGAAGGCGGTCATCGGTTCTTTCTTTATCTGCAAATGAGCGAGCCCCACCGAAAAACTGGACCAGATGAGGCCGCATAACAAAGCCAGCAGATAGCCCTTCGTATACCCCATGGCAAAGGATAACTCCTTGCCGGCACTGATCACCAGGCCCGCGCCAAACAAGCCGACCAGGGCGGTGACGACAATGGACGGATTAAGCCTTTTAAAAAGCAGGAGCGAAGAAAAGACCACAATCCAGAAAGACCAGGTTGTGGCGAGTATTGCTCCTTCGGCAAGCGGGGCGTTATCCAAGGCAATATAATAGATATAGTGGTAAAAGAAAATCCCCCACACGCCCATAAGTGATGTCTTCAATTCCGGGAAGTACACTTTGCCGCTCCGCAGGATCACAAGGTCCTTGAGATAGAGAAAGGCAGCAGCACTTGCAAAGCTATAGAACATCAACTCCTCAGTGGATAACTCCTTCAGGCCTGAACCGGTTGCAGCCGGAAGGCTGGCCCAACAGAAAATGGCCCCAAGGGCGTAAAAGTAGTATTTCATTCGGGACCCACCGCAACCTTAACCACAACTTTGTGGATCGGTCCGGAAGAGATCAACGGGAGATGAGCATCCTCCGGAAAGAAGACCGCAAACATTCCCGGCCCAACCGGCAGCCAGGCAACAGGAGGGTCGGCAAAAAAACCGATATCTCCATCCGGATCATACTCCCCGGCCGGTTGTCGACAGAGCTTTTTTGGCCGCCAGCCCATCTCATCGGTCCCGGCCAGGACCATCTGGATATCGATATACCTGCCATGCACCTCAAGTTGTGCCTCGTCTTTGCCGCGCCCCTGGTCTTTTGCCACAATAGCAAAAACCCGCTCGCCATCAATGACATATTTACCAACTGCGAGCTCAAGTAGATCCGGCCTGCGAAGAAAGGCAAAGGCCTTGGCAAACCCATCTTGCAGGCCAGCATAACGATCGAAGTTGTCGAATATATCGTAAATCATCAGTGTTTCCTTGTGGTATACCGATAAAAAGTCGGTGAAAAGGTCACATCTTATCCCCGCCTTTAGACATCTAGCCTGGATGATTTACTTTTGCACACTAATATCTTCGCCTTTCCTGTACCAGCTATAACAAAGGCTGTTTTCTCAATTGATAGCTATCATCGAATAACCTTTGTGATTTCGAAAAAAAAGGCACCAAGCTTCTCACTAACATAAACCAAACAGTAGAGATACATTTTTTCCAAGTCAAGACAGCCAATACTGGTCGCCAGGAAATTTACTGACCGCAATGGTTTTCATGATGCTCCGCCGAGTGGTTGATGCCATTGGGCGATTGATATCAAATGCGATGGAAGCCCGAGGCAAGGCTAATTGCACTACTGCAAGCTCACCTCCATGCGCTGGGACCTTTAATAGAAAGGGGGTGCAACGTTACAACCATGCAGTCCGTCGGTCAAATTTTTTAATCCAATGCAGCGATTATTCTCTTTACCAGTGTACTGGTGACGCTATAGCGGACCTCGGTTCCTTCGCGTGTACCGATGATGACCCCCTTGTTCTTAAGCAACGCCAGGTGTTGAGAAACGGTGGACTGGGGCAGGCCGAGACATTCCCAGATAATCTTGACGGTACATGCCTCGGCGCACAATCCAGCCACAATCTTAAGGCGGACGGGATGGCCAAGTGCTTTTAACACTTCCGCTTCTTCATTAAATTCTCTTGATTTCGAAAATTCCATTACCCCTGCCTTTGATTTTCGTTATGGAGGGTTTCCCCCTTTCGCCGCCAAAGTCACATGGCTTGGACATTCATGGATATGTACTAGCCGCAACAGAACGCACTTCTGGCGAACACCCCATTCCCGCCAATCGGGACAAGTCATCTCATGAGAATTCTTCTTAACGAAAATACAAAAATCCCCCAGAGTGACTCAATGGCCAAAAGTACCGGCATATTACAATTATACTTGATCCTGTCAAGCCTCACTTTTACTGGATAGGCAATTTCGCAAAACAACGCTGCTCCTAAGGCTGGACTTTCGCAATACATTTATCACGAGCCACAGATAATACTTCCACACTGCCCTTGCCGTTCCGCTTCCGAGCAGAATCACTCAAATCATCTGGTAACGCGACCATGCTATGGACATACTGCTCGAAACTGATGTCACCCGGCAGCTCTTCCGCAAGACATTTACAAAACTTCTCTGTTCCCACCGCTTTGATACAGTGCTGTGCCTTTTCTTCAGTTTGATTTTGTTGTGCCTTCATTTTCTTCAACTCCTGAATCTGCATTTCAAGTGCCTTTATTTTCTCAAAAAGCTCCTCCTGCGATGCAGCCTGACTCAATGCCGGAAAGAACGGTGACAGGGCCATTGCCAGGATGATGAAATGCAGAATCAGTTTCGATGGTTTCATATGTTCTCCCCTCACAGCTATATTTATAACATTGCCCTGTAACGGCAGAGTCTGTCCTTGACCAAGGAAGTGCTGCCGGACTCCTTGGTCAAGGACATGGTGTTACTCGTTTTCCTGTTGAATCTTGAATACCTTATCAAAATACATAGCAGGACTTGTCAGTTTTTCCACCTCTTTATCATTATATCCCAGTGCTTTAAAATTCAGGATACCATTGATTGCGTGGCAGTTGGCACAGGTCAAGGCCTTGTTTTTTGGAGCCACCTGGTGGTTGCTGCCAAAATAGGTGGTTTGCCAACCGGGCACCGGTTCCACCTTCTTTATCCCAAGCGTATTTGCGGCGCAGGTTACTCCGGCCAGGGTGTCGCCGGTGGCCATCGGCTCGGCAAAGTCCATGGCGAGCAACTGCCCATCCACTTTATTGTAATAGGCTTTTCCCTGATAAACCTTAAAGGGATAGATTTTACTCTTGCCATCAGTCCTACTGCCCTTTGGTCCGATAAAATGGGGGGTATTGCTGACCGTAAGATTATACCAGGCATAGACCGGTGCGGTTTCATTCACTTCTTTTTTCAAAGTCGATGGCTCATAAAAACCACTTGATGTCTTCGTCCATTTCGTAAAATCCTTGGCAAAGGCTCCGCCAGTCCTTGGGATATGACAGGTTTGGCAAGCGACATAAGCAGTATGACGATTGTAATCATCATCCTTGTGTGGCTTATCGCTATGACAATCTGAACAGGTCATATATTCGCCATCAGTAGCCCAGTTGTTTGGATCTTTTCCGGTTGGGAAACGGTGGTTTTTGACTTTATGGCAGTCAACGCAGACCAGTCCCTTAGCAGCATGCACATCGGCATCCTTGGTCATGGAAAATCCGCGTTTGAACAAGGCACCACCTCCCGCCGATTCGTGGCAAACCATGCAATTCTTGGTGGTTGGGCGACCGATATTTAATGCTGCCTCAGTGCTGCGGTCCTGGGTCATGATAATTTTGCCATCTTTGTCCTTAACCGGTTTTCGTTTACTGAAATCATATTTACTGGAATGACAAATGAGACAATCGATGGCCTGTTCCGCTTCGGGACCAGTACTGCCGACATCAACGGAATGATCGCCGGGGTGACAGGTATTGCAACCGGAGAATTTGGTTTTACCGGCCTCGTTGGGAGGGATTTCTTTCAGATTATTGACGATGTCGTTGGCGTTACACATGGTATAAATGCGATTTTTCATACCATACTCTTGACCAGCCTTCAGGTTGTCGACATGGTCAACTTTTGAAGCATGTTTCCAGTGTACCGTCTCAAGGAAGGCCTTCGCTGTTCCAGGGTGGCATTCTTCACAGGTTTTTGGTCCCTGGTAACCATTTTCCTGTATATATTCAGTGCCTTCATGTTCATTTGCATGGGAGGTTGCCACCATGAGCACAACGCCTAGAAAAGCTGCCACATATCTGGTAACAATCATGGATTGTATCTCCTTAGTAGATTTTTCAGTTCAGTCACCTGTTTTCGAATTGCTGTGGTAGACCCACACGGCAATACATCAACATCCTGCCGTTTTCACGAATTTCTTACTTTTATTTTTACCGTCCTCTTTGTCAAATTTGCAGCGAATCTCATCGCCTTCGACAATCCGCTTGTCCTTGAACTTGTCCAATGTCAATTCATCGGTTACCTCGATTGTTACTGATTCGTCGCTTTTGGTATCCTTGAGAATTGCGGTGGCGGATTTGCCATCACCGGCCAAAGTAATTTTTGTGATCGCGCCTACCATTTTCATTTCCTCGGCACTTGCTGACGAACTCAGTACAAGGTTGGAAACTAACATTACGGCCATCAAAATAACGATTGAAAAAAATTTGTTCATGATCGACTCCTTTCTTAATAAATGTAATTTTTCCCCTGCCGGAACACATTGTTTGTTGTTCCGGCAGAATGTTGAAAGTGCTAGAATTTCACCTCGAAGGTGAGATAGACATTATGGGCTTCCTTTACGGGAGCCATCAACATCATTTGTCCATTCACATCCCCAATTGCAACCGGAGCCCCGACCCAGTTATTACTGCCGGTATATTCGAAATCATAATACTGGTAACCAAGACGGAAAAAGGTTTTGCTGAAATATGACGATATCGGTTTATAATTGAATTCCTGGATGACATATGCCTCATAGACATTACCACGGGTTCCGACCTTGCTGGTCCACATGTCATCGGCAGCCGGAGCAAAGGTTATCCAGTTTTTCGAGCCATGATTGTATTCAAGACCAAGTTTTGTTTTCGTCGGCAGGTCATAACGAAGACCGGCTGAAACAGCCCAACCGCTTTTGTCGGAAGGTGCTTCCGGATCAAAAAAACCACCGGTCAACAGACCCTGAAAGCCCGCCTGGGAAGAAACGTTATCATTGGGGTGAGTTTTGCTTAAAGCAAAATCGGAAAAAATGTTCAAATTACCGGGCCCGACTTTCTTCAGGGTGCTCATGAAACCGGCACCATACCAGTCAATGTCACCGAGATTTGTCTTTGCAGCGGTATTGCCGAAGTAGGTGTTGTCCATGGTCGGAAAATCAAAAATATTGATGCCGCGGTTCCACTGCAACCAGATCCGCAGGGGATCAGTGTCAATGGGTATCACGGCAATTCCTACCATATCAGTATCTTCCAGGGAGTTTCCGGCAGTGTACTCATAGCCACTTTCAAAACCTCGCCCATAGCAGATCTTGGCATAGGCTCCCGGCAGTGCGTCGATATCCGGGGCATAACCGATGGTCATACCGTCAAAGGCGTAGTCGACCAGCAGCGAAGGAGTGCCACCATTGCCGGGACGCTCATTGTTTAATTTCAGATTACTTGGTGCGCCATTCGTTGAGGGACGGCGACCGACGGAAAACCAGATCGGCTCATCAGCAATATTAGAGAGAGTTGCATAGGCTCGATCGACATTCATGTAACTGCTGGAAGGAACATGGCCGATGGTGCCATCAAACACCCCAACCCGGTCGGCAAAATAGGGTGTATTGCCATCAACCGCGACCGCACTATCATCCTGGGAGCCAAATACCTTGTACATCGCCAGGCGGGCATTGACAGTAACATTTTCAGTGGCCTTTGCATGCAGGTCAATGTCGAATCTGTTGGTGTAGAGCGACTTATTTTCCGGCTCATAGGCTGGAACTTGAACTGCATAACTACTAAGTCCACCCAGTAACTGCTGATTGGCACCCAGAAATGCCTGGGCCTGCGAGAAGGTCTTTACCCCAGTCATTTGCTGGGAGAAAGCGGTCATACCGACAATATTCCCCGCCCAGAATTGGGCATTAGCAGAATCACCGGCGGCAACTGCGCCAAAATATCCCTGCTGCATTTTATTTTGCGCATTAGCAAATGTGGAGGTAACATCGGTGAACGGTTTCGTTTTCCCTTTAAGGTAATCGTAGCGGAAGCGATAATCACCGCCGATGGTAAGCCATTTGCCAACTGACTTTGTTTCTGTGTTTTTCAAGGAATTCTTCAATTCCTCCACTTCCTTGGTGAGTTGGTCAATTTTTTTCTGAATTTCATCTTCACTCGCTCGCGAGATTACCGGAAAAACCATCCCACCAGCGAGCATGACGGCGGCTAGCTGCAAAACTCGTTTTTTCATCATTCCCTCCTATTGTTTGGTAGTATCACTGTGGCCTACAGACCCGATGGTTTTTTGCTGTATTTTTGCGGTGCATCGGGCTCGCAGGTCTCCTCCTCAATAAGCAATTGTGCTTTTCCAAAACAACTTTTCATTTCCCCATATTCCTTATATACCATTTTACATATATAATCAATTTTGAATATACGAATATTTGCATATTCAAAATTTTTCCATCTGCCTCGTCTCTGTCCGCAATGTAAGTGATTACATTGAAACGGAATTAAGGAATTGAATTATTCGCAGAAGGACAAAACAGGTGATGAGTTTTGAAAATGTGATGAAAATAGTTTTCCAGAATGGAAATAGACATTTCAGCCAGGTGCAGACCGAAGAAAATGGCACTATTGGCAAACATAATGGCAAAAAAATAGCGTCTCGGACTGTCGCGAAGTCCGAGACGCTCTAACAAGGCAGGTAAACCCCAGTCGTTACCTACCCCATTCTCAAAGTCTGACGAATTTTTTTCTTTATGCCGCTTATAATAAAAGGTGTCAACTTTTTCTTTTCTTTGAGGATCTGTTTAAAGAGATCCTTCTTTTTTTCCAGGGGCTGAGGACGCCCGGTAACCCGCGCCAGTGAAAGAGAATTACTCGGGCAGGCGCTGATACACGCCCCGCACCCCAGACAGTGATCCCCAATGACCCGTGCACTCTTTTTTCCCTTGCCACCATCCACTGCCACCATTTCCAGTGCCACAACATTGCAGGCCTTTTGGCAAAGACCACAGCCGAGACAAGTCGTATCGTCGACCTGCAGGGTGTAATTGGTCTTGGCGACTCCCATGGGATATCCCATCTGCACACCGCCCAGCAGTTCACAGCAGCAGGAACAACAGTTACAGATAAAGGACGGTTTATGCCTGATATTATCGGTTATATGGGTCAACCGCAAGTCCCGCGCCCGGTCGAGAATTTCCAGGAGCTGCTCAGTACTCCGATGTTCGGCAAAACCTCGGCGTACCATAAACTTTGCCGCAGTGCCGAGAGAGATGCAGATCTCCTTGGTCGGGGCGTTTTTCTTGCAACTCTCGTTCAGATGTTCTTTTTTATGCCGGCAATAGCACATGCCAATGGCGCCGTAGCCGGCACTTTTAATGATCTCCCTGGCACTTTCATAGGTTGCCACCTGAGAACTCACCGGGATATGTTCTTCATAAGGCAAAGAACGGGTAAGAGGGGTTTTACTGGTAAAAAATTCCTTGCCCATCTTTTGTTCGGGATCGCCGTAGAGATATTCGGTCATAAGTTCGGCGAGCTCGACTACCGGCAGGTCGTTCCGCTGCTTCATGAAGCTGAGCTCAAAAAAACCGATCAATCCAGGCATAAGCAGATAGAAGGTCTTGCCGCCATAGGTGGTATCCATCACCAGACCCTTTTCGGCCATTTCCTCTAGTCTTTCTTTGAGCTTAATACTCTCCCGGCCGGTCGCCCGGACAAGTTCGGCCAGGGTTGCTTCGGTCAGGGGAAAGCGCGAAGCGATAAAGGCTTCCTCCTCGGAAAAAAGGATAGCCAGTATACGCCGCAGCTTGTCACTGTCGGGCAGACCGATGGGATATTTGTTCAGCCGATCAATGAGAGGTACTATGCTGCTTTTTCCTTCAAGATGATGGCCCATTTTTCTCCTTTTTTCCTTCTCTTCGCCGCTACCGGTGTTTTCGTCGCCAGGCTATTCGTTCATGACATACTGATTCTTCAAGCCGTACACTGTCTGCCAGACCCGCTGAAACCCTTCCCCATCTTTTACAGGTTTTTTAATCATCTTATTGAAAAGTTCCTCCTGGGATTCGGAATTTTCCTGGCCGAGGATCATCTGCAGGGCATGGGCGGAAAAATCCTGGATCAAAAACATGAAAATCTGCTCCAGGACATCGGCATCGGTTGCGTAGATTTTGGCGTTTTCCAGGATTAACTGGGCATAGACAACTAGGGTAAAAAGTTCACCGGCAGCCAACATATAGTCGATATTTTTGGCCTGCTCTTTGCTCGGAGGAGCGGTAATCAAGAGGGTCCGGAACAACTCGACCTGCTCACGAAACACCTTGATATTAGGGGATTCCATGCCCTCATACCCACGCCGATAGTCGGGAAAACTGACGGTTGCCAAGCCACCGGTCTTCTGGGTAAAGAGATAGTTATCGTCACCGACACCGTTCATCTGGGCCACCTCGGGGTAAGCGACCGGTTCAAAAAAGCATTTTTTCACAAATTTAATGATCAGCGCCATGTTGACATGCTCGGTACCTTCGAGTTTCGGCAACATACCGATATCGCGAATGGCCATCTCGAAATAAGTGTCCTGCTCAAAACCCTTGGCGGCAATGATCTCGTGCAGGAGTTTCACCACCTTTTCGCCCTGACCGGTCACCTTCATCTTGACGATCGGATTAAAAAGCAGGTAACGGCGATCGTCGTCGGAGGCCACGCGCAGATAATCCGCTGACCGAAAGGCCACGAGCTTCATAGCGATAAGACGGACATAGCTCTCGGTGAAGAGTTTTTGAACATGGGGAAAATCAGTGACAGAGCGACCGTAAAGACTCCGGCCGGCGGCATGGTTCAGGGCCTCGTAAAAACAGTGGGTGGCGATACCGATGGAGGCACACCCCAGCTCGAACTTGCCTATATTGATGGTGTTGAGGGAAGAGTTCCAGGCATGATCGCCGCGTGACAGGATTTCCGCTTCGCCGATCGGATAATTGTCCAGGGTATATTCAGCAACGTAGGCCTGACGCACCCCGGAGGTATCGATCTTTTTAACGCAAGTGTATTTTTCATGGTTCGGATCGACCACAAAAAAGACGTATTCGCCGCTGCCTTCAATCTTGGCAAAGGTTGAGACCAGGGCGGCGCAGTTGCCGTTGCCGATATAGTATTTTGACCCCCTGGCAAGATAGCTGCCATCCTCCTGCGGAATCAGAAGCATCTCGCTGGAATAGAGGTCGGCACCGTGCGCCCGCTCCGATAACCCGAAGGCGAATATTCCACCATCGGCCAGAAGCCCTGCAGTTTTTTTCTTTACCTCTTCGTTGTTGCCCATCCAGATCGGCCCCAGACCAAGGATGGTTACCTGCCAGGCGTACCAGTAACACAGCCCGTAGAAGCCAAGCACCTCGTTGAACTCGCTGATCCGCCACATATCCCAGCGTCCGCCGGTCTTACTGTACTTTTCCGGGGTGAGAAAATCGGCAAAGATCTGCTCCTCTTTGATGAACTGGAGAAAATCCTCGTACCAGACCATCGCCTGATCGTCGGTCTTAATCTTTTTCAATCCCTTCTTTTCAAAGAAATCTATGGTTTTCAGCACCAATTCCCGTGACCGGGCATCGGCATGGTAGCGTTGATATTTTTTTGGGTTAAACAGTTGCACCTCGTATCCTCCCTGGCGGTCCTTGTATTGTATTATCGAAACGAAACTGTTTCGTCAACCGATGCTTTTACCGGCCTTATATCCTTGATGATTGGCCTCGAATACCGTTGCAGGAGCGAGAGCATCGCCGACTACCCGACACTCGATGCCCAGTTCTTTAGCAACTTTTTCCAGGGGATTTGCCGAGCGGGTACCAACCGCAAGAACCACGCTGTCGGCGGGTATCTCCTGCAACTCACCGCCATGTTCCAGACGTACGCCTTTTTCGGTGATTTCCAAGACCTTGGCCTTAAGAAGAGTCTTTACCCCGTAGCGTGCGACATCCTGGAGCATACCCCAGCGGGTCGACTTGCCGAAGTTGCTGCCAAGGGTATCGGCCATTTCGACCACGGTCACCTCTTTGCTTCCTACGGTAGCAAGTGTATACAGTTTTTCCGGCGCCACTGCCCCGTTGACCAGCAGAAATTTAATCTCATCGCCGGACAGTGTCCCCTTTTCGGCAAGCAGTAGGGCAGTTTCAATACCAACAGCGCCACCGCCAACGACTACCACCCTCCGACCGGTGGCAACTTTTCCGGAGAGCACGTCCCAGGCCTGAACCACGTGTGCCAATTGCACCCCGGGAATGGGTGGAGTAATCGACTCGCCACCGGTTGCGAGAATTACCAAATCGGGCTTTTCATCGGCGAGGGTATGACTGTCCACCCGGCAATTCCGTGTCACCTTAATACCGCGGAGCGCTACCTGACAGGCCAAATCTTCGGCAAAGACCAAAAATTCACCCCGCCCGGGAGGCGCCCCGGCCAGATACAGCTGCCCGCCGAGACGCAGATCGGCTTCGAAAAGACTGACATGGTGACCCTGTTCTGCTGCGGCAATCGCCGCCGACATCCCGGCAACACCGCCGCCGACGACCATCACTTTTTTGGGCTTCTCGGTTTTTGCCGGTGACACTTCTAACTCATGCCCGGCGCGTGGATTGCAAAGGCACTCCACCGGCTTCATCTTGAAAATATGGTCAAAACACCCTTGGCCGCAGGCAACACAATGGACAATTTCTTTTTCCCGACCGGTCCTTGCCTTTTCCGGGAAGAAGGGGTCGGCAATCAGAGCCCGACCAAGTGCCACCATTTCGCAGAACCCTTCCTCGACAAGAAATCTGGCAATTGCCGGATCGTTGATGCGATGACTTGCAATAACCGGCACCGACACCCGCCGTTTTATATCCCGGGCAAGGTAGGAAAAAGCACCGCGCGGCACCTGGGTGACGATCTGCGGCACCTGGGCCTCATGCCATCCAACATTAATACAGAGGGCGTCGACGCCTTCACTCTCCAAAGCCACCGCAAATTCGAGGAGTTCATCGGGGCCGATGCCGCCATCCATAAAGTCGTTGCCGTTGAGCCGGACAAGGATGGGAAAATGAACTCCAACAAGAATCTTTATCGCACGAACGACCTCGAGGCCAAAGCGCATCCGGTTCTCCAGGCTGCCGCCATATTCATCGAGACGTTTGTTGGTTAGCGGCGAGAGGAATTCACTGATCAGATAACCGGTTCCGGCAAGGATTTCGACAAGATCAAAGCCCGCATCGCAAACCCGACGAGCAGCTGTTGCAAACCGCTGGATGGTTTTGCGGATTTTCTCAGGGCTCAGCTCCTCAGGCGTCTCACGGGTCAGACGGGAGGCAATGGGAGACGGCGCCACCGGTTTTTTCCCCCCCAGGAAAAAAGACATATTATACCGCCCGGCATGATTAAGCTGGACGGTTGCCTTGGCCCCGCCCTCATGGATGGCTGTGGCGAGAGCGGCAAGTCCCGGGACATGTTCATCGAGGTGGGCACCGATATTGGTCGGGGTGCCGGATAATTCGTCAACCGTGGCATACCCAACGCTGATAAGCCCTACACCGCCCTTTGCCCGTTCCCGGTAAAACCCACAGAGTTGCTCGGTGACCAGGAAGTTTGTGCACATATTGAGGTGCATGGCCGGCATATACAGACGATTCTTCAGCTCGACCTGGCCGACAGATATTTTATTGAATAATGGATCGTTCATAGGTTCTCCTTCAGTGCCCCGTGGCGGCATGGTACATTTCCTCGACCTGATCAAAGAGGCCGATTTCCGTAAGCGCCCCCCGCAGCATTTCCGGCTGCTCAAGAAGATCTTTCATAAACACCACCTCCGAGACCTTGAGATAGAGATGAAAGGCTTCCTGCATCGGTTCTCCCAACAGCTTTTCGATGATGACCATCAGATTTTTTTCATCTTTATAGGGGCGAAGCTGCTCGACCCGGAGGAGCAGTTTTGAGATATAAAAAAGCAGTGTCGCATCAATGCTGATGATCGACTGCCGGTGCCCCGGCAAGACCTTACGATTCCGCAAACTCGCAAGCTTAACCAAGGTTGTGCAATACACCCCGTAATTATTAAACCTCTCACCACTCTCAAGATCGACATCCAGGAGTGGCGATTGAAAAACCCCACGCAGGAGGGTATCGCCGGTAACCGCCCAATCCTCACCAAGGTAGACGAGATCGCTTTGCGAATGGCCGGGACAGTTGAGTACACCAATGCCCAGTCGTTCAGGAATATCTTTTTCCGCCACCCGGTATTTTTCCGGAAAAGGCGGGAAGAACAGACCACTCCCGAAAATCCTCCGTAACTCATCAAGTGATTTTTGATCGAAATCAAGGGAGGCAAGGAGACCCGACATCTCCGCAATCCTCTTTTCATGATTGGCGATTTTCAGGCAATCCCGATAGGGCAGATAGATAATGGCGTCGCTGTTCTGTTCGAGCCAGGAGGCCAGGCCGTAATGATCGATATGGCAATGGCTGATGAAGACATGGCGAAGATTCCCCAGGTCTATATGTTCCTGCAGATACTTCTCGGCAACGGGCGTGGGCGGCCCAGTATCGAAAAGCACTAATTCGCCCGCCAACACACCACTATAGCAATGCACGGGACCAACCATATAAGGGGTGATGATGGTATGCTGCGTCAATCCGGGCATGGCAGTCAGAGGGAGATTTGAAACCGGGTGGGCACCGGTGTCCGCCATGGTTGGCAGACACCGGCAAGACTGTAAGATTTAGAATATATATTTTTCCGCTTCACAGGCTGCCTGGACAAGGGTCCGCTTGGCAGTGAGGAGACCGGTCGCGTCATACTTGCCGAACCGTCTGATACCTGAAAGAATCATATTCAGCGTATCTCCTTCCTCGATAAAGAAAGCTCCTTTACGTGCCGAACTGGCGGCAGTCTCGGAGGCCTCAAAGGCAAAGACCTTCACCGCGGCCGCAACCTGCTCACGTTTGGTCTCGCTGCATTTGGCCATACCTTTCTCGGCACGCAGAACCACACTCTCCAGGGCAAAGATCTGGATGGCGATATCGGCTGCGGCAAGGAGGATCTCCTGCTCGTTCACCAGCTTATCCATAAATTTCTGGACACCGACGCCGGAGAGGATGAGGAAGAGGGTCTTCAGGTTTTTGATCAGGGCCTTTTCCTTGACAAAAGGAATGGTCTCGTCAAGTTCCTCAAAGCTCGGGGTCATGAGCGACTCGAAGGCCTTCATCGCCTCGGCCTGGAGGGGCAATTCGCCCTTCATCGCCTTACGGAGGATCATACCGGGGATGAGCAGTCGGTTGATCTCATTGGTGCCCTCGAAGATGCGGTTAATGCGTTCGTCACGGTAGTAACGTTCGGCCGGATACTCGGCACAAAAACCGTAACCGCCATGAATCTGCAATACCTCATCGACGGTTCGGGCGAGGACCTCGCTGCAGAAGACCTTGGCTATCCCGCATTCGGAAGCATACTCTTCGATTCCCTTCAAGTATTCGTCGTAGTAATTGTCAATGCCCTTGTCGATGGTCGCAAGCTTGGTGTCAAGGAGACCGGCCAGGCGGTACACCAAAGACTCGGAAGCATAGATATTTGCAGTAAGATCGGCAATTTTCTCACCGATTGCCCCAAATTTAGCGATCGGGGTATTGAACTGCTTGCGCTCGTTGGCGTATTTGATACCGGCAACCATGGCCATTTTCGAGGCACCGCAAACGCCTGCACCGAGTTTAAAGCGCCCAATATTGAGAACGTTGAAGGCGATTTTGTGGCCTTTGCCCTTCTCACCCAAGAGGTTTTCAACCGGCACCTTGCAGTTGTCGAGGATAATCTGGGTAGTGGAGGAACCTTTAATGCCGAGTTTCTTCTCTTCCGCGCCGACAATCAGACCGGGAAAGCTCTTCTCCACCAAAAAGGCGGTGAAATGCTCTTTGTCGATCTTGGCAAAAACGGTGAACAACTCGGCAAAACCGCCGTTGGTAATGAATTGTTTGGTGCCGTTCAGGATATAATGCTTGCCGTCCTCGGAAAGAACCGCTGTTGCCTGGGCGCCGAGGGCATCGCTGCCGGAGCCCGGCTCGGTCAGACAGTAAGCGGCACACCATTCGCCGGAGGTGATTTTCTCAAGGTATTGCTCTTTCTGGGCCTTGGTGCCGTAATAAATGAGGGGCAAGGTGCCGATGCCCGAGTGCGCCGAATAGGCAACGGAAAAAGATCCGCCCTGGGACATCTTCTCGCTGACCAGCATGGTCGAGGCCTTGTCGAGCTCGAGGCCACCAAACTCCTCCGGGGCATCCATCATCAGGAGGCCGAGTTCACCACATTTTTTCATGCCATTGAGAACGATGCCGAAGTCCTGTTTGTCGATTTCCTCGATCTTTGGATAGATCTCCGCAGTGAGAAACTGCTCGACGGTTTCACCCATTTGACGCTGCTCATCGGTAAAATCTTCCGGAGTGAAAACATCCGCACAAGGGGTTTCCGCTATCAGGTATTCGCCGCCTTTCAGTATTTTTCCAGCCATTATAGTTACCTCACAGGTTTTAGTATCTTAGAAATTCGCTTATTGTTTTTACTAACGAATTTCGTCAAGATACTTATCCCCTTTATCGGGGATATTAGTATCTTTATAATCTTTCAAATATTCCGGCAGCACCCATGCCGCCACCGATACACATGGAAACCATACCGTATCGCAGTTTTCTTCGGCCCATCTCATGCAAGAGGGTGGTGGTCAACTTGGCACCAGTACACCCGAGCGGATGACCAAGGGCGATAGCGCCGCCGTTGACATTGACGATCTCCTGATTGATGCCGAGCGTCTTCATGACCGCCAGGGCCTGGGCAGCAAAGGCCTCATTCAATTCAATCAGCTGAATATCCTCGAGTTTCAGGCCAGCCAGTTTCAGAGCAGCGGGAATCGCCGTAATCGGGCCGATGCCCATGACTTCCGGGGCACAACCATTGGCGGAAAAGGCAAGAAAGCGGGCGATGGGGCTTTTATTAATACGTTCGAGATACTCTTCGGAAACCACTAGGGCCACAGCCGCGCCATCGGTCATCTGCGAGGAGTTGCCGGCGGTTACCGGACCACCAATCTTGAAGGCCGGGCGCACCTTGGCTAAGGATTCAACGGTCGTGTCGGGACGAACCCCGTCATCGACCATTACCATTTCCTTGGTACGCTTGAGCTTGCCGCCGACAATGGCGTTTTTCTCTATCTCGACCGGAATGATCTCATCGGTGAAGCGTCCGGCGGCGATGGCAGCTGCAGCCTTGGCATTACTGGCAGCGGCAAAGGTGTCCATGGCCAGCCGATCGATCCCGTAGCGTTCCGCCACCAGCTCGGCGGTGACCCCCATGGAGGCAAAGGCCTCCGGCCAGTCGACCATCATGCCCGGATTGGCACTGTATTTCAGGCCGCCCAAGGGTACGCAGGACATAGACTCGACACCGCCTGCGACAATACAGTCGGCAAAACCGCACATAACCCGCTCAGCGGCCATGGCAATGGTCTGCAGACCGGAGGAACAAAAACGGTTGATGGTCTGTCCCGGCACCTCAATCGGCAGGCCGGCCTTCATGGATGCCACACGTCCAACGTTCATGCCCTGCTCTGCTTCCGGAAAGGCGCAGCCAAGATAGACATCGTTAACCGTCGCCGGATCAATGCCGGTGCGCTCAACGAGGCCGCGGATAGCCAGAGCCGCCAGGTCGTCCGGCCGCATATCTTTGAATTTCCCTTTGTTTGCACGGCAGCCCGGAGTTCGGTAGCTGGCCAATATGTACGCTTTTTTCATATCTATTCTCCCTTGAGGGGTAATTTTATTCGCAATTTTCGTAACGGCTCCTAATTCCGCAACGGTTTGCCGGTCTTCAGCATATGCTGGATACGCTCGGCAGTTTTTTTATTGCCGCAGAGTTTCAGGAAGTTTTCCCGTTCGAGCTGGAGGAGGTAGTCTTCACTGATCAGGGTTCCGGGATTGACATCACCACCGCACATCACCTGGGCGATGATTGTGCCCATCTCCGCCTCGTAATCGGTTATGAAATTACCCATCTTCATATTCCACAGCTGGCTCTTGATGGCAGCGGCAATACCCCGCCCCGGAGCCGGAAGATTCTCCACCGGACGTTTCGGCCGATAGTTGACCGCAAGTCCCAGCACCTTTTGCTTGGCATCGCCGATCAACCGGTCAATATCCATGCTGATGCTGTCACCCTGGCGCATGTAGCCCATGTCGAACAGTTCTGCCGCCCCCATGGAAACCTTGGCCATGGCAATCTGCTGGAAGTTCTTGATAATAAAAGGCTGAACATCGGTATTGAATTGCTGTGCCAGGTGAATGGCCCGCATACTCATTTCCTTGGTTCCACCGCCGGCAGGCAGAAGCCCAACGCCGATCTCAACCAGACCCATGTAGGTTTCCGAAGAGGCATTGATTGCGTCGGAGTGCAGACAGAACTCCGCCCCACCACCCAAAGTCATGGCAAATGGCGCGGCAACGACCGGCACCTTGGCGTATTTCACCGCCATGGTCGCCTTCTGAAAGGCCCGCAGGACCATATTGATATCGTCATATGCACCTTCAGCGAGAGCTACAGCCATCATCATCAGATTTGCGCCGACCGAGAAATTCACACCCTGGTTGGCAATGACCAGACCGACACCTTCCTCTTCCGCTCGCTTGATTGCCTTGTGGGTCATAGCGAGGATGTCGCCGCTGATGGCGTTCATCTTCGAATGGAACTCGAAACCGAAGACACCGTCGCCAAGGTCGACTACTGAACAGCTGGCGTTTTTCTCCACGACCTTGCCGGCTTTTTTGAGAATCTCCAGGCGAATTTCCCCATTCTTTACCGGCATCGGCACATAGGTCCGCTGCAACAGATCAAAGTATTGCTTTCCGCCCTTCTGATCATAGCGATAAAAGGAGGTGACCCCCTTCAAACACTCCGGCACCTTGACGCCATCTTTTTCCGCCCGTTTGACGAAGGCTTCAACACCGATGGCATCAAACATCTCAAAGGGACCGATCTCCCAGTTAAAGCCCCAACGCATGGCGTTGTCGACATTGACCACGTCGTCGGCAATCTCCGGAATGCGGTTGACGGCATAGATGAGGGTGTCACGGATACTCTTCCAGGCGAACTCGGCACCTTTATCGCTGCCGCCGACGACCATTTTTACCTTCATGCCGGGGCTATCAACCTGCTTTACCGCCATCGCCGAAGCAAATTTTGGCTTGGCCAAGGGTTTATATTCACCGGTGGTGTAGTCGTAATAGAAGAGTGCCTTCTTGCCGCCGACCATCTCTTTTTTATAAAAGCCGCCGCCGCTTTTGTTGCCGAGGATGCCACCATCGATCATTTTCTTCATGAAGTCAGGCATTTTAAAGACGGTGCGCTCCTCATCGTTTGGCAGGAGATCGTGGGAGTTGGTACCTACATGCCCGAGAGTATCGAGGCCCACCAAATCGGCGGTCCGGAAAGCGGCGCTCTTTGGCCTGGCGGTGGCCGGGCCGGCAATGGCATCAACTTCTTCGACGGTCATGCCCATTGCCACCATATGCTCGATGCCTTTATAGATGGCATAGGTGCCGATCCGATTGGCAATAAAATTGGTGGTATCCTTGGCATAGACAATGCCCTTACCAAGACGCTTGCTGATGAATTCAGCCATGGCCAGCATGATCGCCGGATCGGTATCCCGGCAGGGAACAAGTTCCATCAATCGCATATAGCGTGGTGGATTAAAGAAATGGGTGGCAAGGAAGTTTTTGCGTACCTCAACCGGCAACACCGCCGCCATTTCATTGACAGAAAGGCCGCTGGTGTTGGTGGTAAGTATCGCCCCGGGTGCGAGATTCGGCACGAGTTTCTTTAAGAGGTCGAGTTTGATCGGCATATATTCGACGACCACCTCGATAACCCAATCACACTCTTTCAGTTTTCCCAGGTCATCGACCAGGTTGCCAATCTGAATCTGACCGGCATACGCACTCAGATAGAAAGGTGCGGGTTTCATTTTCATCAAGCCCTGCAGGCCATTTCTGGCAATCCGGTTGCGCACTACCGGGCTCTCGAGGGTCAATCCTTGTGCTTCTTCCTGCTTGTCCAGTCCTTTAGGAACGATGTCAAGCAAAAGAATTTCCAATCCCGCATTGGCGAGATGAGCGGCAATGGTGGCCCCCATTACTCCAGCACCAAGTACGGCTACTCGATTAATTTGCCTCATGTTTTTTCTCCGTTGTATTCTTTCCACAATTATCCCGAGAGCGTATCTCCCGGATTGGTACCCGTTTTCAATTAAGAACCCGACACTGAACCATATCGAGTCTCATCAAGCTAAGGGTCAGTTCTTTATTTGCCCGGCATTACCGCCACTGCCCTTGGTTGCGTAAAGATCCTCGATAACATCCTTGTATTTTTCGAGAATGATCTTGCGTTTCAACTTCAGGGTGGGTGTAAGCTCGCCACCTTCGATTGAGAAGTCATTGGCAATGACTGCAAAATATTTAATCGTCTTGTAAGGCGGATAGCTCTTATTCAACTCTTTGATACGATTTGCGTACAATTCCTTAACCTTGGCGTTCTGCACCAGATCCTGATTATCTTTAAAGTCGATGTTTTCCTGCCTGGCGTACTCGGTGATCGCCTCAATATCGGCGGTGATAACCGCAACCAGATACGGTTTTCGATCACCAAAGACAATGGCCTGGGAGATATATGGGTCAAGCTTCAGTTCGTTTTCGATCGGCTGGGGGGCGATGTTTTTACCGCCGGCAGTGACGATCAGCTCCTTCTTGCGATCAACGATATAGACAAAGCCCTCATCATCAATCTTGGCGATATCACCGGTTTTAAACCAGCCATCTTGCAGTGACTCGAGCGTTGCCTCATCGTTTTTATAATACCCGAGCATGACCTGCGGCCCCTTGGCCAGCAATTCACCGTCCTCGGCCAGTTTCAGTTCCGTCTCGCGCAGGGCCTTGCCGACCGAATCAAAGCGCACTTTGCCGGCACCGCTGATGGTTAAGGCCGGGCTGGTCTCGGTCAGCCCATAGCCGTTATAAACCGGGAGGCCGATTATCCACATGAACTCACAGATTGTCTTGTCAAGAGGAGCGCCACCGCAGAGGAAATAGGTGAGCCTGCCGCCGAACCGGGCGCGTATTTTTTTAAAGATCAAGCGATCAAAGAGTTTGTACTTCAGGTCAAGCAGGCCAAGAGGCTCCTTGGTGATATATTTTTTATTGATATACTCCCGCCCTATCTCCATTGCCTTATTAAAGATTTTCTGACGAGCCGGCGACATCTGGCTGACACCGTCATAGACCTTCGAGTAAATTTTCTCAAACAACCGGGGGACACTGACCATGGCAGTCGGTCGAACCTCGAGCATATTGTCCATGACCGCCGCCGGACTTTCGGCAAAGGCGATATGGTTACCTGACATCAAGGTTGCATAGTAGCCACCCGTTCGCTCCAGAACATGGCTCAGCGGCAGAAAGCTCAGGGTTGTCATATCACGCTGCGGCATACCGAGCTGTTCTGTGCCGTATTCGGCATTGATCATGATATTACGCTGGGTCAGAAGCACACCCTTGGGAACTCCAGTGGTTCCCGAGGTGTAAATAATGGTAATCAGGTCCTCCTGGGTAATCTCGGCGATCTGCTTCTCGATCAACTCCCTGTCTTCACCCGACAAGGGTTTCTCAATCTCAGACACCTGATCAAGGGTAAAAACAGGGTAGGAACGGTGCCCTAAAAATGACTCAAAGGACACCACCAAATCGACGTTGGGCAGGTCATCCTTGATCGAGTAGAGCTTTTCGTATTGGGCCTTGGTCGAGCAGAAAACAACTCTCGCCTCGCAATGGTTAATAACGTAAGCCGCCTGTTTCCCGGTGTTGGTCGCATAAATCGGCACCGTAATGCCACCGGAACATAGAATGGCAAAATCGGCAATCGCCCAGTCACGGCGGTTTTCGGAAAAAATGGCCACCTTGTCTCCGGGCATTACACCGAATTTTCGCAAGCCTCTGGCCAACTGCAGCACCCGTTCAAAAAACTCTTCATAGGTCAGAGAGAGATACGCTCCGTTCTTTTTGTAACTTATCGCAGTTTTTTTGGCGTACTTCTTGGCGTTGTCTTTGAGGACTGCCGGGATCGACTGATATGACAGGATGCTCATATTTTCCTTACTCCCTTTTAACTGATGTCGCTGAGCTGACCATGATAACGTTTACGTTAAAGCTCCGTACTGTTTTCTGTATATCTCACCTTAACGTTTAAGTCAATATCAAAATAATTTTCTTTTGACATCACAGTTTATTTTGTGCAATCAGCTTTTCATTTCGACATTAAGCCGTTTTTTTATCTTCTAAACAGTGTGTTAAGAAGGGTATCAAAATATCATACCGATGTCAAAGAAGTGCTTCTAGACCATAAGGAAGTCGGTTCAGTCAGAGTCGTTTTTCACTCTTTTACGTAAAAATTTATTCGCCACTACGGCGCCACCTCTTCTGCCATCATTTCTCCCTCCCATGACCTCCCAAGCAGTAGGCAAATAGCTGACCAGGCTCTCCACCGTTTTCGACCTGGTTCCTTTCAGCAAAATTGATGAAATGCTCAATTCCTGTGAAATCCACCCCAACTCGTTGTTTTTAAATACAAACCCAACTGCGGCTTTGCATGAGATTGATGAAATGGTCAGAACACACTAACCAACATAAACCGCTAGCAGCTCCAGGTAAGTTTTCAAACCACTTTCACACTCAAATAACTGCCCGCAATTAAAGCATTATTCCAGATATCCTAAGATAATTCCTGCACTCACCAGTCCGGTATGCTTTTTGCTCAAACATCCGAACCACGAACTGCGCATCATTTAAAAAGGCGTAAACCCGCCAAATATTGGGCGGTCTTTTCCAGCAAACAAAGAAGAGAGGTTGGCTATATGGCAAAAACAAAGCTCAGAGAGCTTGTGATCAATAGAGAATGGTGCAAAGGCTGCGGTATCTGCACCGGTTTCTGTCCGCAAAAAGTCCTTGAAATCGACTCACGGGAAAAGGCGATTGCCGTGCATCCCGATGAGTGCATTTGCTGCCGTCTCTGCGAACTGCGCTGTCCCGATCTGGCTATCGAGGTAGTAATGGACGAAGGTGACAATCATGAACAATAGAATAAAATTCATTCAAGGCAACGAGGCCTGTGTCGAAGGGGCGCTGTATGCCGGAGTCGAGTTTTTTGCCGGCTATCCGATAACTCCGTCCACCGAGATTGCCGAGCACCTCTCCGAGCGGCTGCCGGCGCAGGGCGGCAGATTCATCCAGATGGAGGACGAGATCGCCTCAATGTGTGCGGTCATCGGCGCCTCACTCACCGGCCGAAAGGCGATGACCGCCACCAGCGGTCCGGGTTTTTCCCTGAAACAGGAGGCCATCGGCTACGCCTGCATGGCCGAGATCCCCTGCGTTATCGCCAACGTCCAGCGTGGCGGGCCGTCCACCGGCAATCCCACCCATGTCAGCCAGGGCGATGTCAACCAGGCCCGCTGGGGGACACACGGCGATCATAATATCATCGCCCTCACCGCCTCAAACCACCAGGATATTTTTGCCATCACCGTCGACGCCTTCAATATGGCCGAGACCTATCGCACTCCGGTTATCCTCCTGCTCGACGAGGCAGTCGGCCATTTGCGGGAAAAACTCACTGTCCCCGAGACAGGCGAACTACCGATCGTCGACCGGCTACGCACCTCGGTCCCCAAAGGCGTCGACTACCATCCCTATCTGCCGAGGGAAGACGGCCGTCTGCCGATGTCCGATTTCGGCGGCGACCATCGGTATAACGTTACCGGTCTCTTTCACGATATGTGGGGTTTTCCCTCCAATAACCCGAAGGTGGTCAACGAACTGCTCCGCCACCTGGTCGACAAGATCGACAACAATATCCAGGCAATCACCCGCCACAAGGAGCATTGCCTGGAGGGGGCCGATTATATCCTTATCTCCTACGGTTCGTCAGCCCGTTCAGCCATCCATCTCGCCCAGAACCGTCGGGCCAAAGGTGAGAAGATCGGCGTGCTCGAGCTGCAATCGATCTGGCCTTTCCCGGCCGAGCTGATGCGTGAGAAATGTGCCGGCGCCAAGGCCATACTGGTTGTGGAAATGAATATGGGGCAGGTTATGGCACAGGTTAAGGCGGCGGTAAGCGACCCCGGCCGGGTCTTTCTTGCCAACCGCATCGACGGCAAACTGATAACACCTTCAGATATCAAACAACTCCTTCGGGTTATCCAGGGGAGGGGAGTGTGACATGGCGGTAACGGATTATTTACGCGAACGATTTTTCCCGCATATGTGGTGCCCCGGCTGCGGCCACGGCACGGTGTTGGGCTCGCTCATTCGGGCTATCGAGAAACTGCAATTGAACAAAAACGACATCGTCATGACCTCCGGTATCGGCTGCTCTGCCCGGATCTCCGGCTATGTCGACTTCCATTCTCTGCACACCATCCATGGCCGGGCTCTCGCCTTTGCCACCGGGGTGAAGCTCTCCAAACCGGGTCTCAAGCTCCTCGTGCCGATGGGCGACGGCGACGCCCTGGCCATCGGCGGCAACCATTTCATTCATGCGGCCCGCCGTAATATCGACATCACCGCAATCATTATGAACAATAAGATATACGGCATGACCGGCGGCCAGTTCTCTCCGCTCTCAGGCCCCGGCAAAAAGGCCACCACCGCCCCCTACCTGACCATTGACCGCGAATTCGATATCGTCGAACTGGCCAAGGCCGCCGGAGCGACCTTTGTTGCCAGATCGACCACCTACCATGCCAAGGAATGCATCGATTTCTTAAAGCAGGCAATCGACCACAAGGGTTTTTCAGTGGTCGAGATCCTTTCCCAATGCCCAACCCATTACGGCCGAAAGAACAAGGAGGGCGATGCGCCGCAGATGCTTGAAAATTACAAGAACACTACCGCAAAAATCGGCTCGAAGGCCCTGGCTGACAATCCATCGCTCATCGCCCGGGGAATTTTTGTTGACGTCGACAGACCTGAATATTGCCGGGAATACGACAAAATCATTGAACGTGCCATGAAGGAGAAATGAAAATGACCAGAACCAGACTCGTCTTTTCCGGCTCCGGCGGCCAGGGGGTGATTACCGCCGCCATAATTTTGGCCGAAGCGGCCGTCATCCATGAGGGAATGAACGCCACCCAATCGCAAAGTTACGGGGCTGCGGCCAGGGGCGGTGCCACCCGCAGCGACATCATCCTGTCGGACCGTGAAATTAACTTCCCCTTGGTGACCCAGCCGAACATCCTCGTCTGTCTGACCCAGGAGGCATACACCAGCTTTGCTCCGATCATTCGACCCGGCGGCACCCTGCTCACCGACTCGCGTTTTGTGCAAACCACCAAGAAGGTTGATGCCAGACAGATCGAGCTGCCGATTCATGCCCAGGTGATGGAGAAAATCGGCAAGCCGATTGTCTTCAATATCAGTGTACTGGGAGCCCTCCTGGGAATTACCCCCTTGGTCAAGAAAGAGTCACTGCTGGCGGTAATCAGAGAGCGGGTTCCCAAGGATTTTATCGCCCTGAACACCGATGCCTTTGCCCTCGGTCTTGACCTCGCCCGTAGATATATCAAGAATTAAAACACCAAACCTCTCAGGAGAATTCATGGAAGATATCAAGTTTGTGCTCGACAGGGACCCGCATGAACGGGAGTTTGTGCAGGCAGTAAGCGAAGTTTTCGAATCCATCGAACCGGTTTTGAACAAGAATCCGCAGTTCCGCCGCGAGGGAATCCTCGAACGTATCGTCGAGCCGGAACGGGTCATCCTCTTCCGCGTTCCCTGGGTCGATGACTCTGGGCAGGTTCGGGTCAACCGGGGCTTTCGTATCCAAATGAACAGCGCTATCGGGCCCTACAAGGGTGGTTTGCGCTTCCATCCCTCGGTGAACTTGAGCATCCTGAAGTTCCTGGCCTTTGAGCAGGTCTTCAAAAACGCCCTTACCTCCCTGCCCATGGGCGGTGGCAAGGGCGGTTCCGATTTTGACCCGAAGGGTAAATCGGACGGCGAAGTCATGCGCTTCTGCCAGAGCTTTATGGCCGAACTCTTTCGCTATATCGGTCCGGACACCGACGTGCCGGCCGGTGATATCGGCGTCGGCGCCCGAGAAATCGGTTACCTTTTCGGTATTTATAAGAAACTGGCCCGCGAGTTCACCGGCGTGCTCACCGGAAAAAGCCTGAACTGGGGCGGCAGCCTGATTCGCCCTGAGGCCACCGGCTACGGTCGCGTCTATTTCGCCGCCGAAATGCTTGCCACCCGCGGCCTGTACCTGGAAGGCAAAAATTGCCTGGTCTCCGGTTCCGGCAACGTCGCCCAATATACCATTGAAAAACTCCTCGATCTTGGGGCCAGACCACTGACCTGTTCCGATTCCTCCGGTTACATCTTCGATCCGCAGGGAATCAATCGGGAGAAACTTGCTTTCCTCAAGGATCTGAAAAACCTCCGGCGGGGCCGGGTCAGCGCCTATGTCGAGAAGTACTCCGAGGCAACCTTTACCCCGGCCGACCAGAGCCTTGGCTATAATCCACTGTGGAACCATAAGGCCGATTGCGCCTTCCCCAGCGCCACCCAGAACGAAATCAACGACAAAGACGCCCGGAACATGGTCAACAACGGAGTGGTGGCAGTAGCTGAAGGGGCAAACATGCCGACCACTCCGGAAGGTGTCAATATCTTCCTCGACAACAAGCTCCTTTATGGACCGGGGAAGGCCGCCAACGCCGGGGGAGTCTCGGTCTCGGGCCTTGAGATGTCGCAGAATTCGATGCGCCTCAACTGGCCGCGGGAAGAGGTCGATAAACGGTTGAAAGGGATCATGCAAAACATCCACCGGATGTGCAAAGAGACCGCCGACCACTACGGCGCTCCGGGCAACTACGTGGTGGGCGCTAATATCGCCGGTTTTGTCAAAGTCGTCAATTCGATGATCGACCAAGGCGTGGTTTGATGGCAAGGGCTATCACCCCCTCCCACTGCAGAGGGTATAAGTGCCTTAGAAATTCATTCTTAAAAAACAAGAATTGAATTTCTAAGGCACTAAAAATCGAGGGGGCTTTTCGCCTCCTTGATGGTTCTGCTCGGCACTGTGTGGATATAGATCATCGTGGTACGCACATCGCTATGGCCGAGCAGTTCCTGAATCGTCCTGATATCGTAGTTGTTTTGCAGTAAATGGCTGGCAAAGCTATGGCGAAATGAATGGGCGCTGGCCCGTTTGGTAATTCGTGCCTCGCGGACCGCTTTGGAAATCGCCTTTTGCACGCTTCGTTCATGCAGGTGATTGCGCCATTTCTCGCCGCTGGCAACCACCACGGTCAATTCCGGGGCTGGAAACAGCCATTGCCAGGCAAACTCCTTGGCGGCATTGGCATACTTTTTCTCCAAGGTATTCGCCAGGAACACTCCGGCGAAGCCATTCCTCAAATCCCTGTCGTGCAGCTCGCGCAGAAAATCGAGGTGGCGCAACAGTTCAGGCATAAGCGTTTGCGGCATCGGCACCGTGCGATCTTTTCCACCTTTTCCGTCATGAACGGTGAGAACACCGGCATCAAAATTGAGCGCCTGGACGCGGAGGCCCAGACATTCGAACAGCCGCAATCCGCAACCATATAAAATCTTCACCACCAGATCGTGCGGAGAGACTAGCTTTTTGACAATCCGATTAATCTCTCTCCGGGATAATACCACCGGAATATCCTTACTGCGTTTTGCCCGCACCACCCCATCGACCTGACCGAAGTCCTTTTTCAGGACATGGCGAAAGAAAAAAAGCAGCGCATTAAAAGCCTGGTTTTGCGTTGATGCAGCAACCGAGTGGTTTACCGCAAGATCGGTGAGAAAGGCCTTGACATCTTCCGCCGTCAGCAGCCCAAGGCTTTTACTCTTGGTAAAGGTTTGCAGTTTTCTCAGCCAGCCACAATAGGAACGAAGAGTTTTCGGCGAGTAATGGCGCAGGGCAATCTCTTCGCCCATTCGTTTAAACTCTCCGGCCCACGATGCGCCGCTTATCTCACCCGTCGGGGGCCAACTGGACCGGCACCGACAGCTTGTCGGCCTCCTCGCCAGGTGAAGCGCTTTTACCAGCAACAATCTGAGCTGCCACCTCACTGCTGACAACAACCATGACTATCCGTTGTTTTTCAACTTTAATCCCGGACAAACAAACTTGAGCCTCCCCTCCATGGTCGGCGTGAGCAACATTCGGCATTTCCACCTCGTTTCTCGCCAATTCTACCCCGGAGCGGCTTGCTTTGATCACGTTCATTTGCACAAATATTTCAATTGCTCGTTTCGCCTCGGCCAATTGTGCTGCGGTTTGGTTTTTTGCCTGTAGCTTTCCCAAGAATGGGGTAAAGCTTGCGGCTTGCAGTGGATCAAGCCGATACTTGGCGCAAAAATCCCAGTAATAGCGAAACCATTTGAGACAATTACGAAAAATCCCGACAGCAATCCCTCTGCCTTGCAAGGTTTGAGTGTACTCTGTCAATAGAGCGGTGGGTGGAGCAATCATTGCGGTTCTCTCGGTGCAGATATCTTTACATATTGTTTGATATATTCCATATGTGTTTATCGATCATGAGCAGATATGTCAAGCTTATTTTCCCAGTTTTTCCGTATAGATGAAAATTGTTGTTGACAAAACATTGACGAACTGGAAGAACAAGGATATCTATGAAAAGAACCTACCTTTCTTTGCTGAAAATGTGGTCTGGCTATAGATAGGCGGTTCGTATAACCACTAAGGATTGAGTCGATCCGCGTAGCGGTCGAACTCAATCCATTGTTCAAGGAGCCGCGGGCTATATATAGGGTAAAGCTTTGCCGGGGATGTAGGACCGGGAGGGAAATAGTCGGTTAATCTTCAACCGGTTGAGTGGTTTGACCACAAATCTTAGAGAATGGACGTCGGATCATTGAAAAAACCCCAAGATCAGAGAGAATATTTTGTCGTTTTCTGCCATTTTGGACGCACTTCTCCTTTGTCCTGACGGAGTGGGAAAAGTGCTCGGATATCCTTTTAAATCAGTGCCGAACGTTAAGTCGGCGCCCGACAGGGGACGCCGGGAATAATGCTAAAAAGGTAAAGAAGCTCAGCGCCACAAGAGCGGCAGAAAGGTTTCTTTCTTTTTACCTCAGGTTTTTTGACAAGAAGATCAGCGAGTTCAAACGAGACCTCCTCCAAAGCAGCAAGGACAAGGAGGCGAAGCCAGGCAAAAGATACTTTGCAGGCGCTGTTCATAAAGCCGAAATGCCTGACTTTCATGAAGCCGCTGGGAAGGACATGCTGGAGAAAGCGCCGGAGAAACTCAAGGGCATCAATGGTGATGTTTCTCGAACGGTTGCTCCCCGATTTGCGATAGGAAAAAGTGATGTTTCGCCCCAGGGCATCGACAATGCGGTTGTCGGAGATGGCCACCCGAAAGACGTACGGGGCAAGATATTTAAGCGAAGCTTCGGCATCGCCGACCGCCTGGCAATTGACATTCCAGGTGATTTGCCAGACTTTGGGATCGATGCATGGCAGCATGCCGTTTTTCTCCATCTCCGCTTTGAACTTGGCCTTGAAGATTTTGGCCAGAGCCCGAACCGGGAGATAGAAATTGTTGCCGGAAACAAGCCATTTTTTTCTGTTCTTTGACAAGCCCCCGGCCGGAACGATAAAGTGCAGATGGGGATGATACTGCAGCTGTCTGCCCCAGGTGTGCAAGACGCCGGTGAACCCCGGCAGATCGCAACCGATGTAAGCGGGATCCTTGGCGAGTTTTTTAATGGACTCGGAGGCAGCCTTGAACAAGGCCTCGTAGGCAATCCGCTGATGGCTGCGGCAAAAGGATCGGATCTGCCCCGGCATGGTAAAGGTGAGCATGAAGTGCCGACCGGGCAGACGGCGACTCAATTGGCTTTCCAGCCAATCCTGGCCTTTGTGGTATTGGCACTGAGGACAATGACGATTGCCGCAGGACCGGTCGATGTGATGAGAGGTGCCGCAAGCCTCACAGTGGTAGACGGCCACGCCGAGATTACCGGAGCGGCAGTTGACGATAGCATCGATGACCTTTTTATGCTGG
>JAZDOW010000151.1:0-12447 GCA_043798185.1 Pseudomonadota bacterium | reverse complement strand
AGCTGGTCGTATATACGGAAATGCTTATCAACCCAGAATCGAGTAACAGTCTCCATGCAATGCAAAGACGACAGCACTGTCCATGTCAGAAAAAGTACACAACCAGAACCTAAGCAGCAAGAAATATATTCTCTTCTGGGAGTAAAGAGTCTTCCTGGCCACACGATAAAATCGACAATATGACACGAAATAACAAAAGTAGTGCCATAACGGCACCTTGAAAATGCTCAACATATTGATATTGCAGTGCTTTAATTCTTGATATCACAAAGTTGGGCTGGGCGCTTGCCCTGGGGGAAACTCCTGAGTGGGTGGCCCGGACTCTTGGCCATGTCGATACCTCGATGGTGTATAAAACCTATGGTCGGTATATTCCCAATCTTACCAAGATGGACGGCTCGGCAATAGAGAGACAATTTGCGGAGTCTGAAAACAGAAATGGCAGCCAATTTGGTCACAATTGTGGACACAATCATGATTTTGAAGGCTGCCAATCTGCAATAACAATTTAAAATCGTTATATTTTTTACTGGTGGAGGCGGCGTCCATCAAATTATTTGCGTAATATGTTGTTATTTATATATTTATCTTATGACAAAAACTTTAAATACCGTCATAAATACCGGCTTTTTCCGGCTCAAATATATCCCGGACAAATCTCTTTACTCACCAGTCGTAGCTCATTATCTCTGCGCGTCGGATACGCTTTCAGAGAAAACAAGTAAGTCGATATTTTGATTCTTTCACCGAACAGACATCGATGGCGGATATCACCCAGGTGCTTTCGTAATTGTTTTTTTGGTTTGTTTGGATTTTTATGTTTTTTTCTATCACAATACTCATTTTGTGAGAATCCAATTGAATTAACTGACAAACAAAACCACATACAACTATTTTGTTGTAAAGAGCCTAATAAATAACTATTTTAAAAATATTAAAGCTTATCGTAAGTATTTTTTAAATATGATAACGATTTTTAGAGAATAAATGACATTGGATACACCACAAAATCGGTTGGCGGGGTACGCTTTTTTGATAGACAAGCATCGGCTGAACGTAATGCCAAACTGGCATACGTCATCGATCAGCCAGACCGGGATGTTACGCTCAACCATTCAGGAAGGCCAAGTCGAGTCTATCTATCCTCTCTCTTATTGGCCGGGGGAGAGCACAGGGTATCATCTCGAATTCGCTTTAAAATACGATGGAATCAACCTGGGCATTCTCTCAGCCCTCTTCGAGGCAATCCCCAAAGACGAAATAACAAACTGGATTTCCTCGAAACCAACGGGAAAATACGCCCGGAGGGTTTGGTTTCTGTTTGAATTCATATCCGGCAAAAAGCTTTCCCTGCCCAATCTAACCAAAGGAAATTATATCGACCTCCTGGAGCCGGAGCGTTATTACACTATTACTCCCGGCAGGCGTATCCAACGCCAGCGGGTTATCGACAATCTACTGGGAGGACGATCCTTCTGCCCCATCATCAGGCGCACCGACAGACTGGTTGCCATGGAAGACATCGATCTGCACAGGCGATGCGAAGAGATCGTTACCGGCTATTCCCCGGAACTGCTCAGGCGAGCCTTGAGCTACCTCTATAGCAAGGAGACCAAGTCATCCTTCGAGATAGAGCATGTCAAGCCAAGCGCATCCAGAACCCAGAAATTCATCGGTCTCTTGGAGATGGCAGAGCATAGAGATTTCTGCGAGAAGCCTTTGCTTATCGATGTCCAGAATCGCATTGTCGATCCCCGTTTTCGCGATGCCGATTACCGTTTGAGCCAAAACTACGTCGGGCAGACGATTTCCTACCAAAAGCAACTCGTTCATTATGTCAGCCCGAAGCCTGAGGATCTTGCAGATCTCATGGATGGCCTGTTCGCTTCCCATCTCATAATGAAGCACGGTGCGATCCCGGCCGTGATCCATGCCGCTACAATCTCCTATGGATTTGTCTTTATGCACCCCTTCGAGGATGGAAACGGTCGTATCCACCGATTTCTCATCCACAATATCCTCTTTCTGCGTGGAGCAATTCCAAAAGGCCTTATGTTCCCGGTCTCCGCGGCTATGCTGAAAAATCCGGCGCTGTACGATCAATCCTTGGAATCGTTCTCAACCCCGCTGATGCGGCTGGTCGAATACGATCTGGACGACCTCGGCCAAATGAGCGTGACGAGTGACACCGGTCGCTTATACCGCTACATGGACATGACGACCCAGGCCGAAGCGCTGTTTGACTTTGTCGAACTCACCATAAAGCATGAACTGGTTGAGGAACTTAATTTCCTCGCCAGCTACGACAAGACCAAGCAGGCAATTCAGGAAATCGTCGACATGCCCGACCGCTTGATCGATCTCTTTATCCAACTCTGCTTACAGGGTGGCGGGCACCTTTCCGCTAGAAAACGTGAATCGTATTTCAGCTTTCTGACCGATGATGAATTGGCCGGCCTGGAACTTGCCGTCCGACAAGGATATGTGAGGGAATAAGCCATCTCAGGTATCTCACCTATATCCATAACTATTTTTCTTTTCTCATCGACACGTTCATACAGCTACTGCAAATTAACTCAACAGCAGAACCTCCTGCTCCAGGCCCACGCCATGCCGATCCATCAGTTCCACAATCCGACGAATCTCTTGATCTTCAGTTTTCCTGAGCCGAGTCAGGATTGCACCATTGCTGCCCAGTAGAAGCTCCCTTTTGCCATACCGGGACAGGAGGTCTTCCAGATTGGCAGGCAGATAGAGTCCGGCGCGTTCGGGACAGGAGGTTTTCAATCGGAGATATTCATCAAGCCCGACCGGATCATAATCCCCGCAGTGAATGATCCGGGCCTGGGCCATCGCCGGGGAAGAAAGCCAGGTCAGAATCCTGCCGCTTAACCTGCCCTGCGCATAAACTGCCAGCTGAGCACCGGCTTTGAGCTTTTCGAAATTCCAGAAGACCTCCAGGTTTTCCACAATTGCCATAACGCCGGCAAACTCCCATTGCCGGCCATCGAGGCACAAGGCGGCAACTCCGGCCAGTTCGGTCCAGTGTGCCACCGCCAGCACCTCTTCACCGGCCCGAAGTTCGCAGTTGTCAAAGCCTCGCAGCAACACCATGAGCGGCCCGGTTTCGCGGGCTTTCTTCGAATCCCGTAGTTCGGCGACGGCCCTGCTTCTCGGCGGAAGCGTCGCACTGCTCCCCTGCAAACCGGAAGGATAGCTGCGCAGCACAAAGGCATCGAGGGCGTCCCGGTTTTTCACCACCACTCTTTTCCCGGCACCGCCTTTTTGCGTCACCAGGACTCCGGCTTCAAAAAGAGATTGCAGCCTGATGCGATCCCTGTCGGTCAACCGGCTTGCGGCGAGACTGCCCTCTGCAACCAGCACCAGAAGTTTATCTGCCAGAGCGTCAACCGCCATCGCCCACCTCCCGCTCGATGCGCAACAGCGAGGTTTTCGGATCGAGCATGATCCGGCCACCCTTTTCCCGCAGAAAATAGAGGGAATCGGCAGCTTCCATCGCCTCGGGGCTGGCGAGAACCGCGACGAAGCCCATTTTCCGGGCCTCCTGGACGATCGCCGCCAGATTTTCCCGATCGAGGCTTGAGGCCTCGTCGAGGTAGAAAGGAATGGAGACCTCCTTGTCGCCGAGGAGACCTTTGAGCAGGATAAGGTTGATCAACACTTTGATAGTGATGGTCGTCCCGTTCGATTCGATGGAATCGAGGTGCGGGTAGTGCCGGGTCTGGCCGTCGGTGCTGGCAACCTCGAAATGCAGATCGAAGAGGTCGCTGAGTTCTACCCGCCGGTGCTGCTTGAGCAGTTCGCCAAGCTGGTTTTGCGCTTCGCTGACAACGCTGCGGTCGAAAAACAGCGGCATGGCCTCCACCTCGACCACCGTTTTGATCCTTCGGGTCCATTCGGCATGCTCCCGGAGGATCAGCCGCAACCGCGACAGGTTGGAGATGGAAACCCGCCCCAGGCGGCGATTGAGTTCATCGATGCGCAGATTCAGGGTCTGCAGGTCCCGATTCAAACCCTTGAAGGCGCTTTGCAGGCCGGCGGCCAGACTCTTCCAGAGTTCCTGCACCGCCTTTTCCCGTTCGTCGAGGGCCTCAACCTCGGCCTGGAGATTGGCGAGTGTCTCCGCCTCGCCCTCACCCAGATATTTGCCATAGGTACGCTGTTCGATCCGGCGCAATTCCTCATCGAAACGGCGGGCGATATCGCCATGTTCCGCAAATTTTCGTTCGTAGAGTTCCAACAGGGCGTCCAGATGCAGGTCCTCCGCCGCAAATGGTTCCATCGGCCAGGAGGAATCGGGGCTGGCAAGCCTCTGCAATCTTCGCAGCAATCTGTCTCGACACGCATCCAGTTCCCGTCCTTGTTCTTCGGCCCCCCGTTTTTCATCGGTAATCGCCAGGCGCCGGTCATCAAGGGCCGTCAACTGCTTCTCCAGCTGATCCTTTCTCTTTTCGAGACTGCTCTTCTCCTTGGTTCGCTGGGCAATGGCAGGCAACCGCTCCTGGTGCTCGAAATATCGACGCAGCCGGTCGGCGAGCCGGTCGAATTCCTGCTGCAACTGCGCTTTTTCACGGCGGATCTGTTCGCTGTTGAGCGCCGCTGCCAAAATCCGCCGCTCCCTCTCAAGCACCACCTCCTGCTCGGCAATACGCCGATCGAGCGTCCCGGCATCACGATATGACGCCAGGTCGGGCGGACTTAAGCCCGCAAGCAGAACCCGCACCAGCTCGTCTTCATACACCCCTTCGGTAATCCGCCCGACGAAACGGGCAAGGGTCCCGGCAAATTTCTCCTCGTCCTTGATGGAAAAGCCCTCTTCTTCGCGGGCGAGCCCGAGAATCTCCGGGTTGATCAGCCGAAAGAGCTGATCCGCATCGGCCTCGGCCAGGCGGGGAAGCAAATCGGCCGCAAGATTGCGGGAAAACTGCTCGAGTCGGCGCCGCAAACCGGTCAGTTCCCGCTCCATCCGCCCCACCCGCGCGCGTACCTGTTCCACGGAAACATCGCCCGCCTGGCCAAGCGACGCGCCAAGACGGTCGATCTTCATCTCCAGGTCGTTTTTTCGGCTTTTCTCAAAATCGACCAGGAAGTCCTTAAACAGCTCCCGCTCCTGCTCATGACGATCAAGTTCCCCGGTGATTCTGCCAAGTTCCTGCAGCAAGCCGTCACGCTCGTCCCGGCAGGTCTTGACACTCTCGGCAAGGCGGCCGCCCTCTTCCCCCAATCGGGCAAGATGCTCGGCTATTTTCTGCCGGCGCTGCAGTATGTCCGACTCGGTTTGCCCGTACTGAGTCCGCACCGCCTGCCAGAGCCCGGGCAGCAGCCGCCGCAAGGCATCGCGGTCGGCAGCCAGTTCCAGAACCCGGCGGACATCGTCGACAATGGCCCGGAGATCCCGTAAGCCTTCGGCCTCGCCGCAGACTTTGCGGTACTGGCTCGAATAGCCGGTTTCGAGGTCTATGGTACGCTGCTGGAAGTCTCCCCGGTGAATTTCGAGCAGGAACTGCTTGAGTTCGTCTTGACGCAGATGCGCCAGGCGGAGCAGATTGCCGAACACCGCCCGGAAACGTTCGTAATGATCCCGCTGGCGGATCGGCACAAGCCCCAGATTGACCCCGCGATTGTCGCCGATGCCGGTCAGGGCGGCCCGCAGCTGGCGCGGTTCAAGCAGGTGGAAATCCCTTACGGCCAGACGGTTGCGCACCTCCTCCGACGTTCGAATGCGGCGGTCTTCGTCGAGGTAATCGTCCGGGTCATATTGCCCCTGATAGGCAAAACGCTGAAACTCATAGCTGCGAATGGGACCAAGACCCTGCACGCCGACGACGTGATAGCCGCCCGGCGTCAGACACTCGAAGAGGATGTAGCTGTTCTGATCGGGAAAGTAATACTTTCTGGTTTCAGCCATCTCCCGCGAGAAATGCATGCTGCGCTGGTCGTCGATGTAGAGAAACTGCAGCACGGCAATGAGCGAGGTCTTGCCGATATTGTTGGGCCCGACCAGGTGCAGCGGATTGATCAGCTCGACCTCGCCATAGTCATACTTTCCTGCGCGCAGCAGAACCATGCGTGACGGACCGACGATATTCATGGCGCCTGCTCCTCAGTCTGCGGGGTTTCATCCCGGTTGAGAATATCGATACAGACATCGAAGAAGCGATAGGCCGGGGTCCGAAAGGTGAAGCTGTCCTCGGTGTGGCGCTGGATGAAGCCGAACCGCTCGAGTTGCCGGACGATGCCGCGCAGTTCGTCTTCGTCGGAGGCACCCGCCTCCTTCAGATAGGCGCGATAGCGGGCGCCTTTTAGATGGGGCAGGTCCGGAATGGAAAAGGTCCGGGTCATGAGGGTATCGACCACCGGTTCGCCTTGATCGGCCAGGGACTCAATGAGAATGAAGACGAAAACCGCCATGCGCGAGGCCTGGGGGCTGAGGCTGTCTTTGCCGCGAAAATAGAAAAAATCCCGCTGATGCACGACCAGGCGGAAGCCGAGATGCTGGAAGAGGTCCTGGTAACCATCGAGATTTTCCCGCAAGGCCCAATAGAGCTTGCCGTCCGCAGCACACAGGTGGCGGCCGCGCCGGAGGACGTCGAAAATTTCGCCGAGATGCGGCAGAGCGAAGGGGCTGGCTTCAGTCATGGGATTCTCTCCAGTCGCATGGGCCGGGCAACCAGAGTGGCATCCGGCAGGGGATAGCGTCGTTCTTCCTCGGCAAAATGCATCGATCCCAGGTCACGCAGAAAAACTCGTCCATAGGCCCGCACCAGTTCGCCAAGCCCAACCTCGGGATAGTGCTGCAGCAGCCAGGCGAGCAGGTCGTCAACTGGCAGGGCCGCCTCCAGCCGGGTATACAATTCGGACGGAAGGATGAATTCCGGTCTGGTAATTTCGCCTGTCCCGGTAAGTGGAGCAGAGAGCCCCGGCTGGTAGCCCTTGATCCCGTGGAGATATGCCTCAAGAGAGGTATCCGAAAAGGTGCCCTCGAGCCGCCAGACAGGTATCGCCATCATTTCCTGGAGACGCAGACTGGCAAGCCCCGATCGGTCCAGCCTTTCCAGGGCAAGAGAGGCCCCGCGAACCAACTCGCTTTCCTTCTTCAGGGAGACATAGAGCGGTTCCACCTCGCGCATCGACTCGTAAAAATCTTCGGTCATCTCCCGGCGCAGGCGAAGCAGTCGGGCTCTGCACCGCGAAAATTCGCGGGCCAGCGCTCCATCGAGGGCAAAGGTCCTGCCGTTTACGGTCAGACTGCGGTCCAGATCGTCGAGGCTTGCATCCATGGCCTTTTTCACATCGATAAGATCGCGCAGCGGCTCCAGGTAGCGGCTCCACAGGTGGTTGATGATCGCAAACCGTTCGCGGGTAGTGCGCCTCTCACGGTTGGATTTCAGCTTGATCACTTCGCCGATAATCGCTTCACGGTTGCTATGCGAATCCTGGCGAATCCGCTCAATCAGCTGTGAGATGTCGTTCAGCGCCCGGGCGGCCTGATGCCCGAGATTCTGACGGGCGGCGCCATCGAGTTCCTCACGCAGTTCCCCCAGATCGGTCAGATAGACCTGAAGAACCTTGGTGGAAGTGAGGCGGTGCTCGCGCAGGAGAAAGGAGAGAAGGTTCTGAACCGGCGCGGTAAGCTCAAAGGTAGCAGTGGCATCGGGAATGGGCTCAATAATGCTGAAGGACAGCAGCTGATCGATGACCGTCGAAGGATGGGGATCACCCTCGGCGGCTATGGTTTCAATCAGGTTGCGCAGATCGGCCTCGGTAAATCCCTCGCGACGATAGAAGAGATCCAGCAGCAGCGGGTAATACCGGGCAGCGAAACGGAAAAAACTTTGCGGATTGGCAGCCATTACCTTTTATATTTTTTCAGTTCGGGTTTCGGCTTCGTTCATTGATTTTTCAAGGTGTACCGTCCAGTCTTTTTACCGCCGACTTTCTCAACCAGGCCGGCGTCAAGCAGCGGCCGCAACACATCCATCGCCCCTTGCCGGGATACTCCCAGAGCCTGCCAGATCTCTCCGGGGGCCATGCTGCCGTGATCGCGGAGCAGATGGAGAAGCTGTTCCTGCCGTGGCCGCAAGACAAGTTTTTCCGAAGACTTCACTTGCAACGACTGGATACGCAGCCAGGCCTGTTCAAGCGTTTTTCGCAAGCCCTCCGCACAATATTCCAGCCAGGCTGTCATATCTTCTCCGGCATGGCGCACCCCCGCCAACGCGGTATAATACCTTGGCCGATCTTCCCAGTAGTATTCATCCACCGAAAAAATGTGATGAGTGTCAAAGCCACGTCGATACAGCTCCCACAAGGCAAGCGCTCGACCGGTGCGTCCATTGCCGTCGGCGAAGGGATGGATGGCCTCGAAGCGATAGTGGAGAATGGCCGAGCTGAGGACCGGCGAGAGCTGTGGCGCGGCCGTGTTCCACCATTCCAGCAATTCAAACATCAAGCCCGAAACGGCAGCCGGCGCAGGAGGGAGATACTGCCCGACCCGCACACCAATGCTGCGATATCGCCCAGCCTCGCCCTGATCCATCACTTCTCCAGCGAGAATCCGGTGCAGCTCGAAGATGTCTTCATGATGGAGCGGAGTTTTTGCCGCGTTTTTTTCCAGGTAGCGCAGTCCGGCAAAATAATTGAGGACTTCCCGTTTGTGTCGTGGGCCGGATGACGACAACTCTCGGCCTTCCTCCAAGGCACGAACCTGCTCAAGAGTGAGCGGGTTCCCTTCGATGGCTGTCGAGGCATGGACATTGCGGGTGCGGGTGTCCTTCTGCAGGGCGGGAATCCAGACGAGATCCACGACAGCGCTCCCAATCCTCTCGCGCAAAGCTGCTATTTGCTCAACTTCGGCCAGCAGTTGCGGTGAAATTATGAATTGAGGGATATAGGTCATGGAAAAAACCTATTCGAAAGTCAAGTGTAAGTCAAGTTTTCTGTCAAGCTCCTCCACGGTTGGCTTTTCCTCACTACTCCGCCTTGCCCGCTATTGCCTTCAATGAAATGAAAAAGCCTGACTTCAGACAAAACAACTCCACTTGTTCATAAGTGGTAACATTATGTCTGATTTGTACTAAAGTCACGAGAAGGCTCCCCTCACCCCTTTTCCAGTTGTTGCAGCCACCTATGACCTCTTGCTGTCAGGCGATAACGCTGGGTCGGGCTGCGAGGCGCATCGGGTTGGGTGCGCTCGATCCAGCTGTCTGCCAATGCAGGGTTGAGATAGTTTTTCCGAAACGTTGGCCGATGAGACAAACCCAGCGTCTGCATCAGATCATTGCTGCCAACCTCGCCGGCACCAATGACCGCAATCAGAGCCCCTACTTGGTCGGTTACTTGGTCGGTGGCAACGGCGTCGCGTAATTCACTCAGCATGAACTCGATAAAAGGCGTGGCTTCGCCGCATTGATCGGCATCGGCCAATACCTGGGAATATGCGCCCTGTGCTTCTCACAGATTACTGTTTCTACAGGCAGATAGGCCAACAGGGGTTTCCATTTGCGCAGAATCAAAGTCTGCCATAGCCGACCCATCCGTCCGTTGCCGTCGGCAAATGAAAATTTGTCGAAGTATTAAGTATAATGTGCTAAGTGTAAATTTCTGCTTCACGCTTAGCTTTTGCCAAATCACATTTTTCTAGAAACTCCTGCAATACTGGTCTGTTGATATAATTCAACAATTCTGATTCATCTGCTTCCAACGCAGCAAAATAGGAACGTTTTTTATCATCTTCTGCCATTGCATGCAAAACATCAGCTTGGAGGTACTGCCAGTAGGCTTTGTACCACTTCTCAATTCGGCCTTTGACAAAACCAAGGTATCTGCTGTCTATGTTATATATTTGCCTCCAAGCAACTACTTCCTGATCTTTACCATCACGACTTACCAGTTCAACTTGCCAGTCAATTTCATCAACGTTTGGCTTATCGTTAACGATCACAAATCTGATATCAATCCCCTGGTGATTTGGATCGTATGGATAAAAAAGTCTCCCATTCCTGAATCCAATAACATCCTTCTCACCTTTCACATCAAATGAATTACATTCCTTACAGGTCGGAATGAGATTGTTGAAATTCACTGAAGACAGCGGATATAAAGCCTTTGGAAGATAATGGTCGTACTGATCACGGGTCTTATCATGTTCAGTTTTAAGTTCAGAAATGCCGCACATTGGGCAGATAGTGATATCTTTATTTGCCTTGCGAAAAGCATCAAAATGCTGCCGGAGGGTAACTCCAAGCTCATCATGGATGGGATTACCGTCAAGTACCTCTGTATAGAGCTTAAGAAAAAGCGTCCGGATTTGCTCATAGACGCCGTTTTCAGTATCTGGAATACATTTCGGATCGATCTCACCAGAGCAAATTTGTTGAATTTCATTGCTCCGTCTCACTTCCTCACACAACCTGGAGCGGTCAACCTGCAGCCACTGCTTGATATCGTTATAAATTTCAGTAAATGCTCTCAGCAGAATCGATTTATGCCGATTAACAATTGGGCGAAACCCATCTTCAAAAAAATCTTGGCGGAATGGACCTGTTTCATGCTCTATGCGATTGAAGAATGCGACGACAAAATTGTGCAGCTTTTGATGGTCGGTCGCTATGAAAATATAGGACTTAAGCATTCTTAGTTTTCAACTCTTCTTCTTGATGGAGAAGCTCCCTAAAAAGGAGAACCTTCTCAGGACTGTCACCCAACACTCTTACGGCTTCCTTGGCGGCTTGAATATCTGCCAACGAATTCATCGGCATCCTTTTTATTTCTTTTATTTTTTCGAGTGACATGTCAGATACAGTCCCGCTCCTGCCAAAGATTTCGTCGGTGATTATTGAGACAGCCGTGCCAAAGGTATTGATACCGGGGTTCACGGCTTTTCTTATTGTGCCATCCTTATCACGCGCAAAAACAAAGACGTTTTCGCGTTTACAATCAGTGATAATAAACGGAGAATGCGTGGTCAGTAACAATTCCTGTTCTCTGGCGGATTTGACACTTTTATTAACAAGCCGGACAAATTTTGAGCGCCAGTCTGGGTTAAAATGGGTTTCTGGCTCATCAAGCAAAAAAAAGGTTCCAGATGTGTCCATCAGTAAGATGGATCCGAGAACTTGCATTAATTGATGCTCTCCATCAGATAATTTCCGGTATTCGACCTGTCTGCCATTTCGACTTTTCAGTTTGATATTGTGCAACCTGAACTTAAGCTGCTCTTTTTCAAAACGGGGAAGTTCCTCTGATAGGTTTTCAATTTCCCCAGCCTTCGCATTTGATACACGCAAGCGAGTCGCACTGCCGACCAAATCGTTATTCAGAAGTTGCAAAAAGTAGAACGCCCGGAACAAATCGTAGGCAGTGCCAAACTGATCCCGAAAAGCCTCTTTGGTTGCACGATTCACCCAGTAATCACACTGGATTATTTTGCGCATCTTGCCCTTTCCAGCTTGCTCTTCGCTTGACTCGTGAAAGGTAGCGCAGGCCTTCAAGCGTTCCAGCGCAATATTCAATTCCGAAGGGAGGTAATCTGATTTGTCTTCTGCAGATTTCGCCAGCTGTAACTGAAGCGAAAAAAAGGCGACGTCTTTGATTCCGGTTTCCTTTTTCAGATGCTCTAAATTAATCCCACCAAAGTCACTCGCTTTAGAATCTTTTGAATATGATGAGAGATCATATGCCGCAGCATCAAACATGAAGTTGGCAATGGTTATGTATTTATTGGTATCATAGTTCATAAAAAACAGCCGATTCATTTCCAGCCTGGAACTCACCGACTTATTAGTTATCCGTTTTAGATCATTCAAATATTCAAAATCGATCTTGATAAAGGGGTTGCTGAGCAACTCATTCATTCCTGACGAATAACCGATAACTCTGGGAGGTAATATCCCAGATTCCCGGTTATTATCCTTGTTTTTTAATTTGAGGATCTTATTGCCAACCGAGGCAGAGATCATGGGATACTTCCCGATTGGTTTTTCAATCGTTATCAGGGGATCGGCGTCGGTACCGTTCAAGGCAGATTGGAGGTTTTGCCAATTCTGTAAATGCTCCAATACGGCACTCCTCGGCAAGAAATAACTGATGTGGAAACCGAACTTGGTTTTGTAACGATTTAACCCGTTACGCTCGAAGCGATCCGCTTTGTGGTACGTCTCCAAGTAGAAAAAAATTTCAGCCAGCACCTCCAGAATATTCGATTTACCAGACCCATTAAGCCCAACCAGGCAGATAGGAGCAAAGGCGTTATCGTTAGAAGGGAGCTTGGAAAACCCTAGGCCCTTGGTAGCGTAGAAAATAAGAGACCTGAAGAGTAAAGGACAATAATTGCCCTCCAGTATGGTATTTATGTTTTTAGCGAAAACGTAATCCAAAAGGAGGGCAATATGGGACAATTCCCACCAGTAAGAGATATCACGATCG
>JAZDOW010000123.1:0-2381 GCA_043798185.1 Pseudomonadota bacterium | reverse complement strand
CCATCTCGTCCTCCTGGAAACCGTCCTGCAAAGAGCGTTAATCGTCTTTTCGATCCGTTTGTCTGCCTTTGCGCACAGCAGAATCAATCGTAGGGTATTCGAGCTTGTTGCCCATCTCTGCGATTTTTCCCGGAGCAAAGTTAGGAAAGGGCATCTCACCCTGTTCCCGCCACCCCTTGACGATCTCCATCGCTTCCGGACTTTTCTTTCTGTCAAACCCTGTATCTCGGCTTATATACATCGTTCGGGAGGGGAAGGCTAAAGCACTACCACTTGCCTCCACTATGTCTACAATGCGCAGCAAAATGTCCTCTTGAACCTCAAGGAAGGTCTCAAATGCGGTCTCCAGAACGTACGCAAACACTTCAAGTTCAAATGATGAATCCTTGAGCCCCGTGAAGCGGACCCGGGCAGACTCTGTCTCTACTTTGGGATGTCCGTAAAGCATCCTTCGTATCTCTGCAATGACGTATCGGAGCTGATCTGGCAAGGTTTCAGACCCTAATTGGATCCGGTGATTGAGCAAAACCTTGTCCCGCATGGTGAAGTTCTCCAGGCTCATGGTCGCAAGCTGGCCGTTGGGCACGAAGACGACTGTCCGGTTGAGCGTCCGGAGCCGTGTCGATCGTAGCCCAATATCTTCGACGACGCCCTGGTAATCACCGGCACGGCAGAAATCTCCAATGCGGATAGGCTGGTCCGAAATGATCGTGATACCGCCAAATAGGTTCTCAAGAGTCTTCTGAGCCGCAAATGCGATGGCGATACCGCCGATACCAAGGCCGGTGAGTACTGCGGTGAAGTTGATCCCCGCACTATAGAAGACGATTACAGCAGCCGCGACCACGATCAGTCCCTTGGAGAGCTTACTGATGAGACGCGTCATTGGCGATTCGACCTGACGACACAGTCTTCTGTGGACGCTCCTCCATCCGATCGGCAGCAACGTCGACCAAACGGAGACAGAGCCAGGCTATGCCGATCGTGACAAGTGTTGCTTCGACCATGCTCCAAAACAGACGATCCGTCAGGGAGTACGAAAAAAGTGAGTAAATACGGAAAGCAACAGCCAGAACCAAGAGGCGGATCGGGCCTCCCATTCGAGCAGCCAAGTATTCGGCTTCTCTCTTGGTGAACCGGTGAATGAGCACTCTAACCAAAGGAAGGAGGGCGCGAGATATGATCCAGGCGACCAGCAGCGAGAATGGAAGCCCCAGAATGAATGCAATCCAGCGCCAGACCGGGTACCCGAGGAACCGGGTCTTGATCAGTGGTTTCGGGATGTACGGTTCAGCCCAGTAATCGCCAAGCCCCTCGTAGATCTCGGCCACTTGCCTGAGGGTTTGGGACGAGAAAAGCCAAAGGGGCGGATCGTTCCCCTTTTGCACGCGGTCGAGCACAATATCATAGCTGCCAGACTCGGCCTTGACATCACCAATCTTTTCACGGTTTGGAGCAAGCAAGTCATCAAGATTCCCCTCCGATTTTTTGCTCAGCTTGGGCAGGCTGGCAGATAATCCCCGGTCCAGGATGAACTGGAGATTGCGGGCGAGCTGCTCGGCACGTTTAGGTGGTTGCTTGGTGTCAAGATACTCCACAGTGCGCTCGTAGTCTTCTCGGTTAACGGCCTTCATAAAGCCAAAGACGGTACCCTGAGGCGTGCTGCGCCCCAAGGGATCGTCAAGAACTGCTTCTTGCGTGGAAGTCTGTCCCCCCTGAGTTGAAGTTGAAAACGGCCTTGACTTCTCAGCCGAGTACCCAGCCTCTGTGGAGAGTGCTAAAATCAACAGTCCGACTCGTAATGCTGTTTTAACCATGGCGGTCTTCCTTTCTAAGCTTGCACGTCATGCCCCCAGACTGAGGTTATGGGGCGTGTCCTATCACTCCACTCGTTGAACTGAGTCAGAGAAGTATTTCCGGTTCAGCGTTTCGCAGAGGGTTGCTGACCCTGTTTTGATGCCTCTATTCACCTTATTTTACTGCTTTTCTAAGGGAATATTCCAGCAATACTGTACTTCTTGGCAAGAAATACAAAGGTTACCCTATTTTTTTCTTTTTTTCTTGACAACCGCAGGTGAATTTGAGTAGCATCTGGGACATATTTTCACAAACGTTTGGTGAAAAGACCTACCCTATGATTATCATTAAGGGAGCCTATATCAGAGATACGCTCCACGTGGGCAGGAGGGTCAACCTTCAACTGCTGGGCAGAAGGGTTCCAGACTGCGCGCCGGCCACCATTGAGTTTCTGAGCTCAGTCAATCTGCATCCGACTTATAAGAGAGTCAACTACTTTTTCGAAAGGGGGAAGCCATGAAACGATTCATTGTCATCGCCGGAACAGTCACATGGGTATGTCTGTTGAATCTGACAGCCACGGC
>JAZDOW010000118.1:0-56098 GCA_043798185.1 Pseudomonadota bacterium | reverse complement strand
GTTAGCCATAGAAAAAAAATGATGCGCCTTAACCGAAAAATTGGAATGATAGATGGTACATTATTCCTAATATTTTGGTCTATTACAGGCATGGCTAGTGCCACTTATTGGCATGGTGCTTTGCCAATTATAGTTTTCATCATAATTCCATGCTCTGCCTTTGTTGCTTGGCGTGGGGCAAAATCGGTAGAAAAAATTAGAAATGAAAAAGCAACAAATAGAACCTCTGCAATTGAAGGTGGCGTTTGTGGTCTAACTGCAACATTAGCAATATCCATCTGGAGTTACTCAACGCAAGTATATGCAGCGGGAAGTGTATTTGACAATATATCTCCCGGCTCCTTAGAATATTTCAAAAGAATCGCTGAAGCATATATTCCAATAATTACAGCGGGAACAATTATTGGTTCAATTCATGGTGTTTTGTTCTTCAACTTGAACAAAACTCTAATAAAAACAATAAAATAATTTGGCTAACAACACGTTTCGGAACGGAAAAGGAACGGAAAAGGGGACGGATTTAGTTTTATAACAAAATAATGGGCCGAGTGCGACCTGAAAGTCGCCTCTTTTATTGTTACCTCTAAGTCAGACTGCCGTTTCGTCGGCAGTTTTCTATCCCGGCACGCATAGCTGGTAACGGCTTTGTGTGAAGCCTGGGAGACAATGAAGCCCTCAGTCAACATAAGGACTCTGGGGTCAAGTCTTGAAACTTGAATTGCAAAAGTAAAGACTTGACCCTTATGTTCGCATGACCCTTATGTTCGCACTTATGTTCGCATACCTGTTGCTGCAAACCCGCATACAGGTTCTAAACGACGATCTGAAGGGTACCTTTTACCGATTTCCCCGGCATGAATATGGAGGATCGTGAGCCACTATAGGTTGCGGCATAGAGTCCAGCCTCCGGTTTGTTCCATTCTCCTAGAGGGTCGCAAATCGTTTTATTTCTGATGATTTCATGGTATACTCCTTTTTGTTGTAGGTGCCTGGGATTAGACACTTACGGGAATATTCCCTGAGTTGGTTTTTTTCGCCGCAAAGCGGCTTCGTTCAACAAGGTTGCTTCGCCTGACCTTCAAATCACCTTGCGGCGTTTTTCAGGCAGGTAAGAGGTTGTTCGGCCCATGATGAATTGATGCGATAATTCTAGGTTCTGCTATAATATTTACTACGATGAAATTTGAATGGGACCCCAAGAAGGCTGACAAAAACCTCAAGCAGCATGGGGTTACTTTTCAAGAAGCCGCAACGGTCTTTGGGGACCCTCTGGCCATAACCTTTCAAGACCCCGACCACTCCCTCGAAGAAGAACGGCAATTGACATTCGGTCAGTCTATTCAACAGCGGCTTATCGTCGTTGCCCATACAAGACGTGGAGAAAAAACAAGAATTATTTCTGCGCGTCTTATGGACCGCAATGAAAGGGTGATCTATGAAGAAGACTAAAACATCGGATGAACTCCGTATGGAGTATAAACGGGAAGACCTTGGCGTAGGAGTCCGAGGGAAATACCTTGAGGAATACAGCAAAGGCAGCAACCTCGTACTGCTCAGCCCTGAAGTTGCCAAGGTATTCACCACCGCCGAGGCAGTTAATGATGCCCTGCTATCTTTGATTAATCTCGCAGAAAAATCAACAGGCCGAACGAGTCGTTCCACCGGATCACGCAAAAAACAGACTTCCCGGTGAACTTTATGTTCTCGGCGACTGCGTCGCCGAGAACCGCGGTGCTGACTTCGTCCAGTACCGCGGTTGGGCGTAAAAGTCATAGTGAAAGGGATGGATTTACAAATTCAAGTCGATGTGAAAACCCACAGGAGAAAACATGAAGACAATGATGCAGAAATCTAAGAAAGAGGGCCATTGGTTCCTACAAGCTTTGAGTGTGCTTTTGATCGGATGGATGGTCGCCCCTACTGCAGCGTCTGCATTCGCAACGGAGGGCATCTCGACCGAAGCAGGTCCTGAAGGTCCCGCCCAAACAGCTTACTCCCCTTACAACGGAAAGCCGGGTCCCGTTATCATCGCCATTTCGGGGCACACCGGTCCCACTTCATATCAGGCCTATGCGTCTGAACTGGCCAAGCTTGGCTACTATGTGGTTTTGGTCGATGGCAAGGACATCCTCAATCCCGAACATACCGGCCCTGCCAATTTGAGCAAAGCAATCGACCGGGCGCTGAAAGCACCTAACGCAGTCCGAGGTAAAGTGGCTGTGATCGGTTTTTCGCAGGGTGGAGGAGGTGCGCTCTTTAACGCAGCGAACATGCCGGACGCTGTTTCCATGGTGGTGGCCTATTACCCATTCACCCGCACATGGGCGAAGAATATCAACGCGCTTGTCAAGCGCTTCCGGGTTCCCGTACTGGTTCTGGCCGGGGGAAAAGACCAGCATAATGACTGCTGTGTGATCGAATCAATGAGGGCCATGGAAACGACAGCCAAGGCAAGTGGCATGCAATTCGAACTCGTGGTGTACCCCGAGGGCAACCACGGATTCAATCTCGAGACGGGCGCCCGCGGCGAACCCATCAACGCCTATCGTCCCGACGACGCCCGCGATGCATGGCGTCACACCGTTGAGGCGCTCAAACATTACCAACCGTTGTAATAATCCGCTTCGCGTCGTATGCGGCGTCCATCAGATCGTAAAGGTATGTTAGTCACAACCTTTTCACATACTGTTCAACCTGAAGGATCTCCAAAATTGACACCAAACGTTCCTCCTGGTCGGTCAGTGGGGTCTTCAGGCATTCGGCGAGATGGGGAAACAAACTTTTTTGGACAGGACCCATCCAACCATGATATTGTATCCATGAGCTTCATTTCATCCTCCTCGGCTCTGTTTTGCTGGATACAAAACTATACCATTAAATGCGATTAATCTAAATTATATTAATATGTTAATCGTTTTTTGTCACCAATGAAAACCCTGATCATTTTGCAAGAGGCTCTAAAGATATCAAAATTAGTAAATATGAAGATACCGTCAACAGATAAAACTGTTCAGAGTAAGCAGCGGCAGCGTTTGTGGATTTTCGGAATGGCCTTAGCAACATACGCAGTTGTCATCTTGGCGACATTTCTAACCACAATCCTTGGCCTGGGTGTGATGAATGGGACACAGTGGGCTATATATATTGGGCTCGCGGGGTTTGGCAACGTTATCTTCTTCGTCTTGTTTTATACAGGTGCTAATCTGGCCTTTTCAGATCCGTCACTGACTCGGGAACAGGTTTTATTTTCTTCCTTGTTTGGTATGGTGGCTTTGTATTCTCTGCCGGCGGCGCGCCCCATTGTTTTGATGTTTTACCTTCCTGCCTTCAGCTTTGGTATGCTGCGTCTTACGCGACAACAGTATTTGGTAATGGTAGTGTGCGTGATGGGGCTTTACGCGGCACTCCTGACTATTGAGTTCTTTAATGATCGCCAAGGATTCAGAATTCAGTATGAACTATTCCTTTTCATCCTTTATGGCATTTTGTTGACGTGGTTTGCATTCTTCGGTGGATTTATCGCAAATATCAGGCGACGCTGGCGGCTACAGAAAGTGGATATCCAAAAGGCCCATGAAGAGATAAAATGCGAAATGGAAAACCGCAAACGCGCCGAGATTGAAAAAGACAAACTGATTATTGAGTTAAAAGATGCACTGAACACAGTTAAAACCCTGAGCGGTTTATTGCCTATTTGCGCATCATGCAAAAATATCCGAGATGATACAGGCTATTGGAATCAAATCGAATCATACATTCAGACACATTCAAAAGCTCAATTCACCCATAGTATTTGTCCGGATTGTGCTAAAAAATTATATCCGAGCTTTTACAAGAAGAATGAAGATGAGTGATTACGAGGCATCACCAACTGCTGGCAAGGACCACGCAAAGCCCGGCTCGCCCTACAACAACGTTAAACTTATTCTATGTTGCATTCAAAACAATACTATTAACGATCCATGGCCAGCCACTTAACCGCGTTACAGCCACTGGAAGAGATGCGAACTGATGAAGACCGGTTTCAACGATATTATTCCGGAAAAAAACCACTTTTAAAAAATAAAAGGAGGCGAAATGGCATTGTGTTTTGCGTGTCAGAAAGAGGTTGGATATATGGCCATGATATGTGGTACATGGCATCACCTCAAAAGAAATTTCATCCGCAAAAATCTGGTGGTGTTTGATTGTCCACACTGCGGAGCCCTTTGTCAGGAAAAAGCCTGGTCGTATTATGCGTATATTCTTGTTTTCGTTGCTGCCATACTGCTCTTTGTGCAGATGCGGTGGGTTGATTTGCGGTCAATGTCTGATTGGCGGTATATAACGACGATGCTTGCCTGTTATTTCGTAACCAGTATTGTATGGTGGAAATTCGTAGCTCAACTGAAAGAACCGCACGTTTTTTGGTGGGAGTGAAACGACTGTTGGTTCTACCCCCCTTGTAACAGCGGCAAGCTATTGATCTGAATTCGATCATAGCCGAAATCATCTGTTTGGGACTTACAACAATGTCTGAAGAAAAACTAAAGCTTTGGCTTGATTTAGCAAAATGGGTTCTTGGCACATTCTTGCTCGGCGCTGTTGCCACTTACGTGAGTTATCAAGAAAAGCAAAAGTCGCTTGAACTCGCAGAAATAAAACAGAAGCACGAAATCGAAATTGCGGAAATTGAACAGCAACGTCTATTTCTTAATAGTTTTCTTGAACATGCCCTATCCAAGGATATCCTTGCGAGAATACGATTGGCTCACTACGTAAAGGAAACAACAACCAACGAAAAAATCAAGATTTCATGGAGTAAGTTTTACGATCAACTCCTGGGCGAATGCCGCAAGCAATACCAGAATGCTTATCAAGTAAAGCAAGCTGAGAAAGTCGAATCGTTGGCTGATCAGTCAGATTGTATAGTTGGCGGCTTAGAACGTTTACCAACCGGTTCGAATCAGATCGGTGATGTTTCGTTTATGATCGACCAAGTACCTCATGAGGGTCCGCAACCAGTTACGAAAGAAGATTTAGAACAAGTTGCAGATTCACTTGGGCTAGAAGTAGAGACCTTTGCTGCATTCGTGGAAGTTGAAGGCGAAAAGAGTGGGTTTATTGAAGACGGTAGACCAAGAATTGTTTTTGAGAGACATATCTTTAATCGTTTAACTGCTGGTCGCTATGCTGAACGATATCCTGAAATTTCATCTGCCAAAGCAGGTGGTTATCGTGGTGGCAAAGAGGAATATGCAAGACTAAGTGTTGCGAGTTCTCTCGCCACCGAAGAGGCGCTAAAAGCTACCTCCTGGGGAATGTTTGGTTTCTTGGGAGTCAATCATAGCCGGCTTGGATATTCCAACGTGACTGAATTTGTAGAAGCTCAGTTTCTATCCGGTCGTTCACAGCTTCAGGTTCTAAGCAAGTGGATCTTATCTGATCAAAAACTACTAAATGCACTGAAAGAGAGAGACTGGAAAACAGTTGTTCGCATCTATAATGGTCCAGGCGCAAACAAGTATGACGAAAAACTATCTTCTGCATATAAGACGCTCGATAATGCCAAAACGGCTAAATAGGCTAAACTTAGGTGAGTAGCTCCACTCTTATGCGCCTGCGCAATTGGTTGCCGGCCAGAAGTGTTGCCAAGGTTTTGATGATAGATTGATGAAAAATGCCGAACCTTTAAGCGGAGCAGTTGAGGTTTACTCGCCAACTTTTACCTCAAAAAATTGCATTCCAAATTTTCCATGCCAAACTACAATATCTTAATAACCAACGACGATGGGATAGACTCGCCGGGCCTCCGCGCGGCAGTTGCCGCGGTCCTCGACCTTGGAAATGTGACTATCGTTGCGCCAAGTCATCAACAAACAGGAACCGGGCGGGGTATGACCGGCGACAAGCTGGCATATCTCAAACCCACCGGGTATCATATCAACGGCCTGGAAATTCCGGCTTACCACTGTGAATGTTCTCCTGCGCTGATTGTCAGACACAGTTTGAGAACACTCTTCAAGGACCAAACTCCCGATTTGCTCATTTCCGGGATTAATTACGGCGAAAATCTGGGGATCAATATTACCAGCTCTGGCACCGTCGGTGCAGCCCTGGAAGGGGCGAGTTCCGGAATACCTGGCATTGCAATATCCAAACAGACCGATATCGAATCCCATCAGAAATACACCGACCAAGACTGGGCCACATCGTCATTTTTTTTGCATCGGTTTGCAAAAGCTCTGCTATTGGCAAAGATGCAAGACGATGTTGATGTTTTAAAAATAGACGTTCCGGATAATGCGACTCCCTTTACTCCAGTTAAATTCACGACGCTTGCAAAGACAGGTTACTATTCGAAAGCCTTTGAAAATCCTACGATTCTGAGCAAAATAGGTGACGGGAAAACTGTTATTTCTTTCAATAGAGCAAATCTTGACCCGGAGTCGGATATCTTTGCTTTGGCAATTGATAAGTGCGTGTCCGTTACACCTTTAAGTGTTGATTTGACCTCACGGGTCAAATTCACTGAACTGCAAAACTTCCTGAGTGAATAAGAGCTCAATGTCGGCCTCGGAAGGCCGGCAAAGGAGCAAAGCCTTACCTATCCGCCGCCTTGGCAATCGGTACCCGCATAAATCAAAATGTCGGTGGTGCCGAATTGGTCTTCCCGGCCTCCTTAAAAAACATGGGGACACCCGGACTTATATTCTGCCGGACTTGATATTCGCTTTGACTGCCTTCGACAAAACCAAGTTGCTTAAGAAGTGCCTGCAGCCTGGGATTGCCGGTAAGCGAGATGAAACGAGTATAGCCCTCGGCAAGCATCGTGTGGATAAAGGCATTCACCGTGTACACCCCGACCCGCTGATTACGAAAACGGGTGGAAATGGCCAGTGCCCCCAGCTCCACCGTCTGCTCATCAATAATTTTCTGTTCCACGCAGCCAACAACGATACTATCGATGGCGGTCACAAAGAAGCGCTGCCGATTGTCACTGAGATACTCCTTGCTGCGGGGCTTTAAAAAGCCAGCCCGCTTGTAACTGTTGAGAATGCGAAAGACAATTGCCACCTCTTCATCGGTTTGAACCCGGCGAAACTCCTCGGTAAAGTTATTGGCAATCATCGTCCCCGTACCTTCCACGGTGAACAGTTCATGCTTGATGGTGTATTTCCCTGCCGGCAGGATATGGACACGGTCACAGGCCCCCGCCTCGATCTTTTCGCAGATACGATTCATGGTATCGCGAAAATTGACGTTGGCGATAATGTCGCCGAAATCGCCGAGGGACTCGCGAACCCGTCGGGTGGTGAGGGCATTGATTTTATAGCCGTCCTTATCAATGAGGGGGCGACGTTCAAGAAAGATAAGTTTGGCTATGGTGTCGGGGTGACTGAGGACCGCTTCATAAAAATCAAGCTCCGGGGCTACCCGGATAAGGCTGGTTGTCGGGAGCTTTTGCTCCAGTTCCTTCAAGAGCTTTTGGTTAGCGAACCGATTGGGAAGATTATGAAAAAGGCTGGTATGAATATTTTTTCGCACGAGAAATTTGAGGTCGGCGACAATCTCGCTGAAATGATCACGGAGGATCCCTTCCCGACAGGCAATACATACCCTTCGACCGGCCAGATTTTTTGTATATTCCTGTAAATAGAGTTGCGGCATGGTCAGCTGGTGGAATGGCTACTAGTTGTCATTGGCTAAGGGAGTTGTCACAAAAGGAGCAATTATCACATGAATGTGTTCGAAACCCTAGAATGACCTATTCAAATCTTTTCTGAAAGGAAAAGATAGGATTTTGCACGAATTTCTAACTTGAGTGCGTTCCGACAAGAAGGTTTTCGCAAGCATTACAGCTTTGTAATGCTTGCGAAAGGATGTGGCAATGTTGGTGTGTTACCTTCTTCACCACTGAGGAACGAAAATCCTAGTAAGGTTTTTGGCATAGCTCCGGCGGCTCGAAAGCACATCTTTCCGGCCTTGCTGGTCCATAAAATTATTACCAGAGGTTGAAGAATATTCATGCTTGAGAAACTCCCCCGCATCATCAATCTTCCGGCCACAATTTCCGATGGCGAAGCTGCATCACCCTCAACCGACGTCTATACCTCAATTCAAAAGATCACCGAGGCAGTCGGCCGGAGTTGCGGCTGGATTGCCCCCCTCAGGTACGAACTGGGAAAGGTGATCATCGGCCAGGAGCACCTCATCGAACGGCTGTTGATCAGCCTGTTATCCGGCGGCCATATTCTCCTTGAGGGGCTTCCGGGCCTTGCCAAGACCCTGGCGGTAAAGACTCTAGCGGCGGCGATACAGACCGACTTCAGAAGGATTCAGTTCACCCCGGACATGCTGCCGGCCGATATTATCGGCACGGAGATTTACAATCCACGGGAGACCAGCTTCGAGGTGAAAAAGGGCCCGATCTTCTCCTCCCTCATCCTGGCCGATGAGATCAACCGGGCGCCGGCCAAGGTGCAATCGGCCCTCCTTGAGGCCATGCAGGAAAAACAGGTGACCATCGGCGACCAGAGCTTTCCCCTCCCCGAGCTTTTTCTCGTTCTTGCCACGCAAAACCCCATTGAGCAGGAAGGCACTTACCCATTGCCGGAAGCCCAGGTTGATCGTTTCATGCTCAAGGTGGTTGTCGGCTATCCGAGCCGCGCCGAAGAACGACGCATCCTCGACAACTTCGAGCGAACCGATGCGGAAATAGTAGTCGCCCCGGTCGCCCACCCGGACGATATCCTGGAAGCGCGCAAGATCGTCAACGGCATCTACATAGACGGCAAGATCAAGGATTATATCGTCTCCCTGGTCTATGCCACCCGTGAGCCGCAGAATTATCAGCTTGAGCTGCAGCAGTACATCGAAACCGGCGCCTCACCCAGGGCGACCATCAACCTCAAGGTCGTTTCCCGCTGCCTGGCGTTTCTTGCCGGTCGCGGCTATGTCACCCCGGACGATGTCAAGGCTGCGGCACTGGATGTCATGCGCCATCGCCTGCGCATCAGCTATGAGGCCGAGGCCGAGGGTATCAGCAGCGAAGATATCATCCGGAAGATTCTCGATACCGTACCAGTGCCCTGAGAACCGATACAATGACTATGGATGTTCAACTCACCAGAGAGATCCTGAAAAAGGTCCGGCAGATCGAGGTACGGACCAAGCGCTTAGTCAATGACAGCCTGGCCGGCAGTTATCATTCGGTCTTCAAGGGCCGGGGCATGAATTTTGACGAGGTCCGCGAATACGTGCCCGGCGACGATATCCGAACCATCGACTGGAACGTCACGGCGCGAACCGGCATCCCGCATATCAAGAAATTCACTGAAGAGCGGGAACTGACGATCATGCTGATGATCGACATCTCCGGCTCCGGCGATTTCGGTTCAGTGCAGAGTTCGAAGCGGGAACTGATGGCCGAGATCGGTTCGGTGCTGGCTTTTTCGGCAGTGCGCAATAATGACAAGGTGGGCCTGGTGCTCTTTACCGATGTCGTCGAACTGTATATCCCGCCGAAAAAAGGCCGCGGCCATATTCTCCGCATTATCCGGGAGATCCTCTATTTCAAGGGGCTGGGCCGCAAAACCGATCTTGGAGCGCCTCTTGATTTCACCAATCGGGTCATCAAAAGAAAGTGCGTCGCCTTTCTCATTTCTGACTTCTGCCTGCCCGGCGATTTTGACTCCGCCCTGCATGAACTTCGGCCCAAACTGCAGATCAGCAACCGTCGGCATGACCTTATTAGCGTCATAGTCTCCGACCCCCGGGAATTTGAACTCCCCGATGTCGGCTGGCTGACCCTGGAGGATGCCGAAAGTGGCCAACAGGTCGAGCTGAACACCGCCGACCCCGATGTCAGACGCCACTACAGCAATATGGCCAGAGAACGGCAGAAAACATTACAGAAGGTTATTCGCTCCATCGGCATCGACCTGCTCGATCTTCTAACTGATACCGCCTACCTCCCGGTATTACTTAATTTTTTCAGAGCCCGACAGGGGAGAGCGGCATGAAGAGGCAACGCATCCTTATAATTCAACCCCTACTCATATTCGGGGCAATACCCGTTCTGGCGGCCGATCCAGGCAAAGAGACTTTAACCCTGCAAAAAAATCCGAAGCAACAGACAACGAGTCAAGACACAGTGTTACACGATATTCACGGTCCGCTGCCAACATCCGAGTATCCGCCCTATCTGATGGAAGCGGCCCTTGGTCTGTTTGCCCTCCTTGTAATCGCACTGGTCATTTATTTCCTGAAAAAGCGGAAAAAGCCGCTGCCTCCCCCGGTTCCACCATGGGAAACGGCATTACAGGAACTGGCCGAGGCGCGACAGCTCATGGGTGACGGAAAATGGTTATTGTATATGGATCAGGCCGGTCAGATCCTCCGCCGTTATATCGAGTTACGCTTTGCCATTCGCTCGACCCGGCAGACGACTCGGGAATTTTTCGCAGGCCTCAATGCCTCCGGCTCCGCTTCCCTGCTTAAATACCAGGGAGAACTGCGGGCCTGTCTGGAACAAGCCGATATGGCCAAATTTGCCCATCTGGTCCCCAACCAAAACCACATGGAACAGATGGAAGAAGCGGTGCGCACTTTTATTATCAGCTCCCGCCCCGAAGAACAAACAGCCGGGAGTCGGTCATGAGATTTCTTCATCCGCAACTGCTCTGGCTGCTCGCCCTGCTGCCCCTCCTGGCCATTGTCCATGGCCGGCGGGGAGCTGCTCCGGCATTACTTTTTTCCTCAACGTCCCTTGCTGCGACTCTGGCTGGGGCAAGAAAAGCTCGACCAGGATCCCTCCTCCTCCTTGTGCGCCTGGCCGTTCTTGCCCTCCTGATTCTTGCCCTCGCCAGACCGCAGCAAGGGAATACTACCACCGAAATCAAGGCCAGCGGCATCGATATTTTGCTGGCCGTCGACGTCTCCGGCTCCATGGAGGCCATGGATTTTACCCTCGGCGGCAAACCTGCCAATCGATTGGCGGTGGTCAAGAAGGTTGTCGACGAATTCATCGACCAGCGGCCAAGCGACCGCATCGGCCTTTTGGCCTTTGCCGGCCGCCCCTATCTGGTCAGCCCCTTGACGCTCGACCACGACTGGTTACGCAAAAGGCTGGAATCCCTCAGCCTTGACATGGTCGAGGACGGAACCGCCATCGGATCGGCAATCGGCAGCGGCATTAATCACCTCCGCGACCAGAAATCCAAATCGCGAATGCTTATTCTCCTTACCGACGGTATGAACAACGCCGGTAGCGTTCCCCCACTCATCGCCGCCGAGGCCGCCGAAACCCTCGGCATCAAGGTGTATACCATTGGCGCCGGTACCAGGGGCGAGGCGCCAATGCCGGTAACCGACCCCTTCGGCAGGCGAAGACTGGTTCGGGCCAGGGTCGATATCGATGAGGACACCCTCACCAAGGTGGCCGAAAAAACCGGCGCGGTCTATTTCCGGGCGACCGACACCGCCTCCCTTACCAAGATCTACGACGAAATAAACACCATGGAGACGACTACCAAGACCATTAAAAAATTTGAGGAATACCGCGAGCTATTCCCCTTCCTGCTGGGAGCTGCCCTGCTTCTGCTTGGCCTTGAACTCTTTTCAACCCGAAAAAGACTGCCGTAACCCCGAGGAACTCTATGGAATTTGCACAACCCTTCTGGCTCATCGGCGGTCTTGGCGTCTGTTTCGGACTGGCTTTTTTCTTTCGCGCTCTGGCACAAAAGCGCCAGGCCAACCTGGAAAAATTTGTTGCCCATCAGCTGGTCGACCGCCTCACCGGCAACATCTCCACTACCAGGCGGCATCTGAAAAAACTGCTCATCCTGATTGCCGTGTTCCTCTGTTTTGTCGCCCTGGCAAGACCCCAGGTCGGCTCCCAATGGGTGGAGGTGCAGCGTAAGGGAATCGACCTCCTTTTCGCTCTGGATACCTCGAAAAGTATGCTGGCCGAAGATATCAAGCCCAATCGTCTGGAGCGGGCTACTCTTGCGATTCTCGACTTCGTCCAGAAACTTGGTGGTGACCGAGTGGGCCTAATGCCGTTTGCCGGTACCGCCTACCTCATGTGCCCGCTGACCATCGATTACGATGCCTTTTTCAACTCCCTGTCGGCAGTCAACACCGATCTCATTCCCCAGGGCGGCACCAACATCGCCGCGGTCATCGACCGAGCCGTGCAGACCCTCAACAATGCGGCAAACCATAAGATTCTCATCATTCTCACCGACGGTGAAAACCTGCAGGGCGATGCAATCAAGGCAGCCGAGGCCGCAGCCAAGGAGGGGTTGGCAATCTATACCATAGGTGTTGGTACCAGCCAGGGCGAGCTTATCCCCATCAAAGGCGGCAGCGGTCAGGGTTTTGTCAAAGATGCGGCGGGCAATTTCGTCACCTCCCGGCTTGATGCATCGACCCTTACGCAAATCGCCGAAAAGACCGGTGGCCTCTATGTTCCCTTGGGAACTGCCGGTGAAGGCTTGGATACCATCTACCGGAAAAAACTCGCACTCATCCCGAAGGATGATCTGGCCGAGCGACGCACGAAGGTGCCGATCGAAAGATACGAATGGCCCTTAGCCCTTGCCGCTTTATTGCTGATTGTCGAACTGCTCATCGGTGAAAGAAAGGTATCGCTTGCGCTTCCTCTCCTGCCCCTGGGCAAACTGAGCAAATCGCTGTTCCGCCGTTTTAAATGGAGACGGGCCGGCAAGGTTCTCGGCCTCACCCTCCTTCTGATGGTGAGTATGAACAGCAACAGTCATGCCTCGGAAGGGGAAGATGCCTACCTGCGCGGCGACTACCTGCAGTCTTCCGAATACTACCGGAAAAAGCTGGAGAAAAAACCGGACGACCCGCAATTGCTTTATAATTTCGGCACTGCTTCCTACAAAAACAACATGTATGATGATGCCATAGCCGCCTTTAGCGGTGCCTTGAAAAGCGACAAGCTTGACCTCCAGAAAAAGTCCTACTATAACCGGGGGAACAGCTATTACCAGAAAGGTTCCCTGGCGCGTCAGGCCGATCCCAAAGCGGCTGCAGGCTTTTGGAAACAGGCTTTAAGTTCTCTCGACTCGGCTCTGGAACTTGACCAGGCTGACGCTGATGCCAAACACAATAAGGACATCATAACCAAACAGCTGGAGGAGTTGGAAAAGCAGCTGGAAAAAGAAAAACAAGACAAGAAAGACGACAAGGATAAAGACAAAAACAAAGATACAGACGAAGAGAAACAAAAAGACAGCGACAAAAACGACAAGGGGCAAAAACAGCAACCGGCAAATGGCTCGGATAAGACGCCCACCGGCGACAAACAGCCGCCTGAAACACAACCGGGTGAAAAAGAAAACAAAGCCGACAAAAACCAAGACGACAAACAAGCCGGTAAAGAGCAGGCTGAAGCGATCAACGAACAACCGGCCCAAGCCGAGCAAGCTCAAGAAGAGCAGAAGAAAAATGACCAGGCGGCAAAGGATGCAATGCGCCAACAGCTTGGCAAGATGACCAAGGAAGAGGCGGAGCAATTGCTCAATGCCTTGAAAAACCAAGAAGGCAACCTGAATTTTGTACCTTCAGGTCACAAGGAAAAAGAAATCGACAGGGACTGGTAATGCAACAAGCACGCAAATTATTATACATCCTGGTCTGCATCCTCTCTTTTGGTGTCGATGCCCGGGCGGATATCGGCCTTGAGGCGTCCCTCAGCCAACTTTCCTTCCCGGTGGACCAAGGTGCCGTCCTGACCATTACGGTGAACGGTGCCAGTCGCATCTCGACCATCGAGCTGCCGGAGATAGCCGGAGTCAGCTTCCAAAATCGTGGGCAATCCAGCCGTATCAACATCATCAACGGCAATATGTCTTCTTCTCTTTCCAACAGTTACCTGATCCAGGCCCAAAGACCCGGCACCTACACCATTCCGCCGATAAAGGTCAAGGCCGGCGGCGAAACCGCAATGACCAAACCCATGAGTTTTGAGGTCACCGCCAACTCCTCAAGGAGTACAACAGGCGGAACAACCGATCGTTCGCAGGACGAGATAGCATTTATCCGCATTTCCGACATCGGCGACCATTACCCCGGAGAAATTGTGCCGATCACCATAAAGGTCTATTTCACCCAGAAGTATCGGGCCGATATCAACTCCCTGCCGATTCTGCAAGGAGATGGGGTGGTTATGCCGCCACTGCATGAAAAACCAAGCCAGACCCAAGAAAGGGTCAACGGCATACCCTATAATGTGCTGTCCTGGGACAGTTCCCTCTCCGGGATAAAAGCCGGCCGTCACCCTTTAAGCTTCAGTATGGAGGCCTCTCTCCTCATCCCGCAAAGAAGGCAGCAGATGTCACCTTTCGGCGGAGGACTTTTCGACGATCCCGGCTTTAACGATCCTTTCTTCGACAGTTTTTTCGGCGGCGCCCAGCGTAAACCCATTAACGTGGTCAGCCCCCCAGTCAGTTTTAATGTCATCCCATTGCCGACCGCCAACCAACCAAAGGACTTCAGTGGGGCCATCGGCGATTTCACTTTGAAGGTTTCCACCGACCGGCAGGACCTTGTGGTGGGCGAACCTCTGAAACTGAGTATGGAAATTTCCGGCCGCGGCAATTTTGACCGGGTGGAAGCGCCCTCTTTTCCAGACGATCCGGCCTGGAAGACTTACACTCCCTCGGCAACTTTTACCAGCGATGGCACGAGCTCTTCCGGGACAAAGGTCTTTGATCAGGCAGTTATCGCCAAGAACGATGGGGTAAAGGAAATTCCGTCACTCTCCTTCAGTTATTTCGATCCAGTGAAAAAAGACTATATCACCAGGACCAGTGCGCCAATCGCCGTCAAACTGGCCAAGAGTACCGCACCACCTCCCCCGCCACCACCACCGCCGCCGCAGCCACAGAGTATAGTGGCTCCGTCGCCCACACCCAATGAACCAACCAAAGCCGGCGGCGGTTTCGGGCAAATGGCACCACTCTCCCTGCAAATGGGCAGTTTTCATCAAGGGATTGTTCCGATCTTCATGCGCAGCTGGTTTCTCAGCCTTGTGGCCCTCTGCCTCCTCGTTCTCTCCGCTCTATTTTTTTGGCAACTGCGCCGGTTGAACCTGGAAAAACATCCGGAAAAAGACCTGCGTCGCCGCAGAAACCATATCTTTACAAGTGACCTCAACCGTGTCAAGCAGGCATATCTTTCAGAAAATAGTAACGAATTTCTTGCCTCTGCCAGAACCGCCATGCAGAACCAGATGGGTCTCTCCTGGGACATGGCACCAACCACCATCAGTCTTGCCACTCTTAAAAGTCGGCTCGGCCTGGATTCACCGCTGGTAGAAATTTTTGCAGCCGCCGATGCGGCAGCCTATGGCGGCGCTGGCGGCACCACCCTGTCCCCGGCTAAGATGCAGGAATATTTAAAGACCTTGGGAAAAGAGCTGGAGGCGTTGTCATGACGACAGGCAAACATTTTTGCACCATTCTCCTCATCATCCTAAGTCTGCTGCTTTGCAAGAGCACACCCGGCAGGGCAGGTGCAGGCGAAGACCTGCTTTTTCAACAAGGTAACGAGGCTTACAGTCGCGGCGACTACCAGCAGGCAATTGCCCGTTACGAAGAGCTGGTGTCCTCTGCCGGTCTGTCTCCGGCCGTGCTTTTTAACCTCGCCAACAGCTATGCCCAATCCGGCAAAATCGGCCGGGCGGTTCTCAACTATGAACGGGCCCAGCGACTTACCGGAGCAGATTCAGACATCTCCGGCAACCTTGAACTGGTGCGCAAGGAAAGCGGTCTCTTCACCAGCGAACCGAGTGGAGCCGAGCGGTTTTTTCATCACCTCACCCTCGACCAATGGGCGATGCTTAGCCTTCTGATGCTGCTCTTTTTCACTGCTTTCCAGGCGGCAACGATAACATACCGTATAGGAAGGAAGACCCGCCTCGGAGTGAGATTAGCCTGCATCCTGGTGTTTGTCCTGGCTGTGACCGGTGCAGCTATCCACTACCGGCATTTTCAGCCGTCCGTGGTGGTCGCACCCGATGCCAGGCTCCTCATCTCGCCATTTCCCTCGGCAACCTCGGTCGGTGCCATCCAGGAGGGACGCCTAGTTTATCCACAAAAATCTCACGGCCCCTTCACTTATATCAGGGATGAAACCAACCGCCAGGGCTGGATTTTGTCATCCTGCCTGGAAGCGGTGGTCATTAAACCGGCATCGTAAAAATTTTTCTAAACCAAACAGGACTTGTTGACAGAGTTATGCAAACCGGCATAATGGAAAAAAGCAGAATCGGTTCGTACAACAGGTTTATTGGTTGGTCAAAGGAGAACAGCGGGAATGTCTCTCGATCTCGGCACAATGATTTTTGATGTAAATAAATTCACCGGCAAGGACTTTGAAAAAAAAGTTCCCGTCCTGACCTACTTATCCGGAAATCAGGTGGGGCGGCGGATCATGCTTGCCGAAGATCGCATAACCTTGGGTCGTGCGCCCGAGGCAACCATTTTGCTGCGGGATCCGCTCGTCTCACGCCTCCACCTAGCCGTAGATTTCGATCGTGTTCACTGCAGCTATTTTCTCAAAGATCTCGGCAGTTCCAACGGAACTTTTCTGAATGGTATCCGAATTACCGAGGCAACACTCAAAGATTTGGACAAGCTTTTGATCGGCAACACTATGCTGCGCTTTGGCTGGTCCGATATGTTTGATCTCCAGTATCAGGCGGAAATCGACAACCTCCTGAATATCGACGAGCTGACAGGTCTCGTCGTCAAACGCCGGTTCGATGAAGAATTGAACAGATATTTAGCGGTTGCCCTCTCTAAGAGTGCAGAGCTGACGATGATCATGATAGATATTGATGGCGTCAAACAAATCAATGACACGTATGGGCATTCCTTTGGTGCCTATACGATTGCCCAAACCGGCAAGCTTATCAAAACAGTCATCGAACACACGGGGTTAGCAAGCCGTTTTGGTGGTGATGAATTCATGGTTTTCATTCCCAATCTCAATAAGGCAGTTGGACAACAAATCGCAGAAACGATCCGTCAACAGGTCGAAACCCATCTTTTTGAGATGGAGGGTGTTGTTTTGCGTCCCACGGTAAGCATCGGTGTCAGCAACCTCAAACTGAACGACACCGTCGCTTCGCTCTTCAAACGGGCGGATGACGCCCTTTACCAATCGAAACGAACAGGGCGCAATAAAGTAAGTATCTCTGTTTAAACCTCTTTTAAGGTCAACTTCTTGCACAGTAACGTTCATACAATCTGGAGAGCTGCTCTGAAGTCAGGTTAATGCCAAACTCCTGCAGAAGAATCACGCCCAGAGTATCTTTTGAGGAAATATCCGTAATCGCTGTTTCTCCACCCCGAATGCGATGGAATTCACCGTTTCTCAGTAACCGGACGTTATCATAAGATTTTAGTGAGACAACCAGATTATTGACAAATATCGCATTGGGGTGTGTTGATGAGTAATGATGTCCGCAAAGGCAATCGGCTTCGGTATAAAAGCCGTTATCAAAACTATAGAGAGTCAACCATCCGTAGACTTCCTTCATTTGCAGAAGATAGTGTCCCGGGCCTGGTTGAAGTATACGATATACTGCATCTCCCTGGTCCTGAGGCGTATCCACATCAAGGAGTAAGGGTTCGCGCGGACACAACGGCCCAAAACCGACATCGACAATATATTTGCTGCCTGCAAGGGCTACTCTAGTAATTCTGTGGGTTCGCGGGACATCGATGTCGCCATTGAGAAGCACCCTTGCCAAAACTATATCACACCGAAACCCCAGAGAAGTGAGAATCTCGAAAAAGATTTTATTATGTTCAAAGCAGTAACCACCCCTTTTATTCGTGACGACTCTTTCAAAGAGAACCTGCGATTCAAGGGCAAGACTCTCGTGCAACAGCACGCCCAGGCTGCTAAAGGGAAAGTTGCCTATATGATTACTCTGAAGTTCTTTAATGAACGTAATTGAAACTTCAGGTTTTTTTGCCGAAACACCTGCAAGGTAATTCCGCATGTTTGTTTCATCAAGCATTGAGACATCTCTCCTTCACCGCAATTGCCTCAGATCTCGTAATCTATCATTCTGCGTTCGCAGGTTCTTGGCCTGACAATCTTTCCAACCTGCACATGGGCAGGGTGTTCCTGATAGGTGCGCAAAGCCTCTCGCGATTCGAATTCGGTATACAAAACTATATCGCCGGCGGAATCTTTCCCGCTAAAATCCAAACCCAGTTCGAGATGGAGAAGCCCGGGAATTTTTCCCCGTAGATCTTCCAATGCCGTCTTTATCATCAGCGCATCTGGGTTTTCTTCCAACGGTTGAGTTTTATTATGCAACTTCCAACATACTATGTGTTTGATCATTTGCTTCTTCGACCTCTTGGGGGTGTATTTGTTTTTATAAATGTAGTCGATTATCAGAAAGTTTTTTCATGCCGGAGCTGTCAAGCCTCCTCTATGTTCAGCAATCGACGGAACTCCTCAAGCCGAGCAGCCGCATCATCGATATCTTCAGCGGAAATTTCCAAATCAAACCGGTACTCGCTCATGCTCTTGCCATAGCGTTTATCGTAGTAATCAACAAGGAGAATACCTACGAGTTCTTGCAGATTGCCTTCATGCAGCAGAGCACACATTTTTTCGACCTGCCCCACCCCCATTTTCTGCTTAAGCGAGCGCAGGATGGTTTCAATCTGCTGTAGCATCTCGTCATCGGCAACGGGGTAATCCTCTATGATTCTGGCGATCCTGGTCTCCAGTCGACAATGAATATTGACGAGGACCGCCTGCTTCATTGCCATAGCCAGGGGTTTTGGGATAAATACCCTGCCGATTTTCCGGCTCTCCCCCTCAATGAAATAGGGCTCCTCTCCAAGGGTGGCAATTCTTTCGGCCAGTCGACTTTCAAAGGTTCGCTGATTGCTGGGTTGTCGGTCAAGGCCACCAAAGAGGGAGCTGCGATGGCCGGCCAAGTCCTCGAGATCGATGGCATGTTCAAGATGCTGGAGAATCCGGGTCTTGCCGGTTCCGGTCAGGCCATGAATAACAATCAACCTCGGCTGAAAATGCTCCAACCGTTCAAGGATATTGCGGCGATACTCTTTATATCCGCCTTTCAGCTGACAGGCCCTCAACCCGGCCTGGGTCAGGAGATTCACCACCGATAGCGAGCGCATTCCGCCCCTGGCGCAGCAGATGGCCAGGGGTTCATCCTGAAAAGAGTTGAAGGATGAGAGCATCTCCGGAAGTTTTTTCTCAACAAACAGAAACCCCTGGTCAATAGCCTGGGCATGGCCGCCGTGTCGGTATATTGTCCCGATAACCCCGCGCTCATCTTCATCAAAGAGCGGAATATTCGTTGCTCCGGGAATGGTGCCGCTTAAAAATTCTCCGACCGAGCGAACATCGATGATCCGGTGGCCGGTCGCACGCGCCTCGCTCAGACCAATAACTCGGGCGGACTTTTCAAGGATTTTCGCGCGAGGTGGCGTTGTCACCATTTTTTGCATCCTTACAGATTGCCGATTAAAAACTGGACGATGGAGACGGCCGTCAGCGTCGCCGTCTCCGCCCGCAGAATGCGCTCGCCAAGACTGACCGTAGTCCAGCCGAACTGTCGCGCCAAATCAATTTCTTCCCGGGAAAAACCGCCTTCTGGACCAAGCATAAGAGCGACATTCTGTGCCTCCTGCAGGGTTGAGATGTCCTGGAGATGCACATTCTTTTCTTCTTCCCAGAAGAGGAGGCGCAGGGGAGCATCGGTATTCTGCAAAAAATCCGCCAGGCTCATCGGGGCGTCGATCTGCATAAATCTCGGCCGCAAACATTGTTTGCAGGCCGCCAGGCCGATTCGCTGCCAGCGCTCGTGCCTTTTACGATTCTGCCCAAAATCAGCCTTACCCTGACATCTTGAACTTTCAAAAGGACTCAACCGAGTTACCCCGAGTTCCGTGCATTTCTGCACGACCGTGTCCATTTTCTCCCCTTTGAGGATACCCTGGGCCACCCAGACGGTCTTTGCCACGCCAGGATCTTGGGCAACTACAGCTTCTATCCGCGCCTCGACCTGCCTGCCGCCGGTTGCAACGATACTCGCCCGGTAAACTGTCCCTTGTCCATCAAGCAGCTCTACTTCGCTCCCGACCGGCAACCTGAGAACCTTTACAACATGGCGCGATTCCTCTTCCGACAGGAAGATAGTGTCGCCGCGGCGGCTTTGGGGATGAAAATAAAATCTTCGCATGCAGCTCCTTCTCTCCAACAAGAGGGCAAGGATTTTTTGAAAATCCCATTTCTAACTGTTTTTTTCTCTTTCGCTTTGACAGTATCCCTGCTATTCCAATAGTATTAGACCTAGCATTTTACGCCATCGTCTCTTTTTGTACCGAGGAAGCAACCATGCCGAGTGACAAACGAACCCAAGAACGATTCTCCCTAAACCGTCAGGCCAGGATCTCCTACCGACATAGCGAAGACCAGTTACCGGTGATTGATACGGTTACCGCCAATATCAGCTCCGGTGGAGCCTTTCTCGTCACTCCTCATCCCTTTCCGCTGGCGGCCAAGGTACAAGTCGAATTTCTTCTCAGTTTTGAGGACTTCAACCGGCTGAAGTTCATACTCTCTTTGGAAAGCTTGAAAAATTTCACCGGCAAGAATTTCTGGGTCAGTACCACCGCCATCGTCATCCGCCGGGAGGCAGACGGTGTCGGTATCATCTTCGACAACAATTACCAGTTGACGCCAATGCGCCCGCCCCAGCAAAAGAAATAACCGACAGGACCTGTCCTTTGCTGCGGATTAAAATTCGATCTCATTTTTCAGGCAGAGGCCATGCCGATGCCTTGCAAAAACGTAACGCCGCCCACTCCTTGCGCTCTTCCAGATCGAGGAGCTGAAAACCCTTTTCTGTAAAATATTTTTGTATATTGGCCACCTGATCACCGACAAGAATACCCGAGAGTATCAGGACTCCACCGATAGTGGTCAATCTTGTCAAATCCTCTGCCAAATGGAGAAGGACATCGTGGACGATATTGGCGACAACAATCTGATACTCGCCGGAAAGCTCGCCAAGCGGTGTCAGGCTGATCTGCATCCGGTCAGCCAGCTTATTTCGTTGCACATTGTCACTCGCCGCCGCAACCGCCTCGGGATCATTATCAATACCCAGAACATTTGCGGCACCGAAAAGAATCGCCGCCATGCCAAGAATACCGGTGCCGGTGCCGACGTCAAGAACCTGCGTATCACTGCCAGCGGCCAAGGTCCGGCGCAAGAGCTCCAGGGAAAGGCTGGTTGTCGCATGGTGCCCGGTACCGAAGGCCATACCCGGATCCATGGTTATAACCACCTCGCCGACCTTCGGTTGATATTCTTCCCAGGTCGGGGCTATCACTAAGCCATCCACTATGGTGAAAGGCTTGAAATGTTGTTTCCAGGTCGATCCCCAATCCTCCTCTGCAAAAAATGAAGGGACAAGGACCGGTGTCGGAACACCAAAGACCAGGGCGAGCTCTCGAAGGTATGAGGTAACCCGGTCGACAATTTCCGCCACCTCCTCCGGGCTAGGATTGACTTTCTGTACATAGCCGATAACCGTACCGAAATTCGGCTCATCCGGCGCACAGGTCTCAACACCGGCATCAATAACCCCGACAAGAAAGTCGCTGATCGGCTCTACCAGCACGGGATCTGTTTCAATGGTAATTTTCAGCCATGTATTGGCGCTCATCATCAACCTCTTTATCTCATGGACTTCCATGCCTGCAGTTTTGCCGGATCACCGATCACAGCAGGAATCTCGACAATTGTTTTCATATGACAAACAATCGCGATGACGTTACAGTAACTCGGGAAAATCAAGTTTGCCCGTAAACCTTTCACTTTGGGATAATCATTTGCCTTCGCGCCCGAACCCTTTTGCTCACTATACCGCCTGCCCGGACTGTGATCTTCTGCTTCGAAGAGCACAAGCCCCCTCCGGCTATTCGCTCATCTGCCCCCGTTGCGGTAGGACAATAAGCAGAGGAACGACCGCATCAATAAGTAAAGCGCTGGCACTCAGTATCACCGGCCTATTCCTTTATCTTCCGGCAATGCTGCTGCCCCTCATGACCTTCAAGTCGTTCGGATTCAGCGGCTCCGCCAATATACTCGAATCGATTCTAAACTTTTACCGAAATGATTACTATTTCGTCTCGCTCATGGTTTTGCTTTCAGCGGTCATCTTCCCTTTGATCCTGCTGATAACCATCTTCTTTATCGCTTTCCAGCTCCACAAAAAAACATATCCCTCCTCGCTAAAATTCCTCTTCCGGTTACACCTTCATCTTGAGGAATGGGCAATGATCGAGGTATACCTCCTCGGTATCCTAGTTACCATTATCAAGATGAACGGCTCCTCCGATATCGACTATCACTCCGGCATCTTTTGCTTTTCCTGTCTGGTTCTCATCACTCTGGCCATATCCACCATAGTTGATCGCGATCTTTTCTGGCGAGAAATAGACAATCAGGGCCGTAACAAAGAAACAGCATATGTATCCGAACATCAACAGCATCAGCTCACTCACACCGCAACCGAAGCAGGTCTGATCCTTTGCCATGCATGTCACATGCTCTCCCCAGCCTCCCTGGCGGGGTCCGGCTGTCGCCGTTGCCAAACAATTCTCCATAAGCGAAAACCACAGAGCATTGCCCGCACCTGGGCATTGGTTTTGACCGCGGCAATTTTTCTCGCGCCTGCCAACCTGCTGCCGATAATGGAAGTGGATTTCTTAGGTATCCCCGACCGATCGACAATCGTCGACGGGATAATCCATTTTTTTCAGAGCGGTTCCTACTTCATCGGCCTGATTATCTTCACCGCGTCTATCCTCGTGCCGGTCTTTAAAATCGTCGGCCTCGTTATTTTGCTGCTCGCCACCCGACCTTGCAGCCCCTATTTCCTTGTGCAAAAAACCAAATTATATCGCTTTATCGCCTTTATCGGCAGATGGTCCATGCTCGATATTTTTGTCATTGCCCTGCTCAGTGTCCTCGTTGATTATGGGTTTTTTACCTCCATTCATACCGCCCCGGCTGCCACCTATTTCTCCTTTGTTGTTGCGTCGACCATGTTCGCCGCCATCACCTTTGATCCACGAATAATCTGGGATAACTGCTTTCAAAAAGATACCTCGGAAGACAAAAAACCATCCGCCAAAGCTTTCGGTGAAACACCATGACGACCGCTAAAATCAGAAGAAATCGCGGCATTTCTGTAATATGGACCTTGCCTCTTATCGCTTTGTGCATCTGCGGCTGGTTGATCTATTCAAGCTATAAAAATGCCGGAGTGGAAATTACCATTTCTTTTGCTGATGCCTCCGGCATAGTCCCTGGAAAAACCCAGGTCATGACCCGAGGGATTCCCATCGGCCTGGTCACGAAAATCTCGCCCGATCTCGATAATCGGCAAATCCAGGCAAAAGTTAAAATGGATAAATCGGTGGTTGAGCATCTCGTTGACGACACCCTCTTCTGGGTAGTCAGGCCGGAGTTGTCGGCAAGCTCGATCCATGGCCTCGACACCATTCTCTCCGGCAGCTATATCAGCGTGCAGATCGGCACTTCGACCATTCCAAGACGAGAGTTCACAGGTCTTGCTTCAACGCCACCGGTGCCGCTCGACACACCTGGACTGCACTTAAAAATCAAAGCGGATGTTCTCGGCTCAATCCAGGAAGGCACCGGTATTTATTACAGAAATATCCAGATAGGTGAGGTGCAAAAATACCAGCTGGAAGGGGACAAGAATATTCTCATTGATGTCTTCATCAAGCCCGAATTCGCTAATCTGGTGCGGGAAGGCAGCCGCTTCTGCAACGCCAGCGGCATCCAGATAAGCGGTAAACTGCCGTCTCTGAAAGTCCAGGTCGAGTCGCTTGCCTCTCTGCTCCGGGGTGGCATTCTCCTGCATACACCGGAACAACTAACAACCACCCCGTGGGCAAAAAACGGCCATGTATTCTCCCTCTATCCTGACTTTGAATCGGCCAACTTCGGTATACCGATGACCCTTACCCTGGCCTCCAGTGAAGACATTGTTGAAGGTGCAACGAAGGTAATGTACCGCGGCCTTGAAGCTGGCTTTGTCAAGGAAATACAAATAAATAATGATTCAGCCCGCACGGTTACCGCCCAAATATTACTCGATCCAAGAGCCGAACTGATCCTCCGTGAAAGTACCAAATTCTGGCTGGTGAAACCGGAAATTTCGCCATCCGGCTTCAACAATCTTCAATTGCTGCTATCCGGGGCCCATATAACCTTTCAACCTGGCAGCGGTGCCTTCAAAGATCACTTCGACATTCTCTCCGAGCCGCCCCCGCAAATCCCTCTGCGACCTGGAAAAACCATGGTGGTCATCGCCGACGGTCCTGTCGACCTCTCACCCAAATCTCCGGTTTATTACAAAAATATCCAAGCGGGTGAGGTTATTGACGTCGGAATCGATAGTGGTGGTGCCAAGATCCGCTCAACGGTGTTCATTTACCAGGATTATCTCAAATTTCTCAGCAAAAAAAGTGTTTTCTGGGTGCAATCCGGCGTTAAAATGCAGGGCAGCCTGGCCGAGGGCGTGTCGCTTTCCACAGGGCCGTTATCGAAAATGCTCCTCGGCGGAGTGAGTTTCACTACCCCGGATATTCTGAAAAAAGCTCCACAATTCCAACCGAAAGAAGGTTTTTCTTTCCACCTGCACAACAGTTACAAAGAAGCTGTTGCCGCCGTAGTCGAGCTGCAACCGGCGGGAAAACATATCCTTCTCACGGCGACCGATGCCGAGTCGCTGAGTCTTGGTTCTCCCGTCCTGCATAAAAAGATCAAGATCGGCGAGGTTGAGAGTTTCAAGCTCTCCCCCGACCAGCAATCGGTACTGATTGAATGCCTCATCTTTGACGAATTCAAGAACATCATCAAACAAAACACCAGGTTCTACAATACCAGTGGAATACAAGTCTCCGGCGGCCTGGAGGGAGTTACCCTGCAGACCGAATCTCTCCAGTCGGTTTTAACGGGGGGGATAGGGTGCATAAACCCACCTTCCGGAGCGCATTCGGGACCACCTCACCCCTATCCCCTTTACGCTCACCTGCAGGATGCCCTGCACGCGGACGAAATGGAAGTGACAATTTTACTTGACAGTTCAAGGGGCTTGAAAGAGGGCTCGAAGATCCGCTATAAAGGGATTGAGATAGGCAAGGTCAGCATGTTGCGTCTTGGTGAAAATCAACAAACTATCATCGCCACTGCCCGAATCGACGCCGATACAAAGGTTGCGTCACTGTTCCGCAGCAATACGAAAATCTGGGTGGAACAAGCGGAATTCAACCTTTCCGGAATAAAAAATAGTGAAACCCTGATCTTCGGCTCCTTCCTCAACATTCTGCCTGGGGACGGCAGCCCCATACACACTCTGACGGCCCTTACCGAGCCGCCAATGACTGAGATCGCCAGCCAGGACGGTCTGGGCATTATCCTTGAAGCGGGACAACTCGGATCTCTCAGCATTGGTTCACCCGTCTATTATCGCCAACTGCAGATCGGCGAGGTCACCGGCTACGATCTTTCTCCTTCCTTTCGCGAGGTGCGTATCTTTGTCAATATCAAAGCCCAGTATATGGCCATCATCAGGGAAAACACCAGGTTCTGGCAGGTAAGCGGCACGAAAATCGAAGGTGGTATTTTCTCCGGGGTGACCGTCTCGGCTGAATCGCTTACCGCCATCATCCGCGGCGGGATAGCCCTCGCCACTCCTGAGGGGGAACAAACCGGAGCGGCGGTTTCCTCCGGATCTCATTTTCCCCTCTTCGACAAACCCGAAAAACAGTGGCTTGACTGGAGTCCCGATGTCATTCTTCTTCAGCAGGATCCGACGACAATCCTTCCGACCAAGGGGAGGCATACACCTCAGGCTCACCCTGGTTCGGCTGAGAAAAACAGGAAAATGTGAACGGTGGTTGCTCCAGCCACCGGGTCTATGGTAAAGAGCATACTTGATCGCTAAATCTTTGTAATCTAACCCCCTACCCCGATAAACGGGCCAGTAGCCGTGTTACGAATTTTTCAGCAAAATTCGAGCGCGATACCGATCCGGTAGATTTTTACAAAAGGAGAACTCATGATTAAAAAAATCGTCCTGCGCGATGATGAGATGCCCACCCAATGGTACAATGTCGTTCCGGACCTGCCGGGCGGCCTGCTGCCACCTCTCGATCCGGAAACAAGACAGCCGATGGGACCGGAAAAACTTGCCAAAGTCTTTCCTATGGGACTACTCGAGCAGGAAATGTCTACCGCCCGCTTTATCGATATTCCCGAGGAAGTCCAGGAAATTCTCAAGATCTGGCGACCATCGCCACTGGTCAGGGCAGCCAGCCTGGAGAAGGCTCTCGGCACCAAAGCCAAAATATTTTTCAAAAATGAAGGAGTATCCCCGGTCGGTTCCCACAAACTGAACAGCGCTGTAGCCCAGGCCTATTACAACAAGCGGGAAGGGGTGAAACGGCTGACCACCGAAACCGGAGCCGGACAATGGGGCAGCGCCCTCTCTTTCGCCACCAGCAAGTTCGGTCTGGAGTGCAAGGTGTATATGGTTAGGGTTTCCTTCGATCAAAAACCCTACCGCAAATCGATCATGCAGACCTTTGGTGCCACAGTCATTGCCAGTCCGAGCAACGAGACCAATACCGGGCGTGCCATCCTGAAAGAAATGCCCGATACCGCCGGTTCCTTAGGGATTGCCATCTCCGAGGCGCTGGAGGATGCGTTCTCAAGGGAGGACACCAAATACTCCCTTGGATCGGTCCTTAACCACGTAATCCTCCATCAATCGATTATCGGCCTGGAAGCCAAAAAACAGATGGAAATTGCCGGGGAGTATCCAGACGTCATCGTTGGTTGCTGCGGCGGAGGGTCGAACTTCGCCGGTCTTGCAAGCCCTTATATCCCTGATTACCTGGAAGGTAAGAAGATCCGCTTTGTCGGTACCGAGCCGGCATCCTGCCCATCGCTCACCTCCGGCAAACTGGCATACGACTTTGGCGATGTCGCCCAGACTACCCCTCTCCTCTACATGTACACCCTGGGACATGACTTCATCCCTCCGGGTATCCATGCCGGCGGCCTGCGCTATCACGGAATGTCGCCGATTGTCTCAGCCATGGTGCGAGAGAAAATCGTCGAACCGGTAAAACTGCATCAGCTCGAATGTTTTGAGGCAGGTGTACTCTTTGCCAAAACAGAAGGTATTATCCCAGCCCCGGAAACCTGCCATGCAATTCGCGGTGCAATCATCGAGGCCATGAAAAACCCGGAGGAACCTAAGACCATCCTCTTTAATTTCTCCGGGCATGGACTCATCGACATGGGCTCCTATGACAAATACTTCGCCGGCCAGCTGATGGACTATGATTATCCGGCAGAAGCCATAGCCAAATCGATGGCCAACCTGCCGAAGATTTGAAATCCACTCCAACCTATGTCTAAAAAACCAAGGCCCGTCTCACCTTAACTGGTTGACGGGCCTTGGTTTTCATCGAAGCTGGTGTCGACGATGAGCCGATCACCTATTGAGTCACTTATAAAATTTTCGCTATTAAAAGGTATACCGCAGAGCAAGTGAGATGAGCGAAGAGGTCTGATCCATTCCAGCTCCATCCGAATAAATATAAGAGTATCCTTCACTCCGGTACTGCCACTCGGAATCTCCCTGCATCGTGTCATATTTCTGGTAGCTGTAACCGAGCTCTACGGAAAAATGCTGGGTGACAAGAAAACTGCCGGATATATCAACAGCGATCATGTCGCCATCTTTGCCTTCATCATAGGTCACCAGATTCCGTAGATAGTGATTGTCAGTGGCATCGCCTTGAGCCAGCGGTGAATAGATAACCCGGCTATTAAGTTCAAATGTGTTGAATTTTGCAGCAAATCCTAAACCGACATAGGGTGCGGTGAAAGTCTGTTCGTAACCGATTACGGCAGTGCTGTCGGAAATGCTTCCTGTGGTATCACGATAGCCATTTACCGAATAGGTATACTCGGCGCCATAGGCCTCCCAGCCAAAATTATCTCTTTTGTAACCGACTATTGCCTTTAACGCTAAAACTTCAGTACGGACAAAGGCTAACTCAACATCGATATCAATCATCGAGCCTTTTGTCACATCGGTATTTTCGGAGTGCGACATTTTCGTCCAATCGCCTCCGACAACCTCCCAATCATAATCATCCATGGCTCCCTCGCCATCGGTGGCCTTGAACCAACCTTTAAAATTAACCGCCAGCCAATCTTGAACCTTCAGCGAACCTCCCACGCCGACCATAAAGAGACTGTCAATTTTCCAGGTCAACTCACTCGCCTTGTGGTTCCCCAATTCCGGCCAATACACCAGTTCTTTTGATTCTCCTGTTAAATAACCTCCGCCCACTGCAAGACTGAAGGATACAGGTGAGGAAGGCTGTCCGACGGTCATGCTCCTTGTCTCTCCTGGTGCAACCGCCACAGGTCCCGCCGCCGAAGCAACCTGCACCCAGGAACCCACCAGCAACGATGCAGCAACAACACTCAAACTGCAGGCAATCAGTTTTTGCGATTTCATCTTCCCCCCTGAATTAGATGGTTATTTCGATATTAGTCTTTCAACACTCTTCCTATTGTACAATATCGCTTACCAATTTGCCAAATGTTGCAGCGTAAATTTCAACAGGCTCTCTCAAATTTTTTCCGTCCTTGACCCGTATATTTTATACACTGCATAACTACCGGCATTGCCTTGCAAATCAACTTGCAATCCTTACATTCATAATAAATGCACCGCATTTTTTTAATTCCATTACGCTTCCGGGAGCATCGGCACTACCCATGAAAATTCCCAAGCCCCACCACCTTATCTACGGAACACTGATCGATTACCTGAATGGCGAAGAACTCACCGATACGGACGATGAACGTATTCGCCAGAAACTGAGTAAAATGATGGTTGAGATAAAGTGTTATCCCAAGAATTCACTCATCCCCAGGCTTAAAATTGAAACCCTGTTCTCCAGATGTTTTGTCGTTTCTGCCATTGAACTGACCGTTTCTCTCCAGGACAAGCAGTTTATGATTATCCGTTATGGTCCCGGATCGTTGGTCAGCCGGGAACGCTCCGCTATTGCTGCCGCCAGAGTTCTTTGTCCTAACTATCGTATACCCCTCGCCGTGGTCACCAACGGGGAAGATGCCGAACTTCTAGACACAAGAACTGGCAAGATTTACGGATATGGGTTAGATTCTATACCTGATTATCCCACCGCATTAAAAATGTTTGAACAGCTCGAGTTCCTTCAACCTCTCGAAACCATTCGTCGGGAAAGAGAACTCAGAATTCTCAATGCCTTTGATGTCGAGCGGTGTTGTTTTTAAATACTCATTTTCACTGAAGGGAATTGCCATGCCGACTACAAACAAAAACTGGAGCAAATCAAGTTGGAAAAATTATACCGCTCTCCAACAACCGACCTGGCCTGACCATTTAGCCGTCGACAAGGTTCTTGCCGATCTCTCCACTCTGCCGCCACTGGTTTTTGCCGGTGAAATCCGCTCCCTCAAACAGATGCTGGCCCAGGCTGTAAAAGGCGAGGCCTTTCTCCTGCAAGGCGGGGATTGTTCAGAAAATTTTTCCCAGGTAACCGCCCCAAACATTCGCGAAACCTTGAAAATTCTGCTGCAGATGGCCGTCGTCCTTACCTATGCCGGCGGCAAACCGGTCATAAAAATGGGCAGGATAGCCGGACAATTCGCCAAACCCCGCTCAGCCGATATGGAAACCATCGATGGCATTGAGTTACCGTCCTATCGCGGCGACATGGTCAATAAAGCGGAGTTCACCCCGGAAGCTCGCATGCCCAACCCGAAATTTATGCTCAAAGGTTACAACATGGCTGCTTCGACCCTCAACCTTCTGCGTGCCTTTACCCGAGGTGGTTTCGGCTCCCTGCAGCGGGTACAGGCCTGGAATCAGGAGTTTGTCGCCCAATCGCCGATGGGCCGATCCTACGACAGGATGGCCAAACAGATCAGCCAGGCGATCAGATTCATGGAAACCATCGGTATCTCGGCCGATACCCCGCAAATCAACCAAACCCAGCTTTTCACCTCCCACGAGGCCCTGCTCCTCCAATATGAAGAGGCGCTCACCCGTGTCGACTCCATTACCGGCGACTGGTATGACTGTTCCGCCCATATGCTGTGGATAGGCGAGAGGACCCGACAGGTGGACGGCGCGCATGTTGAATTTCTCCGCGGCGTCCATAACCCGATCGGAGTGAAAATCGGTCCGAGCTATGACCTCGACGACGTGAAGCGGTTAGTGCAGATCCTCAACCCCGACAATGAGGCAGGCCGCATAACCCTCATCACCCGGTTCGGTATGAAAAAAATCGAAAAGGCTCTCTCCCCGCTCCTCCGCGAAATGAAAAAGGAGGGCTTTAATATCGTCTGGAGTTGCGATCCGATGCATGCCAACACCTACACCGCTACTTCCGGCCATAAGACCCGGAACTTCAACGATATCCTTTCTGAAATCACCTGCTTTTTCGAGACCCACTGGTCGGAAGGCACCATTCCCGGCGGAGTTCACTTTGAAATGACCGGCAACAACGTCACCGAATGTACCGGCGGCGCCCACAATATCCTCGACGAGGAATTGGCTGACAACTACCTGACTTCCTGTGATCCCCGATTGAATGCCGAACAAAGCCTGGAAGTTGCCTTTCAGATCGCCGACATGATCAGAAGCTGACCGCTGCCCCCATCTCGTCTTCCAAGCACCGGCGGAGCACCACTAATGAGTGACACTCCGCCGTTTTCATTGCCAATGATTACATTTCAGTAATCTTTCTTGACGCTCCTTTGTTCCCGTTTACAGTTGTCCTGAGAAACAGAAATACGTTTCCGGAAAGAAACCTGCGGCAGGTTCTTTTTCCATTAATCACAGAATGCGTACAATAAGGAGAATTGCAATGAACAGTACAAAAGCCCATCTTTCAGTGCGCGGCTTGCTCGCCCTCCTGCTTCTCTGCCTGGTGCTGGTTACGAGCGAGAGCATGGCCAAAGCTGATACCGATGGCGATACCGCCATCCTCGACAAATCATCAAAGGCCTTTGTCAATGTAGTCAAAAGGGTCAAACCCGCGGTAGTGCATATAAAAGTTGAGAAGACTACCAAGGGTGGCTTTGCTGGTGGGCAAAGTCCCGAACAATTGTTCAGTGATCCGTTTTTTGAACAATTCTTTGGTCCTCAATTCCGCCAACAGATGCCTCGGCAGCAGGAGTTCAAGCAACGCGCTCAGGGTTCCGGTTTTATAATCAGTGAGAAAGGATTTATCCTCACCAACAATCACGTTGTTGAAGGTGCCGATGTCATCAAAGTCATTCTTTCCGATAACCGTGAATTTGTTGCCAAAGTTGTCGGAACAGACCCCCAGACCGATGTTGCTCTGCTGAAAATTGACGATCCGGAAAACCTCCCCGTCCTGCCTCTCGGAGATTCGAGTGCCCTGGAAGCTGGCGAGTGGGTCATTGCCATCGGCAACCCCTTCGGACTCAGCCAGACAGTAACCGTAGGTGTTGTCAGCGCCACTGGACGTTCGAGCGTCGGCATCAGTGAGTATGAGAACTTTATCCAGACCGATGCCGCCATCAATCCCGGCAACAGCGGTGGGCCGTTAATCAACGCCCGAGGCGAAGCCGTCGGTATCAACACCGCCCTCTTTTCCCGCACCGGCGGCTATATGGGCATTGGTTTCGCCATCCCCATCAATATGGCCAAATCCATTGAGACCCAGTTGCAAAAAAGCGGCAAGGTTACCAGGGGATGGCTCGGTGTGGTTATCCAAACTGTCGACAAAGATCTGGCCGAATCATTTGGATTGAAAAAGGCCGAGGGCATCCTGGTCAGCGAGGTGCAGAAGGACTCTCCGGCAAGTGCCGCCGGCCTGCTGCGGGATGATATCATTTTGAGCCTCAATGATACCCAGCTGAAAGATGTATCCGACCTGCGCAACCGTGTTGCTATGCTCCCTAGCGGCAGCAAAGCAACCCTTGCAATCATCCGTGACGGCCGGGAAAAGAAGATTCAGGTAACCATTGGTGAACAGCCATCCGGTTTCAGCACCACTAGTAAAGTGGCAAAAGAATCCGAGACCCTTGACAAATATGGCTTATCACTGCAGGAGTTGACTCCGGAACTCGCTCAGAAATTTGATTATCAAAGCAAGAGCGGGCTGATCATCGGCGATGTACAGCCTGGCAGTCCAGCGGACTTTGCCGGCCTCAAACCCGGATATCTAGTGGAAGAAGTTGATAAAGTAAAGGTTCAAAATCTGGGCGATCTCAAAAAAGCCCTTGGACAAGGAGGAAAGTCAGGCAAGCTGCTTTTGCGGGTGCGCTTCGGTGATTACTCCACCTATGTGGTTCTCATGACTAAATAATTGGAAAAATGGTTGCAGCCTCCTCAGTCGGCAACGACGGGGAGCGCTGCGGCCCGGTCGTCCGGACGCCCCTTATTACCAACAATTTCCCGTCGACGCGCCGTAGCTATTTGCTCGATAATTTTGATGATCACCGGAAGCTTATTGAAGTCTTCCGTCGATATTTTACGCAGCACAACATCGGTCCTGGCAACTACCGTGGCGGTTCGTCGCTTCTCCCCCGCAAAATAGGCCAGTTCTCCAAATATGGTACCCGCCTCAATGCTCGAGAGCAACTCACCTTTTTCATTGATTGTTTGCGCCGTCCCGCTGTCCAGATAATAAATACCGTCAGGCACACTGTCTATCTGGATAATGATTTCCCCTTTTTTCCGCCATTCCAGCTTGAAATATTCTTCCCATTTCGAATCAATCACCAGTGCATGATAGAATTCCGGATTCATGGCCCGTAAGAGCTGTTTCGACAAATGAAATATTCGATCGCCAAGGGAATCGCGTTTTTTCTCCAAAAGTTTCATGCCGGTTATGGAGAAATCCTCCGCCGGAAAAGGTGTTTCCCGAATATATTCAAGAATTCGCTCGATACCGAGATCTTCTTTGCTGCTTATTGCCTTAAACAGGTTTTGTGCCTGCTGCAGTTCTTCACGCACCCTGGGAAAATCCGGAGCTATTCCCAACAGCTGATTACCGCCGAAGAATTCCATTGCCTGATTTTTTATTCGATTAAATTCCAGGAGTTGTTCCTCATTGACATCCTGAGGACAATTTTGAATACCGGGTTTATAAAGGGTAAAAATATTGATTGGATGTTCAACACTGGTGAGACTCACCTTGGCAATATTTACCAGATACCGATCAAAACCCCGTTGGTGTTTGGCTACTTCGCGATCCATGAGAAGATGGGTGCCAAAATGGCCGCACAGTTCCTCAAGGCGATTGGCAACGGAAAAGCTAGAGCCGAATTTAGCCATTCGGGACCCAAGCTTTGCCTCGATTATCCGGCCAAGCAGAATTCCCATACGGGTGGGTATGAGATTACCCTTGCTAATGGCTTCGGCTATGCGCAATGTCGCCCGCAGGGCTCTGGTACAAACCCCGGATCGATCTTCTCCCGGTCGCTTTTCAAAAATCACCAGACAACCGTCCCCCGCTGAGGGCTCAATCTCCAGGGGGTAACTCTCTTCATGGCACAAAAGCTGGTGGATTTTGCCATGATAATCAATAAGGAAATCTCTGATCTCCTCCGGGCCCATTCCTAAAGATTTTCGTGAATATTGCACCATATCGGTCATCAATATTACGACTTCTCTTTCCAGACAATTCGTCATCTCTTGCTCGTCGCTCATGCGCTCCTATTCATTGCATTAAGCCGATGAGCGTTATGGCTGCAAGAACCGCTATAAAAAAATAGGCGATTTTAACGTTGACTGAATTATCTTCGTGATGATGCTCATGGGAACCGTGCGCCATGGTTGTACCTCCCTGGTAGTTATTTTAGTGCCATAGAGAAAGATTATGATAGATTACTTCAATTTCTATACCGCGATGCGGCTGGTTATGAAATATATTCTTTTACATTCGGCGAGATAATCGGTGAAGGAGATGCACCGCAAGGTAGATTTTTACTATTTAACCTATTGAAATTATATCAAACAAACTCACTCATCTTGAATTCACAGAAGCAACGTTAACTGTCAACATCGGCAAAATCTTCTGGTACTCTTCGTCCAAAACACGCAACATTTCCTGCCTTTCATATGGTTTCGAGATATAATTGTCCATTCCGGCAGAAAAACATTCCATCTTCCCATCCTCCGTAGAATTTCCTGTCATGCCGATTATGGGAGTGTGTCGACCGTACATCACCGAAGAAACAGCCTTCATCAGGTCGTTATCATCTCTGGCTTGCGGATTTTTTTCTTTTTCACAGCGACGTATCAACCGTGTGGCTGTCAAGCCGTCCATTACCGGCATTTGGACATCCATGAAAATGGCATCGAATACCGAATCAGTCAGCGCTGCCAAAGCCTCACGACCGTTTGCCGCCAACTGAACGGAATGCGCCTCCCCCTCCAGTATTAATTTGGCGATAGTCTGGTTAAAAGAAATATCTTCTACAAGAAGAATCCGTCTGCCCCGTTTCTGCAGCTCTTCTCTATGTGCTGGTTCTTCGTTTTGTTTTGGTACTTTCTGGTTTCCAGCAATCAGTTGAATTTCGTGTTGATTCTTATACTTAAAATAACCGGTAAAGGAGAAGGTCGACCCTTTTCCTGGTTCACTTTTCACCACGATATCTCCGTTCATCAACTCCGTGAGTTTTTTGCAGATAGACAGGCCGAGACCGCTGCCCCCATGGGTCCTCGCCACACTGCTCGACGCCTGTACAAAAGCACCGAAAATCTTTTTTCGAGCCTGTTCATCTATGCCGCACCCGGTATCGGTTACATTAAACCGAAGCTGCACAGTGCTTGTTGTTTGCGATATTTTCTCGCATAAAACGTTGATGCCTCCTGTTTTCGTAAATTTAATCGCATTTCCTACAAGGTTCAGGAGAATCTGGCCAAGCCGCAATTCATCGCCGATCAATTCCGAGGGGACCTCTTCCGAGATGGATAAAGTCAAGGAGAGCCCTTTTTCCTTGATTCTCAATGCAACAAGATTCTGTACGTACTCATAGATTGAACAGATTCTGAAGGACTTTTCTTCCAACTCCATAACTCCCGCCTCGATTTTCGAAAGATCAAGGAGATCATTAATCAGCAATAAAAGAAATTCTCCTGCATTCTCGACAATGCTCAAATGCTTCCTTTGGACAAAGGTGAGCTCTGTATCGAGAACCAGCCTAACTATTCCAATGATACCTCCAAGAGGGTTACGTAATTCATGATTGACGTGAGCAAGAAACTCCGACTTGAACCTGTTCGCCTCTTCTGCACGGGACTTGGCGACATGAAGGTATTCTTGACGTTCCTTCATGTGGCTGATATCCTGAACAATCCACACGGTGCCCCTTTCACAGTTATGGTTTGGATCAACACACTGCCCGATAAGCCGGAGCCAAATCCGCTTCTGGCCGGAACGGACCAGCTGATGCTCAATATCAATGATTTCACCTCTGGATAACTGCTCATGTATGTGATCAATAGGCTCTGTATATCCGAGATTGGCTGTGAGAATAGCTGCAATCCGCTGACCTATAAATGCTTCCGGCGGGGCCCCTATAATCTCCGAGGCCAGGGTATTCACCTCCTGGACAATGCCGTCTCGGATAAAGGCAATTCCCACACCGGCATATTTTACTATGACCGCAAGCTCCCGCACCTTCTCCTTGAGTCGTTTCTCCAATGCATGTGCCGCGGTCACATCATGGAGCGCGATTAGCAGACCCAACAGCCTAGCCTGTTCATCGTGGAGCGAAGAGACCGTTATTTCAACCTGAAAGCCACTGCCATCTCCCTGACGAACAAGCATGGCCTCTTTTCGCTTATGGTAATATATCTCTCGGGATTGCAGGCAATCCTCCAGTAGATTTACCACCTCCTCCCGTGTATGTGGGTGCACTATCTTGAAGTGTTCTCGAAATGGTTCCCCGAGGACTCTGGCGGACTGCACTCCAGCCAACTGGGCCGCTGCTGGGTTGAGAGAGAGAATATTGAGCGAGGTATCCGTTGTGATAACCCCGTCGGCAATGGACCGAAGTGTGACGGTCGCCTGTTCCTTTTCCTTGTGCAATGCCATAAAGGACGATTTCAGAGCCTTTAACGGAAAAATATGTAAAACGTAGTAGACTAGAGCTCCACAGAGACTGCTTACGAGAAAAACAAGGACCGATGTCTTAACTATTAACCGTATGGATCGGGTGATTTTTATGAACCCGACTGGGGATCCGGCCTCAAAAACACTAACCTCAAGGCTTATCAACGGCTGCGGCAGAGGGCTTTTGTTTTCTGCAACGAGTCTGGAAGCATTGTCATACAATTGCCTGTGCTCCGGATAATTTCTGTCATGGAGTCGATGCCTCAGGATCGAGGAAAAACGGATATCTTCGTATTGCCAATACTCTGGGTTTTTATTGATCTCGTCGGTAAGGGTATTTGCGAAGATCTCGGCCTCCGCCCCCATGCTGATTTTTTGTTCTGCCAGGGAAAAGAGGAGATAGAGAACCAATGGGGAAAGTGCACAGAGAATCGCGACTGAGACCATCAACGGTCGCACTGTCGATTCCCATTGGAATTTTATATTACTGTTCATGGTATTGGGATTTCACTGTCTGGCATGACCCTGACTTGAGTCAATATTCGCCGGCCTTGCTCCGACCCAATGAACTCAATGAAGGACTCGACAGGCGCCGATGCCTCGGATCTTGCAAGAAGGTAATATGGCTTTACCAGGGGATATTTCTCTTTGCCGTGCTCTGCAACTTCCGGTTGTATACCGCTAAAAGAGAGGATTTTTACATTCCTCTTTTCAGCAAGGATCATCGTAAGGGTCGACGGGCCGAAGCTTCCTGGTATACGTTCCAGGTACGAGATCGTCTCGGTATCGGTTACAGCCAGGTACAATCCCTTGGTTTCCTCGGCTATATCAAGAGCCTTCGCCAGTTCTGGCGAAAGGCCGTGCAGGAGAAGCCAGTCGGAATCAGTGTTGGGACGTAAAATCCGTCTGATATGATTTCCATCAGGCCACGCCGAAATGGTACCGTTATAAATATTGACGACCTCGGCCGGAGTCACATCTTCAACTGCGGTTGATGGATGCACAACAAAGACAAAGGGAGATACGCCGAGGAAAAATCCCTTCAAGCCCGCTTTTTCCTGCTCCTTCAACTGGCGACTGGAAACCGCCAGATCAATAGCACCGGCATGCAGCGCACGGATGCCGCCGGTGCTCCCGAGACTGGGCAATACCTTGACAGTAACCTCCGGATGCAGAGCGCTATAACCATCACCCAAGAGGCGCATGAACCCCAAGCCGCTCCCAGTACCGCCTACCGTGAGCCTCATCGGCTCAGAACCGAGGACCATGCCACTCCAGATAAAGGTCAGTACAATAAGGCTGATGAAAATCGTTGTTCGCATGAATGTACCTCCTTCTTGGTTCTCTCATGGGATAACAACATCAGACATCTCTGTTTGATCTTTGGACATCGTCTCTTTCCAGTACAACTACTAAAACAATCGAAGATTGCATTATAAAGTCTGGTGAAAATATTTCAGCACAACCAATACGGCCTTTCCGACACCCGTTTGACAAAACATTCAAACGTGTATTTCCTGTACGGGGAGCTATAATTATGCCAAATTTGCACAAAAGACAAGAAAAACCCGGAACCGGTTTTTTCTAATAGCCAACAGTCAATGGATTAGCTTTTGGCCTGTATAACCGGACGCACCGGCTATACAGCACTGTTCTTCCATCAATGTTGTCAGGAATGGGTGGGATAATCATAAAGAAGTTGCCATCAAAAGATGGATAACTGATGTTCACTCTTTTATCCCGATGCAACTATCAAGACTCACCAATAAGATTCCCCTACCCATATTTCTTGGCCAAGGGGAAAACTGCCATCTCACTTTCGTCTGATAAGCCGGCGAATCTCTTCATCCTGGATAACCAGCTGGATAATATCGGAAAGCTGTGTATTGAGCATCCCTTCGAGATCAGGGAGGTCCGGACGGGTTGCTGAATCCTTGTTGGCCTCCCGTTTGAAAACCTTGGTGAATACCGTTCCCCGGTTTTCAACCGTCAGAATTATATGGGTTTTGGCCACGGCGCTGTAAAGTAATTTCTCATGGCTCACGCTGACCAGCAGTTCGTCGATGGTGACCTTCAGCTGAACCGGCGAGGATGGATCGATAACCAACCCCTGATCACGTAATCCTGCCGCCAATTTTCCGGAAATGATGTCAAGAGGTGCGCTCACATTGGCCAAACGAGTGGCTGGCTGATCGTTCTTAAAGATGACGACCTCTGCTGATTTTCTTGCATCCTGACCTTTTATAGCCGCTGAAAGCCCACCGCTGTAGATCCCGACCGGCTGTTCACCAAGGCGTGGGTTAAGGTTGGCGATCACTGGCTGCTTTGCGCATCCGAAAAGTACAAAAAGGCATGCAAATAGGAATACTTTGTTCATTGTTCTCTCTAGTCTCCGTGAATGTTTTCGATAATCCGCCGGCAAAAATATTATAGCTGATTACCCAGTTGGCCTTTCTTGCTAAACCCCGACAAACGGGCTGAGTCACTTATCAAAAAATATTCGCATAAAACGTGCAACGTTTTTGTAAGTGACTAAAGAGCAGAGTATCTCATCCGTGAAAAGGAGACAATGGCTGTTTCTGTGATTTTCTTCAATGCAGCGAAGAAATCTCACCTTTTACCCTGGCTGGTTTTGTCATCCCACGGAAAGGCCGACCACACCTCTTTGAGACTAATATTTTTCGGCCTTCCTCGAAACAGCTTGCGGAGTTACATCGACAAGAGGTAAACCCCTCCTACCGCTGTGATTGCTCCAACAACTGCCCTCAAGGAGACATGCTCTTTGTGCAAGTAGATAGAGAAGGGAATGATGCAGATGGGAACCAAGGCAAAAAAGGTCGAGGCAACACCACTACTCAGATAGTGCAAGGCTAGAAGCGACAAAGAAACTCCGATGAAAGGGCCAAATACCGCACCTAAAGAAGTATAGACCACAGCCTTTGTATTGGCCAGGGCCTTATGCACATTTTCCCATTTATGGGTCACGGTGAAAAAACAGACAAAGCAAAGAAAAGCAGCAATTGCTCTGATCTCTGTTGCCGAAAATGCATCGAGATAACCGCCATCGATCTGCATCCCTGTCTTACTAAGAATAATACCAACTGCCTGGCCACTCATTGCCAGACACCCGTAGACAAAACCTCTGGCAGAGATCATCCGAACCATTTTTGCTTTTCTTATAGGCACCCCAGCCTTGCTTCGCTCAAGAATGACCGCAGCGACTCCCAAAAGGGCAACGACCATGCCGCACCACTGATGCAGAACATAGCTTTCCTTCAGGAACACCCAACCGAGCAAAGCTGCCGTTGGAGCCGCCAGACTCTGAATCAGCATGGCCACTCTTGGCCCCAATTCAACCAGGGCCTTAAAAAGGAAAATATCGCCGATGAAAAATCCGACAACCCCTGAAAGACTGAGATAGATCCAGGCATGGAGAGGGAAATGGAGAGGTACGGGAAATCCGTCTCGCCACCATAATAAGCTGCCAAAAAGAGCCAGAGCGACGGTGAGACGAATAATATTCACGGGAACTGCCCCGACTTCCCTCGATGCCGCCGCAAAAAATTGCACGCTGATAGTCCAGCACAGCACCGTGGCGAGAGCAATCGCCTCCCCTATATATGAAGACATGAAGAGCATCTCCTGAAATTTGAAAAGGTAACAACTTACCATGAAGTAAGGAAAAATTGCAATTTCGAGGACGAGGTAGTCGAAAATAGATACCCAGCCTTGCCGCAAAAAATGTTTACGATCTCTCGCGCTTCATCCCTTCCGCCTCTCAAATTTTGCCCACCAAAAAGGAGAAGATTCATTTCCACTAGAAATAGAGTATGTTTCTTATTGGATAAACCATTCATCCAGTTTTCAGCCTTAACCGAATGATCACTTCTGCAACTTCTATTTTTAGAAACACCCTTCTCTGATGACCCAAGAGCTCTCCAAACCCCTACAAAGAGGTTAATCCGATGAAAATTTCCCTACCCATGTCCACTGGCGGTGAATATCTGGTCAACCCGAGTAAAATTGTCGCAATGGGCCTGAATTATCTGGAACATATTCAGGAAAGCCAGTCTGTCGACGTGCAGAATTTCACCAATGAGATTCCCACTGAACCGGTGCTCTTTCCCAAAACCCCAAATGTCCTGATCGGTCCCGGCGAGCCGATTATCCTGCCGGCCTTTGTTCTTGCCTATGGGTTCCCCACCTGCCGAACCGACCATGAGGCGGAACTGGCGATTATCGTAAAAGATCGCGTTAAAAACCTCAAGGCGTCCGAGGCCATGGATCATATCCTCGGCTTCACCTGTTTCAACGACGTCAGCCAGCGCAACTTACAAAAGAACGATAAGTCGGGTTGGTACCGGGGAAAATCCCTCGACACCTTCGGTCCCATCGGCCCAATCATCGTTACCCCGGAAAATATCGGCGATCCCCAGAATCTTGAAATTATCTGCCGCCTGAACGGCAAAATCGTACAACATTCCAACACCCGGCAGATGATTTTTAAGATTCCTGAGATTCTCGCCTTTATCTCGAAAAATTTCACCCTTGAAGCAGGTGATATAATCATTACCGGCACCCCCAGCGGCGTCAGTCCACTGCATGACGGAGATACAGTTGAAGTGGAAATAGAAAATATTGGCACACTGAGCAATCCTGTTAGAGCCGAGCCGGTTTCCTTCTGATCGCACCTGTATCATCCATAGCCGGATGAATCCGGAGCCGCTTTCTCGATGCTCCGGATTTTATTTTTCATGAGTGCCTTGTGAATTGTCAGCTGATTTCGTTGAAGTAAGCGTGATAATAAAAAGGCCAAAATTCTTTTTTTGAGAAAATCATGCGGCTTCCTTCATCTCGTCTTACATTTCTGATATGATGGAAAGCAATGGTAGGATACCAACTATCCGTGCCATCTTTTTCGCCTTCCTCCATGGAAATGTTGTAGAGTTATGCGCACTTCAGAAAAAACACCCTATTCTATTGCTTCACAATCTCTTCTTGATCTTATTCAAGAGCTCACTATCGGCCAGCGCTCAACCAACACCTTAGAGCAATTGGCGATGTTTCTACACAGCATTATCTTTCCAAAACTCGGTCCATTCTTTGTCGAAATCTATTTTCCGGACCACTCTTCGGGAAACTTACTACCAATAAAGAGCACCGCCGGCTCGGAAGAAACAGGACAAAAAAACGTTCCACAATACATCCCTGCCGATCACCCACTCCTTCTATCTCCTCGCCCTGTGGAAATCTTCGGCCCAACGGTACGAACCGAATTCCTGAGCACCGCCGGAAATTCTTACCACGTCCTTACTCCGATCCAGGGTGATGGAGATCTCCATGGCGTGCTTTATATTGGTTGCATTGACACCTGTTCTTTTTCCTCTCTCTTGCTCGGTGCCATTGAGACCCTGGCGGCAATCATCGGTTCACGACTGAAAAGCATGGGTACTATCCTGCAACTCAAAGAATCTATGCATGCCCTGGAGTATTCGGAGAGACTGCGTACCGCACTCAACGAAATCAGCGAACAAGCTCACCATGTCAAAAATATTTCCGAGCTTTACGCAAATCTCCACCAAATAGTGGGCAATCTTATTCCTGCCAAAAATTTCTACATTGCCCTGGTCGAACAGAACAATGATGGACAGTATATCACTTTTCCCTATTATGCCGACAGCATAAATGCCGAATTTCAGGGTCTGACTATACAACTCGATTCGGAGAACCAAACACTCACCGGGTATCTCCTCAAAACCGGGGAACCACTTTTATTAACCCCTGAAAATTTTCAACGTATCTGTCAGGAAGAGAATGTTCGATGCGTAGGCGCCACACCTCACTCCTGGTTAGGTGCGCCCTTTTATCTCGAAGACTTGGCCGGTGTAGTCGCCGTTCAGAGCTACGACGAAGTGGTTTATACAGAAAAAGACAAGGAACTGATGGCCTTTGTCGCCCGCCACCTCGGCGATGCTCTGAAACGCAAGCGGAGCGTCGACGCCCTGAAGCTTGCAAAAGATCGGGCGGAACTAGCAGAAAAAAACAAGAGTACCTTTCTTGCCAACATGAGCCACGAAATACGCACACCGATGAACGGTATTATCGGCCTTACGGAACTCGTGCTCAAATCTGACATTGCCGGTCACCAGCGTACCTATCTTGAGATGGTTCACTCGTCGGCGGACCGACTGTTGAAACTCATCAATGACATTCTCGATTTTTCAAAAATAGAGGCAGGCAAACTCGAACTCAATGTCATTCCTTTCTCCCTCCACAGTACCATTGCCGACGCCGTTGAGATCCTGGCCATTAGTGCCGCCAAGAAGAATATTGCCATGACCGTCGACTGCGACAGGAGTATTCCCGAGCATTTGCTGGGCGATCCGGACAAGCTCCACCAGATTCTCATCAATCTTGTCGGCAATGCGGTGAAATTCACCAATCAGGGTGGTGTCACTCTTACAATCCGCCCTGCCGGCACATCCCAAGAAAAAGAAGACCCCATCGTTCTCTATTTTCAAGTGCAGGATACCGGAATAGGCATCCCCCAAGAAGATATTGCCAACGTCTTTAAATCATTCAGCCAGGTTGGCACAACCCGTAACTCAAACCACCGAGGTACCGGGCTCGGTCTGGTTATTGCGGCTGAACTCGTTGAAATGATGGGTGGCAAAATCTGTGTCGAAAGCAATCCGGGAGTCGGCACCACCTTTTATTTTTCTGCCCGCTTCCCACTCGCACCCTCTAATCACCTTGACCAATCCGCCAGCGTACCCCCCGCTTCTTCTTCCGTGCCCATAGGAAAAAGAACAAGAAAACTGCCTCTGCGCATCCTCCTTGTGGAAGATGAATACATCAATAAAACCCTTGCCGTGAGTGTCCTCCAAAGAGAGGGCTGGGTAGTGACGGTGGCTGAAAACGGCATACAGGCACTCACCCTCCTGAAAAGTGAAGGTTTTGACCTTATTCTCATGGACATCCAGATGCCGGAGCTGAACGGGTATGAGACAACCCTCGCCATCCGTGAAAAGGAACAAGGCACTGACCATCATGTCCCGATAATCGCCATGACCGCCTACGCGGTGAAAGGTGATCGGGAAAAATGCCTGGCCTCCGGTATGGACGGCTATATCTCCAAACCAATTCGTACCGACCGGGTACGCGAAGAAATTGAAACCGTCCTGCATCTCCACGCGAACCGACCCCGCTTTTAATGCCTTACACATTATTTTCATTCATAAAAAACAAGAAAATACTCTGCGAAAAGTACCTGTCCCGTTTACCAGGTTGGATACTGAGAATTTGATTCTCCATAATGACTGCTCCTTGCAAAACTTTGTACACCTTGGCAACTCTATGCTTACATGGTAAGTTTCTCATCATCCACCCATGTTCAGCCAAAAAGGTTCATTTTTATGCAGGATTTACAAACTCTTTTTGCCGAGGCAGTTGGTCTGCATCAGCGCAAAATGTTTATTGAAGCAGAAAGTCTCTATTTGCAGGTCCATCGTTTGCTGCCGGAAAACGTAAATGTTTTGGCCAATCTCGGCATCGTCTGCCGCGACCTTGGAAAACTTGATGAAGCGGAGGCATACTGTCGACGAACCCTCTCCACTGCACCTGACGATCCGGCTCACTACATTAACCTTGGGGCTGTCCTTGAAGCACGCAATGATCTGGACGAAGCCAGGGATACCTATGAAAAAGCCCTTGAAATTTCCCCGAGCCATCCAAAGTTATTGAATAATTACGGAAAATTACTCCACCAACTCGGGTTGTCGGCGAGAGGTCTAGAATTACTCGAACAAGCTGTGCGAATTGAGCCGGACTATCCCCTGGCTCTCAACAACCTGGGGGTCATCCATAGCGAGCGGGGAGATCTTGAACTGGCAGGCAAGTGCCTGGAAAAAAGTGCCGATCTCGATCCCGATAACGTCAGCACCTTGTACAACCTGGCGGGCATTTACAATGCTCAAAATGATTACCCCAGGGCTCAGACCATTCTCAATCGATTGCTGAGTATCGATCCCGACCATCCGGCGGCGCACCATATGCTTGCCGCCCTTTCCGGGATCACTCCTGCATCGGCGCCACGGCAATATGTAGAAGAAATATTTGACAAATATGCCCACCGCTTTGACGTGCATCTTGAGAAAGCTTTGGGCTACACAGCACCCTCGGTGCTGGCCGCCATGGTAAAGAATGCCCTGCCGGCATCACTTCCCTTCGCGTCTGCCATCGATCTCGGCTGTGGTACCGGACTCTCCGGAGCGACATTCAGGGAGATAACCACACGCCTAGTGGGGGTCGACGTGTCAGCGCTCATGCTCACCAAGGCTCGGGAAAAAAATCTTTACGACCGCCTTGAGCATGCAGAGATCTTAGCATTTCTGCAAGGGAACGGTGAGAACTACGATCTGTTTATTGCGGCTGACGTCCTGATCTATCTCGGCGATCCAAAACCATTTTTTTCAGCCATAGCCGCCAGGAGTAAAGGAATTGGGATTGTCTCCTGTTCCATCGAACAAACACAACAGACCGACGAATATACTCTGCTCCCCTCCGGGCGATATGCCCATAACCCTCTGTATTTGGTAGCCTGTGCAACAGAGGCCGGTTTTAGCGTCCACGATCATCAACCCCATAAAATACGTAAAGAAAATGGGGAATGGCTGACTGGCGACCTCTATCTCTTCATAAAACAAAGTGTGGCTTGACAAAGAGGTATATCCCCTGCTAAGGCTGGCGATTTGGGGGGTCAGGTAAAACCCCACACTCCGTAATTGGGGCCAAAGAGGTCCCAATTTTTTTTATTCCGAACATCAAACCATTCCTTGAAGCGAAGGTCGGTACGGGTGCCCGAGTAGGGAAAACAGAGATAAAACCTGGCCTTCTCCAGCCGGTCCGGTTTTCTACTGAGGCGCATATTCGGGTTATTTTCCTGGGCCTCTGCCAGGACAAGGAGAGCCTCGTCGACGTCCTGCAACGGCAAGGTAAGAGTGAAGTTGTATTCCTCTTTCATGGCACACCTCCAACGGTGAGTGACTACTTACCCTTAAACACCCCTTGCAAAACCTCGTGCAGGTTTGCAACCCCGACAAGTTCGATATCCGGCTTCCAAGTTAATCGCTCCTTGTTGCCGAACGGCAACACAAAACGAGTGAATCCAAGACGCTGGGCCTCGCGAATCCGCACGTCGGCGTGGCCAATGGCCCGAACCTCACCAGCCAGACCGACCTCCCCACAAACAACGGTGGTGGAAAAAATCGGTTTTTCCAAAAGACTTGAGGCCAGAGCACATATTACCCCTAAGTCCAGAGCCGGTTCGTCGATTCGCATGCCTCCGGCGATATTTAAAAAAATATCATGACCGTACAAGTCGAGACCACCCTTTTTCTCAAGCACCGCACACAGCAGTGAGAGTCGCTGCTGATCGGCGCCAATTGCCGTCCTTCTGGCCGTCCCGAGGTTGGTCGGACTGACCAAAGCCTGCACTTCAACGAGAATCGGCCGAGTTCCTTCAACGCTCGGCAGCACCACCGAGCCCGGTTCATTCAAGGGCCTTTCGGCAAGAAAAATCTCCGACGGATTACTGACCTGGACCAAGCCTTCTTCTTTCATTTCAAAGACGCCGATCTCGTTGGTCGAGCCAAACCTGTTCTTGACCGTGCGCAGAATGCGAAAGGCATGGCTGCGGTCTCCTTCAAAGTACAAAACGGTGTCGACCATATGCTCCAACACCTTCGGCCCGGCGATGGCCCCGTCTTTCGTGACATGACCGACGAGAATCACCGGAATATTTTCTTTCTTGGCCATACCGAGGAGCCGGTAGGCCGATTCCCTGACCTGGCTGACAGACCCGGGCGAAGAGGCGAGGTCCCCACATACCAGGGTTTGAATTGAGTCAACGGCCAGGAGACAGGGGCGCATGGCACAGGTCATGGCAATAATTTGCGAAACCTCATTTTCGGTGGCCAGAAATTCGTTGGCGCGGATGGCATGGAGACGTCTGGCACGCATTTTTATCTGCCTTGCCGATTCTTCGCCGGAGACGTAGAGGACTTTCTTATTTTGCCCGGCGATAGCCGCTAAGAGATGGAGAAGCAGGGTCGATTTACCAATCCCCGGTTCACCACCGATCAACACCACCGATCCGGGAACGATACCCCCACCGAGAACCCGGTCCAACTCCTCGATGCCGGTACCGATTCGTTCTTCATCACCGTCTGGGGCCATGGCCAGCGGTACCGGTTGTGAAGAGGTTCCAAGGGTCGGTTGCCGAAGATCGATTGTTTCCTCGACCAGACTCTCCCATTCGCCGCACTCGGAACAGCGCCCCAACCACTTACCGCTCTGATAGCCGCACTGCTGGCAAATATACACCGATCGATGCTGCTTTTTGCTTGGAATATTCATGAATTTTCCGCTTACACCGAAGGTGAATATTCAAGAGCCTTTACACTCTGCGAAAACAGTCTATACTTTGTAGGTCGCATCATTTATTGACAGCACCTCAGCCCGGCAAGCGGGATTCTGCACAATTCTGTTCATTACCTCCTGCGAGATAAAATTCCTGAGGCTCTTATTCACTTGTTATACCCACAAATACTATGCAAAAGCAACCGAATGTAACCTCTGAACCTTACACCGGGTGGATTCCCCTCTCCCGCTCCTTTTTGTTAATGATCAGTAGAAAACAACTTTTCTTTTGGAGCCTTGCTCTTTTTTTATGCACAATCCTCCTGACTTGGTTGGGCTATCTTGTCACCGTCGATTTTATTGATGGTTTAACCGGCAGCTTTATGGCTGCTGCCCCGGCAACCGATACCATCTGGGGATGGATCAAATATGGCGGCTGGCGGGTGGGAAGTTGGTTGTTTCTCTTTGTCTCAAGAATCGTCGCCTTTTATTTTGCTTTTCTTATCGCCTATACAATGACCACACCGGGCTATGCCTTTCTCAGTGCTGCGGCCGAGAAATTGCACGCCGGCGAAAACTTCGATGCCGATGATGGTTTTTCCATGGCTGGAATTGTCCGCGATATCTTCGAAGGTTTCAAAATCGCCCTTTTCGGAATAGGCGTGACCATTATCGCCCTTGTGGTGAATTTCATCCCCGGTATAGGGCAGGTTGCAGTGGTTTTTATCTATACTTTTTATTCGGCCCTAATGTTCATTGATTATCCGGCATCCCGCCGCCGCTGGTCACTTGGGAGAAAGATTCTGTGGTTGCGAACCCATAACACCAGAGCCTTGCGCATCGGTGTGCTGCCCGCCCTCATCAGTATGATCCCGGTGGTCAACATCTTTGCTATCGCGCTGCTTTTCCCCCTCCTCACCATCCATGCCACTCTGAATTTTTCGGCAATCGAGCTGGCAGAAAAATATCCCGCCGTATCTCCTTGAGGACAATTTAATGGGAAGAGAAATTGAAAGAAAATTTTTAATCGCCGACAATAACTGGCAAGGACTTGGTCCCGGTAAGGAGTATTGTCAAGGATATTTAAACTCGGAAAAGGGTAGGACAGTACGGGTGAGAATCATCGGAGAAAGGGGACTCCTGACCATCAAAGGGCCGAACGATCACGGTGCAAGACTTGAGTACGAATATGATATTCCCGTCGATGACGCCAGGGAAATGCTCGACCTTTTATGCCATAAGCCATTAATAGAAAAGATCCGCTACTGCATCCCTTTTGCTGGATTCATCTGGGAACTCGATGAATTTAAAGGAGAAAATCAAGGCTTGCTGATAGCCGAAATTGAACTGGAATATGTAGGTCAGGAGTTTACCAAACCTTCCTGGATCGGCCCGGAGGTCACCGGCGATGCAAGATATTATAATGCCAATCTGGTAAAAAACCCTTATTCAGCTTGGAAAAAATGCGCGGAAGAGCCTAAGGAGCTATAACGAAATGGGTTGAAATGGCCAGATTATTTCAACATCTTCACCTCACCCCCACACCTGGAGGCATTATGAAATACTTACCTGTAGCCGAGGGACACAGAATCCCCGCCCTCGGCCTCGGAACATGGAAATCGAATAAGGGAGAAGTCGCTACCGCGGTCAACGAGGCCATAAAGATCGGTTACCGACATATCGACTGCGCCCCTATCTATATGAACGAGCTGGAGGTCGGAACAGCCCTGAAAGCCGCCCTCCAGTCAAGTGAGGTAAAAAGAGAGGAGTTGTGGATCACCTCAAAACTATGGAATAATGCCCATGCCCAAAAGCATGTCCGTCCGGCCCTGGAAAAGAGCTTAAGGGAACTGCAGGTCGATTATCTCGATCTCTTTCTCATCCACTGGCCGGTACATTTTCAGGCGAATGTAATGTTTCCAAGAAGCCCTGATGAATTTATCGCCCCGGATGCCATCCCGATTGGCGAGACCTGGCAGGCCATGGAAAGACTGGTGGAAAAGGGTTTGTGCCGCTTTATCGGGGTGTGTAATTTCAACCTTGGCCGTCTTCAAGAGCTGAAGCGGCAGGCACGCATCCAACCGTTGATGAATCAAATTGAACTGCATCCCTACCTGCAGCAGGAGGAGATGCTCAAGTATTGCCAGGCCAACGGGACAATGCTTACCGCCTATGCGCCACTTGGTTCTGGGGATCGCCCTGCCGGCATGAAAAAGGCCGATGAGCCCTCTCTGCTCAACCATCCGACCATCCTTGAGATTGGTGCTCAGGCAGGAATAACGCCCGGCCAGGTTCTTTTGGCCTGGGGTTTGGCCCGGGAAACGGTGGTCATCCCGAAATCAGTAAATCCCGGGCGCTTGCGGGAGAACTTCGCGGCCGCCGACTTGTCGCTGGACGCCGCCGATATCAGGGCCATTAACGCACTGGAAGCCGGGTATCGGTACGTTGACGGCTCATTCTTTGCAAGTCAGGGATCTCCCTACACAGTCGCCGATCTCTGGGGTTAAACTAATCGACCACAAATCCTTGCCGCTACAGCCAGAGCCTCATCAAGCATTTTCCCGTCATAACGATGGGTTAAACCGACAGCAAGCATTTCATAGGTGAGCAGGTTCCCTTCCCGGGCCACAACGGCCAGGGCCGCCAGGGCCTGCTCCGATGAGCGTATTTTCATCTCGGCAAAATCTATGTCGACAACCTTTGCCCTTGTATCCGGCAAAGAGAGCTTACTATCTTTGACGACAAGAGCGTCCTCTGAGAGTGTGCTGAAGATCTTTTTCCGCCTGGCCACACCCTCAGCGGCGACGCACACCACAACGGCTGGGTTGCCAATCCCGGTGTAATCGATGGGCTCGCGGTCCAAAACCACCTCGGCAATGGAATGACCGCGCAGCACGGTGATTGGATAATCGTTTTTCTGACTGACATGCAAGCCGCCGCTCATCCCGGCAAGACAAAGAATTTCCCCAACGGTGTTAATGTATTGCCCAGCCGATCCGAGAAGCAGTACGCCGCAACGCGAGGTGATCGGGGCATCACAGATCACCTTTACACCTAAAGGCTTCGTGGCGGTAGGGGCGTCGCTCGCCAGGCGGCGGTAATGGGCTGAATACTCCTCTCGCTCGTTGACGGCAACCGGCCCTCCAACGCCCCCTTTATTTTTTATATCCTCTTCCATTTGCGCAAGGCTCATCCGGTTTCTCTTGCTGTAACGTCCCGGACAGAGCCCCCAGATATCCATCAGAGAAAAGCCGGAATAGCTGAGAGCCCGCACCAGAGCGTCAACCAGAGCCTTGCCGGTGGCCATGGTCCGATCGACATACGGAGCACCGGCGGCTACGGCGACCCGACAGATATCAAGCGGCACTTCCAGTTCACTAAGGAAACCGGAAGAGGTCCGGCCGTTCGTCGGGGTGGTTGCCGAGCATTGACCGCCGGTCATGCCGTAATTGAAATTATTCAGTACCAGCAGGGTGAGATCAAGGTTTCTCCGACAGCTGCTGAGAACATGGGCACCACCGATCCCGAGTCCGCCGTCACCCATGATGACGATCACCTTGAGGTCCGGCCTCGCCATTTTAATACCGGTTGCGTAGGTCAGGGCTCGACCATGCAGGCCATGAAAAGCGTGAGTATTGAAAAAGGTGTCAAAGAGTCCCGAACAGCCTATATCGCTGACGATTGCCACCCTGTTGCCTGGAATTTCTAGTTTTTGCAGGGCCTCGTCAAGGCCGCGAACCACCGCTTCATGGCCACACCCCGGGCAGAACACCGGTGGCCGTTCCCGGTTCAGCAAACTGCTCATGATCGCACCTTCGCCATGATTTCTTGCGGGCGTATCAGTTCTCCGTTCATCAGGCCATAAAAATGCACCGGGATGCTGCCGGCCAATCGCTCAATCTCACGCACATACTGACCGAGGTTCATCTCAACAACAAATACCTTGGATTTTCCCCGCAGATGTTGACGAATACACTCTTCCGGCACCGGATAGAGGGTCTTTAAAATCAGTAAAGCAACCTTGCTGCCGGCCGCACACAGGTCCCGGACCGCAGCTTTTGCGGCCCTGGCGGTTACCCCGTAGACCAGCAGAAGGATGGCATCATCGGTATCTCCGTCGTACTCATAAAAGGTAAAATCACCAACCGCACCTAGCAGTTTCTCCTGCATCCGGAGAATCCCGGTCTCAATGACCGCAGGATCGGTGGTGATATAGCCGTCCTCGCCGTGGGTAGATGAGGTCTGGCGGGAAAGACGCTCTCCTCCGATCGGCAAAAAGGGTGGAACATTCTCCCCCATCGAGGGGGCGAAGGGATGCCCGATGTGGCCAACCGGACAAGGTTTGCGAACTTCCAGTTCCGGCACTGTCAGGTCCTGCAGCATGACACTTTCGCGGGTCATGCCGATTTCCTTGTTCGAAGCAATGAAGACAGGACAGCGATAACGCTCGGCAAGATTAAAGGCCTGCATGGTCAGCAGATAGCAATCCCCGGCATCGACGGGAGCCAGGACAATGACCGGCATACCGCCGCTGTTCCCCCAACGGAGAAATTGAATATCCCCGTCCGCGCCCTTGGTTGCCGACCCGGTCGACGGCCCGAGCCGTTGAACGTCGACAATCACCAGGGGGATTTCACCGCCGATGGCAAAGGATATCTGCTCACTGTAAAGACTTATCCCCGGTCCCGAGGTGGCGGTCATGGCCTTTACGCCGGCCATCGAGGCCCCAAGGCAAAACCCGATGGAGGCTATCTCGTCCTCGCCCTGCATGACCACTCCCCCTGATGGGGGGAGAAGTTGCAACATATATTGATATATCGAGGTGGCGGGGGTGATCGGGTAACCGGCAAAAAAACGACATCCGGCCGCCACTGCTCCTCGCGCTATCGCTTCATTGCCTTCGAGAAAACTGTGTGTCATAAAACTGATCAAGGGTTGACGATTTTATACGACTCGAATTCACCTTTGTCGTTTATGAGGATTACCACCGCACTTTTCACCGGATCACCGGCTACGTTCATGTCCAGGGTGCCGGACACTCCTTCAAAGCCCTTGATCGCCGCCAGTTTATCTTTTATCGCCGCCCGATTTTCGATAAGATTCCCGTCAAGATTGCCGACTGCGCTGATAGCGGTGAGGAGGAGGTCTGCAGCATCATAGCCCAAGGCAGCATACCCTGTGGGTAACTGATGGTATTTGGCCTGGTATTGTTCAACAAAGGTCTTGGTCTTGCCTTTGGCACCAACCGCACCGAAATGGGTGCTGTAGTAAAGTCCTTTGCAAAGATCGCCGCATTTTGCCATGAGGTCGGAAGACTCCCAGGCATCTCCTCCAAGTATAATTTTTTTCCATCCTCTCGCTCTTGCCTGCTCAATAATAGCCGGAATTTCATGGGAGTATTGAGGAAGAAACAATACATCGGCGTCGGAGGCGACAATTTTATCTAGATGGTCGGCCAAATCTTTTTCTTTGGTCAAAAAGTTTTCAAAGACGACGACTGAGTTCGGTCCGGCTTTAGCCTCAAAAGCGGTCTTAAAATACTCCGCCAATCCTTTGGGATAGGGGCTGGAGATATCGTAAAGAACTGCTGCTTTCGTCGCCTTCAGGTCAGTCACCGCAAAACTGGCCATCACCTCACCTTGAAACGGATCGAGGAAACAGGCTCTGAAAACAAAGGGCCGGTTTTCAGTGGTTTTCGGGTTTGTTGAGGTTGGGGAAATCATCGGGGTTTTAAAGGATTCAGCAATACCTCCGGCCGGGATGGCGCTGGAACTGGCGTTCGGTCCGACTATCCCCAAAACGTTCTTTTGGGTTATCAATTCCAGGCTCGCCGCAACTGCTTTTTGGGGGCTGGACTCATTGTCGGTATAGACGAATTCGACCTCACAGCGATTATTGCCCACCCTCAAGCCTCCACCACTATTGATCTGTTCCCTGAGCAGTTCCGCCCCTTCTTTGCTGCTGACCCCAGTCGCCTGCCTGTTGCCGGTCAGGGGAAGGTTCAGGCCGACAGTTATTTTCTCTCCAGCCTGAACACTGCCATAATGTGCCAATTGCATGAGTAGAGAAGCCATCAAGGCCAAACGAAAAACAAATTTTGGGTTCATTTTTTCTCCCATTTATTGGTATTTGATGTTATCTGACGAGCAGTCACACTCCTGCCGTCAAGCACTTCTCGAACGGTCCTGGCGAGATCGAGTTGTTCAACCGGCTTCATTAATATTGCCTGAACCGCCAGAGCTTCGGGTTTATGGTCACTCAAACGTCGATTATACCCGGTGCAGATTATCACGGGAATATCCGGGCGGATATTGCGAATTTCCGCAGTCAGACGATCACCGGTTAACTCGGGCATGGTCATGTCGGTAATGAGCAGATCAAAGCTTGCCGGATCCATTTGAAACAGTTCTACAGCTTTCGAACTGCTTTGAGTTGATGTGACTCTATAGCCAAGCAGGCCTAACATACCACCGAGCACCTCTATGAGCATGGCCTCGTCATCAACTAAGAGGATATGTTCACTGCCGGTGGGCAATTGACCCGCCGAGATCTTCTCGCTCAACGCTTCTAAATGAATCACCGGCAGGAAGATATCAAAGACAGTGCCCCGCCCCAGTTCACTGTCAACTTCAATAATACCTGAATAACTTTCAATAATACCATGCACAACCGAAAGACCGAGTCCTGTTCCCTGACCTTTGGCTTTGGTAGTGAAATACGGATTGAAAATTTTATCGATGATGTCGGCGGGAATCCCCCGGCCGGTATCCTGCACTCGCAATTTCAGATAGGTGCCGGAAAGGTGGCCCGGATGGCGACGTAACGATTCTTCGGTAAGCTCAATCTGGGAAAGGGCGACGGTCAATACGCCGCTATCATCTTCCATGGCTTGTGCCGCATTGGTACAGAGATTCATAAGAATCTGATGGATCTGTGTGGGGTTAGCCAAAACATTTTCGAAAACACCGTCAATTTCGATCTCAATCTGAATAGTAGTCGGCAGCGACGAGCGGAGCATTTTCAGGGTTTCTTTGATAAGCGGCTTGAGTTGGAGTGGTTTCAGTTCCTGCTCACCTTGCCTGCTGAAGAGGAGAATTTGCTGCACCAGCTCTTTGGCTCGCTTTGCCGCTTCAAGGATGCCGGCGAGATTACGCTGCAGGACAGGAAAATCTCCGGCCTGGAGAAGTGACAGTTCGGCATAACCGAATACCGCCGAAAGGATGTTATTGAAATCGTGTGCTATTCCGCCGGCCAAGGTGCCAATGGCCTCCATCTTCTGAAGTTGCCGAATTCGCCGCTCATAGTCTTTACGTTCCTGTTCGATGCGTTTGTGGTCGGAGATGTCGCTGGCCATCTGCAGCCAGACCAGGCGATGGTCAACCCATTTGATAATGCGGTGATGTTTGCGAAACCAGCGGCCGGTATCGGCATCAAAGTCCTCCGAAACACAGACTTCACTGGGATTTTCATAATCACCTTCCATGAAGGCATTCAGGCAGGAAAGGCAAGGACCGCTTCGCTGGTGAAAATCACGCCAGCAAATGCCACCGGACAGGTCTCCGCCGAATTGTTTCTGCATTTGCTGATTCATGAAAAGAATTTCGTAGGAATCCTTATCGACCACATAGATTGTCGAGTCAATCGATTCCAGCACGGTGAGGAGCAATTCATGGGACCTGCGCAATTCTCCAGCAGTCGATTTTATCGCTGAAATGTCGGTATAAACCGCCACCGCGCCAATGAGATTCCCATCTTTCTGTATCGGAGAAGCGGCAGCAATAACCTGAATAGCCGAACCATCGCGGCGCTGTCGTACCGTTTCAAAGGGTTCAATCGTCCGGCCACTCAAAAGGCTCCTGGTCTTTTCACCCGCTTCTGTAAGACTCTTCCCCCGGGCTACCAGGTTGTCCAGATGTCGGCCTCTGGCCTCTTCCGGTTGATAGCCGAACATTCGTACCGCCCCCGGATTCCAGTCGATGACCTGATGTTTATCATCGAGTGTGACGATGGCATCCGGGGCCTCCAGCAGCACCGATTCCAGGAATTGGCGCCGTCTCTCGTTTTCCCGTTCAACCTTCTTAATTGATGTGGTTTCACGAATATATTCGACCGCCAGCGGCAGGGCGCCTGTCTCATCAAAAATAGGAAATGCCCGCATCTCCCAGACCCGGCCATCCGCTTTACTGATTACTTCCTGTTCAACACTCTTCCCGTTCTCGAACACTTCAAACACAGCGCACTTTTTACACGGCTCAGCCATTTTCCTGAACCGACCGAAGCAGGTACGACATACCTGCGAATCTTCAGTGAGGTCAGCCACCTGGCAATTCCGATTATTGCTGAAAATTATATTAAACTTCCGATCAACCACCAAAAGCTGTTCAGGCACCGCGTCGAGCACACTCTGCAAAAGATTGCGCGAGGCATTGAGCGCACTGTTGGCTACTTCCAGTTCCTCCGTCCGCCGCAGCACTTCTTGTTCCTGCAAGTCCTGAGTATTTCGAAGCTGCCTGGTCAAAGTCAGGACTTTCAATTGTGTCTTGATACGGGCGATAATCTCAGAACTGTTAAAAGGTTTAACGATATAATCAGCGCCGCCAACCTCAAATCCTCGAACGATGTCTTCAGTATTTGCCAAGGCGGTTATAAAGATTATCGGAATTGCCTCGGTAATCGGGTTGGCCTTGAGAAGTTTGCATGTCTCAAAACCGTTAAGACCAGACATCATCACATCGAGCAGAATGAGATCCGGATGATTTTCCTGAGCATAGGCAATGGCCTGATAGCCGCTACTCACCGCTTCGACGTGGTAATCGTGATTCCGCAAAAATTCGCTCATCAATAGAAGACTGGTCTCATTGTCATCAACAACCAGCAGAGAGTATTGTTCACGATGAGGGGAAGTAAGTAATCCGGTCACACCGTCCTCCGGGTCAAATGCTGCAGCTCCATGGGCATGCAACTGGTCATTTTATGCGATAATTTAACCGGCTACATGGATGAGTAAATATTTGTCGTAACTATTTAGCTTAAATTATTTTCGCTCTATCAAAAATAGTTCTTGACAGGGTTTTTGGTGAAATTTTCAAAACTCAACCGTGTTGCCAGTTAGGTTCGATACTCCATTCAGAATGCTTCTGCATGGCTCATGTCGAGGTGACCGAATATGCCATTATCCCCGGGGGTGCATAAATTTCTAAAATGCCGTGATGGGCATCCTGGAGACAAAAAAATCGTTTTTAAAACCCGTGTTATAATACACCATCAGCAAACACGGGGGGAGTGCATGACGATAGACAATATCAATGTAGAAGAAACTGTCAAAAAGGTCACCGATTTGATTGCCCAGGAGAAAAATCTTTCCCCGGCGCTCAAAAGTAGCCTTGAGGTCA
>JAZDOW010000092.1:0-10258 GCA_043798185.1 Pseudomonadota bacterium | reverse complement strand
AAAGTTTGTGATGACCATTCTCCGGTTATCATTACTCGGAAAACAGAAAATCCTGTAGTCATGATGTCTCTTGAAGATTATCAAGCTCTTGAAGAGACGGCTTACTTACTCAGAAGCCCGAATAATGCTCGAAGACTTCTTGAGTCAATCGCTCAACTTGAAATGGGTAAAGGCTTTGAAAAGGAGCTGACGGATTGAAACTCATTTTTTCTGAAAATGCTTGGCAAGACTACTTATACTGGCAACGCACCGACAAAAAGATTTTAAAGCGTATTAATCTCCTCATCCGTGATATTCAAAGAGTGCCATACGAAGGGATAGGCAAACCTGAACCCTTAAAACATGGTCTATCAGGTTTTTGGTCACGCAGAATTACTGATGAGCACCGCATAGTGTATAAAGAGGAAGACGATTCAGTATTAATTGCCCAACTCCGATACCATTATTAGTTTTTCTCCCGCATAACACATTGATCACCGGTTTATTCGGTGCATTTTTTGGTTACAAAACTAAATCCGTCCCCTTTTTAGTCCCTTTTTAGTCATTCTTTTGCAGATTGTGAGATTGTCGTCCATCCGCAAGGTTAGTTTCGTGATCATGGTGTCCTCCTGTGTATTTGACGTATTCAATATTATTTTTTATACGTCCCCGATACAAAGGAGTCAATCTTTCTTTCTATTATTCACCAGAGTATGTTTTCAGTCCAGCTCTGGCACGTTTTTGACGCTATTGTTAGTTTTTAAAAAATCGTCCGATGGCTTTGCTGTACTGAACTTCACAATCCTGGAGACGTCGAAACATTAGACAGAATGAATTATTTTGTCTAATGTTTGGCGGGAACGGATAATCACCGATTTTCGCGCCAGCTTTAACCGACACAATTATTAACGTGCCCCCGATCCCGTTCAACTGAACTGGAGAGACAAGTTTGCCCCCTTCAGCCAAGGTATTTGCTTTGGCAGGCTTGACCAGTCAACGGACCGCAATACTGGATTATGGGCACGCTTGGCAAACTTCACATTGATGTTCCCGTCACGAACTTCAACAGTACCCCCACCCTTGACGAAGTTTCGGAATATTTTTGATGCATCACAATCTTCAAAGCCTCGCAACTGCTGGGCAAGACGGCAATAAAGGGTGTCCGCAATCATAGTCATGATCACGTCAAAGTGGATCTTGATCAGGATCGGCGACGACAGGGCATTGAGATGGAAAAACTTGACCGCCTCGGCGATACCATTTTCGACACGCCACCGCCGGGCATAGTTACCGACCAGCAGTTCCACCGGCATCTGAAAGTCATTGGTGATCAGAAAAGCCGGCTTCTCCCTGCCGTTGCCACGGACAATGATTTGCCGTACTTCGCCATCATACCCGCGGAGTTCAATTGTCGATTCGTGAACCATCGGTTGCGGATACTTGCGCTTGTCGTGGGGGATGGTGATCCGTTTCCAGGGCTCAAGATTCTCCGTTTCCTCGACAAGTTTATGGCCCCGCCGCCTGAGGGTGATGAACCTGATTTTTTGGCGGTTGAGTTCCGAGAGATTTTCGTAAGTGGTCAGTTTGGAATCAAAGATGAATGTCGATTCCATCGGTTTTTTGATACCCTGCCAAAAGGAGAGGAAAGCGAGAATCTGATCATCAGCCTCACTGCGCTGAATGTCTGCGGCAGTAAAGAGAATAAGCCTGCTATCGGCGTCTTGTGCCAGGAGAGTGAGAGCTCCTTTCATCCGTTTCCCTCTGGCGCCAGCCCAGTGTTCCTGGAGAACCGATTCGTCACCGAAGTGAGGGATGGTGTGGAAATCAAGGTTGATGATCGACCCTGAACAGAGGCCGAGTCGCATGACTTGGCGGACAAAGGCATCTTGCAGACGGAGAAGATGGTCGGCATCGAGGGAATAAGAGTAGGTAGAGAGGGCAGTGCATTTAGGTAAGACGTTGAGACCGGCAAAAAGGCCCGGTCCGGGATCAAAAACGTGCTCGCCGACATGGGCGTACCGCTCGGTACCGAGAAGCTTCAAGGCCAGAATGGAGAAGAAGTAATTGATAGCTGAAAGGCTTTTGCTCTCTGGAAGTTTCGCCGCCTTGATAACGGCATCAAGATGGAGTTGCGCGATGAATGGTGCAAAGAGAAACACCCCGGCACCAGCAGATTCGAACCGTTGCTCTTCGAGCCGTCCGGCTGCAACCGGTGCGGCAACTTCCGGCACCTCCTCCCCTCTTATGGTGCGACCGATTTTCAGTTGGGTCCGCCGAGGAAGCTTTTTAAATCCTTCTTCCGCCAGGATACGTTCGATGGTACGCACGGAAATGTCTATCGCCTCCTGGTTGAGCAGTTGGGCGATATCACCAGCCGAGAGCTCACGCTGCCTCCAGGTAATAATCTTCTGCCGAGTCGTAGCATCAACCCTCCGTCGTGGGCGGATGTCTCCGGACAATGCTTCCGAAAAGTCGATCTTTTCATGACGGAACTGATGTCGGAGAACCCGGAGGTAGCCGACGCTAAAGCCAAAACGTTCGGCAACAATCTGGTCGGGTAGGCGATCGACAAAGGAAGCCCGCATCGCTTCGTATTTGCGCTGCCATTTGTCGGCTGGTTGGGTAAAAAAGTTGGCATCTCTCATGCCTCAAATTATACATATTGACGCATATAAATGTCAATACAAAAACACAAAACTGATATAATATAAGAAACTGAAATGAAAGTCTCAGAAAGACATACGTAAATATTTGTTATTATATTGTTTAAAATATATTGAGTGCGCCGATCACCTACCATCCGAGTGTTTTATGGTTATCGGAATCTCATGTTTAAGCGTCACATTATGTAACGTAATGAATATTGTGCCAAGCTTTATTGGCGAAATTTATATTTGATAACAGCTTGTTACATTTGGTACTATGAGAGGATGCCCTTTCGCGCATTACTCCGAAACGCTTCGCGAAAATCGGTGATAATTTGCTTTTTTTAATTAGCCTTGTACGCTTTGCCTAAAAAACGACATTTTATTCGTTGTTTTAAAAGGAAAACAATTTTTTTGGGCTTTGGGTGTGGAGCCACCAACCCTTAGTTATTATTTTATAATAAAAATAATTGGTTTCCCTGGCCTGCTAACTTGGAGACTCCCATCATCCTTCACTATAAAAACCTCGTCTCTTCCGTTTTCTTTTACCGTAATGGCTTTCCCTTTTATTTCAAAAGGGAAAGCCATTCCTTGAAATTCGGCAATTCCGCCCGATTTGAATTTTATTACTACGACTCCTGAAGGAGTGTTGGCCACATTTATTCCCGACCCACCCGCAACAGAACAAAAATCCCCGCCGCCATAAGCAAGGCGGCAAGGCTGAAACTAAACATTGGAGAAACAGCCGTCCACAGCACGCCAACCATTGTACTGGAAACAAACTTCGCTATGCCATTGACCGTGCCGAGTGCACCGATGCTCATCGCCAGAGTTTCCTTCTTCACCATACTTGCCGTCACCGTTGACTCCAGAGCTTCCTGCACAGCAACATACAGACCAGCTATAAAGAAAATAACGCCCAGCAAAACGATGCTATCGACGCTCAACCAGAAAGCCATAGCTGTCAGAATAGCTGTCAGCGTACCCAGTACATACCCTCCAACCAAAATCGGCAAGTGACCGAAGCGATCAGCAAGAAAGCCTACAGGAAAGGAAATCACTACCTGCACCACGTTGCGCCAGACATACAGCAAACCGGCCACCTGCGCCGCATGCACCACTCCCATGGAAGCTGTGAGGAGTTGGGTAGCGGCAAGGATCAGAAGGCTGTGCGAGAAATCACCAATGCCGAAAATACCAACTGCGGTGAGATAGCGTTTAAAGCTCACAGGCAGACCGCGTAAAGAGTGGAAGAATTTGAGCGCTGGGTTAGGCGAATGTTCCGGGTCTTGTACCATGATGAAAAAGGACAAAACTGCAAGTAGCCCAGGAACAACGGAAAGCCAAAGCACGAAGCGGAAAGAGAAAGATGCATCGTGCCCATTCCAGCCCTGTGCCAAACCCAACAAGGCAACACCTAGCATTGGACCGAGTACGGCACCAATGGTATCCGCTGCCCTATGAAAACCAAAGGCCCTCCCTCTGGTTTCAGGACGTACCGCCTGGATGACAATTGCATCCCGAAGAGGACCCCGTAACCCCTTCCCGAACCACGAAACCATCCGGCCCGAGAGTATCAAGGGCCATCCTCCAGCTAGGGCGATCATCATTTGCCCTATTGGTGTCAGGCTATAACCAACAATGACCAAGAGTTTACGGTGACCGAGTTTATCAGCAATAAAGCCGGAAATCATTTTGGTGAAGCTAGCCACGGCATCGGCAATTCCTTCGATGGTTCCCAGCACAGCCGCTGGAAGACCCAGCACCGCAAGAAACCCAGGTAGGATCACCGTGGTTGTTTCATAGCAAAAATCACCCAAAGCACTAGTGATTCCGGTACCGATTACGGTACGATTTAACCATCCTTTTGGTTGTTCGGGTTGCGTGTCTACAGTTGTTTTTGTGGGTGATTCAATAGGCTGTTTCATTTTTGATCCTAGAAGGCGCAAAAGACAGAATTATTACGGACGTCATCTCCGGTCACGGAATATCAGACAAACAAATAATTCATAGCATATTGAGTTAATTTGGTGAATTTTGCAAGGAAGTCCCATTTAACCAGTAATTCTTGTTGACCAAGAATTTCAATTCTGCTAGCCTTTTTACATGATGTGCATAGGTGATGGGGTTCGCCATTAACCGCTTTGTCAACCAAAGCTGATGACTCCTGCTCTTAAATTTGAAGGGCGGGAGTTTTTTTATTTCCCGCAAAGGAGATAAACATGCACGAGATCTGGGGGATGGCCGCACTCTGGATAGGGCTGGCGTTAATAGCTACCTTACTCTCCATTTGGTTTCGGATAGCGACCGCACTTTCTGAAATTGTCGTAGGTACCGTCGCCCAGTTGATTATTGGAGCATTTATCGGTGCATCACTTGGTGCCGATGCCCCCTGGATTAAGTTTCTCTCCGGAACCGGCGCGATTGTCTTAACTTTCTTGGCCGGGACGGAACTCGACCCGGTTGTATTCAAGGCCAAGCTCGGCGAAGTAACCTTTATCGGCTTTATTTCTTTTCTTGCACCTTTTCTCGGCTGTACGGCGGCGGCATATTATCTTCTCGATTGGACGGTTATGGCTAGTTGGCTGGCAGGGGTAGCCCTTTCGACAACATCGGTGGCGGTAGTGTATGCCGTCATGTTGGAATTGGGGCTGAACAAGACAGATTTCGGCAAGGCGGTGCTCGCCGCTTGTTTCATCACCGACCTCGGGACAGTTCTCGCTTTGGGACTTATTTTTGCACCTTTCTCTTTTAAAACTTTGATCTTTGTTGGGTTAAGTGCGGTGGTGCTGTTCATCCTCCCCACTCTTACGCCCTGGTTTTTCAAAAAATATGGTGATCGGCCGTCGGAACTTGAAGCAAAATATCTCCTGTTTTTTCTTTTCGGCCTTGGTTCTTTGGCGGTTTGGTCAGAGAGTGAAGCAGTCTTGCCCGCTTACATAATCGGTATGGTTCTGGCTGGAAGCGTCGGTAAAGACCATATTTTAATCAGACGACTGAGGACATTGACCTTTGGTTTTCTTACGCCTTTTTATTTCATTCGGGCCGGGTCGTATGTCTCGATTCAGGCTGTCCTCTCATCTCCTTATGCTATTTTTATCCTCTTCTGCGCCAAAATGCTTACCAAGATCGTTGGCGTATATCCGGCGACAAAAATCTGTAAGTATGCACAGAAAGAGGGGATTTACACTACCTTACTCATGTCAACCGGCCTCACTTTTGGTTCTATTTCCGCTTTGTTCGGCCTTTCTCATAACATCATTGATCAGCAGCAGTATTCGGTGTTGGTGTTTGTTGTCATTGGCAGTGCTGTTGTGCCGACGCTGATTGCCAATGCTTTTTTCATCCCTCATTATCTACTGCCGACAAAAGAACAAAAACAATCTGGAGAAAATGTTTCCAGGTAATGACAACCCAAGGAGAATACCATGCTTGAGAAATTTCTTGTCGCCTTTGACGGTTCCGAACCGTCTCATAAGGCGTTTGATTATGGCTTGGAGTTAATGAAACGTTGCTCTGTTGGGAAACCGGAGATAGTCGTTGTTTCCGTTGTGCAGCCACCTGAACCAGCCGATATTGTTGAGCTGGATGCAATCATCGATAGCGGTACACAGCATTACAGAATCCTTTTCAGCGAGTTGGAAAACAGGGCAAAAGCGCAACAGATTACTGTGGCAACAGAAGTGCTGGTCGGCCATCCAGCCGATCAGATTATCAGATATGCAAAGGAAAACGGAATAGATACGATTCTCGTGGGGCATACGGGAAAATCGAAAATAGAAAGCTGGTTGCTCGGTTCAGTGTCGAAGAGGATTGCTAGCTACTCTCATTGCACCATGATCATTGTGAAATGAGGTTCATCATGCACAAGTGTCGGGTTTGTGACGAATGAAGACCGTGGTTGGTAGCGGCTCCTAGCCTGAATCAAGAATATTCAGTAGAGGTTTGGCGTATGTTGAATTCCATTTTGGCGATCAGTTTTGGGGCATCCATTGGTGCGGTGATGCGCTGGCTGCTCGGGCTTTCTTTAAACTCATTGTTTCCAACTATTCCGCCGGGTACATTAGCAGCCAACCTGCTTGGCGGTTATCTGATCGGTCTGGCAGTGGCATTTTTCGCCGGTCATCCAGACCTTACCCCGGAATGGCGACTTATGATTATCACCGGCTTTCTCGGCGGGCTTACCACCTTTTCCACTTTCTCAGCCGAAATAACCACCTTGATCCAACAAGGAAGGCTCCTTTGGGCCGGAATTGCCATATCAACCCATGTCGGCGGCTCTCTGCTTATGACAATACTCGGCATAGCCAGCATTACTTTTATCAAACGAATCTGAATTGGAGGTGGAAATCATGCAGGGCTATCAACTCACCTTTTTCACCCAGCAGGACCGGAAACATCACGCGCTTCCCCTCGCGCATTGGTTGCTTGAGGAAGCACGCAACATAGGAATCAGCGGGGCAACCCTGATTACGGCAGCGGAAGGTTTTGGCCATGAGCGAAAGATCCATTCGGCTCATTTTTTTGATCTTGCCGATCAGCCTGTTGAAGTAACCATGGCGGTTAGCGAGGCTGATTTTGACCGCTTGTTTGCACGTTTGCAAGAGAAAGGGATCAATGTTTTTTACGTCAAGGCACCAATTGAATTCGGCATGACCGGAGAGCTCTGAAAGCAAAACGCTCTAAAAAAGCGAACCTTCAAGACGTTATTTATTTCTTCGATAGGTTCTTCTGTGCACGGGCAACAGTCCCTAAAATAGGAGTAAAAAAGGCGTATGGATTTAATACACGCGGGAATTCACCTGGAAATTCCGGGCAGCGAATCTTTGATAATAAAGCAATTGGTGTTGGATTTTACCGGAACCTTGTCTTGTGACGGTGTTTTGCTACCAGGTGTCGTTGAACGTCTCAATAACTTAGCGGAGCACGTGCAAATCACCGTCTTGACTGCAGACACTTTCGGCACCGCTGCTGAACAGCTTCGGCCTCTGCCGGTGAACCTCCATCTCATTCAAACGGGCCAGGATAAAGCAGTATTTATGGCGGGCTTCAAAAAATCCGAAACGGCCGCAATCGGTAATGGCCGCAATGATGTTGCAATGGTTTGCATGGCCGGTTTGGGTGTTGCTGTTATTGGGCCGGAGGGATGTGCTGGAGAATTGATTGCTGCTGCAAGAATTGTCTGTCTTAACATTTTGGCGGCACTGGACTTACTCCTCAATCCGCTGCGAATTAAAGCAACGCTTCGAGATTGATAAAAACATGACGGTCACAAATAGGCTGTCAATCTGGCAAACAATACAAGTAATATATCGATGCTGACATTTACCCAGGAAATATTTCATTCCCGGATCGTGCTGCCGAACGGTGAAGCCGTTGATCGACCCATTGAAATTCGTGTTCACCCCATTACCGGCCGCACCTGCAGAATAACCTACAGCCGTGGTGAGGAACGCGAACCAGGTACGGAGTCCTTGCCCGAACCACCACCCTTTGCTGCCGACTTGGATAAATGCCCTTTCTGTACGGCCCGAGTGGCCACACACACGCCTCAACTTCCGGCCAGCTTGTATCGAGAAGGAAGGATGAAGAGAAGAACATCAACACTTTTCCCAAACCTTTTCCCCTATGGTCGCTATTCAGCGGTGAGTCTTTTCGACAATCAACATTTTGTGGAGATCGGCACTGCATCACTGCAAGCCTACACGGACAGCTTCCTCAATTGTCGGGACTACCTGCTGCAGGTTTTATTTCACGACCCTGCAGCTTTTTGTATGGCAATCACCCAAAATCACCTTCCCTCGGCAGGGGGATCACTTCTTCATCCTCATCTGCAAGTTCAAGCCGACCGAATCCCCGCCAACTTTCAACGTGTTCTGCAGGGTCACGCAAGCGATTATCGCCGGAAATATAATAGTCGCCTGTTCTCCGATTATCTAGAATGTGAAAAGCAAGCCGGTCAACGCTGCATCGGCACGACCGGTCCCTGGCAATGGCTCGCGGCGTTTGCACCTGAAGGGTTTTTTGAAATCTGGGGGGTTCTTCCGGACGTTTGTTCATTGCAGCAAATGACCGACGATCATTGGCAGGCCCTAGCAGAGGGCGTTTTGAATACCCAAAAATTTTACCGCAGTCTTGGCCGCAACGGCTACAACTTCGGGCTGCTACTTCTCGAAGACGGCTCAGACGATATGGAACTCCGCGCTGTCCTCACCGCCCGCAGTAACTACGCTCCCTGGGTGCGTAGCGATTTTACCGGTTTCGAAGTAATGCTTGGTGATATGGCCACTTTTACAGCACCCGAGATAACTGCTGAACGTGCACGTGTTTTTTGGCAGCACTCGGAGGTGTAACAATGTCTAACAAAACAAAGATCATTATCTCCCGATTTTTCCCTGCCCGTTTCTGATCATTAGACAAAATGATGAAAACACAAAAGCTCCTTGTGTCCAATACATCTGCATCAGGACAACAGAAACTGTTCAGCAAGTGCAAGAAACTCCCAACAGAAGAATTCTACAAACAACTCTCCAACTTTTTCATTTTTATTCTTCTAACCTGCCAGGTTTTCCTCCCTGACAATTGTTACCAAGGTCTCATGAAAAGTCGCGCCTCCGCCCATATCCGAGAGTTTTTGTGAGGTGAGGTCGTTAATAGCCGCGTCATCGCCATCAACCGGCCAGAAAATTCCTTCGGCAACCAGCACACCTGGCCGGGCATCAGTCGTCACCCTGGCGATTCTGGCTTAAGAAGGGGACACTATATTGATTTAACCACTTCCTTCTTTCTCCCAGCTTTCCATCGTTTCACTACTCATATCAAAACAGCGGAAACGATTCGAAGAAACAATTCCAGATCTTAATGCTCTCCCCGTACGCTCATGGATACGAATCTTGTTCGAGCCTCTTCATGTGTATTGAACTTCACAGTCCTGTCCTGGTGACGTCCAAACATGAGACAGAATGATTTCTTTTTTTCTAAGGGCGATATTTAGGGGGGCGACATGATGGCTTCATAATCCCTGCCTCCATAAAATATATTCAAGATATTCACCATCTGCTTGTCATTATCAACGATAAAGGCAGCAACAGCTTTTTTATCGAGAGGATAGATTCTTAAATTTTCCGTTATGTCGCTTCTCTGTTGGCTTCTTTGCGGTGTCATTTCTAAGTCCTGACATTTTCTCCGAAGCCTTTCGATGTAAGCCCATGCTCTTTCTGGAAAACCGCTTTGTTCCGCAATATATTCGTAGATGCTCTCAAGGTCTTTGATAGCATCCGGCAGTAAGTAAACATTATACATCTCCATCAGACTACTTCTTCATCCGCTGTTTGTGGAGCATCTCGACGCACTTAAAAGCGGTATCGAGCGGCACAGCTTCACCGTTTTGCGCTGAATGTGCCAGACGTTCACGGATTAAAGAAAGCCTTGCGTTGTATTCTTCTTTCCCCAAGGCAATTGCCACCAAAGTCTCGTGAAAAGTCGCACCCCCACCCATATCCGAGAGCTTTTGTGAGGTGAGATCGTTAATAGCCGCATCATCGTCGTCAACCGGCCAGAAAATTCCTTCGGCAACCAGCACGCCTGGCCGGGTATCAGCAGTCACCCTGGCGATTCTGGCGACCTTGCCCCGG
>JAZDOW010000050.1:0-3623 GCA_043798185.1 Pseudomonadota bacterium | reverse complement strand
TTTTAGTAACCCACCGCTTAAAGCAATATTCGGGCCAACAACTGGAACTGTCTGGAGTATCTTCCATCGAAATCAATTTATTGTTAAATATCAGGACCATAAATAATTTCATGAAAAATCAATATGATTGAAAAACCGCTTAAAGATGAGTAGAGTGGTTAAATACCTGTTAAACAGTAAAGCTGATCACTATTTACAGGTGTTAAGGTTTACAGTTGATCAGTTCCAGAGATGGTTCGGTGTATGTGTTAAAGCGCCGCAAGGAACTATCCTGAAGCAGGATATTCTGTTTCAGTGAGATGCCCACTACCGTTTTTGGTGATATAGTGACGATATTTTTATGCAACAGTTCGGCAAAAGGTGTTGCACAATGGGGACGTGTCCCCTCTCTTGGAGTTACACATGAACGGCCGTGAACTTGACGGGTACTGGAAGACTGTAGTGAATACCCTTCGAGACGGTATCATGATTGTCAATACCCGGGGTGCCATTGTCTCCGTCAACAAGGCTTTCGAACAAATTACCGGATACTCCCGCGAGGAACTCATCGGTCGCTCCTGTGAAATTCTCCAGTGCGAGGCATGTAAAGAGGCCATGGCCAAAGGTGAGGGCCACTGGTGCAGTTTTTTCGAGGAAGGTGAAGCAGAACAGCACAAATGCCGAGTTCGAAGAAAAGATGGGGTAACAATCAACGCCCTTAAAAATGCCGCTCTCCTCCGGGATGCCGATGGTACCGTCATAGGTGCCGTCGAAACCCTCGCCGATCTCTCGGAGATCACCGAAAAGGATGACCAGCTTGAGGCATATCGGCAGCAACTCCATTCCGGAGATGAGTTCCACGGCATAGTCGGCAGCTCTGTCCCGATGCAGCGGGTGTTCGACATGATTGAAAATGCCGCCGGTTCCGACGCCCCGGTTATCATCTACGGCGAAAGTGGTACCGGCAAGGAGTTGGTAAGCCGGGCTATTCACAAAATCGGTATGCGCAGGGACGAACCCTTCATCAAGGTCAACTGTGCCAGCTTGACCGAGTCATTACTTGAAAGTGAACTCTTCGGCCATGTACGCGGCGCCTATACCGGTGCATATAAAGATCGGGTGGGCCGATTTGAATTGGCCAACAAGGGCGATATTTTCCTTGACGAGATAGGCGACCTCCCCATTCCCACGCAAACAAAGCTGCTGCGCGTCCTGGAAGAAAAAGTGCTTGAAAGGGTTGGTTCAAGCAGTCCCATCGCAACCGATGTGCGGATCATCTCGGCCACCAATAAAGACCTGATGCGGCTGGTGGAACAGGGTGAATACCGCAAGGACTTCTTCTTTAGAATCAATGTCATCCCTATTTTCCTTCCACCCCTACGCGACCGGGAAGGAGATATCCCCCTACTGTCGGAAAAACTATTCCAGAAAATGCGCCTGAAAAGCGGCAAGGCCATAGCCGGTATCAGCAGAGAAACCATGGAAATTCTCGTCAATCATACCTGGCCCGGCAATGTCAGAGAATTAAAAGGGGCTTTCGAGTATGCCTTTGTCACCTGCCATGAGGAAATCATTCAGCCCTGCCATCTGCCGGAAACAATTTTGCGACCAAAATCCGCCCCCCAAGCTGCCCCCAAAAAGAGCGCCTTCAATCTCCAGGCGATTGAGAAACAGGAGCTATTGGAAATTCTCGAACGGACCGGCGGCAACCAATCAAAAGCTGCTGAACTCCTCGGGGTTTCCCGGGTAACCATTTGGAACAGGATGAAACGCTACGGCATCGATGCCAAGAGGACGATCGAGGTCAAATAGCAATTTGAACAGTAGGATGACGCTACGTTTAATGTCGGACAAAGAAAATGGCCAACGAACAGGAATAAAGCAATCCTTCGTCCAGCAACGATCTCAACGCAAGAGATAGAGTTTTGAAGCGGTCCGTTCACCCAAGCAATACATCCAAGGGACTGGCAACCGGATTTCGCATATCTTTTATAACATGGGTATAGATCATCGTTGTTTCGACCTTCGAATGTCCGAGATATTCCTGAATTTGCCTGATATCAATACCATTCAGCAACAGGTGTGTTGCAAATGAATGGCGCAGGGTATGGACCGAGGCGTGTTTTTTGATACCTGCTCTGGCAATTGCTGATTTCATGGCTTTTTGCAGAGTACTATCAATCACATGATGCCGACGGATAAGTTTGCTTTCAGGATCGATGGAGAGACTGCCTGATGGGAAAAGATACTGCCAAGCTTTTTCCTTTGATGCTCCAGGGTATTTTCTGGCAAGCGCCCCAGGGAGCCATACAGAGCCATGACCTTCTGCAAGATCTTGATCATGAAGTTGGAGAACTTTTCCGATGTGCAATTGCAATGCAGGCACTAGGGAAACCGGTAAGACAGTGGTTCGATCTTTCCCTCCCTTGCCATCACGAACAGAGATGACTTGAAGGTCAAAATCGATATCCTTGATCCGTAGGCGGCAACATTCATTTACCCTGAGGCCACCGCCATAAGTAAGCTTCAGCATAAGCCCAATGGTTCCGTCGACATATTGGAAAAGTTGTCGAATTTCCTCAGGAGAAAAAACTACCGGAAGTCTTTGCCCAGGCTTCGCCCGTACGGCATTTTTAAGATCTCCCAAATCTGTATTGAAAACAAGCCGAAAAAATGTCTGTAAACTATTGAAGGCGAGATTCTGTGTTGAGGCTGCAACATTTTTTTTCATTGCCAAATGGGCTAGAAAATCGCGAACCAAAGCAGATGAACAAGCACCTCTCTCAGCGCCCGAGGCCACCCTTCCATGGCAATAGCTAAAATATTGCTGAACCCAGCCAAGATATGAGTCCTCAGTCCTGCGGGCATAGTTACGAAGACGGAGGCTTTCGCGAAAGCTTTGAAGCGCAGCATGCTCTGACAATGAAGGGCATGAAGATTGTTGACTATATTCTCCACTAGAATCGGAGTCATCAAATGGCTTTGCAATGAGGAAATTACTGAAGTATAAACGAACTGCCTGATCAGCCTGCCTGACCTGCCAATCTTGGTATCCACCTATTGAATTAAGCTCTTCGATATAAAGGGGTAATTGTTCAAACCAAGCGATTTTGGAGTATTGCCGGCGAAATTCAAAAAATCTTCTCACCCAATGAACGAGATACTTTTCTTTCCCCGCGGCAATGATATTACCTTTGAGCAGAAATTCCCCAAATTCCTCACCGCGAAAGCCATTGATATCAAACATAAATCACTCTCCGAATAAGTTATTTTCCACTTAGGCCGACTCCGCCTAAGGAGCGATTATCCCCAAAAAGCCGAAAGAAACTCCACTTTCCAGCATAAACTCCACCCCTTTCACCTTCATACAACAAACAAATTTCACCAATTAGGCCGAATCGGCCTAAAACGGACATAACCCAAAAACAGGGAAACCTAAATTCCTAACTCTTTTCTTGTCAAGAAATCCCATCTCGGCTACTATGACAAGAATTTCTTACATTTCTGCTACATGGAGATGCTGAGAGAAATAATCTGGAAAAAAAGCAGCAAAAAGATATAATTAAATCTTCAGTCACTAAAGTGGGACTGGTCTTGTCTGCTCGGGAATTTCCCCGAAAAGCCGACTCGGCCTATTAGACGTT
>JAZDOW010000012.1:0-5034 GCA_043798185.1 Pseudomonadota bacterium | reverse complement strand
CACTTTTTCCGGCAGTCTTGCCTGGGCGAAGCGTCGGCTGATACTGTTTTTCCAGCGTTCTTCGCGCTCCATATCGACCAGGAGCTTGATGACGGCAAGGTTATCCCGGTTATTTCGGGCGGCGTCGGCAATGACCGATTGGAGATTTTCAGCCATGACGCCGAGTTTGAGTTGTTTGAGATCCTGGCGGACGGTATCGATGGATATCTGCATGGCGATCACCGGTTTTTGAGGACAAAGGCGTCGAATTCGGCGAGATTTGGTTCTTCCAGCCGGATATGATTGAGTCGTTCTTCTTTCAGACGAACCGGTGCATGGGGAGTGACCGGCGAACATTCCTGGAGGAGGATGTTCTCGATGTAATGCGCGCCGCAGGCATTTTTCAGCAGCGCTTTTTGCACGGCGGCCATAACCGCGAATGAACCATATACATCCTTCAGGGCAAGAAGTTTAGCGACATTTTTTCTAAGAGGCAGTCGGGCGAGGGCGATAAGTTCAAGATAGCGCCTGGCATCTTCACCGAGAGCTGCGAAGGCTGCGACCTCTGCTGATTGCCATTGCCGCTGCAGTCCTTTGATGGCGGCCTGGCGATGCTGGGGGAGTTCGATCCGTTGCTTGCGTTCCCAGGAGCGCTGATGGGTGACGATAATCTTATCTTTGAGATAGACGGTGAGGGTATGGTGATCGGCCTTGACGAATACCCGCTTACCGACCGCCCAGGGCGGGGTGGAATAGCTGTTACCGTCGAAGTGGATGGAAAAATCGGTGTGCACCTTTGCCATGGCCGACTCCCGACAATCCGGCAGGAGCTCCGGCATGGGCGTGAGAGTTTCGGACTTTGCCCTGTCGATGGGCCTTTCACCGGTCCGTGGCGTGCTTGCGGACGTTGGCTACCGTATCCCGCCAGTGATCGGCCTGGGCCTGCAACTGGGCGAGGCCCGCGAACTCACGCAGCGGCCAGAAATTGTGGCGAACATAATGGATGACTCCTTTTTCCACTTTACCCTTTTCTTGGGGCTGATGCGGGTTGCAGGCCCGGGGGTTGATCCGCAGGGGCCGGAGGAAGGTAAGGAAGGCCTCATTATAACGGATGAGTGGTCCTTCGCGTTCGAGTACTGCGGTGAGCATATTGTCGGTGACCAGCTCCTTGGGCGTCCCGCCAAAAAAATTGAAGGCGTTGATCAAGCAACGGTGCAGAGTCTGCTGGTTTTGGGAATGAGTGAATTCGAGGTAAAGCAGGCGGCTATATCCCAAAAGGATGGCAAAACAGGAGAGCTTTCGCGAGGTGTTGCCGTAGGTGAGACTGCCGAAATGGCCCCAGTCTATTTGGGCTTGTTCCCCCGGTGCGGTCTCAAAGCGAATGAACGGTCGTCGCTTTTGCGGCCTGATGTCGTGGAGGTAGGCTCTGAGGATACTGCTGCCGCCGGTATAACCTTTCTCGGCAAGCCGCTGCCGGATAACCGCAGCTGAAGCGTGGGGATGGGTTTCGAGCATCTCTTTGATTTGTTCCCGAAACGGATCAAGCAGGCTTGGTCGTATGATCTTTTTCCGTTCGGGATTGGGATTGTCGAGGTATTTGGCAACGGTTGCCCGGTCAAGGGCGAGCTGAGCTGCAATCCTGTTTTTTGACCATCCCTCGTGGGCGAGACGATGGATTTCAAAAACAACACGTTTATCGATCATGACTTCCTCCGAGGTTTGCAAGGATTTGCCGGATGGTCGTGGGATCGGAACGCTGCATATTGTCCCTGCTTCTCAAGGATGAGCGTCTTCGCGATTTGGGGGCGACCGGCAGGGAAAGCACCTGGAAAAGCCGGCCGTCAAAGGCGATGAGGTCTTGGTTGATCAGGCCGTCGCGGGCGGCGATGTAGTCATCAACGGAGATGGCGAGCAGCGAACAGATCTTGTCGTAGCTGTAATAGGACAAGCCCAGGCGATCGCCGGCCATGACCAGGAAGAGATAGAGCAGCAACTCATAATGACTGAGTTCAGCCCAAAAACCGCCTTGCAGAAAACGATGCTCGATAGCGGCAAAACTCCCTTGGATTGTCCTGGTCCGGTCGTTAATAAGGGGTCTTTTTGTGATCATAATGTCACCTCCTGGCCATCATCGTAAAACGGGGTGACGGGAAAGACTATCGAGTCCTTTTTTGCACTTGGCTAACTCATTGAAAGTGGGATTATTTTGACTGGTAACGCGTCCATCTTTGCAGAGCCCGCAAAAATGGGCACAAGCATATAGTTGCCTGGAATTATAGAAATATTCGGCACGAACGTGTCCATCTTTGCAGTTTTACCGGGAGGATTTATTGGTTCCTTCGGGCGATCCTGCCGACGACGCCGCTAATTGCGCCAATAGTCGCGATTACGCTCACGCCAATGCTGCTGAGCATCCCGCTGATTGGCCTGATAATCCGGATCGGAAGCAATCTTCTGGCGCTGCCACTTGCTTTTACGAGCTCGTTGACAGCGTGACTGGCTGCAATAGTGTTGTTCCTTGAGCCGCGGATTTGCCGGCAGCGCGCGCCGGCAACAAGAACAGGTGAATGTCCTCATGGCGATGTCCTCCCGGACATACCATAGTTGTCGTGGGAGGAAAGTCTCAGCAAGAAAAGGAAGCAGATTCAGAAGAAAACGGAAGAAAAGACAAATTTAAGGGTACAGCAGGGGAAGAAAATCCAGGTGATGATTTTCTCGTCGGCCGAGGGTGGGGACTTTTTGATCGCTAAAAGTAGATGGATTTTTACCCGGCGCTAACAATCGATAATGCAATATTTTAATTGGTACAACGAATCGAGACCTCATTCGAGATTAAATCAAAAGACACCTGATGAGGCGTATGGCGTGCTGTTGCTGACGGCTGAACACGGCACAGAAAACCGAAATTTGCTCGACACGCAAGGAAAACACTGTGGTGCCAGCCAACCCATTCAAACGGCGGCTCCTCCGACGAGCAATCCCACATGGCCCATTCTCGGAGCCGCCGCTTGAATGAGCTACCCTCGGTGGTAAACGCAGAAGTCCGGTGCAGATTGGCAAGAGGGGAAAAGAGATCCAACAAGCAATTCAATAATAGGCAGGGGAAACAAGCAGAGATTCCACTTAAATTTCATAGAATCTTGTTCAAACATCCGGAGCCACCTCTGATGTATCGCAGTGCTGAGCCTTATGCTGTGGGGATGGAGCCTCTTTTTTTCAAGGGATGGACATATACTGACAGCGTTGCTGAGATGGTTTTGTAAGCAGAATACCGAATGTCAAAACGGGTGGGTGGGAGATGAAAGATGAGTGCATCGTTTCGTATTAGATTGAGTGATGAAGTAAAGCAAGATTACTTCACCACATCATTGCAATGACCGTCAATTGGAACGAAAATGGAACAAATTGGTTTGAACACCATTAAAAACTAAGTATAAACACATAGGTATTTTAATATAAGCACAGGATTCCTAAGCTGGAGTCAAGTAATAAGTGCAACACGCTTGGGAAAACCCGTTTGCTGAACGGATGATCGGCTCGATCAGGCGAGAATGTACAGACCATGTCATCGTCTTGAACGAAGGTCACCCGAGAACATTCTTTGTTCGTATTTCTGATATTATCTATAATGATAGAACGCATTTGAGCCTTGAAAAAGATTCGCCCGACAGCTGGCCGATACACCCCATACCTGTCAGCAAGCACAAGATAATCCCTTTGCCGCGGATGGGTGGGTTTACATCATCGATACGAGTGAAAAAAAGTGGCCTGAAAATATAAATCGTTATGAGACCATCAAACGATCTTTGCTGATCTGTGCTAGGAAACGGGCCTAATAAAAGAGTCCACCTTGAAATCGTCTGTATTATAAAACCCTGACTCTGGAGAATTGTATTCAATCATTGAACAGAGCATGATGTATTACGACATATTTGCAACGTGTTAATTTTTGCGAAGGACAACCTGTATATGAGTAAAAATATGATACCAGCTAATGAAACATTGCGTCATCTTTAATGAAGCACACCTTGATGAAATTTACCTATGACCGCAAATGACGGTTGGAACAAGTTAACATTTCGTCCTTATTGCCTTAAAAGTTGAGCTATTGTGATTTCGTAAGTATATGAAACCTTGAAATGGCAAGTATACACCTATTTCCCCGATATATGTTTGGGAAATAGGTCATTTTTTGTTCATTTATTATTAAGTATATGTTACAATGAAACACATATAACATATACTTAATAGGTGGCAAATTATGGCTCGGTTAGATCAAGATTCCATTAAAGCAGCATGGCAACATTTTGAGAAGGTTAAAGTATTCACCATTGGCGAGATCACCTCCGTCCTCAAATGTTCCATTCCAAACGCTCGACTAAAACTCAAACAGTGGCGAGCTTATACAAGCTATAACCAGAATGGACGATTTTATACCTTGCCACAGGTGCCGAGATTTGACCACCATGGCCTATGGCATCATGAAAATGTTGCCTTCTCCAGGCAAGGCAATCTGAAAAAAACCTTTGTCCATTTAGTCACCTCTGCTCCTGCCGGACTGAGCGGCAGGCAACTTGGTGAACTTCTTGACCTTTCGCCACAATCTTTTCTGCATCATTTCCGCAATTGTCCCGGTGTCTGCCGAGAAAAGCATGACGGTGCTTATGTCTACTTCTCCGCTGACACTGCGGTATACGAAAAGCAGGTGCAGCGAAGGAACTCCCTTGCCTGCCGACCGGCTGTTATTCCCCTTTCCGACCCAGAAGCAGTCATGATCCTAGTTGCGGTCATCAGGCATCATGACATATCCGCAGAAGAGATTCTGGTGCTGCCTGAAATCAAGAAGAGCAAAATGGAATTGATAGCTATCCAAGGATTTTTCGAATGCCATGGACTGGGAAAAAAAACTCCGGATTCACGGCTCTGAAGCTGCTCAAGGAGTTCGTGGACAGGTTGATTGCCGGTACCGGTTCCGGTGCTTTATTCCCGAAAACTCCGACCGTACATTTTTATCCGGAAACCCAGGAGTGCCCGATGTGCGGTTCCATGCCACAT
>JAZDOW010000008.1:0-6164 GCA_043798185.1 Pseudomonadota bacterium | reverse complement strand
GTGAAACAGATTGTTGAACAAGCCAAGAAAGTCTCAGGGATTTTTTCTTAACAACCTTTTTTCTTATTTCTGGTCTCTTAACGTGTCTAATTGCTTCAGCAGATCTGCCAGATGATTTTCTATGCTCATCAGAAGAAGTCGTGCACTGTAGCTCTCCGGATTTTTATTAAAATTTTCACGAGAATCAGCCACTATGACTTTTGTCTTTTCAATCTGTGCTATCAGTGACTCAATTTGGCTCATCATTCATGGCCTTGACATCTGGATACTGTTTCGAAATTTCTGGAAAGCACCTAATCAGGTAACGACGCAATACTTCTTCAGCTGCTTGGTTTGTGGTTTTGTTATCTTTGAACATTTTCAAGATCTCGATTTTATAAAATTATCGGCAAACTTCGACTGATTTACAGACCTCGTAAACACATCCCCAAAACAGGTGGAAATACTGGACACATTTATGCAATCATAGAACAAAAAATACTGCATTTTGCAGTAAAAATGCCGAAAAACCACCAATTACCTGAATTCACGCCGTCCAGTTTACATGCTATGATGTTAAATATCATATACTTATGCAACTGCAATTATACTCTATTTACGAGGTCTGGATTTAATAGTTCACCGGCAATCTACTTACGTTTTCCAAGCCCCATATAAGGAAACAAAGAACGCTTTGTCAACGGCACAGGGTACGTCTGATTGACATACCGCATATCTTCGATGGTGTAAAAGGCATTTGGGTTATATTTCTTAATTATCGCAATAATTTTGTCAAGATTCTTGCGTTTGGTGATGCTGAAGATGAGGTTTACAGGTCCGGATTCGCCTCTAGCGTCGACACTGGTTACGCCATAACCTTGATTCCAGAGAACATTGACGAGTTCGCTCGCTTCCTTCTGAGTTATGATTCTGATCAGAAGGTTACCAAGAGCAATTCTTTCCTCAAGCACTATACCCACATAATTACCAGCACCAAACCCAAGAGCAAAGGCAATATAGGTCTGCCATGAATGAAGGTTCTGTATGACCTGAGTTACCGCTATCAACCAGGTAAGCGATTCGAAAAAGCCAAGCATTGCCGCAAAATGTTTCAACCCCTTGGATACAAAGATGATCCGCAGGGTACCAATCGATACATCAAGAATACGGGCTAAAAAAACCAGTGCCGGAAGAATTATGCAACCAAACGTCGTACTATCACTCAGAAATGTCATTTAATATTTACCTCGTATTTATTCTACATGGTGTTTTGGCCAGATGACGTATCGCGGCAATTACTTCGATTAAAATATTCGTCACTTCATGGACACATCGAAAAAGTGATGACAATATAAGCACGGATCTAAGCTTTTGTCAGATTGCTCAAAGCGGACCATCATTTGTTGAAACTCTGCTTATGCGATTCTTGGTAGGTTTGGTCAATAATCGCCGTTCATCAAAAATCCCTCTTAAAGGCCTGTAAATACTCTGCCTTGACTTTTTATGCATATTTATATAAATTTATATGCATAAACATCAAGGAGGCCTCTATGAGAACAACACTCGATTTACCGGAAGATTTGGTTGAAGAAGCGATGAAAGTTACTAATATCAAGACCAAAACAAAAGTCATCGTTGCAGCACTTGAACAGTTGATTAGAAAATCAAAAATATCTGAAATCAAAAACTATAAAGGGCAAGTTGACCTTGATATTGATCTTAATGAGCTTAGAGGTCGTAAATGTCAGTTCTAATCGACTCTTCTGTATGGATTGAATATTTCAGAAATGGAAATAACTATGAGAAGGTAGATTTCCTGATTGATGAGAATCTAGTGGTAACGAACGATCTGATTCTTGCTGAGTTGACACCATTCTTAACGATACGGAAACAAAAGATTCTTATAGATTTGTTGTTTAATATCGGCAAACTAAAAACAGACATTATCTGGGATCAATTAATTGATTTGCAGTACCTTTGCCTTCAGAATGGGTTAAATGGCGTTGGTATTCCCGACTTGATCATTGTTCAGAATGCGATACAGAATACTTCCAAGATTTATTCTCTTGATAAGCATTTTTTGGGTATGAGTGGTTTCTTAAATTTTGAGGTTTTTTAAGCGGACCATCATTGTTGAAACTCTGCATATGCGGTTCTTGGATAGGGAAAAAAGAAAAGCCGAACAGCATGTAACTGTCCGGCTTCATTACTGACCACTGGTCGGGGCGGAGTGATTCGAACACTCGACCTCCTGCTCCCAAGGCAGGCGCGCTAACCAGGCTGCGCTACGCCCCGACTATATTGAAAAAGGCTCGATTTTGGGGAAATCGAGCCTCTGAATTCTGGCTCCCCGGGACGGACTCGAACCGCCGACAAGGTGGTTAACAGCCACCTGCTCTACCGACTGAGCTACCGAGGATTAGAAGTATATTCAACATATTTCAGGCTCTACACCCGATGCTGTTTGGCTTCCAAAACAGCGTAGGCGGGCACTATATACTGCTAAGAAAGTGGTGTCAACAAATTTTTCTGCGCAGACAACTTTCCTTTCTTCCAACTCCACCTTTAAAGAGTAACCCATCCCTTCCCTAAGAAATAGTGGGGAATTTCTCGTTCGTGACGAAATATTATTGTGCAGGTTTTTTCTGCAGCTCCTTCATCATCTGCTCCATTTGCTCTATCATCTCTTCCTTTTCCTTTTTCGACATTTGTTTTTTCCCGCCGGGAAGGGCCTTCGGCGCTAACATTAAGGTCTCCCTGGCGCTCTCTGGATCCTTCAGCATGGTGATCGCCTGAATGGCCATATTTTTGGCAATCTCATCCGATTGACCGTTAACTTCAGCGGTTATCCCTACGGGATGTTGAAAGAATTTATCATCCACCTTGCCTTTGTCGACCGCTTCTGCCACCATCGTTAAATTCATGCCCATTATATTCATTTCGGTTTTCAGACTAACGTCGGTATCGTGAATGAGGTAGGTAGTTGAACCGCCCATTATTTCCACCTTGTCACAGTTGTAGCCCAGGATCTCTAAGGCATTCGGCTGCAAGGTCCCTCCCATGCCTTCGGTATAGGCAGCACCCATTTTTTTGGCGTTTTCCCTTATCTTTTCCTGCTCCGTCCGGGATAATTTATTATACTCTTCTATCATATATTTCTGGGGATTAACCGACTTGAAACCCTCTTGTTTCTGCAGATCATACGAATATATGTACTCGGGATTCTTGATTGTGATTGTGGAATTTGCCATCTTCATGCCCATCATATTCGAGATGGTTTCTCTATATGTCGCCCGATCCCGGCCTTTATCCCGAACATACAGGGTCTCCTTCCCCTCCTCCATGCCCTTGATAACATAATGGATTGTGGCCTCTTGGAAGGGTAACTGCTTTTCCCACAGCAGTTCATTGTCGGCAAAAGCCCGTACAGGCAACGCCAGGACTATAACAATCAACCACAGTAAAAGAATTCTTTTCATGTACACCCCCGCACGCCCGATAAGCAGAATCATTTACGATTGATAGCCAGACTCGCCCAACTCTGGCAAACCGGCATGACTTCGACGCTATTGATATTGACATGGGCCGGACGACTGGCTGTCCAGTAAACGATCTCGGCAATATCGGTCGGCGTGAGGGGCTCTGTGCCCTCATAGACCTTGGCGGCCTTTTCTTGGTCGCCACCAAAGCGGACAACAGAAAACTCGCTTTCGGCAAGGCCCGGCTCAATAGTAGTCACCCTGATTCCCGTTCCATGCAGATCGGCCCGGAGATTCCTGGAGAACTGTTGAACAAAGGCCTTGGTTGCCCCGTAGGTATTGCCGCCGGGATAAGGCCACGACGCAGCAATAGAGCCGATGTTGATGACATGCCCCCTGCCGCGGGCAACCATCCCGGGAAGCAGCAATCTGGTCATATACAGCATGCCTTTGATGTTGGTATCAACCATATTTTCCCACTCGTTCAAGTCGGTTTCATGGGCGGGCCCAAGCCCCAGCGCCAGTCCGGCGTTGTTCAAAAGGATGTCGATATCCCGAAATCCCTCCGGCAACGCCTGCACCATATCCTGCACCTGTTGTCGATCACGGACATCGAAAGCGGCGGTGTGGACAGTGGTCGAGCCAAGCTTATCACGCAATGCAGCAAGACGTTCGTTCCGTCTTCCAGTGAGAATCATCTTCCAGCCATTTCGGCTGAACAGTTCGGCACTCGCCTTGCCAAATCCCGAGGTAGCTCCTGTTATGAGAATTATCTTGGACATCCCACCCTCTCATCAATTGGTTTCGCCTGTTGTAATTTCATCTGCCAAGCACCCCTCGGAAATCCCGAAACAACTGCCGCCTATATTCGACACGGCCCCGAAGAGCGTTCATACTCTTACCCCAATCGCCGGAAAATCTCAACGCAATCTCCTTGCCCGGCAAAGAAGCAAAATTGTATTTGCATCCTATGACGTGCAAGGCTTATCATGAAATGTGTGAGCTCTTTTGCTTACCCATATCTGTTCTTCCAAATCGCCATGCGGCGTTCAGCGTCGCCGGTCTTCGCCGAGGCCGCAAAGGGTCGCCTGAGAGAGCCCAAAGGAGGTATCGTGACAACCGACATCACCGATTACATCAGTCCTGACACCTGCAACTCCCTTCCCGGCCTCTTCCTGGCAAGAACCCGCAAAAATCCCGATGGCATCGCATACCGGTATTACGATAAAACGTCCAGCCAGTGGCTGGAGATCACCTGGCGACAAATGGCCCTCATCGTCTGCCGTTGGCGCCATGCCCTGCAGGATGAAAGCCTGACAAGTGGCGACAGAGTCGCACTCATGCTGTCCAACGGCCCAAATTTTGTCGCCTTTGAGCAAGCAGCGATCTCCCTCGGGCTTATCGTGGTTCCTCTCTACGCCAACGACCGCCCCGAGAATATCGCCTATATCCTCAATAATACCGGGTCGAAGGTACTACTCTGCCACGGTAGCCATTACCGGCACCATCTTGCTTCGGTAATAGAGACACTGCCCTGCCTGAAAAGAATAGTCACCGCCGATACCTGTGTGCCGAAAGAGAGTAGCAGCAAAGTCCGCTGTGTAACAGATTGGGTGCAGGAACTCCCCGAAACTGAACCCTTATACACCCCAACCATCACCGAGACCGCAACGATTGTCTTCACCTCCGGCACCACCGGCCCTCCAAAGGGAGTAATGCTCAGCCACCACAACATTCTTGACAACTGCCATGGCGGACTTCGATGCATGGAGATTTATCCGAAGGACATCTTTTTATCCTTCCTGCCACTCTCGCACATGCTGGAACGCACCGCCGGCTATTATCTGCCGATGATGGCCGGAGCGACGGTGGCCTTCGCCAGGTCCATCCCCGACCTGGGGGAGGATTTGTTGACTATACGACCGACAATTCTCGTGGCTGTGCCACGGATCTTCGAGCGTATTTACAGCGGCATCACGGCAAAACTCGCAACCCAGCCCAAAGCCCTGGCCGCCCTTTTCCACCTGGCCGTAAAAATCGGCTGGCAGGACTTTCTCCACCGGCAGGGACGCGCACCCTGGTCTCCGCCGCTGCTCGGCCGGCCCCTCCTCGACCGGCTCATCGCCGTAAAAGTGCGGGATAAATTCGGAGGTCGGTTGCGGACCATCATCAGCGGCGGGGCTCCACTGTCAGCAGATATAGCGAAACTCTTTATCGGACTTGGTCTGCCTATTTATCAGGGCTACGGACTCACAGAAACAAGCCCGGTAATCTGTGTCAACCGCAAGGAGGACAACCGCCCGGAAGGCGTCGGCAAGGTCCTTCCCGGCCAGGAAGTAAAAATCGGTGCGGGCGATGAACTGCTTGTTCGCGGCAGTTGCGTCATGCAAGGCTATTGGCGCAACGAGGAAGCCACCACCCGGACCATAGACGGTGATGGCTGGCTGCACACCGGCGACAAGGCCGTCCTGACCGATGGCCACATCCGGATCATCGGCCGGTTGAAGGAGATTATCGTTCTCAGCAACGGTGAAAAAGTCGCCCCCAGCGACATGGAGATGGCCATCAGCATGGATCCCCTGTTTGAGCACTCCCTGGTCCTCGGCGAGGGACGGCCCTATCTCACACTCCTAGCCGTGCTTAATCTGCCGCTTTGGGAGGAACTGGCAGCACAGCTCGGCGTCCCACCTGCAGCCGCATCCCTTA
>JAZDOW010000181.1:0-5489 GCA_043798185.1 Pseudomonadota bacterium | reverse complement strand
AAACTTTTTTGGACACGACCCATCAACCATGATATTGTATCTATGAGCTTCATTTCATCCTCCTTGGCTCTGTTTTGCTGGATACAAAACTATACCATGAAATGCAATGAAGCTCAATTATATTAATATGTTAATCGTTTTTTTCTCGCCAATAAAAACTCCGGTCATTTTGCAAGAGGCTCTTACGTATGGTACTTTCGCTGGGGACGCTGTTTTTTTGTGGCTGAAATAACAGCCAAATCTGGCGCGAGCTCTGGGGGATAGGGCCTGGGCCCAGTCGGAAATCACCTTATAGCCGCGCATGCCGCATAAAACCGCCGCAGCGGCGATGGCCAGTACAGCAGGAATAGAATGGAGTTTACCCTGAGCGCGGCGAGGATCAGGGCTTTGTTTGAAAAAATCAGGCAGGGATCTCATTTGTTCGGCGGTAAGTTTCATTCTTGGTGCTCCTGACACATACTGTTGAGGTAATAGTGGACCGGATAACACCAGGCGGGCATTCCGCTGTAGAGGGTAAACGAAGACAAGCTTCGATGTTTGACAAGTATCGCTATAGCCGTTGCGAATCCGTTGATATCCCTTGGTATAACCGACCAGTTTCCAGTTCGCTGCGTGATAAATCGTGCCAACAAAACGAGAGGGATCGACAAAGGTTTCCATCATCAGGATTGGGAAGCCAAAACGGAATTGCCAATCATCCTGGATTCTCCGTCGACACAGGGAGAGAATTTTTGTGGCAAGATTTTTACAAAAAACATTTTTGGGGTATGCACTTGGCTCAACCGCCTACTACATATAGTGTTGTTGTATTGATGGCTGCCGGGTTCATTCCAGTGTAAAATAGGCATCCATTCTTAACTCTGACAATGTCCAACAACTGGAAATCGTGTCATATGTTAACAAAACCCCTTGAGACATGACGATACACCAACGCAATGTTTGGGTAAAATGGATATATTATCTACCACAACATATTGTGGCTGGTTGAGTCAAGTGCATAGCCCAAAAACATTTTATGTGAAGAAATTTATTTTGTTCCATTTTTGCTCCAATTCAAGAGAGCTTTTGAATCTCCTGCCATCATTTTTCTTCAATCGTTCTTGTGAAGGTTTTACGCAACTTCAGAGGCACTGCCTTCGTAACAGTGAAAATCTCCTCTATGTTGGCCACCCGCGATTCGATTGCCATCATCTGGGCGCTTAACATAAGATTTTGTCTGTTCGTAATAACCGCTTGATAGAAGACATCGATGGACCCAATCAGGGTATCACTATGGACAGAGGCTTCCCGAAGAACCTCAAGCATCTTTACCATCACCTCGGCGATAATCTCATCGCTTATTCGAGTCATTCGTTGGAAGACTTTTACCTTGGGGCTTCAAAGCGCCCAAGAATGAAGCACCAGCTTCCTGCTCAAGCCTCTCCTGTTGTCTTGGGACCAATTCACCCTTCTCGACGAGGATTTACCGTCCGAAGGCAAGCATTTCCTCAAATGTCGTTTCAAAATGATCAGCAATTCTTGCCCGAGTCTCGTTCGATCCTACCTGTCGACCCTTGGCGATAGTATTCAGATAGTCACGATCTATGTCCTTGGTAGTGGCAAGTCGCGTTTGCCCACCCCTGCCTTCTTCCTGCAATAAATGATTCAACGCCACCTGGAACTGCCTATACATCGAAATTAATTGACCTATAGGTATATTATTTACCTATAGGTCAATTAATCAATAAATATATGCACTTAAGTCGATTTTTCTTCATTTTTTATTTGACAAATTAACGCACAATAAATATCAACATCTTTCATGGAACCTATCAAGAAATCAATCTCGCAAAAAGAAATCGCGGAGTTGGTCCATATCAGTCCTGCCTTCCTGTGCCATATTCTTATGGGAAGAAAGAAGTGTCCGCCAAAAGTCGCCCAACTCCTTCAAGAGGCAATCGGCATTGACAGATGCATCTGGGTATTTGGCACACCTGAAGAAAAACGAAGAGCCATCGATCAATTCATGCATTCAGGACTTTGACTATGGACCTTGAGGCCAGGCTGGCTGCCATCGAAAATAATCAATCTGAGATACTTCAAGCGGTCGGGATCCTTCAACTGCTGATCCAGGGGGAGCAACCGCCAAAGGGAATCATGTCCCTGAAGGATGCTGCTGAATATGTCGGCTACTCTCCCGATCATTTCAGACGACTCGCTGTTGAACAACGATTAATCCCTTTTACTCGACCGTCAGGACAACAGAAAGGAAAAATACTGTTCCGAAAAGCGGATTTAGACCAATTCCTGGACGGATCGAAAAAATTAGAACAAACCATTTCTCAACCCGGGCGTAAAAGAAAATCGAAAAACATTCATTACTGGTGACAAGTTCATGGAACAGGAAAGCGATCGATATGCCGGCATCCTCCAAAGACTCTCACCGGAGGTGCAGGAAGAGATCCGATATCATGAAGAACATCCCGTCCTTCCGGATTGGCCTGCACATACCCGAGGTGTTCCGAACATCTACCTGCGCTCGGCTCTTTTTGGGGTTATTAAACGCGGGAAACGACGTGCTGTCAAAAAAGAAACCATCGGCACGTTCAAAAGTTTGACCATCCGGTATACAGGTTGGCAATTGGACCAGGGAGACCTCGATGTCCTGGTGCAATCACTGCATTTGCACAAATATCACCTTGATCCGGACTCTGCCAGGTATATCCGCTTTACTGTCAAAGGCTTTTTACGATCGATCGGTAGGCAGCCAGGAAAATCCGGACGGGAATGGCTCAAGGACTCTCTTCGCCGCCTCAAGGCCAATGCCCTCGAAATCACCACAGAGATCCACCTGACCTACAGCAGTGAGACCATCACCTATGCTGGATCTTTGGTTGACGAATTCTATTACAATGAGCAGGAACAGAGCTATTTTCTTAAAATTAACCCTAAGCTTGCCGCCTTGTTCAATACAGGCTGGACGCAGTTGCAATGGGAACAACGGCTGCAGTTAAAAGCCGACCTGACAAAATGGCTGCACGGTTTCTATGCCAGTCACCGGGATCCGTTTCCGATCAAGGTAACCACTCTGAAGCATCTCTGCGGTTCCGATTGCAACCGGCTGGCCGACTTTCGACGTAATCTTCGTTTCGCCATGAATGAACTGATCGTCTCAGGTGCAATCGACGGTTGGGAAATCGACGCTGAAGACAAAGTTCATGTGCAAAAGCCGGGGGCAAAAATTGCTCAAAAGCTGTGCATGGGAGGGGGCATAGCACTCACGCAAGGGGGGCATAGCACTCACGCCCAGGGGGCATAACAGTCACACTGGGGGGGCATAGCTATCACACCCGGGGGCATAACAGTCGCAGTAAGGGGGGCATAGCACTCACGCTAGGGGGGGCATAGCACTCACGATCAAGCGAGGAAAAATCGTCGGGAAGCCCAGTAATCATAGGCATCGTAGGCGATCGCAAAAATCAGCTAATCTTTTTTAATCTTTCTTTAATCATAAAAGAAAAGAATGGACGCCAGGAAGGAAAAGATTTAGCTCAGCAAGACTACGAAGTCGTAAAGGCAGCTTCACAAAAACAACCGGGAAAAATGAAAACAGATCATCCCGACAGAAAAAAGAATGCAGAGAATGAAAATCCAAGCCATCATAACCCAGAACGGAAGAAATTTAGCGGCTAATGTTCAATGCCTTCAAAAGGGGAAAACCCATGCATAGCTACATCTTTTTCACAAATATCCTTCGACTCCTCGGTGAGCGCAACATGACCAAATCGGAACTGGCCGACCTTTCCGGAGTCTCTGTGTCGTTTCTATCGGATCTTACGACGGGCAAAGCTAACCCATCCCTCAGGGTCATGGAATCGATTGCCGCCGCCCTGGAAATGCCCCTGCCGGTCATGCTGGAAAGAACTGACCTCAGCAAGGAAGATCTGGCAACACTTGCCGAGAACAAGGCGCATAAGGTCCTGCCAACGGGTTATGAATGGGTGACGGCTGTCCTTCCCGAACAGAAGGCCTTTGTCGTCAGAAAATGGAGTGAAGAAGCGAAAAAGAAAATTCAAGCCTTGTCGTAACGCCGGGAGAAAATTCAACCCAAAGAACCTGTAAAAACATCACGATCAAGGAGTTCCCTGTCGTGATGTTTCTCTTTGAGAAATTTACTTTCGATATATCGAAACAATAATCACTCTCGCCAACCAAAAACCATGACACTCACCATGACCCAAGAAGCAGTGAACACCATCAAAGAAAGGGCAAAACGCAAGTTGGAGCGGGATATGGGGCCGGATTTTCTTGCAGCTTTGAACGACCCCGCAACCATCGAGATCATGCTCAATGCCGACGGCAAGCTCTGGCGGGAACGGTTGGGCGAGAAAACAATGCAATGCATTGGCACTATGCGGGTGGCCCAGGCCCAAGCCATAATTGAAACCATCGCCGGCTTCCACGGCAAAGAGGTCACCAGGAAGAAACCGATCCTGGAAGGCGAACTACCTTTGGACGGATCCCGCTTTGCCGGCCAGCTCCCTCCGGTTGTCTCGTCGCCGACCTTTGCTATCCGCAAGAGGGCTGTGGCCATCTTTACTCTCGACGACTACGTCGAGTCTGGGGTTATGAGCGAACACCACCGGCAGGTCTTGATCGAAGCCGTGCGGGAGCATCGCAATATCCTGGTGATCGGCGGCACCGGATCCGGGAAGACAACGCTCGTCAATGCCGTGATCAACCAAATGGTCGTAAGCGACCCCAGTGAACGGATTTTCATCATCGAGGACACCGGGGAGATCCAATGTGCGGCTGCCAATTACGTTCAATACCATACCAGTCACGACACCACCATGACGGCACTTTTGAAGACAACCCTGCGGATGCGACCGGATCGGATTTTAGTCGGTGAGGTACGCGGTCCCGAGGCTCTTGATCTGTTGATGGCCTGGAATACCGGTCATGAAGGTGGAGCCGCAACACTGCACGCCAATAACGCAAAAGCAGGACTTGACCGGTTGGCGATGCTCATCAGCATGCACCCGGAGTCACCCAAACCGATCGAGCCGCTGATTGGCGAAGCGGTTCATAGGGTCGTCCATATCGCCCGAAAAAAAGACGGCCGTCATGTAGAGGAAATTATCGAAGTTTTAGGTTTCAACGACGGAAGATACATAACCAACACCCTGTAAGGAGACAACATGCAGAACGCTTTCCAGATCAACCGTAAAACTGTTTTTCATCTGAGCACATTCGCGCTTTTAGCTTTCATCCTGATTGCCGCACATCCAGCCATGGCCTCCACCGGCACAGGCGGTTCCCTGCCCTATGAAACCTGGCTGACCAGTCTGCAGAACTCGGTCACCGGTCCGGTGGCCTTTGCCTTGTCCATTATCGGTATTGTCGTGGCCGGCGGCGTACTGATTTTCGGCGGTGAACTGAACGCCTTTTTCCGGTCTCTGATCTTCATCGTCCTGGTCATGGCGCTTCTGATCGGTGCCAAAAATATG
>JAZDOW010000170.1:0-53171 GCA_043798185.1 Pseudomonadota bacterium | reverse complement strand
TGGTTCATCCGGCTGAAGCGGACTTTTAGTTTTTATCATATGAAATCAAATAGATCTCTATATGCAGAACGGCTTCTGAATATTTTTCTTCAATAAAAAACTTACTGATCTCAGAGTGTTGATGCACAAGAAAAAAACATTTTGGCTGCAAACTAATAAAACATGATTTTTATTTTTATCATTGATTTCAGCTGGTTTATAAGGCGAAGTACGCTTCAGCCGGATGAATCGTTATTTTGTATATGGTAAAAAACCCCAGGTACCAGCTGCACCAATTGTCAGTAGACGTTATTGTAGAGAAGGTGGGCAAGGCTTGAGCATAAAAAGAAAAATTACAGTAGAGCACATAGTTCCTCAATAATGATATCATGCCAAAGAGGAACTATGAAAAAGGAAAGAAAAATCCAAGGCAAAAATCGCGATAAAGACCATAATCGTGATTGCCTCATATTTTCATGTTCTCAATGTAATGGTTGGAAAACGGAGAAAAGAGATGATAGTGTATTTATAGGAGTTGTTTAAAAAAAACGAAAATAAAGATAACGATAAAGAAGCTGACCAAAGTTTTCTAATGTCTAAAATTTCAATAGGTTAACAGCGTTGCATTTGTTTAGCAGCAATTTTTATGGTTGTAGTTGCTTTAAGTTCTCATTAACGATCTCTATCGTTTTAAAAGATTGGAGACAAAGTTTTGAATAAAGGATCTACTAAAATTCTTGTTGCCGATGATGATGCTATGGTTCGGACAACTGTGTCAAAGATATTAGAAATGTTCGGACATCAGGTGGACACCGTTTCAGATGGTGTAGGGGTTTTAGACACTGTTGATGATAGTTATGATGTTATAATTTTAGATATAAACATGCCGGACATGGATGGTTTTGAAACCATGGACAGGCTTAATAATCTAAACTATGAAGTACCTGTTCTTTTTCTCACTGGAGCAGGATCTATGGACTATGCAGTAAAAGCAATAAACTTAGGAGCTTATGATTTTTTGACCAAGCCTATAGAAGATCTTGATATATTTAACGTTAAGATTCTTCGGGCTATTGAAAAGAGAAATTATGTTCTTAAGGAAAGACAATACAAAACAGCGCTTGAAGACGATATACAAGAAAAAGCCAAACAACTTGAAGAACAGAACAAACTTCTTCTCACTTATAGCAATAGCTTGGAAAATGCAACTGTTCAATTAATGAGCAGTCTGCAAAATGCGATGGAGGAAAAAGACTACTACACTGCTGGACACACCATGCGAGTAACAGAATATGCTTTGATGCTTGCGATGGCCATGGGACTCTCCGATAACGATATCATTACTCTTAAAAGAGCAGCGCAATTTCATGATATAGGTAAACTGGTTATTGATCTTTCATGCATTCAAAAACCAGGAAAATTAACAGACGAAGAATGGCTGCTTATTCGCAAACATCCGAGCGTTGGCGCAAATATAATACAACCACTCGGTTTCATGAAAAGAGAACAATTTATTATTCGCCACCATCATGAGAGAATTGACGGAAAAGGATATCCTGATGGTCTAAGAGGGGATCAGCTCGATGATTTGACAAAGATAATTATTGTAGTTGATAGTTATGATGCCATGACATCTAGACGAAACTACAGAAAAAATATGACAATGGAACAGGCTGTTGAAGAGCTCTACAAGTGTAGCGGAACTCAGTTTGAGCCAAAAATTGTTGAGTTTTTTGCAAGAAGCATCGTTGATTTTACCCCAACAAAGAGTGCATTTTCAGAGGAATACCTAGAAAAAGCTCTCCGAAAGAACATGAAATATTAACAAACGATACTCATAATCTATGAAAATATCAAAGGAACAGGTTGAGCACGTTGCTCATCTGGCGAGACTCACCTTGACTGATGAAGAGTTAGATCGAATGACAGGTCAACTCGACAACATTCTTTCTTATGTTGATAAACTTAATGAATTGGATACCGATAAAGTAGTTCCAACATCCCATGTATTTCCCATAAATAATGCTTTCCGCGAAGACGTCGTGCAGGAGTCTTTGTCGAGAGAAGATGCTTTGATGAATGCCCCTCAACAAAACGGTGTGATGTTTCAGGTGCCTAAAATCATATAAAGGCAAAAATACAGCAAGTTAAAAATTATTAAGTTTAATAAGATGCGTTACTTAATAATTGCATTTTAGATATTTTTATTTTCTTGCTGTTTATTTCACAACCGCATTGAATATAAAAGTTTTTCAGAGGTTAGTATGAAACCATACGAGTTGACCATAACAGAAGCATGTGAAAGAATAAAAGTGGGTAATCTCACCTCTATTATTCTTACCCAAAGTTGTCTTGATAGAATTGAGGAGATAGACGCGGACTTAAAAGCCTTCATAACCATAGATAAAAATGGTGCTCTTCAACAAGCCGAAGAGGCTGACCGGAAACGAAAAAACGGGAATGTAGGAAAATTATGTGGAATTCCCTTATCAATTAAGGATTTACTCGCCACCAAAGGATTAAAAACAACATGTGGTTCAAAAATACTGGAGAACTATATACCTCCTTATGATGCGACAGTTGTTTCAAAGGTAAAAAACGAAGGTGCGGTAGTTCTTGGCAAATCGACCATGGATGAATTTGCCATGGGATCAACCTCGGAAACATGTTCTTTTGGGATTCCAAGGAATCCTTGGAAAAAAGGATATGTAGCAGGGGGATCATCGGGTGGTTCGGCAGCGGCTGTAGCGTCCTTTGAGTGTTTGGCTTCTCTTGGCTCAGACACAGGTGGATCTATTCGACAACCTGCATCCCTCTGCGGTATTGTTGGTATGAAACCTACATATGGACGGGTTTCCCGCTACGGACTTACAGCTTTTGCCTCATCCCTTGATCAAATAGGACCACTTTGCAGGAGTGTAGCTGATTGTGCCCTTATGATGAGTGTGATAAGCGGATTCGATCCAATGGATTCAACTTCGGTAAACCAAGCAGTACCGGATTATTCTTCTTGTCTTGTCGATGGATTAGCTGGTGTGAGAGTTGGAGTGCCCCCGGAGTATTTTTCTGCCGGCCTCGACAGTGAGGTTGAAAGCATTGTACGTAACAGCATAGATGTTCTGAAAGAAAGAGGTGCTGAGATCGTCGAGGTTACTTTACCTCATACCGATTACTGCGTTGCGGTGTACTATTTGATTGCTCCGTCTGAAGCCAGTTCCAATTTGGCAAGGTATGACGGCGTTCATTACGGCTACAGAGATAAAGGGGCCGATACCCTGCTCGACATGTATAAAGGCAGTCGATCGAAAGGTTTCGGTTCTGAGGTGAAAAGGCGGATCCTTATTGGGACATATGCTCTTTCGTCGGGATATTATGATGCGTACTACAAAAAGGCATCACAGGTAAGGACACTTATTCTCAATGATTTCAAGAAAGCATTTCAGTGCTGCGATATTATCATTTCTCCGGTAACCCCAACACCAGCGTGGCCAATGGGTGAAAATGACGATGATCCTTTGTCTTTGTATCTTTCCGATATACTGACTCTTTCCGCCAACCTTGCTGGTGTTCCCGGCATGTCTGTTCCGGGAGGATTCACCGCATCAGGGCTGCCGGTCGGCGTTCAACTCCAAGGACCACATTTCCAGGAAGAAATGCTTTTAAGGGTGGGATATAACCTTGAGAGAGAATTGCAGCTCGGTGAAAGAGCTTTGGATATTTAGAAAATCTACTCTCAGGAAAAGAACATCTAGAAGTTGTTAACGGTGCCAACTTGAAAAGGATCATTCCAGATAACATTTCCGCTATTACACCGTATCCTTCTGGTAAACCTCAGGAGGAGCTTGAAAGGGAGCAAGGAATTACTGGTTCGATAAAGCTTGCTTCCAATGAAAATCCATGGGGGCCATCTCCAAAAGCCGTGCGGGCTATTCGCTCAGAATTATTGAATTTACATCGATACCCAGATGGATCTTGTTATTACCTGATTAATGCTCTTGCCGGAAAATTAGGTGTCGACCCTGCTGAGGTTGTTCTTGGTAACGGGTCTAATGAAATAATTGATTTTCTGGTGAAGGCTTTTGTGCGGGAAGGAGATGAAGTTATAAGCAGCCATCCGTCTTTTCTGATGTACCAAAAGTGTGTTCAAGTTCGGGGTGGTATTAATTATGTGGCTCCTTTGAGAGATATGCACCATGATTTGACCCTTGTCAGAGAATTGGTATCTGACAAGACGCGGCTCATTTTTCTCGATAATCCAAACAATCCTACCGGATCGACGATTCCTCCGGTTGAGCTTTATCAGTTTCTTAGTGATATTCCGGAGACAGTTATAGTTGTTCTGGATGAAGCATATATTGATTTTGCTGATAATCAGCTAAGAGTGGATATCTATTCTCTTATTCGAAACATTGAGGGACGCTGTCCTGTGGTTTTTTTGCGGACCTTTTCAAAAATTTACGGCTTGGCTGGTTTGAGGATCGGTTACGGACTGATGGCCAGAGAAATTGCTTCGTGTCTCCACAAGGTGCGCCAACCTTTCAACATCAACCAAATGGCTCAAGTAGGTGCTTTGGCTGCCTTAGACGATGAAGAATATTATGAACGAACTCTGTCTCGAACGCGAGCTGGTCTTGATTTTTTAAGGCGAGAAGTTGAAGTGTTGGGATGCAAAAGTTATCCATCTCAAACGAATTTTTTTCTGATCGATGTAGGGGGAAATGCCGATCTGCTTTATGATACCATGTTGACCAAGGGAGTAATTGTCCGTTCTATGTGTGCCTATGGTTTAGAGACATTTATTCGGGTTACTGTTGGCACTGAAGAAGAAAACAAAAGGTTTCTCTATTCTTTGGCCGACTCTTTAACCGAGCTCAAATATGTCTAAAAAAACGAACATCATCACAATTGATGGTCCTGCGGGAGTTGGAAAATCAACAGTGAGCAGAAAAGTGGCTGCTGCAACCGGATTTATCTACCTTGATACTGGCGCAATGTATCGTGCCGTCGGCTTATATCTCGATCGCTGTGCTGTTGATCTTGATAATCCGGAGGATATAGCCAATAATTTGAAAACTCTGAGTTTAGAGTTGATTCCGGCGGCAACTGAACACAGTGATGTCGGGGTTTATATTAATGGCGAGGACTTCAGCAATATAATTCGTACACCAGAAATGGCCATGATTGCTTCCCGTGTATCCGCGGTTCCTCTGGTTCGTGAGATTCTTACGGATATTCAGCGAGGATATGGGAGAAAAGGCAATATTGTTGCTGAAGGCAGGGATACCGGGACCGTTGTTTTTCCAGATGCCGCCCACAAATTCTTCCTTGACGCAAAACCTGAAGAAAGGGCGAGAAGACGTGTAGAGCAGTTGAAAAAAAATGGTATCGCTGCCAGTTTGCAACAAACTTTGGCTCTGACTTTAGAGCGCGATAAAAATGATCGTACTAGATCGATTGCGCCGCTGAAACAGGCTGATGACGCGCTTTTTATCGACACGACTGAAATATCTCTTGAGGAAGTCGTGTCGATAATTCTTGAGGAAATTGCTGCAAATGATGAGCTGTAAGTCCGGCCTCGACAAGAGACGCGAAACCGGATGGTTATCTATCTTATTTTATAATGAAATCAACACGTCTGTTGCCACTATACGCCTCTTCGTCCTGTCCGGTAAAAAGAGGTTTTTCTTCGCCGTAAGATAGGGTCTGCATACGACGTGCATCAATTCCCATGTTGGTAAGATATTGCTGCACGTTGATAGCTCTTCTCTCGCCAAGAGCCATATTGTATTCGTTGGTACCTCTTTCGTCAGAGTTTCCTTCAAGAACTAACCTAGAACCGGGAACAGTCTTAAGGTACTCGGCATTACGAGTTAGCACCTGCACCATATCGGGGCGAATTCCAGCCTGATCGAAATCAAAGTAAATAGGGAAAAGATTATCAGAGCATCGTCCATGTTGTCTTTTAAATTCGTCAGACTGCTGATCGGCATAGCTTCCACCATTACCGAGTTGTTTATCGTCAAGGGTGCCGGATCTCGGTGTGTTTTCTTGGGAAAATCCTCCTTCCGATATGGGGTAATTGATGTTTTTTCCACCGGTAGCATCGGTGGAAGATCCTGAATTTTCAGGAGGAATAACCGTTTTTTTACTACAACCAACGCCAAAGAGAAGAAGTGACGTCAGAAGTGCCGAGATGGCGAGGGCTCCAATGATATTTTTGTACATGGTGTCTCCTGTTGCGAAGATATAAAATTTAAAAGATTGGTATGATGATTTTGCGAAAGTCTAATGAATGCTCCTTACTTTAGTCGTATTCATACAGAGGTCAAGTAGAAATTGTCAGGAAAAGTCTGTTTGAACAAGAAAGAAGGTGAAATCTAGAAAGTTAAGAGGCGAGATAATGCTTGGAAGTAAGAATGAATTTCCCGAAATAACAAAAAGCTTCGCAATTGTTGCTGGTTGTGCTGCTGGGTTGGAGACTCTGGTTGCGGAGGAAGTTGAGCAGTTCGGAGGTAAAGATGTGGTCGCCGGTATTGGTATGGTACGCTGGTGCGGGAATATAGAAACGGCTTATCGTTGTTGTTTGTGGTCACGATTTGCCTCTCGGATTTTTCTTGAACTATGGGGGGCGCCCGTCACAGACGAGGAGTCTTTGTATAACTTTTCACTTTCTGCTCCCTGGGGAAAGCATCTCACAGAAGAAACGACTTTTGCTGTCAGTTGTACTTTATCCGGGGAATCAAGTATCAAACATAGTCGTTTTGCGGCACTCAGGCTTAAGGACGGTCTTGTTGATCATTTTCGGGAGAAAACCGGCAAAAGGCCCTCGGTGAAAACTGACCGCCCTGGGGTACAGTTTCACCTGCATATTGAGAACAATTATGCCACAATTTCCCTTGATTTCTCAGGTGAAAGCCTGCATCGCCGTGGCTATAGAGATGCCTCTGGAAAAGCACCGTTAAAGGAAACCTTGGCGGCAGGTATTGTCGCTTTGAGTGGATGGTTAAATGATGCGCAAACACTGATTGACCCGATGTGCGGCACGGGTACTCTTTTGATCGAAGCGGCACTGATGTTTGGTGATACTGCACCCGGTTTGTCACGCCAGTACTATGGATTCATGGGGTGGTTGGGTCATGACGACGAACTTTGGTCAAGTCTTGTTGAGGAGGCCTTGGAACGTGAAAATGCGGGTGAAAGCAAAAAGTGGCCTCTCATTATTGGCTACGATTGCGATCCAATCGTCATTCGAGCTGCGCGGAAAAACATTCAGTTGGCTGGTTGTGACCGCTTTATAACAGTCAAGCAAGGCGAAGTTGCCAGTCTCCAGGCCCCTGAAAAACAGGGTTTATTGCTCAGCAATCTGCCTTACGGGGAACGGCTTTCCGAAACCGAGTTGGTGGCCCAGCTTTACAAGGGGTACGGCAGAATCCTCCGCCGGCGATTTCCAGGATGGCGGGCCGGAGTTTTCATCGCAAATCCGGACTTGACCGACAGTTTTGGGCTCTCTTGGGATCACAAATATCGTCTCTATAATGGTTCAATACCTTGTCGGCTCCTTACCGGCTGGATCGTCGGTGGAACCGATCAGGATTTTCAATGGCAACCACGGAGTCCATTGAAAGAGGAGGGTGGAAATGAGTTTGCAAACAGGCTCTGTAAGAACCTCAAGCAAATGTTGAAATGGGCTGAAAGGGAAAATATATCCTGTTTCAGGGTCTATGACCGAGATCTCCCTGAATACAATATCAGCATCGACCTCTATGGGAAGTGGATACACATTCAGGAATGGACGCCTCCCAAAAGTATTGATCCACAAATTGCAGCAGCCAGATTGGGCAGTGCGATCATTACCGTCAAAGAGGTTCTGGGGGCAAGGTCCGATCGGGTTTTTCTCAAAACCCGTGAACGTCAGAAGGGCCGGAGTCAGTACGAGAAAAAAGGAAACAGCCACAAGATGTATGAGGTAAGAGAGGGAAGTGGCACATTTTTGGTCAACTTCACGGATTATCTCGACACGGGCCTATTTCTTGATCACCGTCCGGTTCGGGCAATGATATTTACGGCTGCTAAGGGCAAGAGGTTTCTCAATCTCTACGGATACACGGGGACTGCGACGGTGCATGCGGCACTCGGGGGGGCTTTGAGTACAACAACGGTCGATCTTTCAGGCACATATCTTCAGTGGGCGAGAATGAATATTGCCACAAACGGGCTCTCTGAGATAACCAACAGGATTGAAAAGGCAGATTGTCTCGAATGGCTCGGGGAGTGCAAATCGACATACGATCTGATTTTTATCGATCCTCCGACGTTTTCCAACACCAAAAAAGAGATGCGGGTTTTTGACGTCAAGGAAGATCATGTCAGATTGATTGATATGGCCATGTCCTGCTTGGATAGTGGTGGAATGTTAATATTTTCTACTAACTTCAGAAGGTTCCATTTAGCAGAGAATCTGTTGGAAAAATATTCCGTTTCAGATATTTCCAGACGATCTCTACCGTTTGATTTTTCACGAGATAAAAAGATTCATAGATGTTGGGAGTTTCGTCACAAACAAGGATAATGTTGTATTTGAAGCTCTGTATTTTTGAAAAAGAGCGTTATTAGACTGAAGAAAAGCGAACTGCCGTAAAAAAGTTCCAATGGCAATCACTTCATGATACAATTATTCAACACATACGAATATAAGAGAGAATCTGGAAGTTTTCCAGGATACTGCATCCTAGTACTTATGGGGTTGAACCTGGATGCAAAGGGAGTTAAGGCAATGAAGACACTAATTGTCGAAGATGATTTTCTGGCAAGATCCCTTATCTCGACACTTCTGTCGGAATATGGAACCTGTCATGTGGCGGTGAACGGAAAGGAAGCTCTTGGTGCCATAGAAAGAGCCTTCGAAGAAAATGATCCATACAACTTGATTTGCCTTGATATCATGATGCCTGTTATGGATGGGCAGGAGGCTTTGCTCGAGTTGCGGGAAATGGAGTTGCGGCGAGGCATACGGGGTCCGGATACAACCAAGGTAATTATGGTAACAAGCATTGATGACTCGAAAAATATAATGAAAGCTTTTCGTCAGGGGCAATGTGAGGCTTACCTGACAAAGCCTTTGGATCGAAATAAACTCATCCGTCACATCAGGGATCTCGGGCTGATCGTATAATTTGCCTTGAAGTCAGTCTTTCTTTGAGCTTAATCATGACACAACAAAAAAGACACAACCAAGATTCATCTCTCTGTGTTTCTGCACCTTCATGCATCACGCTGGCAAGGTTGCGCAATCATTTCCGACAAAAATATAGGCTCAGCGAACCGCAAGTGGAGACCATGGTGGTAAGCTCTTCAAAATCGCTCAAACAAGGTTTGGAAAATTTAAAGAGGTTTCTTGCCGGCGATAAATCGGTTGAAGGGCCGGCAGCTATATATCATGGGTTTAAAGGATTGTTCCTCAATATGGGGGAAGCGGAATGGGCGGCCTTTACCAAGGACATTGAACAGAAATTGTCGGCTGGCGAGCAGTTAGACCATAGCATAATTGCCGGGATACTGCGCCAGGGCTCCGTGGAAATTCTAAGCTATGTCGGATTAATCGAAACCGGTTTACTGAATGGTGAATAAATGGAGGGAGATGTGGCTGAGATTGAGTTATTGCAGCAACAAGTTGAAGAGTTGAAAGAGCAACTTGCCAAGCAGAAAAGGACTACCGAAGTTTTGAAAAAAAGAGCAGTGCAGGCGATCATAAACGGTAAAAACGCTGAAATGGAAGCGGCAGAGCATAGCAACTGCGAAGCAGGCCTTGTTCGAGCTGAGCTTGCCAATCGGGTAAAGAGCGTTTTTCTTGAAAACGTAAGTCACGAGATTCGCTCTTCGATGAATGGTATAATTGGGATGACAAATCTTGTTCTCGACACAAAATTATCTCCCGAACAACGGCTTTATCTGGAAATGGTCAGCTCATCTGCTGATCGACTGCTAGTTGTAGTAAACGAGGTCCTGGATTTTTCGAGGATTGAAACCGGAGAGCTGCTCATTGAACCGGAAGATTTCAGCCTCAAGGAAAGCCTTGATCATGATCTCTATGTGCTCAATCTTGCCGCGAGAAAAAAAAATATCGGACTCACCTGCACCATTTCGCCTGAAGTTCCCGCTTATGTTCATGGCGATTCCGCCCGTCTTGCACAGATTCTCACCAATCTAGTTAATAATGGAATAAAATACACTGATCAGGGTGGTGTTTCCATCCGCATTGAAAATTGCGGCTACGATAGCGCCAACGTTCTTCGGCTGAGATTCATTGTCGAAGATACGGGATGTGGCATGACCCAAGAAAAACTTGACCTGATAAATTACTATTTCAAGGAAAAGGTTTCTCGCAACATTTCGCTGCCACTTTCGGTTGGCACCACCGGACTTGGATTGACAGTGTCATCCCAGCTTGTAAAACTGATGGGTGGGCAAATCTCTGTAAAGAGTGATTCAAGCGGATCAACCTTTACCTTTGAGCTCCCTTTTAAAGAGGTATCTGATGTTCTGGGGTTGGAGGAAAAGGCCAATGCTACTCTTGAGAACATTACTGAAAACCAAACATTTGCCCTTAAGGGTTCAAGAGTGTTGTTGGCCGAGGATGAATATATTAACAGAACTCTTATAGAAACAATCCTTACTCAGCAAGGTGTTCTAGTTACCACAGTTGACAACGGTCAGGCTGCGGTCAAAGAGGCATGCGGTGGCGGCTATCACTTGGTTTTGATGGATGTCCAAATGGATGGCATGAACGGTCTGGAAGCCACCCGGGCTATTAGAAAGCATGAGCGAACACATGGAGGACATTTGAATATCGTGGCCCTCACAGCTCAGGCAATGCCGGGAGATCGGGAGAAATGCCTTCAGGCCGGCATGGATGATTATCTTTCAAAACCCCTGGAGAAAGCGCAGTTATTAGAGATTTTAGTAAAATTTCTTACCAATAGGGTGCTGGTGTTGGACAGTGATCCGATAAGCCAGAGCGCACTCGTTCGTATCTTCGTTGAACATGGATGGCAGATTATACTGGCTGAGACGAGAAGGTCGGCTATGTATGAGGCTTCTCTTTCCCATTTTGACCTCATTCTTCTTGATGTATCAACACCACACCTGGAGAGCCTTAAGGTGGCTAAACTTATCAGACAGCTTGAAGAGTATTCGGGACAGAGAGCGATGATCATTGGGATTGGTGAGGCTCAAAATGAGGTTGATTTGGATGGATGTGGCTTTGATGGAACACTGAATCGTCCTGTTAGTAAGGAAAAGATCTTGCAACACCTTGATGCTCTCGCCGCTGTTTGATTTATGATACATTACTCAAAAGTTTGCCTTCACACTCTTGGATACGAAATTCCCCCGAGAATATTAAGCTCGAAACAGATTGAAGAAAGATTATTGCTTTTGTATGAGAGGTTGCGCCTCCCCTTCGGTAGATTGGAATTGATGAGCGGGATTAAGGAAAGGCGTCTCTGGCCAGAGGGTACAAAGCCGAGCGAAGCTGCAGCCTATGCCGGCAAGCGAGTTCTTGAAAGTGCAGACCTTGATCCACGGGAGATCGACTGCCTGATATTCACCTCCGTATCCCGCGATATGATGGAACCAGCAACGGCTTCGTTTGTGCACAATAAACTGGGACTGTCCTCATCAGCCTTGATTTTTGATATCTCTAATGCCTGCTTGGGTTTTCTCGATGGCATGGTGATGTTGGCAAACATGATTGAACTCGGTCAGGTAAATAATGGGCTTATTGTTTCAGGAGAAACCGCCGAGGATTTGCTTGAATCGACACTGCAGGCTTTGCAGAGCGATGACGCCATAACTCGGAAAGGCATTAAGCCGGCATTTGCTTCCCTCACCATAGGCTCCGGATCGGTTGCCTTGTATATGCGGCAAACGCTGAAAAATGAAGATCGTCCGCGATTGGTGCATGGTGCCTGGCGTGCAAACACCACTCATTCCGATCTTTGCCATGGGGGGCAGCACGGTGGAAATACCATCCTTATGGCAACCAACTCCGAGGAATTGTTGCATCGTGGAGTAGAAACAGCGCTTGATACCTGGGAGAGGTTTTCCAGGAAAGCAGGATGGCAGGAAGTGGATATAGATAGGTTTTTTTGTCACCAGGTCGGATCCGCCCACGCCAAATTGCTTTTTGAAAAATTGGGATTGCCGCCGGAAAAGAATTTTGAGACTCTACAAATTCTCGGCAATGTTGGGTCGGTTTCGGCCCCTATTACCATGGCGATGGCCATGGAGCAGGGAGTTTTTCATTCAGGCCAGAAAGGTGCTTTGTTCGGAATCGGTAGTGGAATCAACTGTATGATGTTGGGAGTGGAGTGGTAACCATGGCTGATCCCTTGAGCCATGAGCAGGGAGCAATGTTTTGGAGAGGAAAAGGGATGAAAGAAGTGGTGTTGCCCGATCTCCTGACTGGGAGACTCGTAGAAATCTACCAAAAACTCCAGGACGAATATGAAAGAGTCGCTCGGGATTTGAACTTTTCCTGCAACGGCTGTCCTGATAATTGTTGCGACTCTTACTTCCTTCATCACACCTATGTTGAATGGGCCTTTCTCTGGATTGGTTTTCGGCAGCTGGAAGCGAGTCGTCAGGCTGCTCTCCTCGGTCGTTCGCAAACTTGGCTTGCGCAATGTAAGAATACCTTGGCTCGCGGTGAGAGACCTCAGGAGATGTGTCCGCTCAACGACAACGGCTTGTGTGTGCTTTATGAACATCGATTATTGGTTTGCCGAACCCATGGAGTTCCGGCGATAATAACCAGACCGGATGGGCAGGAACTGCGATTCCCGGGTTGTTTTCGCTGTCAGGAGATAGTAGCAGCGAAATATCGGCAAAGCCAGCCACCCCATGTTGTAAGAACACCGTTGCTGCACAACTTGGCGTTATTGGAGAACCAACTCCTGGAGGGCAAGCGCCATCTCTGGCCTAAGGTCAGAATAACAATTGCCGAAATGCTCGTTAATGGGCCTCCGGTATTACCTCTTCCACATTGTCAAAGAAATGAGGAGTGACACAAAATAATGCGTTTGCGTGTAACCAAAAAGCAACCAAATTCGAAAATGTGCTTTGTTTGTGGGATGGACAATGGCTTTGGATTAAAAAGTATGTTTTACGAGCTGGAAGATGGCCAACTAATGGCGATTTTCAAACCAGCGGAACAACATCAAGGGTATCCGGGTCGTTTACATGGCGGCATCGCAGCAACCATCCTTGATGAAACTATTGGTCGCGCCATAATGCTTAATTATTCTGACAACATTTGGGGAGTAACGGTGGATTTTTCCATGAAACTACGCAAACCCGTACCAATGGAAGGTGAAGTCAGGGTGTTGGCAAGGATTGTTTCAGAAGGAAATCGCTCCTTTCAGGGGGAAGGGAAAATTTTACTGCCGGATGGTCAGGTGGCGGTCACTGGGAGAGGAAAATATCTAAAAATGGATATTGAAAAAATAGCCGATTTTGACCACCAAGGCGATGCCTGGAAGGTGATTGCAACTTCTGATGACCCGCTGTTTTTAGATATTCCCGAGCTTTCCAGGTAACTGCTTCTCAGTTGCCAGCTTACAACATTTTTCTAAGAAACTTCGCCGCTTGGTCGGCGCCATTTTCTTTTGCAGGAGTTGGACGAGGCAACGTTATACGGTTTTAATGGTTGCTGGAATATCGGGAGTCAGGGCAGAGTGTTGCACGAGACCAATATCTACCAAAACCGGGTGGTAGGTGAAAACGGCAAGTGTTTCAAACTTTGAAACGGATATTGAGAATATCGCCGTCACATACAATATAGTCTTTGCCTTGAAGATACATTTTTCCGGCTTTTTTCAACTCAGCCTCACTGCCGTATTCAATAAGCTCATTATATTTGATAACCTCGGCTCGGATAAAACCGCGCTGCAGGTCGGAGTGAATAACCCCCGCAGCGACCGGGGCAGGAGCTGCTTCCCTGACCAGCCATTGCCTAACTTCATCTTTACCGACGGTAAAAAAGGAGATAAGGCCGAGTGATTTCAAGCACAGTCTGGTCATGGTCTCCAACGCCGGTTCCTCGATCCCTAGATCTCGTAGAAAGTCGGCCTTTTCATCGTCGGTATCAAGGAGAACAATTTCCGACTCCACTTGAGCTGAAACAAGCATTGCCTCCATTTTGTTGAGTAGGCACTTCTCAGCCATTTTTTCGAGCAACATTTGGTCGCCCAGTTGCTCTTCGGCGACGTTGAAGGCGAGGATCAGCTCTTTTCTAGTGATTAATGGATAACTGCGAACAAGGATTTCTTCATCTTCATTGAGCTCCAACAACCGAAGAGGTTTTTCTTCCTCCAGGTGGCCCTGCATTTTCCGCATTAATTCCAGTTCGTTAACCTGCTTGTCGTCTTTAATCTTTTTTAACGCAACTTCAATTCGTTCAATACGTTTTTCGACAAAAATCTGGTCGTGCATGATAAGTTCACTGTTAACCATCTCCGCATCTCTCACCGGGTCGACAGAACCTTCTGTGTGGTAGATAGAATCGTCTTCAAAGGCTCGGACTACATGGCAAAGAGCATCGACATCGGCAATTTCCTTAAAAATATCTCCCTTTGCAATATTTTCTTGCTCCATCTTTGGCAGTAAAACCAGATCAACGCGTGCTCTCACAGCTTTGTTGGGCTGGTACATTGCAACCAGTCTATCAAAACGTGGGTCACGTATCTCGGCTATTCCCGGAACCGATTTAGAGGGACCAGCTTGTTCTCGCAACTGGTTTCCCGTTAAAACCTGAAACAGTGTCTTTTTGCCGGTTTGCGGCAGTCCTATTATTCCAACTTTCATTATTGTAAGAAGACCTCATAAAAAGGGGTAAGAGCTGTTCGACGGGATGAGAGAGAGTTGTAAGGGGGGTTCCCGAGGGGCAGCAATGGATTGAAAACATATTCGCAAGACAGATACCACAGGAATAGAGTATCAGGCAAGTTAATAGCACACGTGTGTGTCAAAGAGAAAGACAGACTTGTGGAAACATGGGAGATTGAGTGGGAGGGTAATATTTGCCACGGGGATGGTGGAAAAGATTTTAGGCGAAACATGAGCTAGAGCGTGATACCATGCAACAACTGGATATGGCGGGCAGCAGTTTCAAGAGGGTATTAGCCCAAGCCCATGTCCCCTAAAAGTATTACGATTGTCTGATGTGTATTACCAGGGGTGCAATGCATATGTCAAGGTGTAAGTGACATAAGTATTTTTTAGATGTTATCATCTCAAGGAAAATTTATCTCGAATGCGGGGTAAGTGGAAGTACGATGTTCGCATAGAGTGAGATAGTGTAAGCGATAAAGGAGTTGAAGGTATTGGAATTCGATACAAATATTTTTCCTCTTGATGTCAGGATTAAGCCGATTGGCCTCATCCATTCATGTTTCACAGGGAAATTTGGAATCCCCCGACAGCCGGGAATGGTCCCGTCAGCCATAGCACGGTTGGAATTGTTACCGCCCTGTAACCGAGAAGAAATGGTACGAGGTTTGGAGCAGTTCACCCATATTTGGATCCATTTTCTTTTTCATCAGACTGTTGCTGAAGGTTGGAAACCGACCATTCGCCCACCCTGGCTTGGTGGCCGGAAGAGGGTTGGTGTTTTTGCCAGCCGCAGTCCGCACCGTCCGAACCATCTGGGATTATCAGTGGTTAAGCTCGAAGCGATCGTCAAAGAGAAGGGCTCGGTTTTTCTTGATCTCTCTGGAGTGGATTTTCTCGATCAGACACCGGTATTTGATATAAAACCGTACATCCCTTACAGTGATTGCCTGCCATCGGCTTCCTGCGGTTATGCCCAGGGCGAACAAACGGAGGCACGGATCACTTTTAGCCTCGAAGCACTGGACTTTTGTGGTTGCTATCAAAGGGAGACGGGAAGAAATTTAGAACAGTTGATTCGGGAGATGATTCGCCATGACCCGCGTCCGGCAAGCCAGAAAAAACACAAGAGTTGGTTCGGTATGTTGCTCTGGGATGTAAATATTCGTTGGTGTATTGATCAGGAGGGATTCAGGGTTGCGAAGTGCATTAAAATCCAAAATCATGAGACATTCGCAGGCGCTAAAAAGAGCTAACTCTATAATAATTTTTCTTTAAAAACAAGCAATTCTGTATTGTCTTGGACAAGTCAAGGTTGGATAAAGCCGTTTATAAGACATTTTACTCTTTTGCCGATGACGTAGGTTTGACTGGTGATATTATAGCCGAGACTTCCTCCGTCAATCTCGGCGGTTTCACTTTTAAGTTTGGTTCTCATCGGGCAATTGACGGTGTGTTGTACACCATTATAAATGAGCAAGTCGGTATAGAGGAATTGTTTGTCTTGGGTTTTGTTGAGAACAACATCCTTGGTCAGGGTGAGAACCTTGGTGATCATATTGTATTCCCCTGTTTGTGAGGTTATTAAAGTTTTATTGCCATTGCCATCGAAAACCTCGGCGTTCACCTTATCCAGAATAGCAATATCGAGGTCTTTGGGATTGGTTCGGGCATTGGCAGCATGGATCACTGCCGTGTCTTTGCCTTTTTCGTTCTGCAGGATAGTAACCGTCTGCATGCTGAAGTTCTGACGATCAATGCTTTCTTTGTTGATGTCGGGATCAAAACCGCCTCGTGGCGTGAGGAAATCACCAACGGGACCACTCCAGAGGGGAAAAGTGATGAGAAATGCCAAGGGAAGCAGCCAGATAGTATTGCGGTGGATTTTCATCGGCTCAAGTATTTCTGCAACAGTTCGGCGGTAAGGTTTTTGGCATCTAAGATGAGGTCGCAAGCTTCCCGAACAGCTCCCTCTCCACCCATTCGCTCGGTAATAAAGTGAGCCATCTCTTTTACCTCCCGTACACCATTGGCCGGGACGATGGCGAGGCCCACCTGTTGAAGAAGGACAAGGTCGAGCCAATCATCACCCATATAGGCAATTTCAAAGGGGCGCAGCCCGGAAACCTTGAGGATATCCTTGAACGCTTCGCTTTTATTGGGGGCTCCTTGGTAGATAAAACGTATTTTCAGCTCGATTGCCCGCCTGGCAACCACCTCAGATTTACGTGCGGTAATGATACCGACATCGATGCCAGCATCCTGCAGCAGGCGGAGGCCGAAGCCGTCTTGGGTGTTAAAGGCTTTGCTTTCCTCGCTGCTGCCTGTGTACAGGAGGCTACCGTTGGTGAGAACTCCGTCCACATCCAGGAGGAGTAGGCGGATGTCTTTTGCCTTGGCCATGACAAGGCTGCGTTTTACCTTGTTGCCTTGGCGTGCCTTTTCCCGGGCGATGGCCCGGTATCCTTCCATTACCTCGCAATCAGATGGGTAATTTGAATTGGGCGTTGAACATTGGTCGGACATTGTCAAGTGACGGCGTTTCGTACCTTGAGGATTTGGCGGAGCAGTTCTTCCACCTGATGCAGAGGGATGGAGTTTGGTCCATCGCAAAGGGCTTTCTCCGGGTTCGGATGGATCTCCATAAATAAACCATCGACACCGACTGCAACTGCGGCTCTGGCGAGGGGGGCGATGAATTCACGCTGTCCTCCAGAGCTCCCCCCGGCGCCACCTGGCAGCTGCACCGAGTGGGTGGCGTCAAAAATAACCGGACAACCGAATGAGCGCATAACCTGCAGGGAGCGCATATCGACCACGAGGTTGTTGTAGCCGAAACTGGCACCTCGCTCAACGAGCATTATCTTGGTACCGCCTACGCCCCTGATTTTGGCAACAGCGTTTTGCATATCCCAGGGAGAGACAAACTGGCCTTTCTTAACATTCACCGGCTTTCCTGTTCGGGCGGCGGCGATCAACAGGTCGGTTTGACGGCAGAGAAAAGCAGGGATCTGGAGAATATCGAGAACTTCGGCAGCCGCCTCAACCTGGCTTATATCATGGATATCAGAGATAACCGGTACCTGCAGCTCTCGACGGATTTTAGCCAGAGTAGCAAGGCCGTCAACCAGGCCGGGCCCACGATATGAGTCGAGGGAAGTCCGGTTGGCCTTATCGAAAGAAGCCTTGAAAACATATGAAAACCCAAGTCGTGCACAAATTTCCTGCATCGTGCCGGCAACGGTTTTGGCAAGTTCCTCAGATTCGAGGACACAGGGACCGCCGATAAGCAACAATGGCTGGCCGGCGCCAACAGTCAGTGGTGCACCGCTCGGGGTGTCGATGGCTACAGCTATCTCCATCATTGGGTTTTCAACCTTTTTGTTTATGGGCGAGAGCTGCGCTGATAAAATCCCGGAACAATGGATGGGGTTTCATCGGTTTGGATTTAAATTCAGGATGAAACTGGCAGCCGAGGAACCACGGATGGTCAGCGATCTCGATTATTTCAACAAGATTATTGTCGGGAGAGGTGCCGGAAATCGTTAGCCCACCGTTTTCGAGAGGCTGGCGATATTCATTGTTGAACTCGAAACGATGCCGGTGTCGCTCGGAGATTTCTTTTTGGCCATAGGCCCGAAAGGCGTTGGAGTCTTCATCGAGAACACAAGGATAAGCGCCCAGCCGCAGGGTTCCACCAAAGTCAGAGTCTTTGTCACGAACCTGCATCTTGTTGGTGCGGTAGTCAAACCACTCTTTAATCAGGTAGATTACAGGATCCGGGGTGAGTTCATCCAATTCCGTGGAATTGGCCCGAGGAAGTTCGAGGACATCGCGAGCAAAATCGACGACCGCCAGCTGCATGCCGAGGCAGATGCCGAAAAACGGCACCTTGTTTTTTCTTGCGTAATTGATCGCCTTGATTTTGCCTTCAACGCCCCGTTTACCAAAACCGCCGGGCACCAGAATGCCGTCGCAATTTTCAAGGAGACTGGCGACGTTTTTTGATTCAAGGTCTTCGGCACTGATATATTCCAGACGAACCTTGGTCCCATTGGCGATACCGCCATGTATCAAGGCTTCGTGCAAGCTTTTATAGGACTCGGTCAGATCCACATATTTTCCGGTAATGGCGATGGTCACATCGTTTTTCGGGTTGCGGATGGTGTGGACCAGATCCTCCCAGGGTTTGATGTTCGGTTGGCCGGTCCAGATATTGAGGAGTTCAAGTATTTTACTATCAAGGCCTTCACGGTGTAGATGTAAGGGAAGTTCGTAGATGGTCTCAACATCAATGGCGGTGATTACTGCATCCTGCGCGACATTGCAAAATAAGCTGATCTTGCTTTTTAAGCTGTTGTCCAGTGGTACCTCGGTACGGCAGAGGAGAATGTCCGGTTGGATCCCGTCTGCCCTCAGTTCCCGCACCGAATGCTGGGTTGGTTTGGTCTTTACCTCGCCGGCGGTTTTGATGTACGGTACCAGAGTCAGATGAATAAAGAGGGTATGTTCTCGTCCAAGATCCCCGCGCAACTGGCGGATAGCCTCAATAAAGGGCAATCCTTCAATATCTCCGACAGTTCCACCGATTTCGATAATCGCCACATCGGCGCTGCCATCGAGCTGCAGAACGGCGTTCTTGATTTCGTCGGTAATATGGGGAATGACCTGGACAGTGCCGCCAAGGTATTCACCGCGTCTTTCTTTTGTTATGACCGAATAATAAATTCGGCCCGAGGTATAGTTGTTTTTCTGGGCCATGACGGCAGAGGTGTACCGTTCATAATGGCCCATATCGAGATCAGTTTCGGCACCGTCATCGGTGACATACACTTCCCCGTGTTGAAACGGGTTCATGGTGCCCGGATCAACATTGATGTAAGGGTCGAGTTTTTGAAAGGTCACCGTCAATCCCCGACTCTCGAGAAGAGCGCCGATGGCCGCAGAGGCCAATCCCTTTCCCAGGGAGGAGAGTACACCGCCGGTGACAAAAATAAACTTAGTCCGTTTGGTATTGTTTAGCTTTTTCATGGGCTGCACTATAGCAATCGGGCCTGATTTTTGAAACAGAAAAGTTGGCGCTACCAGGAAAAACAGAGCGTAACGGAGAAGGAAATATAACTTTTTGTTGGAGTTTCAATAAAATGTTCAGGATTCTTCCTATGGAAGTTACTCGGCTGAGTTGGGCTGTTTCTTACAGAAATCGGCGGGAAGTGGAGCACAGCCGTCATGACTGTCATCGTCCGTTCAAAATGTCTTCCAATCGTTTTCCTTCAACCTCGATAGAAAATATGGTTTCCAGAAGCTGGGTCACTTTACCACCATCTTCGTCGCTGAGAAAAAAACCGGGCAATGGTTTGGCGGTGAGGGTAGCCAGGCGTGCCTTGATTATCATAGTCTGGTCAAGTTGGGCGCCAATATCACGAAATTCGCTGATATCCAGCAGGGCGGGGAGGACGTCAAGCATGTTTCCCCAATATTCTCCTTGGCCGAGGTGTTCGACAAGTTGAGTAACTGCGGTTGCCGCTTCCAGGTAATAATCAGGTACTAGGGCCAGTTGCGTGAGTGAACACCTTTGGGTAGAAGTGAAGAGTCTGCAACCGAATGGACGGACAGGGTATATTCTGCAGGAGTTATCTTCTAGAAAAGGACAGGGAGAAGTGTTGCAATTGTCGCTAAGATCGGTCTCCAGGCCATCAAAGCATGCCTTGGCGAAGTCATTGGTGGTCATTTCCACCGGGTGGTGAGTTCGGGGGCGGGCGAGTTTTTCCACAAGCCAAGGTGTTAAGTTTTCAGTCAAGACAAAACGAAGAATCTCTTCGCCTTCGATTGCCGTGATTGTCACATTCTGTGTGCAGCAGATGCTGCAGTGTTGCCTACAAGCTGTGGGTAGGTGATGACCCCAGTCTTCATAGACCTCAAAGATTTTAAGCAGAATTGTCGATTTCATGTGTTATTGTGCTCCTGATCAGCAAAGAATGAGAAGGGCAAGAATAGCATATCGAGAAAATTTTCCTATGAAAACAAGCGTGGAAAAACAACCAAAGCCCACCCTGAAGAGGCCCGCCAGCAGACAAAGGGGGTCGCCGATAATCGGCAACCAACTGAAGAAGAGAGACCATGCTCCGTATTTTCCATAAATTTTTCTCGCCCGGGTGAGTTGCTGGTCGTCAATGCGCAGAAGGGTGCGGATAAAAAAGTTCGAACCCCACAAGCCGATTACATAGGTGGTGCAGGCGCCGAGGAAGTTCCCGATGCTTGCGACAATAACCACATGGGTGGGAGAAAGGCCCTTGAAAATCAAAATTGCGAGGAGCCACTCGGAGCCGATTGGTAAAATTGTCGCCGCTAGAAAACTAAGGACAAAAAGGGCAGGGAGACCGGCTGAATCTGTGATTGTATGCAGGAGTTCCATGGTTGCTGGTAACTATTCGAAAATGACTGCTTTTGCAATTGTTAAAGCATATGGGATGGAAAAAGGAAGGATGAGCTTTCTGTTGCCGACGGTGTCCATATTAGGGGGGGTATACCGTTTGGGCTGGGAAAATCGTGCTGTTTCTGCTAAGGAAGGGCTTATTGAAGGCTATTGGGGTCCATGTCGAGGAAAAACGATTGGATTCGAGCTGCTCGGTAATCATAGGAAAATAAGGATTGTTAACGATGGTAGTACTTCGGAAAATTTTGAGAGTATTTTTAGCTGTATTTGTGATTGTTAATGCGGCAAGTGCTGTTCCTGTTTTAGCCGCAAATGGTGGCTTCAAACAATGGTTGGATGATTTTTACTCGGAAGTATCCAAGGAGGGAATCAGCCGGGCGACCTGGAATGCTGCTTTCACCGGTGTCACTGAACCCGATTCGCTGGTTCTTGAAAAAGCCAACTTTCAACCGGAATTTACCACCGAGATTTGGGATTATCTCGATAGTCGGGTAAATCCTCTGGCTATTGACAGGGGCCGGAAAATGGCAAAAATGAATACTTCTACCTTGACTGCGGTTGAACAGAAATTTGGCGTTGAACAATCGGTACTTTTATCCATATGGTCCATGGAGTCGAATTATGGAGCGATTCTGGAGCAGCCTGAGCGCTTATTCTATGTTCCTTCGGCCCTTGCCACTCTTGCCTATGGCGATCCTAAAAGAAGAAAATTTGCCCGGACGCAACTGGTGGCAGCCTTGAAAATACTCCAGACTGGGCAAATAGGTCGCGCACATTTAATGGGCTCGTGGGCCGGAGCCATGGGCCACACTCAGTTTATCCCCACGAGCTATTTGGCCTATGGAGTTGATATGGATGGAGATGGTCGTCGAGATATCTGGAATTCCGTTCCGGATGCCCTGGCTACCGCTGCCAACCTTCTCAAGTCCAATGGTTGGCAGAAAGGGAGTCCCTGGGGCTATGAAGTGATAGTGCCGGTAGGTGGAGAAAAGTTCAGGGAAGAGAGCAAGACTCTCAGAGAATGGACAAAACTTGGCTTCCGAGGTGCTGGGAGTGCCGCTTTTTTCAAGCTTGACGACAAAGCCTTGCTGAAAATGCCGGCAGGAGCTTCAGGGCCTGCCTTTCTGATGTTGGACAATTTTTTCGTCTTGAAACGCTATAATAATTCCGATTCCTACGCTCTTGCCGTAAGCTTATTGGCGGATCGATTGGCTGGTTCCGGCGGAGTATTGGTACGAGCCTGGCCCCGACCCTTAGGATCCCTGAACGCTGAGGAAAAACTCGAATTGCAGCAGAAATTGCTTCAGCGTGGCCTTTACATCGGCGAAGTGGATGGCCATTTGGGGCCGGCAACCGAAAAAGCGATCAGGAGCTTTCAATTGCAGGTTGGATTGTCCCAGGATGGTCTCCCCTCTCAAACTCTTCTTAAAGCTCTCAGGCGCTAAGAGATGGTGCCGGTAATTTGCCGTGGCAGTATTTGTCGACCATTTCGTTATTTCGTTTTTGGGGCGAGGTGGCGAATGTTCCATGCTCGACGCATAGTTGAAGTGTTTTTTCGTGACACATCAACCACATTGCCTTCTGGTTTTACCGGGTTTTCCGAAATACATTGATCGAGCTTTTGGAATTGGGGTAATATGGGAGAAAATCGAACGATCGGAAGTCTCGAAGTTGCGCTTGATTGCTATCGACTCTCATCGCACTTACCCTCTTAATATTTCTTCTCAACTTGTTTTTTGCAAGATTTGACCAATTATTTACTATGACGAGAGCAAATATCCTCATCTGTATTGCCATCGCAGTTGTTTCCATAAGTTTCTGGGCCTTGCTCAACAAGCAAGAGTCGGAGCCACCCTGGCCGAAGCGTATTCAGGGCTTTTCTTTTTCACCGATGCAGGCCCATAATGATCAGATAGAACATAATCTGCCTACTGTTGCGGAAATCGAGTCTGATCTCAAACTTGTCTCAAGCAAGACATATGCCATTCGCCTCTATACCACCGAGGGTGTTCTCTCCGAGATTCCTGCCTTGGCCCAGAAATATGGTCTTAACGTCACCCTCGGTGCATGGCTCGATAAAAACCTGGAAGAGAATGATCGCCAGATTGAAACAGTGATTCGTCTGGCGAAGGAGAACTATCGTAATGTCATCCGCATTATTGTCGGCAACGAATCCATGTTGCGTGGGGAAGTGACGGCGGAACAATTGGGGGAATATCTTGATCGGGTGCAAAAAGCAGTCGATATACCGGTAAGCACCGCTGAACCCTGGCATATCTGGATGAAACATCCGGAGCTGGCAGCGCATGTGGATTTTGTTGCCACCCATATGCTGCCCTATTGGGAAGGTGTACATCTTGACCGGGCCGTAGACTATGTTGTTGAGCATATGAAAATGCTGCAAAACGCCTTCCCGAAGCTGCCGGTGGTCATTACCGAGGTCGGTTGGCCGAGTAACGGGAGAACCCGCAAGGCTGCAGTCGCTTCGCCCTTCAATGAAGCGACCTTTCTCCGGCGGTTTATTAAACGCGCCGAGGAACTCAATTACACTTATTACATCATGGAGGCTTTTGATCAGCCGTGGAAAAGGACTAGTGAAGGTTCAGTAGGTGCCTATTGGGGTGTTTTCGATGCAAATCGTCAGGCTAAATTTGCGTTCACCTCCCCAATTCTCGAGGTCCCGGAGTGGCGAACTCTTGCAGGGATATCCCTGGGCATCGCTATCATCACCTTTGCCCTTCTCCTCATCGACTCCACCACTTTGCGCAAACGCGGCCGCGGTTTTCTCGGCTCCATTGCTTTTGTTGCCGCCACCGGCGCGGTCTGGATTGTTTATAGCTACACCCGGCAATACTTGACTCTTTCAATGATGATTGTCGGTATGCTGATGCTTTGCGGCATAATTGGCGTGGTCATTGTTCTCCTGGCTGAGGCTCATGAGTGGGCCGAAGCAATATGGACCAATGGGGAACGGCGTTCCTTCGCCATTATTGAGGCAGAGGATGAAATCCTGCCCAAGGTGTCGGTGCATGTCCCGGCCTACAATGAGCCGCCGGAAATGATGATCGAAACGCTCAATGCCCTGGCGGATCTCGATTATCCGGCCTTTGAGGTTATCGTCATCGATAATAACACTAAAGATCCGGCGGTCTGGCAGCCGGTTGAGGCCCACTGCAAAATTCTGGGACCACGATTTCGTTTTTTTCATGAAGGCCAACTGGCCGGCTTCAAGGCCGGTGCCTTGAATTATGCCCTGGCGAAAACCGCACCGGATGCGGAAGTGGTGGCGGTGATCGACAGCGATTACATGGTATCGCCAAACTGGCTGCGTGATTTGGTCCCCCAGTTTTTACGACCCGAGGTGGCAATAATCCAGGCGCCTCAGGATTACCGGGATGATGGTGACAACCTCTTTAAAGCCATGTGTTATGCAGAATATCGCGGCTTTTTCTATATCGGTATGGTTACCCGTAACGAGCGCAATGCCATTATTCAACATGGCACTATGACCATGGTGCGTAAATCAGTGTTGGAGGAAGTGGGTCAGTGGGCTGAATGGTGTATCACTGAAGATGCAGAACTGGGGCTCAAAATTTTTGAAAAGGGCTATGAAGCACTCTATATTGCAAAAACCTATGGCCGCGGAGTAATGCCTGACACTTTTATCGACTTTAAGAAGCAGCGCTATCGCTGGGCCTATGGGGCAGTGCAGATTATTCGTCATCATGCTAAAGCGTTGCAATGGCGGAAGCAGAGCCGTCTGACCTATGGACAACGCTATCATTTTATAGCCGGCTGGCTTCCCTGGGTGGCCGACAGTATCAATCTCATTTTCACCCTGGCAGCCCTTGGCTGGTCGATCGGCATGCTCCACTTCCCCCGTCAGGTCGATCCTCCGATGATTATTTTGTCGGCGGTGCCGCTGGCCTTTTTCGTTTTTAAGATGGCCAAAATGTTTTATCTCTATCGCAGTCGAGTGAAAGCCACAATCGGTCAAACGCTCGCTTCGGCGGTTGCCGGCCTTGCTTTGTCGCACACTATCTCCAAGGCGATTCTTTTTGGCATGGTCTCAAAAAGTCTACCCTTCTTTAGAACCCCGAAAAAAGGCGAGGGGCGACCTTTCTGGAATGCCTTGCAATCGGCCCGTGAAGAGGGAATGATTGCCATTGCCTTGCTGCTAGCGGCCTATACCCTGATCCGAGCGCAGGATGTCGATCCGCCACCGGATACAATCGTGTGGATAGTGGTACTGATGGTGCAATCCATTCCCTATCTAGCTGCCGTCCTCATGGCGGCAATAAGCGCCTTTGCTAAACTGCCGACCAAGCTTATCAGCTCCATTACTGCCGCGCCAGCCAATGGTCTTGATGGGGGGGAAGCGCAAGACCACCCAAAGGAGGCATCCGTTTCTTCTCCTGAACGGATTGAGTGATGTTTTGACCCGGTATACATGCCGGGTCAATGTTTATTACGTCTTTAGCGGGCATCCCCGATTTCTGCAAAAATTGCCCCGGTGAGATCGGCCAAATCGGCCGGTTTGAGTTCGAGCTCTAGGCCACGACGCCCGGCACTGACAAAGATTGTCGAAAAAGAAATGGCTGACGAATGAATGATGGTCGGCAGCCTTTTTTTCTGGCCGAGAGGACTGACACCGCCAAGAACATACCCTGTAGCTCGTTCGACCTCCGACTTATCGGCCATTGCCGCTTTTTTGGCTTTTGCTGATTTGGCTATCTGCTTCATATTGAGCGTCATTGATACTGGAATAATACCCACAGCAAGGGCGTGGCCATCGAGTTGAACAACCAGAGTTTTGAAAACGCTTTCCTCGGCAATCCCGAGTTTTTCCGCAGCCTCCTTGCCATATGAAGGGCTTGTCGAGTCATGGGCATAGCTATGAAGAGTGAAGGGAATTTTCGCTTTTTTTGCCGAGTTTATTGCCGGTGTCATGGTTTCTCCTCGTCTGTGATAGATACTGATCCCGGTGTCTGTGCGGTATCAATTTCATTCAGCAGAATACCGGTACCACAGCAGTCGGGACAATCTTCACGAGTGAACATGAACCTGCTTTCTCCTCCGAAAAAAGCGGTTTCACCGGTGCCGCCGCAGCCTGGGCAAGGAATGATTTTTTTGGGCAATTGCGTGTCGGAGATCATTGGGGTATCAGAAAGGATTGAAGTATTTTTAATAAAGGTGGCTTGTCATCTTTATACCAAAAGGATTTGGTTTCGCCCAGAGGGGAAAAAGGTGTTGCCGTCACCTGGTCGGTGCACTAGGATGGTGCCGGTTATTGGACCAGTAGGTTCAGGACCTGCCGGCTATTGTTTTGTTATATGAGGTTTTCCGGGGAGGATGGTGTTCCTGCCCAGGGCAAGTGAGGAAAGAGTGTCGAAGAAATATTTTTCGTTTAACAACACCGAAGATGAAGATCTTTCAGTGCAGCAAGGTCCTGTTCAACCGCAATGGGGTGAGCCGCAAATCAAGGTGAAATTTATGCACCGGGGATTGCGCCGGGGCCATTCGTTTGCAGGTTTTCTTCGCCAGTTTCCGGGGTCGATTCCCCAGTGGGGCACCTGTCTGTTCGATTTTGATGTTGATTGTCGGGACTACGATTGGCTGGTGGTATATCAGGATTTGCCTCGAGACGACACCTTTTTCACCGAGGAGAAGTTGGCTTGTCCCCGCGAAAAGACCATGCTGGTAACCGGTGAACCATCAACCATTACCGTGTTCGGCACTGACTATCTGCGTCAGTTTGGCTGTATTCTCACCTTTCAGGAGCCTTGGGCGATGAGGCATCCAAATGTCATTTTCCATCACCCTGGCTTGATTTGGCACTACGGCCTGCCGTTTGGTAAAGGGGAATTTATAACCTGGGACCAAATGGCGGCAACCTTGCCACCACAGAAATCGCGGATGATTTCCACCGTCTGTTCCGAGAGAACCGGCAACGTCACCCTGCATTCAACCCGCGTCGATTTCACCTGGCGGCTAAAAGATGAGCTGCCGGAGCTGGATATTTATGGCCATGGGGTTAATCCGATGAACGACAAGGCCGAGGCCCTTGATCCGTACCGCTTCCACATCGCCGTTGAGAACCATGTGTATAACCATCATTTGACTGAAAAGCTGCCGGATGCCTTTCTTGGCTATACCCTGCCGTTTTATCATGGCGCCCCCAACGCCGCCGACTATTTTCCCAAAGACAGTTTCATCCCTATAGATATCAATGACTACGAGCGTTCCCGTGATATCATCAAAACCCACCTGGCCAACGATGAATACGAAGATCGCCTGCCCTATATAATAGAGGCCAGGCGCCGGGTGCTGGAAGAACAGAATCTTTTTGCCATTATCAGCAGCAAGATCTGCGATAAGGACCAGATGGCAACCACAGCCACCATGGGCAGGGTAATTCGCAATCGCTCAACCATGCGCATTAAAAATCCGCTTGCCGGTATTCGTAGCCTGACAGAGAAGGCGGCAACTAAGACCTATCACCGGATTACCTTCAACGCCCGCAATAAAAAGAAAAATCTCTGAGAGTCGGTTTCTGTTAATTTGGCAATCGGTTTATTGTGTTTTGTAGAGTGGCTTGTCCTTGCCGTGGTTGATGATCAAGGGTGTCTGCTGGTAACCGAGTTTTTTTGATTGCATTATGGTTGCCTGTTGAGCAAAGGTGCCAAACTCCGAGATGCTGATGATCTTGTCGTTATTGACATCCGCTTCCTGTTTATTGTCGAGGCCTTCGAGGAGGCAGTGGGTGAATATTCCGTTTCCTTGGAAGCCGTCAAGTGCATTTTGGACCGAGGTGGTCGATGCAAAAAGAGGTACGCCCATTTTCTTAGCGAGCACGAAAATGCGGGCCTCGTAGAGGTTGTTGACAATGGTATCGATGCCTCCAGCCTGGCATGAATCAAAGATAAAGAGCTGGTTGAGTGATTTTATTTTTTTTGTTATGTCGACAAATTCGTTGGAACTTATGGTGTCGGCATCGTTGAGCATGCCGTTATAGTCACTGGTCAACATATAGGATTGGTTTTGGAGAAGAATGCCATGACTGGCAATAAAAAGGATAAAGTTGTCCTCTGGCCTGATAATTGAGGACAGCTCGTTTATTTTTCTTAAAATATTTGCCTTGTTGGCGTTTTCATTGACCAGGAGTTCCAGATGAATGTTGCCTTGGGGGAAGAGTGTAGTTGCTCGGTTGCTGAGTTTCTGTTGGATATCGGTGGCATCTTTGGCTGCATATTTGAGGTTGACCGCTTTCTCTTTAAACTTTTTGGCACCGATTGACAGGATATAAAGATGCGGTGTCGGAGGTGTCTTGGTTGAACGAAATTGGATGGTTTGCACTGGGCTTTGCAGGGTATTACCCTTATTGAAAGCGGTTATGGCTATCTCGTTGTCTCCGGCAACGGTGTCAATCTCCTTGCAGTCGGTGAAACTCGCCCCCTTTTCATGGCTGGTAATCGCCATGGGTTTGGTGAGTTCGCTTATTGCCACACTGCGCATCTGTTCATGAATTGCCGCGCCGTCCATGGCCATGAGCTGGATTTTTTCCGAGGGGGATCGGACCAAATCGCGATAATAACCGTCGGAAACAATGAGTTTGCCATTGTGAAAGAGGCGCACTTCGCCAATGCCGCCTCCGGTGCTGGAAACCTGATAGCAAACCTTGATTTTATCTTGATCCGTGTTGCTTGGGATGGTGGCAAAGCCTGCGGTTGGGGGAGGACTATTTACTGCAAGCGACATGGTCAGGGGAGCTATATTTCGGACATCTTCCCCTTGCAGGGCGGCCATGACGATATCCGGCCGGTAAAAGGTATCGTAAAAGCGTTCGATGGGGAAGCTTTTTCCACCAATATTTGCGATCAGGTAATCGGCGCCTTTTATTGAACCATTGTAGTAGCCTTCGGCGGTAATAATGATCCACTCATCATTATCAAAACTGACCAACATTGCCTGCTCTCGCCCTGTGGTTGTATCAAAAAGCCTTATGGCCCCATCACCCGCATGCAAAAAAAGAGATTTTCCGTTCGGATGGAAGAGGGCGGCAGCCGGTGTTTCCTGGGTGCTGTCGGTAGATGTTGACCGGTCTAAATAGAAAGAGGTAGTTTTTCTGCCGGTTGTAAGATCCCAGAGTGCCGGATGTTGAGAGGCGATAAAACCAAATTTGTCATCCGGTGACAGTGTTGTTTCTCCTCCGCCATGCAAAAAGCCATCATGACCTGATATTTTTTGCAGCAGTTTTCCTGTGGTAATGTCCCACGTTCGGGCCGAGTCGTCACCTGCGGCACTGGTAAAAATGAATTGGCTGTCCGAGGAAATGGCGATCCCGGTGATGCCTCCTTTAAGGCCTTTTTCATGGCCGGCAAAATGCTGGACTTTCAATCCCGATTTGATATCCCACATCCTTAAAATGGAGTCGGCCCCGCCGGTAACAATGTAGTAGCCATCGGGGGTGAATGCGGCTACAAGGTATTTAGGTAGGGGCAGGATTGAGGCTTGGGGAACGACGTTGAATTGCCTGATCACCTCTCCTGACTTGGTGTCGAAAAGAAAGACATGAGTATCTTGTGTAGCCAGGAGAGATTTGCCGTCTGGAGAGAAAGCAACGCAGAGGACCTCTTTCTGGAGGCTCGGGAAATTTCTGATCTGTTTACCGCTATCGAGATCCCACAGGCCAATACTCGACTGATTTGCCGACGGTTGTCCGCCGATCACGGCATATCTGCCGTCCGGGGAGATGGCTACGGCGGCTATATGCAGCAGATCATGGATAGATATTGTCCGGAGCTGTCGTCCTTGTGCCAGATCCCAAAGGTGCAGGGAGCCACTTGCCGCGCTAACAGCGTTACCAAGATCCTGAGCGTTATCGACGGTAATGAGACGAGAACCGTCTCTGGAGATCGCTTGGGCTGTGATACCCCTCACGGGGCGATTAAGACTCATTTTCATCCCGGAGAGTTGCAAAAAAGAAGGGGGGGAGGTTGCGGCGCAGGCAGAAAGGAGGAGTGCCCCAATAAACATCAGTATTTTTTGTGGAACATGCATTGCCAAGCCTCTTCGGTGTCGTGTTTTGTCTTTTGGGAGGAGAGCTAAAAGGAAAAAGCAATCCGTTTGTCCTCCCTTTTTGATCTTCACTGTTGCCGGTTGTTCATGGAAAGAATAGTTCAAGTCGGCAATCGATACATAATATCGTCCACTCACTGACGTGTCCATATATCTGTTTTGCTGGTAACAAATATCCAGTGATGATAAAAAGCGGTCATGTCTTGTGCTATCCTGAGGATAAAAATAATATGAAGCTATTGTCAGCACATCATATAGCCAAAGGAGTGCATGAAACAGGGATGCTGCTTTGTTGTTCTTTTGCTATATGCTCCCCTTGGTTAAAAAATTTTGGTTCACCATACTGCAGCTTCATTTTCCAGAAATCTTTGTCGAAACAGGAGTGAAAAAGATTATTAATGGCTGTAACATCACGCCCATCGCAACCTCCGTCGACAAAACGATCAAACACCAAAAAACGGGTGGGTGGTTCTCCGGCTGGTCGGAAAAAAGGTGGCCGGGGGAAGAAAAAAAACGCCCAGAGCTCGCTCTTTCATGGGTTTATCTTGCTAAGCCTGGAATGTCTCGGCCTTTCGGTCATAGGAATTGCGGCTATTATTGTGCTGCTCGGTAATTTTGCCGCTAGATTCTCCGGAACGAATTTTATCAACAATCTCCTGCCATTTGCCGGGGGAATTCTCGGGGTCATAATTCTGTTTGCCGCTTTACTGAGTGTCTGGAAGAGACTGCGGAAGTGGCTGCAGTGTCGATCAATCCTCCTGCCACCAGCCCTGGTCATTGGGCTAGCTCTTTTAATCGGAGGTTTTGTGCCGAAAGAGCACTTCACAAGTGCTTTCGGTTCTTTCAGAACCTTGGTCGGCGGCAAAGAAGAGGCGGGCAGGGTAACCCTTGCCCATCAGGTATATGCTGCCTATCGTCGTCTGGACACCGGGCAGCTTATGAAAATGGTCAATCGGGCAGGGCCATACTCTGAGGCTATCGAAGAGGCGGCAAAGGCCTATGCCCTTGATGTCGATCTTCTTAAAGGTCTTGCCGCTGCGGAATCATCATTTTTGCCGCGGACCAGTGCGGATGGTGGCCATGGCCTTTTTCAGATTACTCAAGCTCCTGCTGCGGTGGTAGCAGAAGTTAACCGAGTTTTCTCGGCAAAGAGCCGTCAGTTGGCCGATCCCCGCTATAATGCCTTTCTCGGCGCAGCCACCCTCCGCCACTATCTCGAGGAGATGAAGGGCGATCTGTTTCTCGGTCTCCTTGCTTATAATATCGGGCCGGCCAATGGCGGTCTGAGGTTTATCATGGAGCAATACGGGGTGACTGATTTCATTACCATCCAGCCTTATTTACTCCAGCTGCCCAGAGACTATCCAATACGCGTTCTCTCTCATTCTCTTGCTTTTCGCATTACGCGGATGGAGGGAAGGTTGCTCGCCTATGAGGAGGGAAAGAACGCTTTGAGAATTCAAGATCTTGGCATTCCAGGTTTGTAAGGATAAAATTTAACCAAGATAGCATCTCAGAGATTTTCAATCATAAATAACGATAAAATCCTCAGAGAAAGCACCTCCCACGGGTGGGGTGTTAGACATTTTTACGAGGGAACTGCACTGGGTGGTAGTGGACAAAAACCCGTCGCATCAAGTCGATTTCCCGCATCAACAGTTCTTCGACCCGGGTTGCAATACGGTCTCCTTCGGCCACGGTGAGTTCGGGGGTGACACCGATGGTGATATTCACCACCATATAGAGCCCGAATCGGTGACCATGGATTTCTTCAACATCGAGAACCTCGTCAAGAGTTCTTAATTTGCTGCGAATCTCTTCGGTAAGTTTCTTGCCGGGCAGAGTGTTCATTAGGTCGGCGGCCGATTCCCTGATAATTTCCACCCCGGTCAGGAGAATGATGATGGAGACAACGCCTCCAGCCAGAGGATCGACGAAGAGATAGCCCAACCGACCGAAGATTATACCAATTGTGGCTGCTAAAGCCGAAAAGATGTCGTTACGGTGATCGGCTGCCAGGGCCAGGAGAACGTTATTGTGGGTTTCTTTGCCGAGTTTACGGGTCCACAGGGATAGCCAGATTTTCACGAATATGGTGCAAATGGCAATCCACAGGGCCAATTGTGAAGCCCCGGTGGAGTCACTGCCATGGCTGAGGAGATCATAAACGCTGCTGATGGACGACCAGAAAATGGAGATGGCGGTGGTGATGACAAAGGCGCCTACCACTACTGCGGCGATCGATTCCAAACGATCATGACCGTAGGGATGCTCAGTGTCGGCCGGCTTACTTGAAATCCCCATGAAAATTTTTACCACGATACCGTAGGCTACATCGGAGGTCGAGTTGATGCCGTCGGCGAGCAGGGCCGGACTGTGGCCGATAATACCGACGCAGGTCTTGAGTACGGCCAGGAGTGCATTGGCACCCAGGCCGACGTTGATGGCGAGAATACCCTTGTTGTGTCGTTCATTTGCAGTCATAACGCTTTCATTCTTTATTGGAACCATTTTCCACAAGCCACTTTTCTTTCAGAAAGGTGATTCCGGCATGGTTGGTGAGGTCAAGCTGGATGGGAGTGATGGACACATCGCCACCGGCGAAGGTGTGGACATCGGTATCTTTACCTGGGTCGGTGACCGCAGTGCCGCCGCCGATCCAATAGTGTTTGGTGCCGCGCGGGTCGAGGGTTTCGTGGATGGAATTCTCCCAGAGCCTTCGGCCCTGACGGGTCACCCGTATCTTTTTATAATTGCTGCCGCTCGGCACATTGATGTTGAGGAGGGTGTCGCCGGGCAGGGAGTTGCGGAGGATTTTTTCGGCCATGCAAACGGCAATCTGCATGGCTGCCCGATAATCGTAGGGAGGTTCTCCGCCGACTGAAATGGCCATGGACGGAATCCCGTACATGGTTCCTTCAATGGCGGCGGATACGGTTCCCGAGTAGGAGATATCGTCGCCGAGATTGGCACCGGCGTTTATCCCGGAAACGAGAAGATCCGGACGAACGGTAAGAATTTTCTTAAGCCCGACAGCGACGCAGTCGGTTGGGGTGCCGTTTATGGTGTAGAAATTTTCTCGGAGGAGCACTACCTTCAGCGGACGATTCATGGTAAGTGAATGGGATACCGCAGAATTATCGCGATCGGGTGCGATGACAATTGTTTTACCTAGTACATCCAAAGCCTGCTGCAGGGCGAGAATGCCGGGGCTGTGGATGCCGTCATCGTTGGTTATCAGGATTGTTTTCATTGTTTATGGAGACTTTCGGCTATTTCCCTTTCAACTGTATCCCAGAAAGATTGTACGACCGGGTTGCATTTATTTTTTACAAGAGTGCAGACGCCAACAGTAAAGGGGGTCAGTTGCGGCGTGAGGTCGATCACCTCCACCTCACTTTTCAGGCAACTTTTTTCCAGTACTAGAAGGGGAACTATGCCAATGCCGGCCCCCATGCTGACCATGGCTATTATTGCTTCATTGCCGGATACCTGGGCATAAATATGAGGGCGAACACCCTTTTGGGCAAACCACTTTTCGCCTCTGATGCGACTGAGTCCCTCTGTTGGCAGAATAACCGGTGTCTGTTCCCAGTTTATCGTGCCGTCCGAGTAACTGATAATCTCGGGTGAGGATTTTGGCAAGATAAACACCAAAGGGGTATGCAAAAGTGCTATAAATTCGAACCGTTCTGGTTGATTGTCGGGGAGGGCGGCGATAGCTATGTCGACCTCCCTGGTCTGCAGTTTGGGCAAGGCTTTGGCGGCATCACCGGTCTGAACGTGGATTGTCACCTTCGGATGGGTTTTCCTGAACCGACTGAAAATTTGTGGGAGGATGGAGAGTATTGCAGTTACCGAACAGTATAGAGTGAGTTCACCACGCAGGGTGGTATCGTTTTGCAGGCGGTTTTGCAGGGTGCTCCACCGGCTGAGGGTCTCCTCGCAATATTCCTTGAAAATCATACCCGCTTGGGTAAGGCTGACCGAGCGGTTATTGCGTAAAAAAAGAGCTTCACCGACCTCGTTTTCAAGGCGCTGGATGGTCCGGGTCAGACCCGAGGCAGTTATGTTGCAGTCAACACTAGTGCGCCCGAAATGCAAGGTCGTTGTCAGATTTTTGAATAATTCCAGTTCTCTGATGTTCATAGTTCGGTTAATGCAATAGAGAGCTGGCCCGAGCCGTTACCGAGGCCTCCACTCACTCTGATGGGTTTTGTTGGGATTGGGGTAAATGTTGCAATACAAGCAATACAATATCACGAATAAATCACTTGACGCAACAGGAGTTTCCCAATATATCAGATGAAACATAACCGATTATCGGTCGATCGATGAAAAATTATACAGATACAAGGAGATAAAAATGGGCGAAAACTACTTTAACACTTTGCCGTTGCGTCGGCAGATAGAGGAACTGTCCAAATGTCGTTTTATGGACGTGGCCGAGTTCGATGGTGTTGAATATCTTCAGGGCAAAAAGATTGTCATCGTTGGTTGCGGTGCCCAGGGGCTCAATCAGGGGCTCAATTTACGTGACAGTGGACTTGATGTTCGCTATGCCCTGAGGCAGGTGGCAATCAAAGAAAAGCGCCAGTCCTGGAAGAATGCAACTGAGAATGACTTTTCCGTCGGCACCTACGAGGAGCTTATTCCCACAGCCGATCTGGTGATCAACCTCACTCCGGACAAACAGCATACAAACGTTGTCTCAACGATCATGCCGCTTATGAAAAAGGGGGCCTGTCTCTCATATTCCCACGGTTTCAATATTGTTGAAGAAGGGATGAAGGTTCGCGAGGATCTTACGGTCATCATGGTTGCCCCCAAGGCGCCCGGTACAGAGGTTCGCCAGGAATATAAGAGGGGATTTGGTGTGCCGACTCTTATCGCGGTGCATGGTGAAAACGATCCGAACGGCGAAGGCTGGGATATTGCCAAGGCCTATTGCTGCGCAACCGGTGGAGATAAAGCAGGGGTTCTTGAGTCATCATTTGTTGCCGAAGTAAAATCGGACCTTATGGGCGAACAGACTATTCTCTGCGGTATGCTGCAAACCGGATCGCTGCTCTGCTATGACAAGATGGTCGAGCAGGGCATTGATGCCGGATATGCTGCGAAGCTCGTGCAGAACGGTTGGGAAGTGATAACCGAATCCTTGAAACTGGGAGGTCTTACCGCCATGATGGACCGGCTTTCCAATCCGGCCAAGATCAAGGCCTATATCCTTGCCGAGGAGTTGAAGAATATTTTACAGCCGCTGTTTGAAAAACACATGGACGATATCGTTTCGGGCCACTTCTCAAAAACGATGATGGCCGATTGGGCTAATGATGACGCCAATCTTTTAAAATGGCGGAAAGAAACAGGTGAAACCGGATTTGAAAAAGCTCCTGCGACCAATACCAAGATAGAGGAGCAGGAATACTACGACAAAGGAATTCTCATGATTGCCATGGTCAAGGCCGGAGTAGAATTGGCCTTTGATACCATGGTCAGTTGCGGTATTAAAGAGGAATCGGCATACTACGAATCTCTCCACGAAGTACCTCTTATTGCCAATACCATCGCGAGGAAGAAACTCTACGAGATGAACGTGGTGATTTCGGATACCGCCGAATATGGCAACTATCTTTTTGCCAATGCAGCAGTACCCTTGCTCCAGGATTTCATGAACACCGTTGATACCGATGTCATCGGTAAAGGCCTTGACCTGATAGATAACGGGGTTGACAATCTCGACCTGATTCAGGTCAACGAGGGGATTCGTTACTCTGTCATCGAAGCGGTTGGCGAGGAGCTCCGGTCCCATATGAGTGCGATGAAGCCGATAATGTAATAACCAACCTCTCCGGTATTTCTTGTTGGCATGTATTTGGGGAGAATCTGAAGAATCACTGTTCAGGTTCTCCTTTCGTATTTTGGTGGAATTTTAAAAAAATACCGGCCCCACACAACTTGATAAGAAAAATGTAAGGACTGGAAAGTATCTTGAGGCAACAACGATGAAGTTGAAATTCGTTGCATAACACATTGGTTTCCGGATGGCAAACCGATGAAAGCCAGGGGCGCCTGTCCCTTTACAGAAAACCCACATTTTAAGGAGGTTCCATGAAAGCTTTACATTTGTTACTGGTTGTTCTCTTTACTTTCACGCTTGGCCTGTCGGCGATATCCGGCGATGCCTTGGCGGCAACGGAAAAAAAAGAGGTTACTGCTCCGGCCGACAAGGCTGCCTTGCCGAAGGTTACTGCGGATGAGAAAAACAAGGCCACCAAAGCAACCAAGGGCATTCCCAAGGATGTAAATATTAATACTGCTGACAAAGATATGCTCACCCTCCTTCCAGGCATCGGGCCGGTGACTGCCGAGGCGATTATAGCCTACCGAAAGGCCAACGGAAATTTCAAAAGTATTGATGAGTTGACAAAGGTGAAAGGTATTGGTGATAAAACTTTGGTGAAACTCAAGCCCTTTCTGCAAGTAATTTAGCACCCCGCAAAAGGGGCATAAGTGCTTTGACGAAATACAGTTTAAAAAAAGAAATGAATTTCTAAAGCACTAAATATCAGAGCCGTACCGAAATTTAAAAAAATGGTCGATTGCTTTCGTTACGGCTCCCAATACCTCGACGGACAACAAAATCACTGCCGTTCCCGGCATTTCAATATAAAACCGGTATCATGGCTGGTTGAGCAAACTGAGATTGAAAAATGCCTAAAAGCTTCACAGCTCCCTACACGGTCACTATTGGTGACATCAATTACGGAGGTCATCTCGGAAATGACCGGGCACTCTTAATATTTCAGGATGCAAGAATTCGGTTCCTGGAACATCTTGGCTTTTCCGAGGACAACATCGGGGAAGCCAAGGGTGTTGTGGTGGTGGAAGCTGGGTGTCGCTATCTCCTCCAGGTGTTTTTGCACGAGGAACTGGAAATTCAAGTGACTGTCCAAGAGTTGGGGGGCAAAAAGTGCAGTCTCGATTATAGCGTGGTTCGCTTAAGCGACGGGCAAAAAGTATTGGCCGGTTTTACGGTCATGCTGGCTTATGATTATACTTCGCATAAGGTGGTACAACTACCGGAGCCATTTCTCCTTCACTGTCGGCAGTGGCTGTCAGCCAGCACTTCACCCTCTCTGGGATAGATTCTGCTACGGATTAGCAAACCTTTTCTTCGTATTCCGCGCAGATTAGCAAGTCTACCATACAACACGAAGCTACGGAGTCTGGATATCAGCGAAAATCAAATTACTGAGGAGAATATCCAGGCTATTTTCTTGGTGAGGGGTGAGATCCAAAAATTCTACCCCTATTTCTAATTCAAACCTGCCGGAGAGTTCGGGATCGCCGCTATTTCTCTCCCAAACCTTACGAACCGTGAGTTGTTTGAGGTGAAGCCCCTTGGCATCAAGGATATCAATCAATAATGTGACCGGAAAGTTGTGGGGGTAGAGGCAGCCGAAGGAGAGCCCATCTCTACTTATGTCCATAATTTTCCCGGTGCCCCGGTTGGTAATGACGAGAAGATTCAATTCGCTGCAGCGGTCGTTTTTTCTTCGTTCTCTGAAATAAACCGGATTTGAAGCCTCACGTAAGATGAGTTGGTCCATTCGTTCCTCCGAAATATATGTGCTAAAATTTCCTTCCAGTAAAATTGCTTGTGTTTGTTGTATCGCAAATACTGTGCCAAGTGCATAGTAACCGTAACTATATGTAGTTGTGCTTAAAATATCTGGTGTCGAGGGGGCGTTTGACAAAGTTTTGCAGGAAAATCAGAAACGAGTGCAGAAAATGCACAGTAAGCATTGAGACGCTAAAAAATAATTCTTTGCATTCTTGTAAAAATTAGTTGTGAAGAGACAAATCACGCTTGTCAGCGTTAGGATGGAAAACTTAGGGGAGGGTATTTGCTCTTAATAGAAACAGCGTGAACAGCCACAGGTGGGGTCATGTGTTGGAATCGGTGTTTGGGATTAGAAAACAAGTCCAGCAGAGATGCCAGCCCCTCCCCAAAAGGAGAGGGACAAGAAAACCACACAATGCCTCCAATATCACATCTGCTTCTTATGCTCGTCAAGCATAACTTTCACAGTCTTACTTGCGGGTGCCACAGGAGGTCTATTGTCTTTTTGTGGGTTGGGGGATCGATATGTTCTTAAGAGTATTTCCAGAAATCTTCTTTCGCTGCCCCACATTTTGGACAGACCCAATCGTCAGGAAGATTTTCCCAGGAAGTTCCAGGATCAACGCCATTTTCATAGTCGCCTTCTGCTGGATCATAAATATAGCCGCACGGACATTCCCATTTCTGCATGGCACACTCCTTGATAAATTGATGAATCTTAATTACAAACAAATCTACTTTTAATAATAATGATTGTTATTGTCAAGTTTGATTTGGCAATAGCGATTGACTGAGGTGGAGGCAAATCCTTTTACTCCACCAACTGAGAAAACTGGTGGACTGGCGTAGATACTCTTACGGATGAGACCAATTATTGGATTTTTAACCAGAAACTGCCAATTTCTTTATTGTTGTAGGTAGCAATAACAGGATAGCGAAGCCCTTTTTTCCCCTCTGAAAAGCGAGTCCACAGATTGTGTTCGGGATAAAAAGGAAAATTGATATCGTTGCCGTCATTTTTTGTTTTAGACGGCGAAAAACCTTTTAAATTGGCATAAATCTGGCTATCGAGTCGGCTGATGTTGGATCGAACACCTTTGATAATCAGCAACTTATCCTTGGGTACTGCGATTTCTTCACCGTCGGCGACTGAGATCAGCTGACCGTTCACATTTAGCAATAAAAACTCGGCGTGAATTTCCGTTGAGTTATCATCTTGTTCTGTTGAAGAAACCTGTGTTTTTGCCTGTACTGTCTTGGTTGTTTTTTTGTCGTGTTCTGAATTGATGGCTGCGAGTTTTGTGGATTTAATTACAATGTCAATTGACCCGCAGGTTTCGGCGTCCTTACGAATGAGCACCTTGGTGGGTTCGGCAATGCGAAAGGGCAATTTCGTGTCATTATGGCTGCCCATTCCCACAAAATCAGCGGTAAGGCCACGGTTGAAATTGGCAATTATATCTGTGATGACAACCTCGTCACCACTTTCGATCTGTAGCACTGCGCCGTCTGGAATAGCATAAGGTAATCCGCCATTGACCTTCACAAGAACATAGTCGAGTTTTGTGGTATCGACATGTAGCCCAGGGGTTTCGGGAATAATACCGAATTCATCCATAAAGGCATTGATCACTAGTTTTTGAAAGCTGACTTTTGCAGAATTGGATTTGATCGATTTTGAAGTTTCTATGCCAAAGGCGGGGATATTTTCCTGGGTGAGCGCATAATAGGTCGCAGATTTGCGCTGTTCCAAATAACGAGTTGTTTCGGAGATGGTGTTATGATTATTGGGTTGAAAGTGATAGCGGCGATCGTCAATCTGCTTGTTTACCTTTTCGGTTATACGTTGAGCTAAGGTTTCAAGCTCTATTTCAATTTGCCTTTTTTTCCCGAAGTAGTTTTTAGCATCATAAATTATTGATTGCCCGAAACGATCTGGGTTTTCAATCTCACTTTTCCATTCTTGATTGTAGAAACCAGAGCCTTCATGGAGATTAAGAAGACAGTCCGAATCGCCGATCAATTTTTTAAGAATCGTGACAATCTCCTGTTCCATATTTTTTTCAGTATCGGACGCTTCTGAGAATTTTCGGTTCATATCACCGGTCATTCCGTCACGTTGATTGAGTAATATTGAATAGAAATTTGCCCGAGGTACAACGATAAGATTACCTTTTCTTAAACTGATGTCAGCATAAAGATCAGCGGTGAGGTAGCCGCCTGGCTCATCGCCTTGTATGCCGCCAATAAGCATAATAGTCTTGCCAGGCTCTTTGCCGAGAATTCGGTAAATATGCAACTCGTGCTCTGAGTTTGCGAGATAAACCTCATGGAGATTGTGGTGATTCAAAGTGTCTGCTTGGCTTGCAGAGCAATTAAAGAAAAAAAGAGTTATAGAGATGTAAACCAGCAAGCGAGATTGTCTAGTGGATATCATTATAATGTTTTAGAATAAAAAACAGCTACATATTGTTATGATGATTATGCGAGTTACATAATTTCATTTTCTATCATCCAGCGGTTTTTTCTGTTAACCAACCGGAGTGTTTTTGTGCCGCTGGTTTGCAGTTGATCGGACTTGTAAGTTTGTTGAAACGAAACATCGGCTCCGGAAGGTGTCCATTCGATGACGACGTTGCGGAGAGTTACATTTATGTATTTATATTTATGATTTAAATAGATTTTTTTTGTTCGCCATTGATCCTTGTTGAGATTTCCGCTCTGAAAAGAAGGACTGTAGCAATTCATGTAGGCTTCAATGTCTTTTGCTGTCCAGAAGACTCGCCATTTTTCAACAAAGGCAAGCAGTTCATCACTCTTATCAAAGGTCGGTAGAGTTTTGACAGGTTGGTTGGTCTTAGTTCTTTGTCTGTCGGTTTTCTTTGCTTCAGGCATATTGGTCTTTGCCATGGAAAGCTGAGGGGTTGGTGGAGGATTGTGATTTTTCACGATAAGCTCGTCGGTCTTCACCGACAGTTCGTTTATCTTGACGGAATGCTCATTTTTGACAGGATGCAAAGCCAGAATAGTAGGGGAGGTATCCTGAGTTTGTACGGAAAAAAGAGTTCTCCAGTTACCTGTGGGAGACTGAGTTAAATATGAGCGTTTACGTTCGTTATATTGGGTAACTTTGTCTTCAAATATTTTGTAGTTGATGGAGCAGATAATCTGTTCTTGCCGTTTCAAATATGAGAGGGTTTTTATGTTTTCTATCGGCGTTTTCATTGAGTCAAACGCAAGTTTATCGAGTATCTCTTTGAATTGGTGACTATTCTTTTCAGGAAGTAGGATGCCGTCGAGCAAAAATTCGGATTCGCTGTCAAGGATAATAACTGGAATTGTATGAACGGAAAGATAGGGAGCGAGTTCATCAAGGTCGGTATTGTTGAGTGTTATACAGCCATTTGTGCTGTTTGGAATAAGCTTCTTATTAGTTCCATGAATGAAAATACCATCCCCGACATGACCCGCTTGTCGGTCGAATATGTTTGGATAATCCAGATGAAAAGCGCGACTTCCGAAAACTGTAATTCGTTTGTCTTCATAAATTTCTGTTATATAATAGATACCCTCAGGGGTTCGAGCATCACCACTGGCTTTCTTGGTGCCTGGGTTTTCACCTGTGGCACAGGTAAATTCCTTTAACATTTTAAGGCTGTCTTTTTGTTCAAACAGCTTGAGTTTCTGGTATTTTTTTTCGACTACGATAAAATGCAAAGGTTCATCGGTTGAATAAAAGAAAAGTTGGAGCTGACCTCTGGCTTGAAGGGAGTGTGCCTGAGATGCTCCAATGTTTGAAGAAAGAAGAATGATGTCGAAAACAATGGTTAAAATAAAACAGTATCGATATGATCTCATAGTATGCAATAATAAGAATTATCAAGCTACATTTGGTGCAAAGGCATCCATGTTTTTTAAAGGTTGCTATATTATTTCCTTGGGAGGTATTGAACTACTTTTCTCATTATATAAGTTGTAAAATGATAGTTGTTGGGTAAAAAAATCTCGATAATTTTCGATTGAGACAGTTTTTATCCTGCCTGTAGACTAAAAGCAATGGGGTAACTGGGAGATTCTCATTTTTAAAAATCTCCCAGGCAAAAAACCTGCTTGGTTTTTCGCAAAAGACAGGCAAATCTTGTAGCGTTGGCAATGCGATTGACCAAAATAGCGTATTCTTCAGATTTTGCCAAATTCTCTTGAATAGACCAGAGAATATTTTTGAGTTTCTCAGGCCAGGCCGGTCATTTATTATGAGCTGGCAAGTCCGTGGAGGCCAAGCTTTGATTGCTCAGCCATTCTTTTATTGATCCTAAAATATTAGTGCATTAAGTCCGGAACTTGGATCATCTTTAAATGACTTGCTTGGAGGCGGTTTATAGGCTAATTTACAAAAGATAGTATATGTTGGTGTAAGGGTTTCTCGGAGAAAAAACGTACACCTGTCAATTTTCCGGTAGACAGGCAACTGGATGCTTCCTCGAAAATAAACCGATCCAAAAATGAGTTGTAATAATGTGAATATCTTTAATGGACCTGATATCCCCCTTTTGACTGTCTGGGGAAACAGGATTTCTTGGTTTTCTTTCTAGGAAATGTATCGTGATGTTAATTTGTTAAGGTGATTTCGAAACCTTGGCGACAGTACCGAAAGCACCTTAATCATCGTATCGGTGCTTGGACATCAATCTCACGCTCTTCGAATAAAATGGTGCTTCTCCGGCTATTCTCGGTATGGATAGTTAAGGCTTCGCTATTCTCTCTTTATTTAGAATGTCGGGCAAAATGGCGGTAATCTTTCGGAATTAGATGATAACCGCGAATATTTCCAACAGCTGTTGGGTGGCAAAGCTCTGTGTCGGCAGGTGCTGAAGGGCGGTAATATATCAGGGAAGCCTGCTATTTTTTAATAAAACCGATTAAAGGAGACCGAACAAAAAACTTGGGTGTTATAACGCTTGAGGACTTGCCTAAAACTATAAAAAAAACGATAATTTGTAACACAGATTTTGTTATTTTGCTTAAAGTCAGGAATCCCTTGATTGCTCACGGAAAAGGTGCGATAGCACTGAACTCCAGGATTTCAGTTTCCATTGTGCCCTTCAGTAACGCTACAGGTTTCATTATGACTTTATCGTTTTTTTGATGAAGGAGGTGAAAAAATTGTGACCTATACTCAAAAGAGCTATTTGGTGTGGACCTTCATTGTTCAGCAATGATCATTGGGAGGGTCATGTTGGTGCCGATGAAGCGCAGAAGAATGCGGTGTTGCAAGTTGTCACTCCGGCAACCTTTAATACTGATTGGCTTCCTTCTGGTCCGAAGCCTCAGTACTCAGATGGCAATTTGACAGTCATTGGCGATGCAATTAACCGAGGCAAGGGAGGTTCCGAGATTAAAGAAGTCGCTCGGAATGATGAGATTTGTGAATTTGCCAGAGTAATTGAACGGTTGGGGGGCAGTCTACAAATGGCGTTTGAAAGATTACGTAAGAGGTAGATGATTATGACTCAAAATTATATTCCTTTCTCTGAAATTGTTTCTAATATTGGCAGCTTATGTAAAAATAAATCTACTGGAACCTTGTTTATTGCCACCGGTGACAATCGCAGTGCGCAGATTATGTTGGATAAGGGTGAAATTGTTTATATCTTTTTTTCGAGTAAACGAGGTCAGGAAGCCCTCAGCCTGATGTCGACAATTCAAGATGCGCGCTATCGATTCCAGGAGGGAGGTGTCGTTTCGCGTCGTATGCAATTACCCCCAACACAGGCAATCCTTCAGTCTCTAGCCAGCGGTTCCGGCCAGGCTTCACCCTCCAATCATGGAAGGGCTGAAAAAGTGGTGTTGGGTGACGGACTCAGTGATGCACAGAAAAACGTTCTCCAAACTTGCCTGGCCGACTGCATAGGACCTATGGCTGCTATTATTTGTGAAGATCATTTTAATTCCGTAGGTGATCTTCAGGCAGCAATAGAAGCATTGGTTTCGGAAATTCCTTCTCCAGTGCAGGTTCAGAAGTTCAGGGCAATGGTCAGTGAAAGACTTGGCTAAAACATCTCTCGTCAGCATATGACAGGTCCTACCCTGAGCGTATCATGGAAATATGAGGGATTCCGTCTTCCTCATAAATTTCCGAGATTGGAGAAAAACCGAAACGTTTATAAAAACTGAGAAGATAGTATTGCGCGGAAATTTGTATTGATGATCCGGGCAGCTTTGTCTGTATCTGTTGCAAAGCAAGTGTCAGGAGTTTTCCCCCTATTCCTTTTCCTCTGATTTCTCGATGGGAGAGAAGTCGCCCGATAACCGGCAGTTCCCCGACTTTCTCCGGGAGAATGACCCGAAGGTATGCAAGAGGTCTGTGATGTTGCCAACCCACTAAATGCCATGCCCGCTGGTCAAGGTCATCACAGTCAAGATAAGCGCACGCTTGTTCGACGACAAAGATTTGTTGGCGTAAAGCAAGAATTGCATAGAGTTCTTGCCGGGATAAGTCCTCGAAAGTATACCATTGCCAATTGAGTTCCATATCTGTTCCATGTGCGAACATGGGTACGAAGTGTAACGCTTCAGACCTGTAGCATCTCTTCTTTTCTACTGTTTATTATGTACGGAGAACGGAAAAGGTATTTGAAACTGCGCCCGACTGCATGCAATAACCCAGAGGGTGGCCGCTGGAGATTGGTCGGAATTTGGCATGTTCTTCCTGTTGCAGTTCTCGCAAATATTGTCTTTAATGCATTCTTATAAAATGTTCAGCTGACTATCAACGGGTGTAAATAACCAATGAGTGGAGGATGACAAAAATATCTTCATGATTAGGGCAATCATATCTCTTCTAGCGAGTGTATTGACAGCAGCTCAGGTTGTTCTCCTGCGCACCGGGGCAAAAGGATTGTGTTTTAACGATGGCTGTGAAATTGTTGACAGCATGACCAACATTTCTCCCTTATTATTTAATATTGCAGGATTTTTACTATTTCAGAGCCTTTTCTGGTTGTTTTTAAGTGGTAGAAACGGTTCCGAATACTGGCATAAATTGGCGCGTTTATTATTGCTTGCAAGCCTTGCCGCAGAAGCTGTATTGGTGTTTTTCCAGTATTCCATTGCCATGGTGTTCTGTTCTTATTGTTTAGTCATCTTTTTTATTATTGTTCTGTTGAATTTCTGTTGCGGCTTGCGTCAGTTGGCTCGGGGAATAGTGATATTTATAGCCGTACTAGCTGCCTGCTTAAGCCTTCAATTTGGACCTCCTGCAACCGGCAGGGCAGTATCTCTCGATTCCGGGAGTATGGCAATGGTGCAAGGTAAAAAGGATGGAATCAAACTGTATCTATTCTTTTCCGCTTCCTGTCGTCATTGTGAAAAAGTGATTGAGACCATTGCCACAGAAAACCTCTGCACCGTGGGTTTCAACCCCATTGAAAGAATAGAAAAATTTGTATTGAAAGATGCGGTATTGTTGCCAGAATACGATCCAAAAGTCAATCGCACAGTGTTGCGGAGCCTGGCTATCAACGAGGTGCCCGTTCTCATGGCAAAGGCTGAAGATGAAACTCTGGTTTTCAAGGGGGAGAAACGTATTAGGGAATATATAGATAAAACCTGCAGGAAAAGCAGAAACACCGACTACAGTGGCACTTCAAACACCATATCCCCTGGATACAGTTTTTTACACGAACTGCAAAAATCGCAAGAGGATGCTTGCTCGGTAGGTACTGATTGCGACACCATTGCACCACAAGCTTCAGACGGTAAGTGACAAGGTGGCGGAGAAATAATAGTTTACTTCCAGTAAGCGTCCTTATCTCAAGAGATCGGCCAGTTCTTCTTTGGTGAGTAAAGACCTCGGAGTGAACTTGCGCCGATTAGCAGTAATGCGTTGATCGAAGTTTTTTCGCCGGTCGACTCCCAACCTCGACTTAGCCAGAGAGCGCAACCATTCATAAAGGCCGCGGGAATGTTTTCCGGAGGCGGTCCGTCGATCGACCCGTCGTTCCTGGTTGGTGCGACGGTCGGAAACTCTCCGACAGTTATGCGGCTTTCGCCTTTCCGTTCCATCCCACATATGTTTCGCTGGAGCATTCATGATATTATTTAACCCTGAAGGGAGATAGAAAAAACAGGAGACTGAACCTAACTCGTCAGGAATAAAGGAAACATTATACACTTTTCGAGTAATTTGTGCAACCAGGACCCGTGCACAGGAGAAATGAATACACAGATGACCTGTCGTATGGAATCGAGATTTTCAAAAATAAACCGAGTGCCATAAGCTAAGTAGCGATCAGCTAGCTATACGATTGATTCGTTTTGCCAATTGATAGAGAGTTTGTGATCCTGTGTTGTACTAAATAAATGAGGGCTCATTCATGTCAAACACAATAATGCAATGATATGATTAAATTTAATCGTACTTGAAAAATATATATAATCTGTTAAATATATTGCCTGAAAATTTGTGGTGAGTCTGCTGCAGGGTGGGATGTGCTGCAAATCAGTTATCGGTGTGAGGGGTCGCACCCGATGTCGCAGGTACGGCTTTTGGACTTGCAATATTTCTGCCTGGTATTTTCAGGCGGGACAAATTTATTGGATCTAAAAAGAGAAGAGACATGACCTTAATGATTACTGTCCAAACTCAATCGCTTAAATCGATTGAGAAACTCAAAGAACTGAGTGGCGAAAGTGTGAAAGTATGCATGCAGTGCGCCACCTGTACCGGTATGTGTCCTATGGCCCAGGAGATGGATTACAGTCCCCGTAAGGTTATGCACATGGCCCAATTTGGATTGGTTGAAAAATTAGCCGACATTAATACCTATTGGAAGTGTGCATCATGCCATGCCTGCTCAGTGAAGTGTCCAAGGGGTATTGACATCGCCAAGGTTATGGAGGCACTGCGGCAGCAGGTTTTGCGCAAGAGCCACAACTATATAGAACCATCTGAGCTTTCTGCGGAGGTAATTGCCGAGATGCCGCAGATCGCTTTGGTTGCCGGATTCAGAAAATTTACCTGTTAAGGAGAGCAATGAAGATCAGTTACTATCCAGGCTGTACCTTGAAGACCAAGGCCAAGAATCTGGACAAGGCCGCAATAGCTTCCCTCGAGGCTTTGGGTATCGAGGTGCAAGAGATTGACAGGTGGAACTGTTGCGGGGCAGTACATTCGCTGACCGCCGATGATTTGATTCATCAGGTAGGACCGGTTCGCAATCTTATACGCGCCAAAGAACAAGGGGCTGATAGGTTGGTTACCCTGTGCTCAATGTGCTACAACACTCTGGCCCGTGCCAATCAGATAATGAAAAACGATGTGGTAAAAAGAGATACTATCAATCGTTTTATGGATGAGGAAATTGACTACGCCGGCGAGGTTGAAGTTGTCCATTATCTCACCTTTTTACAGGAGACAATCGGCTGGGAGGCTTTGCGGGAAAGAGTAAAGGTTCCCCTGACCGATTTGCAGATTGCTCCTTATTATGGGTGTACTTTGCATCGGCCGGCGCAAGTCGGTATTGAACCCTTCGGGAGTTTCACTTTGATGACCGGGATGCTTGAGGCGCTTGGTGCCACGGTCAGGCCATTTAGTGCCGCCGATAAATGTTGCGGTTCCTATCAGGTTCTCGGGACGCCAGCTGGTACAAATAGCGCTGCTTCGGCAATTCTCAATCTAGCGGCGGGAGCAGGCATTGAGGCGCTGGCAACAAGCTGCCCGCTTTGTGAATATAACCTCGGCAAGCAGCAACCGCAGATGTTGGCCAAGGGTACGATCGACAAAAATATTCCGACATATTATTTTACCCAACTCTTAGCGGTGGCCCTCGGACTTGATACCGAAATCTGTCATTTCGAGCTGAACGACAAGACCAGCGTCGAGTTGTTGCAGAGCAAAAACTGTTTGGCGGCAGCATAGACTAACGACCCGGATATTATCAGGAAACGCAACTTATCGTGCATTATTGGAGATATGAATCATGTGTGAAACAGAGCAGAAAACAACCAAGACAACCCCGAGGGTAGCAACCGGGGACCGGGCCATTCTGCCGGAGGGCGCCAAAGCCATACCGGTCTATATCATGGGCAAAAGATATGAAGTGCCGGAAACTCTGACCATTATGAAAGCCATGGAATTTGCCGGTTTCAAATTCCTGCGTGGTGCCGGCTGCAGGGGTGGCATTTGTGGCGCCTGTCCGACTGTATACCGGATGGCTGGCGATTATAAACTCCATTTCGGACTTGCCTGCCAGACCGTAGTTGCAGCCGACATGTATCTTGCCCAGATCCCATTTTACCCGGCAAACCGCGCCAATTACAGCATTGAGGAGATTGGCGGCTTGCCTGAGGCGATACATGCGCTCTATCCGGAGATTTTTCGCTGTGTGGCCTGTAACCAATGTACTAAAGCCTGCCCCATGGATGTCGATGTCCTGGGCTATATCTCTGCCTTAAAGCAGGGCAATATCGAGAAGGCGGCGCGACTGTCTTTTGACTGTATTCAGTGTGGTTTGTGTGCCAGCCGCTGCATGGGAGAAATACCCCAGTACCATGCAGCGCAGCTGGCCCGTCGGGTTTACGGCAAATATATCTTGCCCCAGGCTGAACACCTCAAAGCCCGGGTTGAAGCCATTGAAAGCGGTAAATATGTGACTATGCTTGGCGATCTGTCGGCAATGAACAAAGAGGAACTTGAAAAAAGGTACGTGGAACGGGAGCGTGAACCCGATTTTGCTGAGAGAGGATCATGGCATCCTAAAGAGACTCGCTATTTATAATTTTGCCGTTAGCAAATAATAACATGACATCGATCCTCTCTTAGGATTAAGGAGATAAAAATGGCTTACACACCCGAATTAAAAGAACTTATAAAGAAAGTTGAGGCAACCCGTCCAGCACGGGTTGCCATGGCGAGACGCAATGAAAACTATCCGGCTCTTTCAATGCAGGAGAGGGCGGAAGTGTTATCGAAATTTCATCCGGATTATCAAGAAAGCGGGAAGCGCCAAGTGGCTGTCGGCCCGAATAAGGGCGATGTTTACCAGGAAGGTGTGGCCAAACTACTTGAATCGAGATCGATGGTACGCCCCGAAAAAGTCGACCTGACAAAAATAGATTACTATACGGACGTCCTGGTTATCGGCGGTGGTGGGGCCGGCACATCGGCGGCGATCATGGCTGCTGAGGGTGGTTGCAAGGTCATAATCGCCACTAAATTGCGCCATGGCGATTCCAATACTATCATGGCTGAAGGTGGAATTCAGGCGGCAACCCATGAATGCGATTCTCCCTATTATCATTTTATGGATACCATAGGTGGCGGCCACTTTGCCAATCAGCGCGACTTGGTTGCAGCCCTTGCCAACGATGCACCGCTGTCCATCGCCTGGCTGGAGAGCCTTGGAATGATCTTCAACAAGTATGAAGATGGTCGTACGGTTGTTCGACACTGTGGCGGTTCATCACGTAAGAGACTGCAATCTTCAGGGGATATGACCGGAGCAGAGATTATGCGGGTAGTTCGCGACGAGGTCCGAAACAGGAGTGAGCAGATCACTACTCTTGAGTTCAGCCCGGCCATAGAACTCTTGCTCGATGAAGATGGCAAGTGCGGTGGTGCAATACTGTTTAACATGGAGACTAAAGAGTTTTCCATTGTCAAGGCCAAGGCGGTTATCATCTCCACCGGCGGTTTTGGGCGCCTACACATCAAAGGTTTCGCAACCACCAACCACTATGGTGCCACTATGGATGGTGTCATCATAGCTTATCGCGCAGGCGTCGGTAACAAGGACCTTCAATCTACTCAGTATCATCCAACTGGCGTTGCCTTTCCGGAGCAAAACGTTGGCCTGCTCATCACCGAAAAGGTTCGTGGCCTTGGTGCTCATGTGTTGAATATCGATGGGGAGCAATTCTGCTTTCCTCTTGAACCGCGTGATGTAGAGTCAGCCGAGTTGATTTGCGAAGCCATGGAGAAAGGTAAAGGCATCATCACCCCAACCGGACGTGTAGGTCTCTGGCTAGATTCTCCGATGATCGAGGAGCTGCATGGTCCCGGAAGTGTTAAAAAAGAGCTGCCGGCTAAGTTTATCCAGTTTGAGCGGCACGGTATCGATATCAGCAAGGAGCCGATGTTGGTTTATCCGACACTGCATTATCAGAATGGCGGTATTAATGTCAACGGTAATACTGAAACTGTTGTTCCAGGGCTCTATGCAGCTGGTGAGGCGATTGGTGGGGTGCACGGCGAAAACCGGTTAATGGGTAACAGTCTGCAGGATATCATCACCTTTGGACGTCGTGCCGGTAAACACGCTGCTGCTTATGTTAAGGCCGGGGTGGATCTCAAGGCTTTGACACTTGGTCATGTGGTGAAATTTGAAAAAGAGTTGGCGGAGGCCGGCATTGACAGTCCTGCCGTAGCGCCGATTCTACTGCCCGATTATTCTACCGACGAAGTCGCCGAACGTCGCTGGCCCGAGGCCAGGACGGTTGCTGAGTCGATGAGCTGATAACCAAAAAGACACTTCGACAGGGGTATATAAGCACGTAGTCGTACCCCTTGAATTAACCGCTGCGGTGATAAAATGCCGTAGCGGTTTTTTTATTTGTTTAGGGATTGATCGGGGTAATTGCTGAAAGGGCGGTAGAGTTGCCGGAAATTTTGTGTTAAGTTTGATGATTATAGAAACGGTAGATCGATCACAAAGTGTTTTTTTAAAAACAGGGGCGCTGTATGAAAAGCAATTTTATCACCACTGTTTACGGGCCGGTCATCCCGGGTATCATTAAGGTTTTGGCGCAGGCTACTCGGAGTCTTGGCGGGGAGTGGTTGACCAGCAAAATAGTTAAACTCGATGGTCACTTTGCCGCCATAATGCATGTCGTTGTTGAAAAAGAGCTGGAAAAGGCTTTGAAGTCGAATCTGGAACAGAAGTTTCCCAACCTTTGTTTTGTGTATGCACCGGCCAATACAGCTCCCCGTGGAGCAACTAAAAACATCAAAATGGTCGTTGATTGTATCGACAGGCCCGGTCTGACAGGGGATCTGAGCAGCATTCTTACAAATCTGGATATCGGAGTAGAGGAAATGGAATGCAAACGGTTTGCCATGGACGGTATTGGCGACACTGTTTTTTCAGCTCGGTTGACGCTCTTCGTGCCGATTAATGCAGACAGTGAGATTATCGCCGAAGAGATTGAAACCCTGTCGGAAGACGTGCGGGTAAGTATTCTTTAAGGCCTTTTTTATTGATTCAGCATTCCTCTTCGCAAAGCGCTCGGTGCAGGGCGCGCTGGGCCTGGACAAAATGATCACGATTGAGGGTGAATTGCATGTTGGTTTGCCTGGTCGTCTGCGAAACCGACAGAATATTGATGTTTTCGTCGGCCAACGCTTTGGCGGCTTTGGCGAGGATGCCGGGTTTAGCGATATTGGATCCAATGGCGCAGACAATGGCCACATTGTGGGTGTTGACTACCTCGAACCGTTTGCGCAAATCGTCGAGTAGAGCTTGCGAGCAATCCCGTTCTGCAATCAGCACGTCAATGGTATTAGCATTAGTCGCTTTGTTGATATAGCTGACGTTATGGTCCTGAAGAACCTTCATGATCTTCATATCGAAACCGACTTCGCCCACCATCCGAGTATCGTGAATTTCAAGACAGGTAACGGTATTCGAGCCGGTAACGATCTCGGTTTTAGAATGTGGGCAGATATAATCCTTGGTGATCAGTGTGCCGCTGTGGCTCGGGTCGAAGGCATTCATCACTCTGATGGAGATACCGGAAATCTCCAGCGGCTTCGAAGCTTTTGGGTGTATGGCTTCCATGCCCACATCAGCGAGTTGGTCGGCGACATCAAAGTTGGTATTGCAAACAGGGTGAACCCTATTCTCACCGATTATCACCGGATCGCCGGAACAGAGGTGATATTCTTTATGGATAACCGCTTCACTGGCATTGAGTAAGACGGCTATCTTTGAGAAGGTGACTTCTGAGTAGCCTCGGTCGAATTCGCGCATAATGCCTTCCGTGCCTTTTGTATAACCGGTGGCAATGCAAATGGTTTTAGATGGGTCAAGGCTTGCAAAAGTATGGCGAATTCGTGCATCAATGGTTCGCTCCCGTCGGTCCTGCCAGCCGCTCAGATCGACGTAGGTGGCATCGTATCCAAGATTTCGCAGGATATTAGCGCTATTGAAGGCGCTGTGCATTTCACCGATGGAGGCAAGAAGTTCTCTTGCGGCGAGAAGCACTTCGTTGCGATTGACATAGCCGGATGAAATGACGTTGTCCATGCTTTTCAGGATGTTGACAGCAAAGGTTATACGTTCGCAGATAAACTGGTCGGCAACTTTCACTTCAAGGCCAATACCCTCGAAGCTGCGGTTCAGTTCACAGAGCCTGTTTTGCAGGCTGTGCATTGCCGGTTCATACTCTTCATTCTGCTCGAAGCTCTGGTAGATACCGGGTTGGCCGGTCTTCTTATGCTCCAAAAGTTCGTTGGTTACGCCTGAATAAGCGGAAACAACATAGATTCTGTTGAAAATATCATTCTTATCCTTGAGGATGACGTTATGCAGCACCTCGCCGAAACGGGACATGGTGGTTCCACCAATTTTTTCAATTCGAAGTTTCTTTTCAATCATTGTTATTCACCGGATCCCAAAAGAGGGAACGTATTAATTATCCATTTGAGGAGCGTAGAGGTTTTAAAAAACACAAGCAGGAAACAATAAGCAAAACCTGTAAAAATGAACAATAAATTCAAAATGAAAATACTATGTAGTGCCTGGCAGAAAACCCCTAATTTTCAAAAACTCCTGCCATCGCAGACACCTTTAATGTGCAAGGTTTTTCTCCGGCAGCTAATTTTGGATTTTTCTGGCTTTCAAAACAATAATAATTCTCATGTATTGCGATGACTTGGCATAGCTCAGCCATCGACACCTTTCAGCTGGATCCAGCTCCTTTCTTATCAGGCCGCTTTCTTGTAAGATCCGCGTTTTCGTTCAGCAGCCTCTTGTTCCTGTTGACGCAATATTGCTCCCAGACGCTGTATGTTACGCGCCACCACCGCCATGGCAATGTAGCGCTTAAATCCACGGAGGCCGTGATCCGGACATTTATCCAGTCCGTGGACTTCAAGGGCGTTGATCG